>DATKWD010000107.1:0-3352 GCA_035529695.1 Acidimicrobiales bacterium | reverse complement strand
TGAGGTCGGTGTCGACGCTGACGACCCGGGTGTGGTCGTTCAGGATCAGCTCGAGCTCGCGGTCGAGTTGGGCGAGGCGATCGTGGTCGCCGGCCATGACGATCAGCGGCGCGTCGAGCTGGCCGCGTAGTCGGGCAATGGTGTCGGCGATGCCGCCGAGGTGGGGCCCGGCGACATGTGTGGTGTCGCGCTGACGGTAGGGGGTGACGGCGATGATGGTGGCGTCGTCCTCGGCGAGGAGCACGACCAGGTGTGGGATCCGTCCCTGCTCCCATTCGAGCAGCGGGGCGTGTGGGTGCCGGAAACTCGGTCGTGGCTGGTCAGGCGGCATGTCGGTACTCGTTGATGAATCCGTCCGACCGTGTCGATTTCACGAGGCGGAAGGGCTCGTCGGGCGGGTTCGGCGATCTGTTCGGGGCTGGCGGCTGTTGGTGGAGTGAGCAATGGGGCCGGTGGGTGTTGTAGTGGTCGATGTAGTCGACGACGAGGCGTTCGAGCTGGTGCTGGTTCCCGATGATGGTGCGGTCGAGGAGCTCGCGGCGCAGGGTCCCGATCCAGCGTTCCGCGAACGCGTTCGCGACCGGGGTCCGGGCAGGTGTCTTGAGGATCTTCGTGTGTTCGGTGCGGAAGATCTCGTCGAAGGCGTCGATGAACTGGCTGCCACGACCACGGACCAGTGCCCGGGCGTCGGCGAGTTGGTGGCCGTGGCGGATGAAGAGGTTGCGTGCGGCTTGGGTGGTCCAGGCGCCGGTGGGGTGTTCGGTGGTGCCGCCGAGTTAGACGGTCCTGGTGGGAATGGCGAGGCGATGCGATGCCCGAGGCCGACGAGTTCGCCGTGGATGCGCCGGTAGCCCCAGGTCGGGATCTCGGTGGCCATCGTGACGATAAGGCGCCGCAGCTCGGTCGAGGTTCCGGGGCGCCCTGGCGGCCGGTGGGTCTGGGTCCAGTGTCGGGCGATGCGGCGGCGGTGCCAGCGAAGGAAGGTGTCGGGGGTGACGAGCCAGCCGGAGCGTCTGGGGAGGGGGAGCGCGGCTGCGATCGCGCCGAGCATGCTCCGGTCGTCATCGTCGAGGGCAGGCCGGTCGATCTGGCGGCTGAGTACGCGGAGTTGGTGGCGCAACACGATGAGTTCGAGGTCCTTCGAGCTCCCCGAACGCACAGCCAGACGCGCCAGCGACGCCAGAAACCGGTACAAGATGCGATACATGGGGCATCAGGATCGGCCGGCAGCGCCGCAGGTCAACCCCCTCGACCGAGTTTCCGGCACCCACAGGCGGCGTCAAGTCGATCGCCCCGGGTACCACCGTCGACCTGACCCTCACCGTGAAGGCGGCGCACACCTACATGTTCAGTGACGCCACCGGCGACGAGGAGATCACGGCCCTGGTCGACGTGCCCTGACTCGGGCGCTTCGCCGCTCCCTCCAATCCGGCGGCTTCGGCGTCCATCAGGCAGCGGACGGCCGGGCGCGGGGGTGATTTCCACGGGTGAGCACATCGAAGGCCGAGGTCACTTCATCGGTCTCGAGGTCGAGCCGCGAAAGAACCCCGCCGGACACGAAGACGACGGTCGCGCCATCGGGATCGAACGACGGTTCGGTGGCTGACCCTTGATCGTCGCTCAGGACGGTCCTTCGCTGCAGTCCCGATCCGTCGAGCCCGATGGTGTAGAGGTCCGGTGCTTCCGAGCCAGGATCCGGGAGCGCCGAGTAGACGATCAGGTCACCGTCACGGTTCCAGTCTGCAGTGGAGGCAAACAGCGCTGGGTCGGTGAGGGGCAACGTCGTGACGGGCTCAGCGGAGAGATCGAGGACCGTCAGCGTCACGCCCGTCACCTCACTGTCGAGCGAGGTGTCCTCGCGGTCGACCAACTCAAGCACGATGCGGCGACCATCGGGAGACCATCGCGGCCCGGCGCAGAACGTCTCCTTGCGGTCGGGTGCGAAAAGGGTGGTCGTCTCGCCGGTGGCGACGTCGATCGACACCAGCGCACCAAGATGTTCGTCCCCGTCTGCGGTCAGGATGCAGACGGCCACGGAACCTCCGTCGGGCGACCATGCGGGGTCGTCGATGTAGTCGCAGGCGTCTTCGCAGTCGAAGATCTTGCGCTGGCCCGTGCCGTCGAAGTCCGTGATCCACAGGTCGTCGCGAGATCCGTCGTTCATGCCGAAGGCGATCCGGGTCCCGTCGGGAGACCAGTCGGGGTTGGTCTGATCTCCGCCCTCGACCGTCGTTGCGGGTGAGAACGGCGACCCACCATCGGCATCGACCGTTTGGATGGTTGCCCGCCCTTGCTCAACGACCTGTATCGCCCAGGCCGGAGGCAGGCGCGCCTCGGTTGAGGAGGTGGGGGCTTCGGTGGTTTCGACCGGTCCCTCGGAGCCGCCGGATCCACAGGCAGCCAGAACGAGTCCGGCGGCGACCACAAGGACGAATCTGCGCATCTCAGCCACTCCTCAAGCCACCGAAACGAGTCCGCCGGATCACATCGCCCGGTCGGCGAAACCGTAGCGCTACTTCGAGACTCGGGTGCCGGATGGAATGCTCGGTCCAGGGCGTTAGCGAAGCTAGGACCATGACGACCCATGTCGCGAACACCAATCAAGCGAAGTCACGGCTTTCCGAGCTGATCCGCGAGGCCGAGGTTCCCGGGTACGGGTTGTTGTGACAACCCGAGGTCGGAGCATCTGCGCCACGCAAACGGAGGTGATCTCTGCCACGCAAGCGCGGGGTCGCGGCCGCTACCCTGACTCTCATGGCTGATGAGGTTCCAGTGTTGTCGGCGGAGGAGTTCGAGAGTCTGCCCATGGGGGAGCGGCAGCTCCTCGCAGCGGAGTCGATCGTGAGTGATCTTGCCGATGTCGATGCCGACTTCGTGGCACGGGCGCGCCGACGGGGCCGCGAGCTCCTCGAGGAGCGCGGGATCGATCTTCCGCCTGCGTGACGCGACGGGTCGTTCGGACCAGTCCGGCGTTCTTCGATCAGCTCGACCGGCAGTTGGGGCAGTCCAGAGGACCGAACGGGGAGCCGTCGGCGACGGACTTCCCGGTGTTGGAGCTTCCTGCCGTGGTCGAGGCGTTCGCCACGCGATTCGACGAATTGCCCGAGGCGGTCGAGGGCATTCCCGAGGCACGGATGGCCATCGGTACCGGCAAGTTGGTTCCGGCCTTCGCGGTGTATGGCCTGCTCGTCACGGATGGGTCCGTCTCGTCGAGTTGATCGGCGTCGAGATCGACCTCGGCTGAGATCACTCGCTGCGCCACGTTCAGACCACATCCGGTGGCGACTTGAGGCTGAATCTGTTCGCTCCGTCGTCGGCCGGCCTCGACGCCCTCCGGTGCGCTGGTCCGCTG
>DATKWD010000106.1:0-2336 GCA_035529695.1 Acidimicrobiales bacterium | reverse complement strand
GAAATGCTACGCAAACGTGGGTGGGGGTGGGGGTGGGGGTGGGGATGTCGGTCGCGTCAGCGCATGTTGGCGGGGGTGACGGTGCGCTGGCTGACCTCGACCAGTTCGCCGCCGCGCACCTCGTAGCTCACGACGTGATCGACCGAGTGCTGGCCACTGCGGGCCTTACCGGTGACGACGTCGAGTTCGGTGCCGTCGATGAGGGGGACGAGGGCGATCGCGCGGAAGCCTTCCTCGGTGCCTGGGGAGGACCGCTTGTCCTCGCGCAGCAGCAACCCGGAGTCCCACACCCAGACGTCGTCGATGCTGATGAAGCGGCAGCGGTGACTGGTCTTCGACTTCGACACCATGCCACCGGGGCAGACGATGACATCGCCCTCGACCCACGGCAGGACGCCGAGGCCGTCGCGCCCGAACCCGGTCTCGAACCCGGCGGCGATGATCGCGTCGTGGTCGCCGCTGTCGATCGCCCGCTCGATCTGCACCTGCCGGACCACCTCGGCGAGATTGTGCAGGTCGTCGTCGGACAACGATCGCACGTGGTCGACGACGGCCTCGGGGTCGTCGCCCAGGTCGCTCGCGGGAGTGCCGTCCTTCGGATCCGTCACGTGATCAGTCTGGTGGGTACAGTCCGAGATCGTCCGATGAAACGCCCGGCGCAGCCGGAACGAACCCTGGGAGCCTCGACATGAAGACCAAAGCCGCCATCTTGTGGGAGCGGAACACCCCGTGGAGCGTCGAGGAGATCGAGCTCGATCCGCCCAAGGCGGGTGAGGTCCTCGTCAAGCTCGCCGCCAGCGGCATGTGCCACTCCGACGAGCACCTCGTCACCGGGGACCTCGCCGGTGCAACGCCGGAGCCGCCGCTGATCGGAGGTCACGAAGGCGCCGGCGTGGTGATGGAGGTCGGACCTGGGGTGTTCTCCCTCACACCCGGCGATCACGTCGTCTTCGGGTTCATCCCGGCGTGTGGTCGGTGCCCGAGTTGCGCCGGGGGCCACTCGAACCTCTGCGACATGGGGAACCTGACCGCGTCGGGCCTGCAGATCACCGACGGAACGAGCCGTCACCACGCCCAGGGCAAGGACCTCCTGCTCGGCATCGGCAACCTGGGAACGTTCGCCCACCACACGGTTGTCAACGAGGCGAGCTGCATCAAGATCGACGCCGATCTGCCGCTCGACAAGGCGTGTCTGCTCGGTTGTGGCGTCGTCACCGGCTGGGGTTCTGCCGTCTACGCGGCCGATGTGCAACCGGGTGACACCGTCGCCGTGGTCGGCGTCGGGGGTATCGGAATGAACGCCGTGCAGGGCGCCAAGCTCGCAGGCGCTCGGGTGGTCGCGGCGATCGACCCGGTCGAGTTCAAGCGTGAGAAGGCGATGGAGTTCGGTGCCACCCACACCCACTCGAGCGTCGAGGAGGCGCTCGGCGCGCTCGGCGAGACGACGTGGGACCGCGGGTTCGACAAGGTGATCATGACGATCGGTGTCGGCAACGGCGACGTGCTGGGTGAGGCATTCCACCTGGGCGGCAAGCGCTCGAAGATCGTGGTCACCAACATCCACCCGACGGCCGAACAGACGATCGCCATCCCAGCCGTCTTCCTGACCGTCTTCGAGAAGCAGCTGATCGGCTCGTTGTTCGGTTCGGCCAACCCGCGCAAGGATATCCCGCGCCTGTTGGAGCTGTACACCCAGGGCCAGCTCGACCTCGATGGTCTGGTCACTCGGACGTACAGCCTCGAGGAGATCAACCAGGGCTACGCCGACATGAACGACGGCAAGAACATCCGCGGCGTCCTCGTCTACGACTGACGCCACCAGGAGAGCGCGCGGGCTGACTCGCGTGTGCCGAGATCGACACAGGGGAATCGGGAATCATCATGAAGAGCCGAGCAGCAGTCCTTCACGGGACGAACCAGGAGTGGAAGATCGAGGAGATCGAGGTCGACGCTCCGAAGGCGGGTGAGGTGATCGTCGAATGGAAGGCAGCCGGCCTCTGCCACAGCGACGAGCACATGGTCACCGGCGACATGGTGCCTCCGGAGGAGGCATGGGAGATGATGGGCATCGAGAGCATGTGGCCGGCGATCGGTGGCCACGAAGGCGCCGGTGTGATCGCGGAGGTCGGGCCTGGCGTCACCAGTGTCGCGGTCGGTGACCACGTGTCGGCGTCGTTCGTGCCCTCGTGTGGCAAGTGCCGCTATTGCTCGACGGGTCGTCAGAACCTGTGCGACGCCGGTGCCGGCGCGTTCCTCAAGGGCATGATCACCGATGGCACGAGCCGCCACCACATGGCCGACGGCAGTGCTGACCCGATGCTCTTCGCGAAGCTCGG
>DATKWD010000105.1:0-3460 GCA_035529695.1 Acidimicrobiales bacterium | reverse complement strand
TCGTACTGGGCGACGCTGCGGTGTCGGTGCAGGCCGAAACCGACCCGAACCGCTACTTCACCTGGCAGACCCCGACGGCCCCGCTCGGCGGCTACCTCGTCGAGGGCAACACGACGCTGTACATCGAGCAGAACCAGTCGGCGTCGAACCGGCTCGCTGCTGCGCTGTTCGATTGCGACGCGATGGCCCCAGTCGACCTGTCTGACCCGAGCCTCTGCGTCCAGATCGGAACGACTGCGTACGGAACCACCGGCGCCAACCCGAACAGCAACGGCTTCCAGGCGCGGTCGGCCGATTTCGGCGCCCTCAGCCACACGATTCCGGCCGGGCATCAGCTCAGGCTCAAGATCGTGAACCGAAACGATGTCTCGGTCGAGGACTGGGATCTCCAGTGGGGCTTCGCAGCGGTCGCCGCCAATTCACGCCTCGAGATCACGTGAGACCACTGGTGGTCGCGCTGCTGGCGCCGCTGTTCGTCGTGCTCGCCGCCGGGCCGGCGGCAGCACAGGAAGATGAAAACCGGGGCAGCGTCGAGGTCGGCTATGACATCGGGCCGTACGACGGATCGGCGGGCGACTGGCCGATCGCGGTGGTCGAGGTGCGCGGCGACCTGGAAGCAGGCGACGACTTCACCGTCGAGCTCACCGGCGATGCCGGGACGATCTGGACCGCCACCGTGCCGTACCGCTCGCCGGTGACCCGCGTCGAGGTCGACGAGTTCGTCGGCGTCGGCGAACTGACCAGGGTGACGATCTCGCAGGCCTCGGAGATCGTCACGATCATCGAGATCCCCGACGAGATCGACGAACCCACCTCGCAGGTCGAGGCCGAAACCGAGACCACGGTCGCCGACGTGCCTCCCCCGACGGCCCTCCCCGATGACGTCGACCGGGGGGTCGATCCGCCCCTGCGTGATCCGGGGAACCCGCCGCCCGAGGTGCTCGGCGGTGGCAGCGGCCGCGACTCTGGCCAGTTGGCGCTGTCGGTGATCGTCTCGCTGGTGGTGCTCGTCCTGGTCTTCCGCACTCCGCTGCCCGCAGCGAGCACGCAACGGTGGCGCTCATGACCCGAACCGCCGGCAAGCTCGTGGTCCTGGTCGTCGTCTGGATGACGCTGCTCGCCGCTCCGGCACTGGCCGAGGGCATCGAGATCACCGGCGACATCGCCGGTAGTGACATCACCGAATCCGACAGCACGAACCCGATCGAGCTCGATCCGACGCAGGAGATTCCGATCAGCATCACGATCCGCAACACGTCGGACCGCAACGAGCAGGTCAGGTTCGTGCGACTCGAGGGTCAGGCGCTCGGACTCACCTTCCTGAGCTACGACCTGGGCGTGCGGACGACCCTCGCCCCGGGCGAAGAGACGACGGTCACGACACCGCTCGACTTCTTCGACCTCGAAGACCAGGCCACCGGCTACCTCGGCGCCAGCATGCGGGTCTACGACCCCGAACGCCGCGAACTCGGATCGACCGAGTTCGTCATCGACGTGCGCGGCAACGCGACCTCGACACTGGGGCTCTTCGCGTTCCTGGTGCTGGGCATCGCCGTGTTCAGCGTGACGGTGCTCGTCATCAACACGGTGCGGCGCCGGCTCCCCGCCAACCGCTTCGTGCGGGCCACACAGTTCGCTCTCGCCGGCGGGGCGATCGGACTCACCTTGGCGCTCGGGGTCTCGATCCTTCGGATCGCGTTCGCCGACGTCGAGGCATGGGTGCCGCTGGTGGTCATCCCGACGGTGGTCGGGTTCCTGCTCGGCTACATCGCTCCGGGGCCGCTGTCGCAGAGCCTGTCCGACGTCAGGCAGCAGGAAGAACTCGATGCGGCCGCCGAGGACGCGGTCATCCGGGCATCGGGCTCACACGCCGCGGTGGGCGCCGAGGAAGACTGAGCCGCCTCAGACCTGGGGTTCGAACTGCTCCCAGAGGAGCGGATAGACGGTGTGCTCGCCGTCGATGCCCTTGAGCGTCGTGGTGCGGGGCTCGCCGAAGTCGAGATCGCCGCGCGCCGAGGTGATCTCGCGGACGATCGACGACACGAGGATCTCGCCGCCGTCAGCCAGGCCGCCCACCCGGGCGGCGAGCATCACGTGCTTGCCGAAGATGTCGCCCTTCTCGGCGATGACCTCGCCGGTGTGGACACCCACCCGGACCCGCACCCCTTTCTCGGGATGCTCCTGCGCGTACTTCTCGAGCTCGTTCTGGACGGCGACCATGGCGTGAAGCGCCCGGCGGGCGCCGCCGAAGGTCATCATGAAGCCGTCGCCCTGGTTCTTGACGACCGACCCCTTCCAGTTCCGCACGTGACGGGTGATGATCTCGTTGTGTGATGCGAGCACCTCCATCCAGTCGGTGTCGCCCATGGCGGTGGCCCGCTCGGTCGATGACTCGATGTCGCTGAACACGATGGTGATGGTGCCCGAATCCGTCTCGACGTCGGTGAGCGGCGTGTGCGACTGGCTGACCTCGCGGGCCACGGCTTCGATCGACGTCTCGCGGAAATCGGTCTGTTCGGGGTTGATGGCCCGCACCGGTCCGCTCACCGGTCTCGGACGGTCCATGTCGACGTCCTCGGGCTCGCCGATCATCGTGCCGCGGGCGAAGTCGCTGGTGGCCCGGGCGGGCGGCAGCGCTGCATCGGCCAGCTGGAGGACCGAGTTGCCGATGCGCACGATGGCATCGCCCTCGAGCCGGGCCGAGGTGACCTTCTGTGAACCGACGAAGGTCCCGTTGGTCGAGCCCAGGTCCTCGACGAGGACCTCGTCGCCCTCCGGGGTCAGGCGGGCGTGCAGCCGCGATGCCTTGGGGTCGGCGATGATGATGCCGTCGCATTCACGACCGATGTCGATCGGGTCGCGCACCTGGATGAAGAGTGGCCGCCGGCCCTCCTGCTTCACAACGATGACGGGAAGTGCCACACCACCAACTCCAACTCGCCTTGCTGTCCCGGATGGGACGGTTCCGAGCGTAGTGGCGAACCGTGAACCCGGCGGTGTCGGTCAGCGACCGCGGCTCTGCCATGATCGTGTCGTGGCCATCGACGTCCTTCAGCTCAGCGACGGACTGCCCGAGCGGCGGCTCGCCGCCGGCGAGGTGCTCTACGACCAGGGCGACCTGCCCACCGACGTGGTCATCCTCGTCGAGGGCACCCTGCGCATCACCGCCGGCGACCTGGTGATCGACACCCTGAGCAGTCCTGGGACCTTCGTCGGCGAGATCGGTGCGCTGCTCGGCCAGCCTCGTGACGCGACGGTGAGCGCGGTCGAAGAGACCCTGGTGCGCGTGGTCGGCGACCCGGCAGGGTTCGTGGCCGACCGCCCCGAACTGGGCCTCGAGATCGCTCGCCAGCTCGCCGGCCGGCTCCATCGCCTCACGGCCTACATCGGCGACGTGCAGCGCCAGTTCGCCGATCGCGACGATCACCTGGGCATGTTCGCCGAGGTCCTCGGCCGGCTG
>DATKWD010000104.1:0-4328 GCA_035529695.1 Acidimicrobiales bacterium | reverse complement strand
AGGGCGGACCTCGTCGGGCGGGCGGTGACCTCGACGACCTCGACGCCGCCGACGTTGCCGGTGGCGGCCATCGGGTCGACGACCACGACGACCGAACCCGACCCGGGAGTGATTCCCCAGCGCCTGCAGATCCCGTCGCTGGGCGTGGATGCACCAGTCGTCGCGGTCGGCCTGGAAGGCGACGGCTCGATGCAGATTCCCGGCGCGACCGAGAGCGGCTGGTACTGGCCCGGCACGGCACCGGGCGAGCCCTCGGGTTCGGCGGTCATCGCCGCCCATGTCGACTACGCCGGTCAGCGAGGCGTGTTCTTCGATCTCCGTGCCGTCGAGGTCGGCAGCGAGATCTCGGTGCTCGACGAGCAGGGAGCTCCGTTGCGCTACGTCGTGACCGAGCGCTTCCAGGTCGACAAGGACCTCCTGCCCATCGACGAGCTGTTTCGGGCCGATGGCGCACACACCCTCACCCTCATCACCTGCGGTGGCGCCTTCGATCGGGGTGCCCGTTCCTACACCGACAACATCGTCGTCCGGGCCGTTCCGGTTTGATTCCCGAGATCGACGTGCAGGTGTCACACGCCTGCTGGTTCGCATCGAGACGCAAGTCGGTACACTCGTCTCACCGCCGCCATCCTCTGTCTGGAGGCAATTTCCTTGTTCGAACGCTTTACTGATCGAGCCCGTCGTGTGGTCGTGTTGGCCCAGGAAGAAGCTCGGCTCCTCAACCACAACTACATCGGCACCGAGCACATCCTGCTCGGGCTGATCCACGAGGGCGAGGGCGTTGCCGCAAAGGCGCTCGAGTCGCTCGGCATCAGCCTCGAGGCCGTGCGCAACCAGGTCGAGGAGATCATCGGCCAGGGCGGCAGCAGCCCCTCGGGTCACATCCCCTTCACCCCACGGGCCAAGAAGGTCCTCGAGCTCTCGCTCCGCGAGGCGCTCCAGCTCGGCCACAACTACATCGGCACCGAGCACATCCTGCTCGGGCTGATCCGCGAGGGCGAAGGCGTGGCCGCGCAGGTCCTGGTCAAGCTCGGCGCCGACCTCAGTCGCGTCCGGCAACAGGTCATCCAGCTCCTGTCGGGCTACCAGGGCCCGCAGGGCCAGGGCGGCCAGGAGAAGGCCGGCGCCACCGCCGGCGGTTCGGGCCGCGAAGACGCGCCCAGCGGCAGCCTCGTGCTCGACCAGTTCGGTCGCAACCTCACCCAGCTCGCCCGCGACAAGGCCGTCGACCCCGTCATCGGCCGCAGCCGCGAGATGGAGCGGGTGATGCAGGTCCTCAGCCGACGCACCAAGAACAACCCGGTGCTGGTCGGCGAGCCCGGCGTCGGCAAGACCGCAATCGTCGAAGGCCTCGCTCAGAAGATCGTGTCGGGCGACATCCCCGAGACGCTGCGCGACAAGCAGCTCTACACGCTCGACCTCGGTGCCCTCGTCGCCGGGTCGCGCTACCGCGGTGACTTCGAAGAGCGCCTCAAGAAGGTGCTCAAGGAGATCAAGACCCGCGGCGACATCATCTTGTTCATCGACGAGCTCCACACCCTCGTCGGAGCCGGCGCCGCCGAAGGCGCCATCGACGCAGCCAGCATCCTCAAGCCGATGCTGGCTCGTGGCGAGCTCCAGACCATCGGTGCCACCACGCTCGACGAGTACCGCAAGCACCTCGAGAAGGACGCCGCCCTCGAGCGCCGCTTCCAGAAGATCGTCGTCGACGAGCCCACCGTGGCGCACACCATCGAGATCCTCAAGGGACTTCGCGACCGCTACGAACAGTTCCATCGGGTCACCATCACCGATCAGGCCGTCGTGGCCGCTGCCAACCTGGCCGACCGCTACATCTCTGACCGCCACTTGCCCGACAAGGCCATCGACCTCGTCGACGAGGCCGGCTCGCGGCTGCAGATCAAGCGTATGGAGACCCCGGCCGACTACCGCGAGCTCGAGAACCAACTGTCGGAGATCGTCGAGCAGAAGAAGGCTGCGGTCGACGAGCAGAATTTCGAAGAGGCGGGTCGCCTGCGCGATCGCGAGAAGGAGATCCTCTCGGAGAAGGAAGGCAAGGAGCGCGAGATCAAGGACTCTGGTGTCGACCTGTTCGACGAGGTCGACGAGGAAGCCATCGCCGAGGTCCTCTCGGTGTGGACCGGCATCCCCGTCTACAAGCTCACCGAGGAAGAGACCCAGAAGCTGCTCCACATGGAAGACGACCTGCACAAGCGGGTCATCGGCCAGGAGGACAGCATCCGTGCGGTCAGCCAGGCCATCCGCCGTACCCGTGCGGGCCTCAAGGACCCCAAGCGTCCGAGTGGCTCGTTCATCTTCCTGGGCCCATCGGGTGTGGGCAAGACCGAGCTCGCCAAGACCCTCGCCGAGTTCCTGTTCGGAGACGAGCAGAGCCTGATCAGCCTCGACATGTCCGAGTACATGGAGAAGCACACGGTCAGCCGGCTCGTGGGTTCGCCTCCGGGCTACGTGGGCTACGAAGACGGCGGCCAGCTCACCGAGGCCGTTCGGCGAAAGCCGTTCTCGGTCGTGTTGTTCGACGAGATCGAAAAGGCCCACCCTGATGTCTTCAACACGCTGTTGCAGATCCTCGAAGAGGGCCGTCTCACCGACAGCCAGGGTCGTTCGGTCGACTTCCGCAACACCGTGCTCATCATGACCTCGAACCTGGGTACCGCCGATCTGCGCAAGCAGGCGGTCGGCTTCGGCAAGGCCGACGAGGCCATCTCGTACGAGAAGATGAAGGAGAAGGTCAACGACGCCCTGAAGGATCACTTCCGGCCTGAGTTCCTGAACCGCATCGACGAGACCATCGTGTTCCACGAGCTCAGCAAGGACGAGGTGATCCAGATCGTCGACCTGATGATCAAGAACACCAAGACCCAGCTCGAGGGACAGGGCATCGGCATCGAACTCACCGACGCTGCCAAGCTCTTCCTCGCTGATCGGGGCTACGACCCGACGTTGGGCGCTCGGCCGTTGCGCCGGGCCATCCAGCGGCTGGTCGAGGACCCGATGTCCGAGCGGCTCCTGCTCAAGGAGTTCAGGGCCGGCGAGATCGTCATCGTCGACGTCGAAGACGACGAGGAGGGCGAGCGGAGCATCGTCTTCCGCACGGTCGAGGGCTTCGAGCCCCCGCAGCTCGAGCCCGAACTCGCCGAAGCCGGGTCGGGCGGCACTGCCGTGGTCGACGAGAGCTGAACGCCGGCGGTCAGCTGACCCGGGTGAAGACCGCCGCCTCGGAGGTGAAGGCCCGGCTCCCGAACCACGGGCCGAGATGCTCGTAGCCGATGGTCGCGAACCCGAGTTCGGTCATCTTCGCCGAGATGGCAGCGGTCGGGATGCCCCATTGCCAGTACGCGTGGGCGTCTCGCCGAGTCCGCTGGTACCGATCGATCCATTCGTCGGGCTGCTCGAACATCAGGTGGTTGTCGGGTGCGAGGGGGGCGATCGCCTCGTAGCGATCGCGCCCGAGATCGGGAAGCCGGACCGCCTCGGTGCCGATCGCCCATCGCGGCCCCGCGACGGCGACGTTGGCGGCGTGTTCGGCGTATCGAGCCAGGATCTCGTCCCAATCGGGTCCGACCTGGTGGAGGAGCACGTCATAGAGCAGCACGAGATCGACCTCGCCGACCAGACGCGGAGTGTCGGGACTTCCCATGTCGGCCTCGACCAACTCGAAACCGACGTGATCTCTGGCGAAATCGCGCACGGAGGCGGACATGTGGAGATCGACCAGCTGAACCCGCTCGACTCCGTCGAGTCCGTGAGCGTGACGTGCATAGCCGCCCTCGACCTTCCAGACACCGCCGATGTCGGCAACTGATCGGAGCTCGCCGCGTTCGGCGACGATGTCGATCATCCGCACCTTCGGTGGTTGGAGCTGCGCGGGGGTCGGTGTGCTGAGTCGGTCATGTGAGCTCATCGGCCGAACCTAGCGTCGGCTTGCGGGCACGTCGGGCGCTGCGGGCTCGGGTCCAGCGGCTGCGAATCTGTCGCGACCTCCGGTGCGGGCTGAACAGTCGACCGCGCCAGGTGCGCTCGAGCCACGGGTCCACCGCGATCCACCCCGGCGGGAGGAGAAGGGACGGATCGGCGATCGCATGACCTGGGCCATACCACCTGTCCGGATGGATGTGAACGGCCGACGGATCCTGTGCCAGCATCGCTCCCCAATAGGAGAACGACGAGTTGGCGATGATGTGGTGTTCGCAAAGGGCCATCGCTGCCAGATCGACGACATCTCGTCCCGCTTCGAGCACCGCTGCCGGATGGATACCGCTCAGGTTGGCCCGGCACCAGTCGGGATCGTCGGAGAACACGATGAC
>DATKWD010000103.1:0-2518 GCA_035529695.1 Acidimicrobiales bacterium | reverse complement strand
TGGATGCTCGACATCCTCGGCGATCCCGACGTCACCGGCGCGGTGATCGTCGCTGCACCCGAGGAGATGCCGGTCAACGAGACCATCGAGCTGGCGGGCAGGATCGCGAAGGAGACGGTGGTCGACCTGGCAGCCGTCATCGTCAACCGGGTGCTTCCCGAGCTCTTCGGGAGGAGCGAGGAGGAGCTCTTCGACAAGCTCCGCACCGACCGCCACCGCGCCCGGCTCGCCGAAGCCGCCGGCGGAGATCCCTCCGTCGTGCTCGACGCCGCCGAGCTTGCCGTGACGTTGCGTCGTACCCGGGCCGGCCATCTCGACAAGCTGCGCGACTCGCTCGACCCCTCCCTCCCTCAGCTGTACGTGCCCTACCTGTTCCAGCGCAGCCACGGGGTGCGGGCGACCCACGAGGTCGCACGGTTCCTCAGCGAGGAGCTCGGGTACTGATGGCCACGACCCGGACGACCCCTACGACCCTCGAGCAGCTCCTGGCAGCTCGCGAGATCGTCATCTGCTGTGGCTCGGGCGGTGTCGGGAAGACCACGACCGCCGCCGCGGTGGCAGCGCAGGCGGCCGTCCACCTCGGCGGCAAGGTGCTGGTGCTCACCGTGGATCCTGCGAAGCGCCTGGCCAACGCACTCGGACTCGAGCAGTTCGGCAACGTCGAGATCCGTGTGCCGTCCGAGGCGTTCGCCGAGAGCGGGGTCACCCCGCATGGCGAGTTGTGGGCGGCGATGCTCGACACGAAGCAGTCGTGGGACGACCTCGTCCATCGGCACGCGCCCGACGCCGAGACCCGCGACGCCATCTTGAAGAACCCGCTCTACACCAACATCACGGCTCGGTTCGTCCAGAGCCACGACTACATCGCGATGGAGCGCCTCCACGAGATCCACGCCGCTGGGACCTATGACCTCATCGTGGTCGACACGCCGCCGACCCGGAACGCAATCGACTTCCTCGAAGCACCCGACCGCATGGCTGACTTCTTCTCGAGTCGGCTGCTCCGGCTGCTCACCGTCCCGGCGCGGTCCCGGATCATCAGCTTCGCCAGCAGGCCCTTCTACCGAGTGGCCGACACCATTCTCGGCTCGCAGTTCCTCGAGGACATCGCCGAGTTCTTCCTGCTGTTCCAGACGATGTACGACGGATTCGTCGAGCGGGCCAATGCGGTGAGCCGCACCCTCGCC
Organism: Acidimicrobiales bacterium; assembly: GCA_035529695.1. Taxonomy (GTDB): domain Bacteria; phylum Actinomycetota; class Acidimicrobiia; order Acidimicrobiales; family Salinilacustritrichaceae; genus DATKWD01. The sequence goes on along the minus strand of DATKWD010000103.1, from coordinate 1,331 downwards.
GACAAGCGCACCACCTTCCTCGTGGTGACCACGCTCGAGTCGGCTCCGGTTCGGGAGTCGGAGTTCTTCGTCAAGGCGCTCAGCGATCGGAAGTTCCATCTGGGTGGGATCATCTTCAACAAGGTGCTGCCCGACTACCTGCTCGATCCGGAGGGTGTGGTGGTCGCCCGGGTCATGACCGACGAGGCCGGACGGCTCGCCGCCGAACTCGCGCAGCGTGGCATGCCCGCCGATCAGCTCGAACGGGTGCTCCGCGAGGTGGGCGACAGCTACCTGAACTTCCGTGTCGTGGCCCAGCGCGAAGCCGAAGAGCGGTCGGCGCTGAGCGCGCTTCCCGAGGTCGTGGCCTCGGTGCCCTACTTCGAGCGCGACATCGCCGACCTGGGTGGCCTGCTCGCGCTCGGCGATCAGGTCTGGCGATGACCGACGCATTCGTCGCCGCAGGCCATCCGCTGACCGCCGATGCTGCCGTTGAGGTGCTCGAGGCCGGTGGCAACGCCTACGACGCGGTGGTCGCCGCCTGCTTCGCAGCCGCGGTCGCCGAGCCGTGTCTCACGAGTCTCGCCGGCGGGGGGTTCCTCGTCGCGCGGACCGCCGCAGGCGACGAGCGGCTGTTCGACTTCTTCGTCGACACGCCGGGCCGGTCGCGAGCCGACACCACGCCGCACTTCGTTCCGGTCACCATCCGGTTTCCGTCTTCGACCCAGGACTTCAACGTCGGTTGGGGGTCGGCCGGCGTGCCCGGCGTGCTCGCCGGGTTGCTGCACATCCATTCCGAGCTCGGCCGTCTCGGGCTGGACGAGGTGGTCGCGCCCGCCGCCTCGGCGGCTCGTCGGGGTGTGGTGCTGAACGCGCAACAGGGCGCGTTCGTGGCCCTGCTCGAACCGATTCTCAGACTCACCGACGAGGCTTCGGCGGTCTACGCCCCCGGTGGACGGTTGCTTCGCCCCGGCGACGTGGTCGTCAACGAGGCGCTCGGCGAGTTCATCACCGCGATCGGCAGTGGCCGCATCGAGTCCTTCGCCGACGCTTCCGTCGCATCGCCGCTCGTCGATGCATGCGACCGTCACGACGGGCTCCTCACGCAGGCCGACCTCGACGCATACGCCGTGGTCGAACGAGATCCGATGGTCGTCGAGTTCCGCGGGCGGCGGGTCCTGACCAACAGCCCGCCCAGCTTCGGTGGCCCGTTGCTGGCTCGGGCGCTCCGGCGACTCGATGACGGCGTGGTCCGGTCGGGGAGCGAGGATGCCCTCCATCGGCTGTCGGTGCTTCGTGAGGTCGAGAAGACGCGGCTCGACGAAGACATCGAACGGCGCCGCAAGGCGGTG
>DATKWD010000102.1:0-43270 GCA_035529695.1 Acidimicrobiales bacterium | reverse complement strand
ACCCTCCATCTTGCCGCCGCGCTCGCCTCCGAACTCGAAGCCGTGGCCGTCGCCGATCGGCTTGGGGACGACGAACAGGGACAAGCCCCGGTGGGCCTTGGTGCGATCGGGGTCGGTGCGGGCCAGGAGCATCAGCACCGTGGCGCGTGCGCCGAACGTGCACCAGGTCTTCACGCCGTTGATGACCCACCCGGTGCCGTCCTCGGTGGGAGTGGCGGTCACCTTGATGCCGGCCACGTCGCTTCCGAAGTCGGGCTCGGTGACGGCCACCGCGGCCATCTCCTCGGCGGTGGCGAGGCGCGGCAGCCAATACTGCTTCTGTTCCTCGGTCCCGCCCTTGACGAGCGCGCGAGTGAGGATCTCGGGCCGGGTGATCAGCGATCCACCGGCGCCCAGCGAGCCACGCGACAGCTCCTCGGTCGCCACGACCATGCCGAGGTAGTCGGATTCGCCGCCGGCTGCGAACCCTCCGTATTCCTCGGGGACCGACAGGCCGAAGCCGCCCATCTCGGCCAGCCCGCTGATGAGCTCTTCGGGGATGTCGCCGTTGGAGCGGTGGATGTGCTCGGCCTCGGGTCGGATCTTCTCGTCCGCGAAGCGTCGAAAGGCGTCCTGCACCAGCTCGAAGTCGTCGTCGAGGTGGCGCGGGCCCTCCTCGGTGATCGAGCTGAGGAACTGGGGCGAGCGGAAGTCGCGGACCACGTCGTGCACCGGCGCGAGCACGTCGGTCTCGACGCCCCACTGCGACTCGCGGCCGAGGATCTTGCCGGCGAGGTCGTGTACGGCGTCGGCGACGAACGCGCACGTGATCGCGGCCTCGATGTCACCCAAGGTGCCGTAGTCCAACAAGGCACGTGCGGTCTCGACGGCTGCAGCTGCGTGGGCGATGTCGTAGGCGAGCACCTGGTCGACGTCGACGTTGCCATGGGCAGCGAGTGCTTCGATGGCGGATCGAACCACCGTGCCTGCGAGATCGACGGCCGAAGCGGCGCGGGTGAGGTCAGGACCGGTCATGACGGGCGAGATTATCCAGGCCGAACCGAGCTGCTCACATCTCTTGGGAGGTCTCCCATTGTGTGACGACGTCGAGGAAGTCGGTGATCGGGCTCGGCTTGCCGATGAGATAGCCCTGGGCGCGGTCGCAGCCGAGCTCCTCGAGACGGCGAAGGGTGAGGTCGTCCTCGACTCCCTCGGCGAGCACGGTCATCCCGAGGTTGTGAGCGAGATCGATCACGGTGTTGACGATCGTCAGATCCTCCTCGGTCTCGATCATGTTGGCGACGAAGGACTGGTCGATCTTGATCTCCGCGACGGGTAGCCGGCTGAGGTACTGCAAGGACGAGTAGCCGGTCCCGAAGTCGTCGACGCTGGTGGTCACGCCGATCTCCCTGAGGGCCCCGAGAACCTCGATGGCGAGCAGCGGATCGTCCATGACCTCGCTCTCGGTGAGCTCGACCTTGAGTTGCTCGTGGGGGATGCCATGGGCGTCGAGCTCGTCGGACAACCAGCCGACCAGCTTGCGGTCATAGAGGTTGCGGACCGACAGGTTGATGGCGATGGTCAGGGGAAGGTCGGCCTCTTTCCATTCGTGCAGCGTCTGGATCGCGGTGGACGCGACCCATCGGGTGAGCGGGAGGATGAGGCCCGACAGCTCGGCGAGCTCGATGACCAGACTCGGATTGAGGCGGCCGTAGGTCGGATGGTGCCACCGGATGAGGGCTTCGCAGCCGACGACCGACCGACTGCCCACGTCGATGACCGGCTGGAAGTGCAGGTCGAGCTCGTCCTGTTCGATCGCCTTGCGTAGTTCGGTGAGCAACGTCAGCCGTTCGACGCTCGAGCGGTCGTGATCAGGGGAGTAGACCGCCCACCCCCCGCCGCCACGTTTGGCGGTGTACATCGCGACGTCGGCGCGCTGGGTGAGCAGTTCGGCAGACGTCGCGTGGTCGGGGTAGAGCGCGATCCCGATCGAGGCGTTGGTCTGGATCGTGACGCCGTCGATGTCGAAGGGCTCGGCCAGCGCGTCGTGGATCTTCTTGACCACCCGCGATGCGCCGTCACCGGTGGCGTTGGTGGTCAGGAGCAGTGCGAACTCGTCGCCCCCGAGGCGGGCGATGGTGTCGGCCTCGCGAAGGGTCCGCTCGAGTCGCCTCGACAGCTCGACGAGGAGCCGGTCGCCGTACTGGTGCCCCAGAGCGTCGTTGACCTCCTTGAAGTGGTCGAGGTCCATGAACATCAGCGCGACGGTGGTCTTGGCGCGTTCGGCTTCGCGGAGTGCCTGCTGCAGACGGTCGTGCAGGAGCGCGCGGTTCGGCAGCCCGGTCAAGCCGTCGTGGAGCGCCTGCCGGCGAAGTGCCGTTGCGGTGAGCGCCGACTCGGTCACGTCGTCGAACGCAACCCCGACCGCGCCGTCGGGCAGCTGGAAGCCGTGGGCGGCATAGACCCGCTGCGGGTCGTTGCCGAGGCGAGGGATGCGATCGGCGTCGAATGGCTCGCCGGTTCGGGCGACACGGAGGATGCGTTGTCGAAGCGTCTCGTCGAGCATCGGGATCGCCGTCCGAAGTGGTTGCCCGATCAGCGCTTCGCGGTCGCCGACGACGACCGAGGAAGCGCCCGGGTTGGCAGCGATCAGCTCGAGTACCTGGCCCTCGTCGGTCGGGCGGACGACGATGAGCGCGGTCGAGATCTCTTCGACCAGGCTCGCGTAGAGGGCCACTTGACCTTCGACGTCCTTTCGGTCGGTGATGTCGATCGAGACACCGCGGTAGCGCACCGGTTCGCCGCCGGGCGTGTGCTCGACCCGCATCACGTCCTGGAGCCAACGGACCTGTCCGTCAGGCTTGACGATGCGGTACTCGGACTCGCTCGTTCCGCCACGTTCGATGGCTTCGATCCGCTCGCGCCAGGCCCGGTCGCGATCATCGGGATGCACGCAGTCGAACCAGAAGGCGACCGACTCGAGGTCCGCGGCCGGGTGACCGATGACCGGGGTGGCGGCATCGGACAGGTAGGTGAACCGTGCGCCGCCTGCGTCGGCTTCCCACACGACCACATCGAGGTCGCTGATCATCGAGGTCAGCCGCATACGCAGATCGCGCTCGCCACCCGCGATCACGTTGACCCCGAACAGGCAGAGCGACACCGAGACGATGAAGCCCGAGACGCCCAACACCGTCTGGCCCGCGGGGAGGGAGAATCCGCCGGCGATCGCGAGGGTGACGGTGGCGGCGATCGACGCGGCCACGGCTTTGCGAAAGCCGATGGCCAGAGGCATCAGGGACAGCGAGCCGAGCGTGATCAGCAGCACCACTGGCCAGGTCTCCGGGCTCAGGACGAGGACGATCGCCGCGAAGAGGAGATCGGCGAACGGGATGATCGTCGGGACCCTCCCCAGCCTGCGGGTCGCGAGGCCCATCACGATGTTGTACGGGACCACCACAACGATCAGGAGCGCGCAGACCAGGTACCGGTTCTCGCCGACCGCGGGGATCGACCCCGCCAGGATGCCCAACGCGATGATGCTGACCTGACGGCCCCAGATGACCAGCTCCCAGTACGCCTGCGCCGCTTGTGCAGGCCGGGCCGATCGGAGCAGGACCGTCGATGGTGGGCCGAAGGCCTCCCGCATCGTTCGTCTCACTCAGCCTGACCTTCTGCACGCGGAGACCTATATTCGTCGGGTCCCACGTCCACGACAGCGAGGTATGCGTGACCACCCACGATCGTCCGTTCGGCCGTCACTACGAGGAGTTTACGCCCGGCGACATCTACCGGCATTGGCCCGGGAAGACCATCACCGAGTTCGACGACCACCTCTTCTGCATGATCACGATGAATCACCATCCGCTGCACATCAACTCGTGGTTCGCCGAGAACGAGACCGTGCACGGCAGGAACGTGGTGGTCGGCAACCTCGTCTACTCCCTGGTGTTGGGCATGAGCGTGCCCGACGTCAGTGGTGCTGCGGTTGCGAACCTCGAGGTCGAGTCGCTGAAGCATGCAAGACCGACCTTCCACGGCGACACCATCTACGCCGAGACGCGCGTGCTGTCCAAGCGCGAGACCTCCAAGGGTGACCGCGGCATCGTCACGGTCGAGACCAAGGGCCTCAACCAACACGGCGACGAGGTGTGTTACTTCCGCCGCAAGGTCATGGTCTGGAAGCGCGACGCAGCACCGCCTCGTCAACGTCCCTACGACGACGAGATCTGGACCGACGACGCCGGCTGACCCGCTGCTCGCATGGAGCGAGCGCACCCGCCGTGATCTGCCCTGGCGGCGCACCCGCGACCCGTGGGCGGTGCTCGTCTCGGAGCTGATGCTCCAGCAGACGCAGGTCGCACGCGTCGTTCCGAAGTACGAGGCGTTCCTCGACCGGTTCCCGACTGCCGACGCGTGTGCGCGTGCCCCGGTCGGCGCGGTGATCGAGGCATGGGCCGGCCTCGGCTACAACCGCCGCGCGGTCAACCTGCACCGGTGCGCGACGGCCGTCGTGACGCACCACCACGGCGACGTGCCCGATGTTCTTCCCGCGCTGCTCGACCTGCCTGGAATCGGCCCGTACACGGCCCGCGCCGTGCTGGCCTTCGCGTTCGACCGGGACGTCGGCGTCGTCGACACCAACGCAGCCCGGGTGTTGGCCCGCTGGTCGGGCCGACCACTCGGCGTCCGTGAGGCTCAGGAGCTCGCCGATGCGATGGTGCCGCCGGGCCACGGGTGGGCCTGGAACCAGGCGATGCTCGACCTGGGCGCGACGGTCTGTCGGCCTGTCGACCCGGCGTGTGGCACATGCCCGTGCCAGGAGGCGTGCCGCTGGTACACCGCCGGTCGGCCTGATCCCGATCCTGTGGTCGGCACGGCTGGTACCGGCGAGCGGCAGTCGACGTTCGTCGGGTCGGACCGTCAGGGACGCGGTGCGCTGGTCGATGCGCTCAGGCGAGCCCCAGTCTCGGCCAGCGCCCTCGCCGCGACGATGGGATGGCCAGCCGACGCATCGCGCGCTGCTCGCGTGGCGGCGACCGTGGTCGCCGACGGGCTGGCGGTGTTCGAGCACGGCGAGTACCGGTTGCCCTGAGAGCCGGCCCGCGTCGGCGCGTTGGTCAGCCTGCTTGGTTCGGTGGTCAGGACGTGATGGCGGCCACGATCTCGTCGACGGCTTCGTCGGCCAGTGCCCGGATCTCGGTGTCGGTTCGATCCTGGATCGGGTGGGGAACGAACACCGACGGGGCGGCGAACCCGAGCGCGGCGCTCTGGGTCTCTGCGGCGCTGATGAATTCGCTCGAGGCGACGAAGACCCCGACGATGCCTCGGCGCTCCAGATCGCTGATGTCGTGCACACTGCACGACGTGCACGACCCTCAGTCGGCCAGTGCTTCGATCACCACGTGACACTGCTCGGCGATCTCGTGGCGGAGATCGACCGGGGCCGGCTTGGTGAAGGTCGGCTTGGCGTAGCGCTTGGTCGTGATGCCTCGTCCATTGAGCACTTCCTCGACCCGGTCGAGGAACACGTCGCCTCGTGCCTTGGAGATGTCGAGGAGTCCGACCACCTGATCGTCGAGTGCCTCGGGTCGGGGATTGACCGATCGCTCGGCAGAACGGACCTCGTCGGTCGGGTCGAGCACCTTCATGTTCTCACCTCAACGGTCGTGGTCTGGCTGCCGGACGCCCCGCTCACCCAGCCACCGATGATGCCAGAGAACAGGCCGGCCTTGCCGCCCGCGTGCACGATCAGCAGACCGCCGTCACGGAACTTCGGGATGTCCGAGCCCGCGAAGCCCTCAGGGAGGCCCTCTTGGATCCCGTCATGATCACGCACGAGATCGGAGCCGGGGATCGTGAGCAGCTCGGCCAACTCCGCATGCAGGCGGTCCTTGTCCCAGCCGGCTTCGGCGAAGACCCGGGCGTGCTCGGGCGAGACGACCAACATCGCGTCGAACGCCAACGCCAGCTTGACGCTCCCGACCGAGCGCAGTGACGCGGCGAATGATCGAGCCAGCGACTCCGGCTTCCTGCTCAGCTGATCCACCACGGCACGGACGCCTTCGCCGGCGAAGAGCGTGACCGTGGTGGCATCGGCGGCGAACCCGCGCTCGGCGGCGAGGGATGTCCACGGCGAATCGGCTTCGTTCTCGGCGAAGCAGAACGTGTACTTCCCGGGGTTCCCCAGGGTGGCCCGGTCGACACCGCCGGGGGCACCCCCGCCGAGGTTGCGGATGATCAGCTGGAGGGCTCGTCCGATCGTGGCGTTCGCGCGATTGCCCTGGCCCAGCGCGTTCATCCCGCTGTTCATCCCGATGCGGGTGGTACCAGGGCCGTTGGCGACGATGACCGGCCCGCTGAAATAGGTGGTTGCCAGGAGGCCATGCATGTTGAACGAGTCCGAACAGCTCGCCTCGACCGCAGCGATGACGAACGGCAGGTACTCGGGTCGACAACCCGCCATCACTGCATTGACGGCGATCTTCTCGACCGTGCCTTCCGCGAGGTTCGGCGGGATCGACGCGATCACCTCGTCGGGCGCACGAGTCGTGCCCTCGAGCATGGCCATCACGCGTGCTTCGGTCGGCGGCACCACCGGCAAGCCGTCGGTCCAGCCGCGATCGAACATGGCCTCGACCTCGTCCTCGGCCTCGGCGAACTCGACGCGTCGACTGCGCAGGGTCGAAGCGCCGAACCGAACCCGCAGTTCGTCGACCTTGTCGGGATCGACCGACAGCGACCCGCACCCGGGACGGAAGTCGGGCAGGTCGACGCCGAGCGCGTCGATGCCCGTGAGGGCCTCCCACCGCTGCCTGTGCCACCCGACCGTTCGTTCGGTCTCGACGCCGGCCTCGACGCGCAGCAGCGAGGGCACGGTCTCGATGTCGTGATGCCACGACACGGCGAGCGACGTGTCGTCGACGGGATCGACACCTCCCGGGAAGCCAGGGTCGTCCTGGGTGTAGACGGTGAGCTCGGACCGTGACGCCAGCTCGCCGAGCACGGGCTCGACGAGTCGGCACGTCGCGCAGTCCTGCTTCACCACCACCACGAGGCCGTCGGGAAGGCCTGGCCGGTCAGCCACGCAGGAACTCGACGATCGACTCGTTCACCGCTGCCGGCTGCTCGAGGTGCAGGAAATGGCCCAGGCCATCGAAGATCTCGACCCTCGAGTCGGGGTGGGTCAAGAACGCGCCGGCTCCCTCGGCCAGCTCGACACCCACGCATCCGTCGCTTCGGCCATGCAGATAGAGGGTCGGCTGCGCGGTGGGCGCGCCCGCGGCGGTCTGCAGCCCGTCGAGTGTCGGGTCCTTGTAGCCGTCGCCGAGGGTGGCGCGGTAGTAGCCCAGCGCAGCGCTGAGGTTGGCCGGGTCGGCGAGGCAGGCCTTGACGCGGGGCAGGTCGTCGGAGGCGTCGTGACCGGGCGACCAGTCCTCCCACAGCCGGTCGATGAACTCGAGATCGTTCATCGGGACGACCAGCTCGGCCATCGGGCTCTGGAAGAAGAACATGTACCAGCTCCGCCGGAGTTGGTCGTACTGGAGGAAACCGGACCCCATGGCACCTGCCGGCGGCACGGCTGCGGCGACCACCTTGGACCACCGCTCGGGTGCGCTGTTCGCCGCCCCGTAGGTCGCCATGGCGCCCCAATCGTGACCGATGATCACGGCCCGCTCGTCGCCGCCGAGCGCGTCGTGGATCTCGATGGCGTCGAGTGCGAGTGCAGCGGACTGGTAGCGCCCATCGGCGGGGACCGAGGTCGGTGCGTAGCCCCGCATGAAGGGCGCGACTGCCCGGTACCCGGCATCCGCGAGTTCGGGGAGGAGGTGTCGCCAGCCCCATGCGGAATCCGGGAAGCCGTGCAGACAGAGCGCGAGCGGCCCGTCACCGATCTCGAGCAGGCCGAAGGTGAGACCGTTGGCGTCGACGGTGCTGATCGTGAGGTCGGTCACGCCGCCGAACGTACACCGGCACCGAGGTGACAGGCGTCACACGTGGAACGTGGCTGAGGCGACGGCGGTAGCTTGGCGCCCTTCACGAGACCTCCGGGGGGATCGCTGCTCAACGTCACGTTCTACGGAGTCCGGGGATCGACCCCCTGTCCGTGCCCGATGACCGCTCGCTACGGGGGCAACACTTCGTGCGTCGCGCTCGAGTCTCCGGGTCTCGATCCGATCGTGCTCGACCTCGGGACGGGGCTCCGGTTCTGGGGAGGCACCCAGCCCACGGACGGGTCGTTCCGGGGCACGGCGCTCGTCACCCACATCCACTGGGACCACGTGCAGGGGCTTCCGTTCTTCGTCCCGGCCGACCGGGTCGGGGCTGAGCTGCGGGTGTACGGACCGCCCCAGGACGAGGATCTCGGACTCGAAGAGGCGTTCGCCGAGTTCATGCGGCCGCCGTACTTCCCCGTTCGGGTCTCGGACCTGCGGGGCGCCATCTCCTTCCACGACGTCGATGGCGAGACCCTCGAGCTCGACGGGGCGACCGTGATGGTCCGCCCGGTCCCGCATGTCGGGCAGACCAACGGGTACCGGGTCGACATGGCCGGGGCGACCGTTGCCTACCTCAGCGATCACCAGATGCCGATCGACGGCAGCCACGAGGTCACCGCTCCGGTGCTCGAGCTGTGTGCCGGAGCGGACCTCGTGATCCACGACGCCCAGTACACCGTCGCCGAGTTCCCCGAGAAGGCGCACTGGGGCCACTGCACGGTCGACTTCGCCGTTCATGTGGCACAGGAGTCGGGTGCCCGCATGTTGGCGTTGTTCCATCACGATCCTGGCCACGGAGACGACGACGTCGATCGCATGCTCGACCACGCGCGGGGTCTGGCCGGCGATGATCTCGAGGTGGTGGCCGCATCCGAGGGACTCACCGTCTCCCTCGGCTGAGTCGAGCCGACAACTACCATCGGTGGCGCGCCGACATCTGAGTGGAGGAACGAAGTGAGCGACGCCAGTCCAGCGATCGACGGGGCCAAGTTCAGAGAGGTGCTCGGTCACTTCCCGACGGGTGTGACCGTCATCACCGGCGCGACCGACGACGGTCCGGTGGGCATGGCGATCGGATCGTTCAGCTCGGTGTCGCTCGACCCGCCTCTGGTCGCGTTCTACCCGACCCGCACCTCGGGCTCGTGGCCGCGCATCGAAGCCAGCGGTCACTTCTGTGTGAACGTGCTGGCTGATCATCACCAGGAGACGAGCGGGGTGTTCGCCAGTCGAGCCGAGGACAAGTTCGCCGGCATCGAATGGTCGCCCGCCCCCTCAGGATCGCCGCGCCTCCACGGCGTCCTCGCCTGGATCGATTGTCGCATCGAGCGCGTGGTCGAGGCCGGCGATCACTTTCTCGTGATGGGCGAGGTCATCGCCCTCGACGCCGACGGCGACGGCCCGGCAGGTCCGCTCTTGTTCTTCAAGGGTGGGTACGGACGGTTCGCTTCTTGAGGGTCACCGTCCACGGGCGTCCCCTGCCGGCCGACCGAGACTGAACGGTGCCGATCTACGCCCTCGGCGATCTCGAACCGTCGATCGACCCGACCGCCTACGTGCACCCGGACGCCGTCGTGATCGGCGCCGTCACCCTGGCTTCCCACGCGTCGGTCTGGCCAGGAGCGGTGCTCCGAGGTGACGACGCGCCGATCACGGTGGGAATGAGAACGTCGGTGCAGGACGGCTCGATCATCCACACGACGGCGGCTCATCCGACTCGGATCGGTGCCGAGTGCGTGATCGGCCACGCCGTTCACATGGAGGGGTGCGTGATCCGGGATCGGTCGTTGATCGGATCGGGGTCGATCGTGCTCCACGGGGTCGAGGTCGGGCCCGACGCGATCGTGGGCGCCAATGCAGTCGTGACCGAGTGTACGGTCGTGCCGCCGATGGCAATGGCGCTCGGCATTCCGGCACGGGTGCTCGCCGACCGGGTCCGGCCGACCTCGATCGCCGCAGGAGTGGCGTCCTACGTCGAGCGCGCCGAACGGTTCAGACGCGACCTCCGCCGGCTCGCCTGAGATCACGGCCTGAGCAGCCCGACGCGACGGACGAGCGCAATGGGCCGACGAAACGGCCTTCAGACCGTCGACGGTACGGGCGCGTCGGTTTCGACGAGGCGGATCCTGTCGTGCTCGGCTGCGCTCCGGGCCCACGCTGCGACGAAGGGGTCGCCGCTCAGATAGAGCACCTGGTTGTGCGTGGCGAGGCGGCGCAGCAGGTCGAGCAGGTCCCACTTCCGGCTGGCGGCAGCATCGATGAATGCATCGTCGAACACCACCGGCAGGCGTTCGTTGTGGATGCCCAGCGAACCCGCTGCGGTGAACTTCGCCTGGAGGACGGCGGCTGCGCTCGCGAGTGCTTCGTCGTCGCGGCTGCGGCGGCCGCTGACGAGGCTCGCCCGCAGCTCGTTCACCCGACGCGCCATCGCCGTCACGCGCTCGGCGAGTCGCCGTACCTCCGAAGGGTCCTTGTCCTCGGCGCGCTGCAGCTCGAGCAGCTCGAGTTCGAGGGAGACCAGTTGCCTTCGCGCCTCGATCAGGACCGGCGGGTCTTCCAGCCGTTCGTCGCCGGACAGGAACGACTCACGCCCGACGAGACTGAGGCGCCAGAGATGCGCGATGTCGTCGACGACGTTTCCCTGCAGCCGCCACTCGTGTGCAGCGGCCGTCTCCCGCTGCGCGGACGACACCACCCGCTCCTGCCCGTCGAAGGTCGTGTAGCGAACCTCTGCGGCCTCGTCCTGGCCGAGCAGCGCCCTCAGCACCCGTGCGGACAGCTCCGCGCGCTCACGTGCGTCGAGTCCGGTGACGACCGTCATCTCGCGATGGAAGGTGAGACCGACGCTTCCGTCTGGAGTTCCGAGGGTGATCGCGTTGAGGCGCATCGAGGTGAGTCCGCTTTCGTCTTCCTTCTGGTTCGGCACGATCGGGGCCGACCTTGACTGATCCGCGAGGCGAGATGGCACAAATGACCTCGTGGTCCGACCCTGCGCGCCGATAGATTCGAGTCGGCGGAGGGGGGCAGCGTCATCGACGACGACCAGGATCAGGATCAGGATCAGCGAGAGAACGACGCGATGTTGCGGGCCGGCCGACGGCTGATCATCGACTCCCTCAAGCCGCGCACCCGAGGCATCGCGGCCGGCGTCGCCGTCGGGCTGGCCTGGAGCCTTGCCAAGGTGAGCGTGGGGCTCCTCGTCAAGCAGGCGATCGACAAGGGAATCGAGCCCGACGATCTCGGCTCGCTGCTCGGGTGGGCGCTGGCCATCGCCGTGGTCGGCATGTTCTCCGCCGTCCTCACCGGCGTCCGTCGCTACCTCGCGTTCCGCGAGGCGCGTCTGGCCGAGGCGTCGATCCGCGACCGGTTGTTCGCCCACGTCCAGCGGCTCCACTTCGCGTTCCACGACACGGTGCAGACCGGTCAGCTCATGAGCCGGGGCAACACCGACCTCCAACAGATCCAGGCGCTCGTCGTCATGATCCCGCTGACGATCGCGAACCTCATGACGGTGTCCGCCGTCACCGTCATCCTCGTCGTCATCGATCCCGTGCTCACCTTGCTCGCCCTGGGTTCGTTGCCCTTCCTCAACGTCATCGCCAAGCGGTTCTCGACCCGCTTGTTCCCGTCGGTCATGGGCGTCCAGCGCGAGTCGGCCGAGCTCGCCTCGGTGGTGGAGGAGACGGTGGCAGGGGTCCGCGTGATCAAGGGCTTCGGCGCTGAACAGGTGATGTCCGACCGGCTCCGGATCGAGGCCGACGATGTCTTCCGCGAGTCGATGGCGGCCTCGGTGACCCGGGCCCGCTACCTGCCTGCGCTCGAACTGTTGCCGAACATCGGACTCATCGCGGTGCTCGGATACGGCGGGCACCAGGTGCTCGAGGGTTCGCTGACTCTCGGCTCGCTGGTCGCGTTCAACGTCTACGTGGTGATGCTGATCTGGCCGCTGCGCATGCTCGGCATGATCGTCGCCAGCTATCAGCGGGCCGCCGCCGCCGCGGGACGTGTCGCCGAGATCCTCGACCACGACCCGGTCATCCTCGACGACCCCAACGCACACCCGGTCGGCGCCGGCGAGCTGCCCTCGGGCACCGTCGAGTTCAGGAACGTCTCCTTCGCCTACGGCGAGGACGACGAGGTCCCGGTGCTGGCCGACTTCGACCTCGAGGTCGTCGCCGGTACCTCGGTGGCCCTGGTCGGCCCCACCGGGTGCGGCAAGACCACCGTCGCGCGGTTGTTGCCGAGGTTCTACGAGGTGTCGGCCGGCGAGGTGCGGCTGGGCGGCGTGAACGTCCGCGACCTCCGACTCTCCGAGCTCCGGCGTTCGGTCGGCATCGTGTTCGAGGACACGTTCCTGTTCAGCGACTCGATCGCCGAGAACATCGCCTTCGCCGACCCCGACGCACCCTTCGAGGCGATCGAGCGGGCGGCCCGACTCGCCGGCGCGCACGAGTTCATCGTCGAACTCGACGACGGGTACGACACGGTGGTCGGCGAACGCGGCTACTCGTTGTCGGGCGGGCAGCGGCAACGCATCTCGATCGCCCGCGCCATTCTCGCCGATCCGAGCGTGCTGATCCTCGACGATGCGACCAGCTCGGTCGATCCGACAAAGGAACACGAGATCCGCGACGCCCTCGGCGAGGTGATGGCCGGTCGGACGACGATCGTCATCGCCCATCGCCCCTCCACCATCGCCCTCGCCGACCGGGTGGTGCTGATGGGCGACGGTCGGGTCGTCGCGTCGGGCACCCACGAGCAGCTCCTGCGCGACGAGCCCCGTTACCGCGAGGTGCTCGCCTCCGCCGGCGGGACCGAGCACGAGGTGGTGTCGTAGCCATGTGGGCCCAGGGAGGCGTCGACGAGGAAGATCGGCTCGACGCCGAAGCTGCCGGCCAGGTGATCCGTCGCACCGTGCGGCTCATGCGCCCCTATCGGCGACAGATGGTTCTCGCCGCCCTCTTCGTCGTCGGGTGGACCGCCACGGTGCTCGCCGGCCCGCTGTTGGTCAGGTGGGGCATCGACTCCGGCATCAAGGGCAACGACGCCTCGATCCTCGACAAGGCCGTCGTGGGCTACATCGGCGTGGCGATCGCGGCCTATGTGCTCTTCCGCCTCCAGGTCCTGACCATCGCGCGGATCGGCGAGAACTTCCTGCGCGACCTGCGGCTCCGGGTGTTCGCCCACCTCCAGCGGCTCAGCATGCCTTTCTTCGATCGCGAGAAGGCCGGGGTCGTCGTCAGCCGGATGACCTCCGATGTCGACTCGATGCAGGAGCTCGTGCAGCAGGGGTTGCTGATGTTCGTCAGCAACTCGTTGCTGCTCGCCGCATCGGTGGTCGTCCTGGGGCTCGTGTCCTGGCAGCTGCTCGCCCTCTGTGCGCTGGCGTTGCCGCCGGTCATCCTGGCGTCCATCAGGTTCCAGCGCGAGTCCAACGTGGCCTATCTCGACGTGCGCGACGGCATCGGTGCGACCCTCTCGCACCTCCAGGAGGGGATCAGCGGCGTGCGCGTCGTGCAGGCCTTCGGCCGCGAAGACCTCGAGACCTCCCGCTTCGCCCGCCGCAACCGGCGCCTCTACGAGGCACACATGCGATCGGTCAAGATCTCGGCCTGGTACCTCCCGGTCATCGAACTCGCCGGGCTCGCGACGACGGCGGCAACGGTCGGCATCGGCGGCTACTGGGTGCACCAGGGATCGCTCACGGTCGGCACGGTCACGTTCTTCGTCCTCACGCTGTCGAACCTGTTCGAACCGGTGCAGCAGCTGTCGCAGCTGTTCAACACGGTGCAGTCGGCCGGCGCCGCGCTCAAGAAGGTCTACGAGCTGCTCGACACCCCGCTCGACGTGGCCGAGTCCGACGATCCGATCGACCTCCCGCACCGGGGCGAGGTCGAGGTCGCGGGGCTCACGTTCGGGTACGCCGGAGGCGATCCGGTGCTGCGCGACGTCGACCTCAGGATCGCCGAGGGTGAGCGCATCGCGCTCGTCGGCCCCACGGGGGCCGGAAAGTCGACGTTGGCCAAGCTGATCGCTCGGCTCTACGACCCGGTGGCAGGAGCGGTGAAGGTCGGCGGCGTCGATCTGCGCGACGCTTCGCTCACCTCGTTGCGCTCGGCCATCGTGGTCGTGCCGCAGGAGGGCTTCCTCTTCGACGGGAACGTGCTCGAGAACATCCGGCTCGCCCGTCCCGACGCGACCGACGCCGAGGTGGCGGCAGCCCTCGAGTCGATCGGCGTCCTCGACCGCTTCGATTCGCTTCCCGACGGCCTCGACACCGAGGTGCGCGAACGGGGAAGTCGGTTCTCCGCAGGCGAGAAGCAGCTGGTGTCGATCGCTCGTGCTGCGTTGGCCGACCCAGGCGTCCTCGTGCTCGACGAGGCGACCTCGTCACTCGACCCAGGCACCGAGGCCGTGGTCGAGGCTGCCATGGAGGTGCTCATGCAGGGTCGCACCACGATCGTGATCGCCCACCGACTCACGACGGCAGCTCGCGCCGATCGTGTCGCCGTGGTCGCCGACGGCCGACTGGTCGAGGTCGGAACGCACGACGAGCTGCTGGAGCGCGGCCAGGCGTATGCCGCTCTGTACGCGAGCTGGACCGGCGACGCCGCCACCAGCGTCTGACCACGAATCCCTTGACGCCTAGAGTCGCTAGGTATAGGAATGCAAGGTATGAAAGGTCAAGCGCTCAAGGGTCACATGGATCTGCTCGTGCTCGCGGTGCTCGCCGACGGGGCCAAACACGGCTACGCCGTCATCGAACACCTCAAGACACGCAGTGGCGACGTGTTCGATCTGCCCGAAGGGACCGTGTATCCCGTGCTCCACCGACTCGAGCGGAGCGGCCACCTGGCGTCGGACTGGTCGGTCGTCCAGGGTCGGCGCCGCCGGACGTACGCGATCACGCCGAAGGGTCTGCGTGCCTTCGGCGAGCAACGCAAGGCCTGGGCCGGGTTCTCCGAAGCCGTGTCGAACGTGATCGGAGGGTCGCCGTGGCCGGCTACGAGTTGATCGATCGGTACCTCGAACTCCTCGGCAGGCGGCTGAAGCGTCGCCCGGACCGAGACGACGTCCTGGCCGAGATGAGCGATCACCTCCGCTCGTCGGTCGAGGACCTCGTCGCGGCCGGGCGGTCCTCATCGGAGGCGCAACGTTCGACACTCCACCGGTTCGGCGAGGCCGATGTCGTTGCCGACGCCCTCGCGTGCGGCGGTCGCCGACCGGCGGTGCCCACGCACTCGACCCGGAGCGCAGGCGACGCTGCGATGATCGCCGGGCTGCTGTGGCTGGCCGTCCCCATCGCGTGGCTGGTGAGCGACCGGCTCGACAACGATCGCGACTGGGGTCTCGCACCGATGATTCCGTGGGTCGCCGGGGTGCTGTGTCTGATCGGCGCCGTCACGATCACGCTGATCCTGGTGCTTGCCCTTCGTGAGCGACTCGGGGGGCTCGGTGTGCCCGGACGACTCGGCCTCGTCTTCGTGGCCCTCGCGGCACCGGCGACCGTGGCGGTGTCCTGGCTGGTTCCGCTGTGGGGAGGCTTGATCGCCGTCGGGGCCGGTGCCGTCGGCGTCGCGCTGATCCGCAACGGGGTCGCGCCAAGGGCGCCGGCGATCGCATTCGCGCTGGCCTGGCCGGTCGGCATGGTGGCCTTCGCCGCACTCCGTGTGCTCGAGGTCGGGTCAGCCGATGAATTCGGCAACTACCCGGTCGCAGTGGTGTCGGGGCTCTGGCTGGGGTGTGTGACGATGGCTGCGGGTGTGGCCGGGCTCGGCCGATGGCTGCGGAACGAGGAGCCGATGAGCCCCACTCCTCACGGCCCGATGGCGGCGGCCTAGGGCGACGTGCGCCGACGGGTGGATCGGCCGACCGAGGTTGTTACTATCGGCGTAGGAGAAATTGATCCTCGCCCACGTCCGATGAAACAGGTGCACGCATGGCAGTCACAGACCTCGACCTCGGCAAGTACAAGCTCGGTTGGAGTGACAAGGAGGACTACGTCTTCAAGCCCAAACGTGGGTTGAACACCGACATCATCCGCGAGATGTCGTGGATGAAGGGTGAACCCGACTGGATGCTGAACAACCGGCTGAAGTCCTACAAGCACTTCCAGCGTCGGCCGATGCCGAGCTGGGGTGGTGACATGTCCGAGATCTACTTCGACGACATCTTCTATTACATCAAGCCGACCGATCATCAGGTCGACGCCTGGGACGAGCTGCCCGACTCGGTGAAGGACACCTACGAGAAGCTGGGCATCCCCGAGGCCGAGCGCAAGTACCTGGCGGGTGTCACTGCCCAGTACGAGAGCGAGGTGGTGTACCACCGCAACCGCGAGGATCTCGAGCAGCAGGGCGTCATCTTCACCGACATGGACACGGCGCTGAAGGAGTACCCCGAGCTCGTCAAGCAGTACTTCGGCACCGTCATCCCGTCGAACGACAACAAGTTCAGCTCGCTCAACACGGCCACCTGGTCGGGGGGTTCGTTCATCTACGTGCCGCCCGGCGTCGAGGTCGAGATGCCGTTGCAGGCCTACTTCCGGATCAACGCCGAGAACATGGGCCAGTTCGAACGCACCCTGATCATCGCCGACGAGGGCTCCAAGGTGCACTACATCGAGGGCTGCTCGGCGCCGGTCTACACCACCGACTCGCTGCACTCGGCCGTGGTCGAGATCATCGTGAAGCCCTCTGCCCGGGTCACCTACACGACCATCCAGAACTGGTCGAACAACGTGTTCAACCTGGTCACCAAGCGCGCCCGTGTCGAGGCCGAGGGCCACATGGAGTGGATCGACGGCAACATCGGTTCGCGCCTCACCATGAAGTACCCGGCGGTCTACATGGTCGGCCCGAAGGCCTCGGGTTCGGTGCTGTCGGTCGCCTACGCAGGGCCCGGACAGCACCAGGATGCCGGCGCCAAGATGGTGCACGCCGCCCCCGAGACCACCAGCAAGATCGTGTCGAAGTCGATCTCCAAGGATGGAGGGCGCACCAGCTATCGCGGCCTGGTCCGAGTCGAAGACGATGCCTACGGCTGCAAGAGCCACGTGCAGTGCGATGCGCTCATCCTCGATGACGAGTCGATCAGCGACACCTACCCCTACATGGAGGTCGGCTCACGCGACGCCGTCATCGGCCACGAGGCAACCGTGTCGAAGGTGGCGGACGAGCAGCTCTTCTACCTGCGGAGCCGCGGTCTCACCGAAGAGCAGGCGATGGGCATGATCGTGAACGGCTTCATCGAGCCGGTCACCCGTACCCTGCCGATGGAGTACGCCGTCGAGTGGAGCCGCCTCATCGAGCTCCAGATGGAAGGCTCCGTCGGCTGAGCCCGACTGACGCCGGTCAGCGCTCGGCGCGTGACACAATCAGGCTCATGCCGATGCGGCAGGACTGCAAGTACTTCGAGAGTCGGACCTACCCCAACGGCGACACCGTGCGGAAGTGCGATCTCGACCTCGCCCCCGAGGCACCGTGGCGGTGCCCGGCGGAGTGTCCGAAGTACACCCGGCGCATGGTCGATGTGAACTGGAGCCACGGTTCGCTGGTCACGCCCGAGACGCCCGACGAGCCGGCGAGCCTCTCTGATGGCGACGACTCGGTCGCCCGGCTCCTCGACGAGGCCGAGGACATCATCAACGCAGCCGGACCTTCGGTCCTCGCCGATGTGGCCGCCGAGCGTGCCCGTGCCGGTCTGCCTCGGTGGAAGCGCATGTTCAAGCGTCGCCGCAAGGACTGATCCTTCGCCGATCCCGGGCAGGCGCCGATAGCATCACGGGTTCCGTGAACCTCCTCCCGTACGTCGAGATCGCCGGCGATCTGCCAGGCCCAGCCTGGCTCCGCGACCTCAGGGTCGCAGCCGCTCGGCGAGGTGTCGAGCTCGGCGTGCCGTCGTCGGAGGAAGAGGCCTGGCGCTACAGCCCGATCAGGGACCTCGACCTCGAATCCCGTGCGCCGTCGACGGCCACGGGTGGTGCAGCCGCCCTCCCGGGCGAGCTGGTCGACAGCATCGGCGATCGTGCCGCGACCGTCGTGTTGGACAACGGGCGCATCACCTCGGTCGAGGTCGATCCACTCCTCGAGGCCAAGGGAGTCCGAGTCGTGCGCGTCGCCGACACCGACGAGTCCGAACTCCTGGCAACGGTGACCGCCGGCGCATCGGATCTGTTCGCCGAGCTGAGCGCTGCCTTGGCGCCCGAGCCCCTGTTGATCGACATCCCGGCCGGCGTGGTCGTCGAGGCCCCGGTCGTGATCGCCAGCGGCGCTTCGGCTCCCGATGCCGCGGTGTACACCCGCGTCATCGTGCGCGCCGGCGAGAACAGCGAAGTCCGTGTGGCAGATCTGCGGACCTCGGCGCCGGTCGGTCAGTTGGTGGTGCCCCACGTCGACCTCGTCGTCGGACCGAGTGCCCGCCTCGGCTACGTCGAGGTCCAGGAACATGCCCGCACCACCTGGCAGATCGGGCAGCAGGTGTCACGGGTCGCCCAAGCCGGGCAGTTGCGCTCGGTCGTCGCGGCCTTCGGCGGTGCCTATGCCCGATTGCGCACCGAGTGCCGTCTCGACGGGCGCGGCGCATCGGGCGATCTCCTCGCGGCCTACTTCGCCGACGGCGACCAGACGCTCGACTTTCGGACCTTCCAGCAGCACGTCGCCCCTGACACCACGTCGAACCTCCTCTATGTCGGAGTGGGTGCCGGGACGAGTCGGTCGGTCTACACCGGCACGATCCGCGTCGAACACGAGGCTCGTGGCACCGACGCGGTCCAGACCAACCGGAACGTGAAGCTGTCCGACGAGGCGTGGGCCGAGTCGGTCCCCAACCTCGAGATCTACAACAACGAGGTCAAGTGCGCGCATGCATCCGCCGTGGGCCCGGTCGACGAGGAGCAGCGGTTCTACCTCGAGTCGCGCGGCGTTCCGCCCGAGGTGGCCGAACGGCTCATCGTCGCGGGGTTCTTCGAAGCCGTCCTCGCCAAACTCCCGGTGCCGGCCCTCGAGGCCCCACTTCGGGCCGACATCGACGACAAGCTCGACCAGAGGGAACGCTGAGATGGCCACCGTGTGCCGGTTGGACGAACTGAACGACGGAGAAGCGTTGCGGGTCGACGTCGATGGGGTCGAGGTCGCGGTCGTCCGTTGCGGTGACGAGGTCTTCGCGATCGGCGACCAGTGCACGCATGCCGACGTGTCGTTGTCCGAAGGTGAGGTCGATTGCGAGGCCCGCACCCTCGAGTGCTGGAAGCACGGCAGTGCGTTCTCGTTGATCGATGGCGTGCCGGTCTCACTGCCCGCCACCAGGGCGACGCCGGTCTACGACGTGTCCGTCGCCGACGGCGACGTGCGAGTCACCCGCGCGCCCGAGGCCGACCCGACATGAGCGTGCTCGAGATCCGAGACCTTCGGGCATCGGTCGACGGCGCCGAGATCCTCCGCGGGATCGACCTGACCGTGCGGAGCGGCGAGGTCCATGCCGTCATGGGGCCCAACGGGTCCGGGAAGTCGACGCTCTCCCATGTCCTGATGGGCCACCCGAACTACGAGGTCACCGGCGGCTCGATCAAGCTCGACGGCCAGGAACTGGTCGGGATGTCGACCTTCGAGCGGGCCACCGCGGGGATGTTCCTCGCAATGCAGTACCCCATCGAGGTGCCAGGGGTGTCGGTCGCTGCGGTGCTCGAAGCTGCCTACACCGCGAGTGGCCGTTCGCAGTCCGAGGTCGCCCAACGGATGGTCGTCGAGGCGGAGCGGATCGGATTCGACGAGAAGTTCCTCGAACGGCCCATGAACGTCGATCTCTCCGGCGGCGAGAAGAAGCGCAACGAAACCCTCCAGCTCGGGGTGCTCGAGCCCAAGATCGCCATCCTCGACGAAATCGATTCGGGGCTCGACGTCGATGCGCTCGTCGCGGTGTCGCGACGGGTCGAGGACGCGACCAACGAGCAGGGCCTCGGCGTCCTCGCCATCACGCATTACAAGCGCCTTCTCGAAGAGCTCCAGCCCGATCAGGTCCACGTGCTCGTCAAGGGCGTCATCGAGATGAGTGGCGGCCCCGAGCTCGCCGACGAGCTCGAGGCGTCGGGCTACGCGGCATTCATCCCGGCGCAACCCGTCGGGCTCCCCGGTCTCAGACGCTCGCAGCCCGATCCCGACGCCGACCCATTCGCCGATCCGTTCGCCTGAAGCCGTTACCATCGGCTCGGCCGCCGAGTTCGGGCTCGACCCGTTCAGGAAGTAGGTCGCGCCGAGCCGAGAGGGACCATCGCCGTGTCCGAGACGACAGAAGTCGAGCTGCCCGTCGAAGCGGTGCTCAGCCGACGGCTCGTCCACCCGGTGTTTCTGCCGGTGTACCGACTCGATGAAGGTGGCCTCGCAGGCTATGAGGCGCTCATCCGAGTCGGCTCGGACCCTGGCGGGCACCCCGAGGCGTGGCTCGACGCTGCCAGCCGTCTCGGTCTGCGGTCCGAGTTCGAGCTCTTGTGCCTCGATGCGATCGCAGATGCCGGCCCGCCGCCCGCAGGCATGGCGTTGTTCGTCAACGTGTCACCGAGCACGCTGAACGATCCCCGTTTCCTCGACGTCAGATCGAGACTCGCCGACGATCTGGTGGTCGATCTCGACGAGGCCGCGCTCCTGGATGCGCGGGGGACCGACCTCGAGATCGACATCCGCTTCCTCCGCGCCCATGAAGTACGGCTGTCACTCGATGATGCGAGCGCCACGAGCCTGCTCGCGCTCGCGCGGGTCCGCCCCGACTTCGTGAAGCTCGACCGGGCTGTTGTGAGTGGCATCGACGAGGACGGGTCGCGCCAGTCGCTGGTGTCGGCGATCTGTGGCTTCGGACAAGACGTCGGTTTCGCCGTCGTTGCCGAGCACGTCGAGCGACTCGAAGAGCTCGCGGTGCTGCGCGACGCAGGGGTGAGCTACGCCCAGGGGTACTACTTCGGCACCCCGGCTCCCACGTGGCAAGCCGACCCCCAGGACCGAAGCTGGACCGCGCTGGCTGACTCGGAGTACGGACTGAGCCGCCAGCTGCGCCAGACCTCCGACACCCGAGCAGCATGCGATGTCGTGGCCGCGATGCTGTGGAACGACACGTTTGCGACGAGCGTCTATCTCGAGCGCGGTGGCCTGCTGCGCTGCCAAGCACACCGGGGCTACGACGAGGTGCTCGACGGCATCCCACCGACCACGAGCATCATGTCTCGTTGCATGCGTACCGGGAACCGCCAGGTGGTGCCGCCTCACACCAACGACGCCGACCGTCTCGGCGATCCGATGTCCGAGGCGGGAGTCGTGGTCGAACCGTTGTACATCGACCACGAGGTCGCTGGTTGTCTGAGTGTCGAGTCCCACGCGGCCTTCGCCAACGACGATCTGATGAGGATCCATCGGTGCGCCCGTCTTCTCGGCGGTCGCCTCGAGGTGCTGGGCCGTGAAGCCGATCACCGCCCCCTGGCACGGCTCGCTCGGGCCACCAAGGAGCTGGCAGGGCTCTCCGAACGTGACGACATCCAGAAGGTCGCGGTCCGGGTTGCGTGCGAGGTGGCCGGGATGTCGAGCTCAGCTCTGGTCCTGCCTCGGGGTGAGTCGATGGAGGTCGTGGCCGCCGAGGGGCCGCTGGCCGACCGGGTCGCCGAGCTCATCCCGCTCCGCGGACGTGAGATCGCCGCGCGTGTGGCCCGGGTGAGCAGCGCGTACACCGAGCCGGATGCGGCCGGTCGACCGATGACGACACATGGCGGCCTTGGTGCGCTCCGAGTCGCCGGCATGTCGACGGCGGCGGCACTCCCCATCCGGTTGCTCGCAGGCGAGGTGGGGCTGCTGATCGTGGGCGACGCCGCGACCCTGCGCATCGACACCGACCGGATCGAGGCGCTCGAGCTCCTCGCGGATGCGGTGGCGCGCGGCCTCGACCTCTCGAGCTTGGTCAACGAATTGCGCGACCGTGCGATGCGTGACCCGATGACCGGCCTCCAGAACCAGCGTGCCTTCGCCGAAGCCATGGGGAGCTTCGGTGGACGACGTGCTCACCGCTGGACGCTGATGATGGCAGACATCGACGGCTTCAAGGCGGTGAACGACACCCTTGGCCACCGAACCGGCGACCGTCTCCTGGCTGATCTCGCGACCGCACTCGACGACACGCTCCGCCCGCTCGACAGGATCTTCAGAGTGGGTGGCGACGAATTCGCCCTGATCCTTCCCGACCTCGACGACGCCACCGCGGCCGACATCGGAGGTCGTCTCTGTGGCGCCGCGGCCGGTGTGCTCGGTGAGTTCGGGGCCAGTCTGTCGGTCGGGATCGCACTGCCGGTCGACGGCGAGGAGGCCGAGGACTTCATCGATCGCGCCGACAGGACGCTGTACGAGGCGAAGCGCGCCCGTCCGGGCACGGCGCGGCTCAGCTCGAACTGACAGACTTCGCGTCGTGGCCACGAGAATCCCGCATGACGAAGCCGAGCTCAGGCTCGCCGATGTGCCGGGGTGGGGACTCGCTCAGGGCAAGCTCCACCGCGAGCTCGAGTTCGAGGGGTTCGTCGACGCCTTCGGGTTCATGTCGATGGTCGCACTGCTCGCCGAGTCGATGGGCCACCACCCCGAGTGGACCAACGTCTACCGACGGGTGGTCATCGACCTCACGACTCACGACGTCGACGGCCTGAGCGAACTCGACTTCGAGCTCGCCGCCAAGATCAACCGCGCTCTGGGCGAGGGGTGATGTTCAGCTGATCGGGATGTCGTCGCCGTCGGGCGCTTCGACGGCCAGACGACGAGCGGCATCGATGACGGTGACGCACATGTTCTCGACGCGACTGAGCGATCGCTCGTCGAGCCCTTCCTTGACGTCGTCGCTGTTGAGTGCGGTGAGCTGAGGTGCCACCCAGGCACCGAGCGAGCGGGCGACGGTGGTCATCCCGTTGAGGGTGTTGAGGGCGGCCATGCCGCCTCCGGCGAGGGCGGCGAGGCCCACGACGTCGTCACGCATCGGCGCCTTGGTGAGGTAGTCGAACATGTTCTTGAGTCCACCCGTCATGGCCGAGTGGTACTCGGGAGACACCCAGATGTGTGCGTGGATGGTGGCGATCCGTTCCTGCCACGCCAGGATCGTCGGATCGGCCCAGTCGATGTCGCCGTCGTTGATCGGCAGCTTCGGATCGGCCGGTGTGCAGAAGTCGACCTCGACTCCGTGGTTCTTGCAGATCTCCTCGATCTGCCGGGCGAGGATGTAACAGCTCGAGCTCTCGCGAGCCATCGCCGAGATGACCATCAACTTCATCGTTGTCTCCTCTGGGGATTGCGAACTCAGAGCACCGTAGAGGTTCGCAGCCGCCTCTGCGTTCAGTCCGTTGCTTCCGCGATGGCTTCGGCGAGCGTGTTCCAGGAGAGCGTGGCGCACTTGATCCGCACCGGGAACTTCACGACGCCCCGCAACGCCTCGAGATCACCGAGCTCGGCCGAGTCGATCGGCTCGTCGTCGGTGGACTGGTGGCCGTCGAGTTGGGATTCATGGATCGACATCATGGCCTTGAAGGCGCGGGTGAGTCCGGCGACCTCGTCGATCGAGCGGCCCTTGACGGCCGAGGACATCATCGACGCGGAGGACTGACTGATCGAACAGCCTTGGCCGCCGATGGCGATGTCGTCGACCACCCCGTCGCTCACGGTGACGTACACGACGATCTCGTCGCCGCACAGCGGATTGAATCCCTCGACGCGATGTGCCGGCGGAACGGCGAGCTCGCCGCGGTTCCGCGGGTTGCGGTAGTGGTCGAGGATGATCTCGCGGTAGAGGTCTTCGAGGCCGGGCATCGGGGTGATCCTAGGAGGCGGTTGCGGGCAGGAGGATCAGAAGTCGAAGAAGTCGGCGGCGGCGGCGATCGCGTCGGCCAGGGCGTCGACGTCATCGGTGTCGTTGTGGACGTACAACGACGCACGCGCCGTGGCGGCCACGCCGAGCACCCGCATCAACGGCTTCGCACAGTGGTGACCGGCCCGGACACAGACGCCGTGCTGATCGAAGACCTGTGTGAGGTCGTGCGGATGCAGCTGGTCGAACTCGAAGGACAGCACGCCGCCGCGTTCGGTGGGCTGGGCGGGTCCGTGGATGGTCAGCCGGTCGCCGAAGCGATCGTTCAGGGTGCGCAGGGCGTAGCCCGTGAGCTCGATCTCGTGTTCGCGGATCGCGTCCATGCCGAGGCCGTCGAGGTAATCGACCGCAGCCCCGAGTCCGACGGCCTGGGCGATCGGAGGCGTGCCCGCCTCGAACTTCCAGGGGAGCTCGTTGGTCGTGAACCCCTCCTTGGTGACGTTCAGGATCATCTCCCCGCCGGTCAGGAACGGTGGGGTGGCTTCGAGCACCGCCTCGGCGCCCCAGAGGACGCCGATGCCCGTGGGGCCGCACATCTTGTGACCGGTGAAGGCCACGAAATCGGCACCCCACGCCTGTACGTCGGTGGGGCAGTGAGGGACGAACTGGCTGGCGTCGATGACGGCGATGGCTCCCGCGGTGTGGGCTGCCGACACGAGGTCCTCGACTGGGGTCAGGGTGCCGAGCACGTTCGACATCGCCGCGAAACTGAGGATCTTGGCACCGTCGAGCAACGCATCGAGGTCGGTGAGATCGAGGTGGCCGTCGCTCTGGACCGGGATCCAGCGCAGCTCGATGCCGATCTCGTCGTGGAGCTGGTGCCAGGGCACGATGTTGGCGTGGTGCTCGAACTCGGTGAGCACCACGACATCGCCGGCGGAGAGGTTGGCCCGCCCCCATGCCTTGGCCACCAGGTTGAGCGCCTCGGTGGCGTTCTTGGTGAACACGACCTCGCGTGGGGATGCCGCTCCGATGAACGTGGCGACCTTCTGGCGGGCACCTTCGAGCGCCGCAGTCGCTTCCTCGGCGATCAGGTAGGTCCCGCGGTGGACGTTGGCGTTCGAGTGCTCGTAGTAGCGCGCGATCGCATCGAGCACCGCATGAGGTTTCTGTGACGTGTTGGCGCTGTCGAGGTAGACGAGGCGGGTGCCGTGGACCTCGCGGGTGAGGATCGGGAAGTCCTTTCGGATCGTCTCGACGTCGAGGCTCATGAGGACTTCACCGACTCGTAGCCCTGTTGCTCGAGTCGAGCGGCGACCTCCATGCCACCGGACTCGACGATCCGACCGTCGACCAGGATGTGGACCACGTCGGGTGTGAGATGGTCGAGGAGACGCTGGTAGTGCGTGATGGCGAGCACGGCCATCTCGGGGCGGTCCTGCCGGACTTCCTGGACACCGCGAGCGACGACCTTCAGCGCGTCGATGTCAAGGCCCGAGTCGGTCTCGTCGAGAATCGCGACCTCGGGCTCGAGCATGGCCATCTGGAGGATCTCGTTGCGCTTCTTCTCGCCGCCCGAGAACCCCTCGTTCAGGTAGCGGTCGGCGAAGGCCGGGTCCATGTCGAGGCGATCCATCCACTCCATGATCGTGCGCCTGAGCTCGAGAACGGAAAGCTCGGTGCCCTTGCGCTCGGACAGCGCCTGTCGGAGGAAGTTGATCACCGACACCCCGGCGATGGCGAGGGGGTACTGAAAGGCGAGGAACAGGCCGGCCTTGGCCCGGACATCGATGTCCCACGTCGTGATGTCGTCGCCCTTGAAGAGGATCTGGCCCTTCGTGACGGTGTAGTCGGGATTGCCGAGAAGCGTCGACGCGAGGGTCGACTTGCCCGAGCCGTTCGGGCCCATGAGCGCATGGACCTCGCCGGCATCGACGGTCAGGTCCACTCCTCGCAGGATCTCCTGGCCCTCGGCGGAGACGTGCAGGTCACGGATCTCGAAGAGGGGCGACGTCACGGTGTCGAGTGTAGGCGAGGCATGCCCGGATTAGCACTACGGCGATAGTGTTTATTCGGGGGCAGGTGGGTGCGACTTCAGGTCGATCTTCCAGTCGCGGAACCGGTCGTGATGCGTGCCCGACGGCCCGATGCCCTGGCCCGTGCCGTCGGGCCCGAGCGAGAACACGAGGTGCCGCTCGGGATCGCCTGAATCGCAGGCGAAGTAATGGGCGTCGGCCTTCGTGGCCGGACCCGCGCGCCACAGCAGCCAGCCGCCGATCCGCCGCTTGAAGTGCGCGACCGGTTGGTCAGCGAGGTCGGCGCCGAGGTGGAGGAGCGCGTCG
Source organism: Acidimicrobiales bacterium (assembly GCA_035529695.1). Classification (GTDB taxonomy): domain Bacteria; phylum Actinomycetota; class Acidimicrobiia; order Acidimicrobiales; family Salinilacustritrichaceae; genus DATKWD01. The sequence goes on along the minus strand of DATKWD010000102.1, from coordinate 17,139 downwards.
GGTGCCTCGATCCACGCCGTCGCCGCGATGTTGCGGTCGCGGGTCGGTGTCGCGGGAAGGTCGGCGGTGTGAACCGGTGTCTCGTCGGTGGGGCGCTCGTCGTAGCGGAGCGGTCGATCGGTCACCAGCCTCGAGCGACCCACTGGTCGAGGGCCGGGCGCTCGGATCCGATCGTGGTGTCGTCTCCGTGGCCGGGCAGGACCAGGGTGGTCGGGTCGAGGGTGAACAAGCGGCGATCGATCGAGGCGATGATCGTGTCGAAGTCGCCGCCCTCGTAGCCCGTCGCGCCGGGGCCGCCCGGGAACAGGGTGTCGCCCGAGAACAGCACCGGCGAGTCCTCGATGCGGAAGCACATCGAGCCGGGGGTGTGGCCGGGCGTGTGGATGGTGTGGAGGCGGAGGCGGCCGACCTCGATCACCGAGTCGTCCTCGAGGATCTCGTCGTACGACGGGAGCATGGCCGCGTCCTCGCTCGTCACCCGCACCGAGTAGCCGGCGTCGCGAAGCTGCGGGACGGCCTGGATGTGATCCCAGTGGCCGTGGGTCTCGATCACCTCTCTGACACCGAGCGTCCGACACAGGTCGAGGAGCAGGTCGTGTTCGTTGGCTGCGTCGAGGAGCACGGCGTCACCGGTCTGCTTGCACCGCAACACGAACACGTTGTTGTCGACCGGGCCGACGACGACCTTGTGGATCTCGGCCTGGTGGTCCTCGTAGTGCAGCGTTCCCATGCCAGAACCCTAGAGGCCGGAACCCTGGAGGGCGGCGTCGTCAGGGCTCGGTCGCGGTGACGACCTCGAAGCCGAGCCCGACCGCCGCCGGGAGCTGGTGTCGATCGAAGCTGAGGTAGCGAATCGGGGCGGGCAGGCGGTCGGCGGCCGCGAGATGGATGGCGTCGAGGGTCTTGATGCCGAAGGCTGCGCCGATCTCGGTGGCGCGAGCCAGGCAGCGGTCATCGACCGGAACGACGTGAAACGCCTCCCAGTCGTCTCGCAGCCTTCGCCACAGATCGGTGATGCCCGCCGGTGTGGACGCGAGGCGCTGCAGCACGAGCTGCGTCTCGGTTCGGCTGAGGGCCGATGCGCACCAGTCGGGGTCGCCGTCCATCGCTTCGGTGACCAGCGCGTGATCGCGGTCGTGTGCATAGCGCCTGACCAGAGCCGACGTGTCGACGAACAGGGTCACCGGCCCCGGATCTCCTCGATCGCTCGGCTGAGCCGGACGTCGACCGGTACGTCGATCGGGGCGGGTCGCGCGGGTCGATCGTGGCGTCTCGGTGGAACCAGCTGGCCCGCAGCAGCGAGATCGGCGAGGGTCGGCTCGGCGACGCCCCCGCCCACCGGGCCGAGGGTCGCGACCGGTCGCCCCCCGATCGTGATCAGGATCCGGTCGCCTGCGCCGGCCCGTCGGACACTCGCCGCGAGTTCGGCTCGGAGTTGACGGATCCCGATCTGTTCCTGGACGACTCCGAGTCCCATCTCGTGGAGTGTACACACGCGTACTCATGACGAGTTTGCGCAGCGACTTCCGGTGTCTAGCTTGGCGGCCATGAACTTTGCCTTCAGTGAAGAACAGGAAGAACTGCGCAACATCGTGCGTCAGTTCCTCGAGAACAAGTCGGCCGAGCCTGCCGTCCGCGAGCAGATGGAGACCGAGCAGGGCTACGACGACGCAGTGTGGTCGCAGATGGCCGAGCAGATGGGCCTCCAGAGCCTCATCATCCCCGAAGAGTACGGCGGCTCGGGCTACAGCTACATCGAGCTGACCGTGGTGCTCGAGGAGATGGGTCGGGCGCTGCTGTGCGCCCCCTACTTCTCGACCGTGGTCCTCGCCGGCAACGCCATCCTCCAGAGCGGCGACGACGCCGCCAAGGCTGCGTACCTCCCCGGGATCGCCAGCGGCGAGACCATCGCCACGCTGGCGTTCACCGAGGAGAACGGCAAGTGGGACGAGAGCGGCATCGCTGCCACGGCCACCGCCGGCGGCGACGGCCACACGATCACCGGCACCAAGATGTTCGTCATCGACGGCCACGTCGCCAACCTGCTCATCGTCGCGGCCAAGACCGACGCAGGCACCTCGCTGTTCGCCGTCGAGGGTGACGCCTCGGGTCTCACCCGGACGCCGCTGTCGACGATGGACCAGACGCGCAAGCAGGCCAAGCTCACGTTCGAGAACACGCCCGCGAAGCTCATCGGCACCGATGGTGGCGGCTGGGACGTGCTCAGCACCGTGCTCGACCTCGCTGCCGTCGGCCTCGCCGCCGAGCAGGTCGGTGGCGCCCAGATGTGCCTCGACATGGCTGTGCAGTACGCCAAGGACCGGGTGCAGTTCGGTCGCCCGATCGGCTCGTTCCAGGCCATCAAGCACAAGTGCGCCGACATGCTGCTCGAGGTCGAGTCGGCCAAGTCGGCCGCGTACTACGCGGCCTGGTGTGCCAGCGAGATGAACGACGAACTCCCGTCGGTCGCCAGCCTCGCGAAGGCCTATTGCTCGGAGGCCTACTTCCACGCCTCCGCCGAGAACATCCAGATCCACGGTGGCATCGGCTTCACCTGGGAGCACCCGGCCCACCTCTACTTCAAGCGGGCCAAGAGCTCCGAGCTGCTGTTCGGTGACCCGACGTATCACCGCGAGCTGCTCGCGCAGCGCATCGGCATCTGAGACACCCCACTGCCCCTCACCGAGGCGGCCTGCTCACCGACCCGGCCTCACCCGAGGCCGGGTCGGTAGCGTTTTCGACGTGGTGATCGTCTTCGTCGTGCTGGGTGCCGCGGTGGTGTTCGCCATTGCCGCCGTGTTCGTCGGATCGTCGGCGTTCCGGCTCGGGCACGAGCCGACCACCGCCGTCCTCGATCTCGACGAGGCCGTGGTCGAGACCGTCGAGCGCCTCCCTGACTACGCAACGGCTCGGCTGTCCTACGACGAGGTCCGGACACTGGTGGTGTTCGAGGTCGAGCACCTCGGCGAGAAGGGCCTCTCGGCGATGCCCGGCGAAGAGCTCGACTTCGCTGATCGACCTCCGGAGGTCCTCGCCGACGACGACGCGGTGGCCTACGTGCTCGGCCGGGCCACCGAAGAGGGCCTCGACGTCGCGGACGAGGACGTGTTCGAGGTCATCAAGGCGCTGTTGGCGCACCTCGTCGACATCGGTGCCATCGGTCGGGCGGTTCCGCCTCTCGATCCGCCCGAAAAGTGACTCGTGCGGGCCCGCCCGGTGTGGTTCACTGGGCAGACCGAAGAAGGGAGGTGGTCCAACTGAGCAGTCAACGTTCTGGGACCTCGGAGGTGGCTGGTCGCTAGACCGGCGCTGGACCAGTCGGCGCAACAACCGCCAGACACCATCGGAATCGACGTCGGGGAGTTCGTCCCGCCCCGTCCAACAACGTCGATCCGAGCTTCCAAGCACACAGGCGAGAGGGGTACCTCCGGGTGCCCCTCTCGTCGCGTGCGACCGGTAGCGTCGTTGCTCATGCCACGTCTCGCTCGTTTCGAGGAGTTCCAGTGGGTTGGCGACAAGCGAACCCAGATCGTCCACGACACCGACGCCTGTGAAGCCGAGATCCTCGACGATCTGGTCGAGGCCCAGACCTATCTGTGTTTCGGGCCCGACACGCTCGCGGAGGCCCGCAACCGCGGCTACCGGCCGTGCGAGGTGTGCGCGGGTGAGGGTTCGTCGGCTGCGAGCTGATGGCGGTGCGGCTCGCCTCGGGTGACGCCGAGATCTCGGTGCACGTGGCGGTGCCCGGCCGCGCCGTCACCGAAGTGCCACCGGCGCTGGTCCTGTGTCATGGCTATCCGTCCGGACCCGGGGGTGCGGTCGCGGCCACCGCCAGCTTTCCCGAGCTCGCCGACCGCATCAGCACCGAGATGGGTTGGATCGTCATGGCACCGGCCATGCGAGGTTGCCCGCCCTCGGGGGGCGGCTTCTCGCTCGGGAACTGGTTCCGCGACGTCGAGGTCTGTGTCGACGAACTCACCGAGACCTACCGCGCCGACGGCGTCTGGGTCGTGGGGTTCGGCACCGGGGGCGCCCTCGCGCTCTGCGTGGGAGCGGCCGACGAACGGGTGCGAGGGGTCGCCAGCCTGGCTGCCCCGGCCGACTTCGACGACTGGGCCAATGCGCCTCGTCGGCTCGTCCAGCACGCTCGGGAGGTCGGGATCCTCGAGCCGGACGGCGCCGTCCCACTCGATCAGTGGCAACGCGACCTGAAGTCGATGCAGGCGGTCGAGGCCGCGGCGCGACTGGCGCCTCGGCCGGCGATGTTGATCCACGGCAGCGAGGACGACGTCGTGCCGCCATTCGACGCTCGCGTGATTGCCGACGCCCACGGCGACGCCGAGCTGCGCATGATTCCGGGGGCGGGTCACCAGCTTCGTCACGATCCGCGGGCGGTGGCCGTCCTGCTCGGCTGGTTGGGCCGCCAGACCAGTCAGGTCGGCTGACCCGCGAGTCAGTCCTGTTTGGTCTTGCCGGCCGCCTTCTTGGCCTTCTTCCACTCACGAACCCGCTGGAGCGAGGCGTCGTCGAAGATGTCGGCGACCGAGCGCGGCGTGTCCTCGCTGAACGGGGCTGCCGCCTCCTCCCAGCCGTCAGGAGTCACGCCGAAGCGTTTGGCGAGCAAGGCGATGAAGATCTTGGTCTTCTCGTCGCCGAAGCCCGGGATCTCGCGGAGGCGCCGGTACAGCTCGTCTCCGGACGGCACGTCATTCCAGATGTGGTCGGCCTTGCCGTCGTAGTGCTCGACGAGGTGGACGCACACTGCGTGGGCGCGTTTGCCCATGGATCCCGGGAATCGGTGCAGTGCCGGCTTCTGCTTGAAGACCTCCTCGACCTGCTCGGGACTCATCGACGCGATCTCCGCGGCGTCGAGTCCTCCGAGCCGCTCCTTGAGCCGGTAGGGCGACATGAACGCCCATTCCATGGGTACCTGCTGATCGAGCAGCATCCCGAGCAGAGCGGCGAGCGGGTCGGAGTTCAGCAGCTGATCAGCGGCCGCGTCACCGGTGACGGCGAGTCCCTTGGGCATGGGTCGAGGCTACCGGGGCCACGAAGTGGCCGGGTCGGGGGAGTCGGGATCGATGCCGCGGTCGTGGATCGCGCGCGCCACGACCTCGGCATCGATCGCCCCGTCCGCGGCCAGGCCCGACAGGGTGGCGACCATCACGTGATCCGCGTCGGTCTCGAAGAAGCCGCGCAGTGCCTCACGGGTGTCCGAGCGGCCGAAGCCGTCGGTGCCGAGCGACTGGTAGCGCCGGGGCATCCAGCGGGCAACCTGGTCAGAGACCAGCTGCATGAAGTCGGTCACGGCGACGATGGGCCCCTGCGAGGTCTCGAGTGCGTCGGTCACCAACGGCGTGCGCGGGGTCTCGCCGGGGTGAAGTCGATTCCAGCGGTCGGCCGACAGGGCGTCCTCGCGGAGTCGCTTATAGCTGGTCACGCTCCACAGCTCGGCGCCGACGTCGTAGTGCTCGGCCAGCTCGGCCTGCGCCTGCTGGGCCGCACCGTGCGCGGTGCCGCTGAACAGGATCGTGGCCCGGTGGGTCGTGCCCTCGGGCGCATCGGCCCAGCGGTACAGGCCGTCGATGATGCCCTTCTCGACCGCCTCCCCATCAGGGAGTGGTGGCATCACGTAGTTCTCGTTGTACAGGGTCAGGTAGTAGATGACGTCCTCGTCGGCGAGCATGCGCCGGAGCCCGTCCCGGATGATCGCGCCCATCTCGTACGCGAACGCGGGGTCGTACGCCTCGATGCTCGGCACCGTCGAGGCCAGGACGAGGCTGTGACCGTCCTGGTGCTGCAGCCCCTCGCCTTCGAGAGTCGTGCGGCCGGCGGTGGCGGCCATCAGGAAGCCACGAGCCCGAGCATCGGCAGCCGCCCAGATGAGATCGCCCACGCGCTGGAAGCCGAACATCGAATAGAAGGTGAAGAACGGGATCATGGGGACGCCGCGCGTGGCATGGCTCGTCCCGGCAGCCGTGAAGCTGGCCAGCGATCCGGCCTCGGTGATGCCCTCTTCGAGGATCTGTCCGTCGGTGGCCTCGGTGTAGGACAGGAGCAGGTCGTGGTCCACGGGTTCGTAGGTCGGACCGGTCGAGGCGTAGATGCCGAACTCACGGAACATCGAGTCCATGCCGAAGGTCCGAGCCTCGTCGGGGATGATCGGGACCACCCTCGACCCGAAGTCCCCGTCGCGCAGCAGGTTTCTCAGCAGCCGGGTGAACGCCATGGTGGTCGACACCGCCTGCGTGCCCGAGCCCGCGAACACCTCGTCGAACGGCGCGTCGGACGGTCCGGTGATCGGTCGGCGGAGCTTGGCCGGACGGGAGGGGAACGGCCCGTCGAGTGCGGTGCGGCGCGTGCGGATGTACTCGAGCTCGCGTGATCCCTCCTCGAAGTGGATGTAGGGCGGCGTGTTCCCGTCGGTGAGCAGCGCCTCGGGGATCTCCTCGTCGAGGCGGAGACGTGTCCTCAGCTCGCGGAGCTGCGCATTGGTCATCTTCTTGATCTGGTGGGTCGCGTTGCGGCCCTCGACGTCGGGTCCGAGCGTCCACCCCTTGATCGTCTTGGCGAGGATCACCGTCGGCCCGCCCTTCGCCTCGGTCGCCATCTCATAGGCCGCGTAGAGCTTGCGATAGTCGTGACCGCCGCGAGGCAGGGTGCGGAGCTCGTCGTCGCTCAGGTGTTCGACCATCTCGCGGAGGCGCGGGTCCGGCCCGAAGAAGTGCTCGCGGATGTAGGCGCCGGACTCGACTGCGTATCGCTGGAAGTCACCGTCGACCGTCTCGTTCATCTTGTTCAACAGGACGCCGTCTTTGTCCTTGGCCAGCAGGGCGTCCCAGGCGCCGCCCCAGATCACCTTGATGACGTTCCAGCCCGCACCTCGGAAGATGGCCTCGAGCTCCTGGATGACCTTGCCGTTCCCGCGCACAGGCCCGTCGAGCCGCTGGAGGTTGCAGTTGATGACCCAGGTCAGGTTGTCGAGCTGCTCGCGGGTTGCGAGAGAGATCGACCCGAGCGTCTCTGGCTCGTCGCACTCGCCGTCGCCGATGAAGCACCACACCCGGCTGTCGTCGGTGTCGTCGAGTCGACGGTTCGCGAGGTACTTGTTGAACCTCGCCTGGTAGATCGAGTTGAGCGGCCCGATGCCCATCGACACGGTCGGGTACTCCCAGAAGTCGGGCATGAGCCGGGGGTGGGGGTAGCTGGACAGTCCGCCACCGCCGACTTCCTGGCGAAAGTTGTCGAGCTGTTCCTCGGTGAGGCGCCCCTCGAGGTAGGCCCTGGCGTAGATGCCCGGAGCGGCGTGGCCCTGGATGTAGACGTGATCGCCCGGGAGGCCGTCCTCCTTGCCGCGGAAGAAGTGGTTGAACCCGACGTCGTACAGCGCGGCCGAACTGGCGAACGTTGCCAGGTGACCGCCGATGCCGTCGGCCTTCTTGTTCGCTCGTATCACCATGACCGCCGCGTTCCAGCGGACGTAGCGGCGGATGCGTCGCTCGATGTCCTCGTCGCCCGGGAACCACGGCTCTGCGCCCGCACCGATCGTGTTCATGTAGGGGGTGCTCACCGAAGCGGGCGTTCCGACCCGCAGCTGGCGGGCTCGTTCGATCAATCGGGACATCAGGAAACGGGCCCTCGTCGGTCCGTGGGCGTCGACGACGGCGTCGAGCGACTCGAGCCACTCGTCGGTTTCTTCAGGATCGATGTCGGGCAACTGGTGGACGAACCCATCGATGATCATTGGCCCATCGTTTCAGGCCCGGCGGGACGGCGCGTGGCCGCTACGGTCGGCGGCCGTGCCGAGCCCGGATCCGACGATCGTCTACACCGACGGAGCTTGTTCTGGGAATCCTGGACCCGGCGGCTGGGCGTGGGCGGTCCCGCAAGGCGCCTTCGCCAGCGGCTTCGAACCGCGATCGACGAATCAGCGGATGGAGATCAGGGCCGCGCTCGAAGCGGTGCGGGCGATCGAGGGACAGCTCGACGTCGTCAGCGACTCGACCTACGTCGTCCACTGTTTCCGAGACGAATGGTGGAAGGGATGGCTGAAGCGGGGCTGGTTGAACAGCCAACGCAAGCCGGTGGCCAATCGGGATCTGTGGGAGCCGTTCATCGAGCTGGTCAACCACCGTGGCGATGTCACCTTCCGATGGGTCAAGGGCCACAGCGGCGACCCGATGAACGATCTGGTCGACGCGTTGGCGGTCGAAGCCGTGGCGCAGAAGAAGGGGCGGCACGGTGACCGTCCACCCGAGGCGGTCCTCCCGCCCGACACTGCCCAGGCACCGTTCGGCGGCCGTGACCAGCGCCTTCCCCCCGGCACGTTGTGTGGGGTGTTCGGGCATCGGCCGACCGAGCTGGGCGGCTACCAGCCGAATCCCACCGAACACGCGGTGCGGGCGCGTCTCATCGAGATTCTGCGCGCGAAGCGCGAGATGGACCGCGACCTCATCGTGCTGTCGGGGCTTCGGCTCGGTGCCGAGTTGCTCGGGGCCGAGGCAGCACAGGAGCTCGGTGTCCCCTTGATCGCCGTGCTGCCCTACCCGAATCCCGAATCCGTCTGGCCGACCGCGAGCCAGGAACGCTTCCGGCGGGTGGCGAGCAGCGCCGATTCGGTGCTCACCCTCGAGCACAAGGTGCCCAAGACCAAGCAGCAGGCCGGGGCCGCGCTGTCGCGCCGAGATGGCTGGTTGGGCTCGAACCTCGATCAAGCGGTCGTCGTGTACGACGGCCGTGACACGTTGGTGGGCCGCCTGGTCAGGAGCCTCGAGCAGAAGATCGGCGCCGACGTCTGGACGATCGATCCGGTCGATTGCTGAGGCGCGGGGTCAGACGATGCGGCGCTTGCGGAGTTCGGCGTAGGCGAGGTTGATCTCGGCCATGCGATTCGCGCTCAGCTCCTGATCCTCGGCCGAGGCGTCGAGGAGCCGATCGGGGTGGTGCAGCTTGGCGAGTCGACGGTGAGCCGACACGATCTGCTCCCAGCTCGCCGAGGCCGGCACCCCGAGCGCGACGTATGGATCGTCGGGGTCAAAGGCGCCCGGATCGACCGAGTCGTTGTTGACCGTGGTGAAGAGGCTGTCGGCGGAGTAGTAGTCGGCGAACGCCCCGTGTGGTTTGGCCTCGGGTTCAGGCCGGCGCTTCTTGCGCTTGAAGGCCTCTCTGATCTCGTCCGCGGTCTTCGGGCCCAGCTGCGAGTCGAGTCCGGCGTCGGTCCCGGCGGGTTCGCCGTGCCCGGTCCACCACGCGTTGGCGTCGTCGTCGGTGACCTCGCCGGCCGACGGTGCGGCGACGGGCGCGGGCGACGGCTCGGGCGTGGCGTCGCCTCGGTTCCGTCGACCCCACTTCTTCGAACCCATCGCCCCCATGGTGCCCTTTTCTCGACCACGATTGACTGACCACCGTCGTCTCGTCGCCGAGAATCGCGAGATGTACGGTCACACGGCATGCGAGTCGGGGTCGACACCGGAGGGACCTTCACCGACCTCGTGAGCGCTGATGGGCGGGTCACCAAGGTTCCGTCGACGCCGGACGACCCGGCAAGTGCCGTCGCATCGGCGATGCGGGGCCTCGCCGTTCGGGCCCTTGCCCACGGCACCACGGTCGCGACCAACGCCGTCCTCGAAGGCCTCGACACCGTGGTGACGTTGCTGTGCACCGAGGGGCTCGAGGACATCGTCGAGATCGCCCGCCAGGACCGGCCACTCCTCTACGACGATTCGGTGCGGCGTCCGCCCCCGCTCGTCGACCGCGACCACCGCATCGGGGTCTCGGGCCGCTTCGCGGTGGACGGTCAGGTCCTGGTGGCGCTCGATACGTCGGCAGCCGACCGGATCCCTGCCGACACCGAGGCGGTGGCGGTCGCCCTGCTGCACAGCGACCTCGACGCCTCACACGAACGCGAGATCGCGCGCATCGTCGTCGATTCCGGCTACGACGTCTCGTGCTCGAGCGCGGTTGCCCCCGAGTTCCGGGAGTACGAGCGGACGGTCACGACCGTGTTGAACGCGGCGCTTCGGCCGGTGTGCCGTCGTTACCTCAGCCGCGTCGGCCAGATGGCCGAGGAGACGAGCGTCATGGCCAGCTCGGGTGGATTGCTCGATCTCGACGTGGCGGCGGAGCTCCCTGCGGCACTTCTGCTGTCGGGGCCGGCCGGTGGCGTCGGCGCCGCCGCCGACGCAGCGCGGCTCGCAGGGTTCGAGAGCGCCGTGACGTTCGACATGGGGGGCACCTCGACCGACGTCTGCCTCGTGCAGGACGGGCGACCCGAGCCGGCCGGAGTCCGGCGGGTCGCTGGATACGAGGTCAGGTTTCCGAGCCTCGACATCCACACGATCGGCGCCGGCGGCGGGTCGATTGCCTGGCTCGACGCCGGAGGAGCCCAACGGGTCGGCCCGCAATCTGCAGGAGCGCGCCCGGGGCCTGCCTGCTACGGCTTCGGCGGCGCCGAGCCGACGGTGACCGACGCCGATCTCGTCGCCCGTCGGATCGACCCGGCGTCCCACTTCGGCGGCCTCGAGCTGTCCGTCGACGCTGCCGAGGACGTACTGCGCCGAGCCGGACTCGATGCTGCCGGCGTGATCGAGGTGGTCAACGCCAACATGGAACGAGCGATCCGGTCCGTCACCATCGAACGCGGCGTCGATCCGGCCACGCTGGCGCTGGTCGCCTTCGGTGGCGCCGGCCCTCTGCATGCCTGCGACCTCGCCGATGCTCTCGGCATGGCCGCAGTCGTCGTCCCGGCTCGTGCTGGTGCGCTGTCGGCGGTGGGTCTGCTGACCGCACCGATGCGACGCGAGGTCGTCCGATCGTGGCGCTTCGGTGCCCGGCGAGCGGGCCTCGACGCCCTCGCGTCCGAGCTCGCTGCCAACGCGCGGCTGCTTCTCCCCGGGCCGTCCACGGTGGTCGATGTGGCGTACGAGTGCCGATATGCCGGGCAGTCACACGAGCTGCGCGTCGGCTCCCCCGACGACTTCGATGCCGAGCACGAGCGCCGCAACGGCTTCTCCCGACCCGGCCACGACGTCGAGGTCATCGCCGTACGTGCGACCGCCACGCGGCCGAGTCCGGTGTCGTCGATCGGCCTGCCCGCCACGGTCGCCCGCCCGGGTGGCACCGGCCCGCTCGTCATCTCCGAATCCGACTGCACGATCTGGGTGCCGGAGGGCTGGCGAGCCGACCCCGACGACGCAGGCAATCTCGTCGTCACCCGCGCATGACCGGTGTGACCCTGTCGCCGGCGTCGCTCCAAGTGCTGATCTCCCGGCTGAGTGGAATCGCCGAGGAGATGGGAGCGGTGCTGCGTCGGGCCGCGTTCAGCCCCAACATCAAGGAGCGCGCCGACTGCTCGGCTGCGGTGTTCGGCGCCGATGGCGTGATGCTCGCACAGGCCGAGCACATCCCCGTCCACCTCGGCTCGATGCCCGCGAGCGTGCGTGCTGCGATCGACGCCTTGGGCGACGATGTCGAAGCCGGGGAACAGATCATCCTGAACGATCCCTACGCCGGGGGCACTCACCTCAACGACATCACGCTCGTCGCCCCGTGCTTCGTCGGCGGACGTCTGGTGGGGTGGGCGGCCAACCGGGCCCATCACGCCGACGTGGGGGGATCGGCACCCGGATCGATTCCCGCCGATGCCACCGAGATCCAACAAGAGGGCTTCCGCATCCCGCCGATGAAGCTCACCTCCGAGGTGGCCGACCTGCTGTTCGCTTCGTCGCGGACCCCTGACGAACGGGCGGGCGACCTCGATGCCCAGATCGGTGCCAACGTGCTCGGGGTCCGTCGACTGAGCGAGCACGCCGACGATCCCTTTGACGAGGTCGTCGAGTACGGCCGGCGACGCGTCCAAGCGGTGGTCGGTGCCTTGCCCGCGGGTTCGTGGAGCCATCGTGACCAGCTCGACTCGACCGGGTCGGGCGCGGCCGATCGTGGGCCCGCAACGATCGAGCTGACCCTCACGGTCGACGACGGTCGCCTCCGGTTCGACTTCACGGGCTCGGCACCCCAGTCGGCCGGCAACGTCAATGCCGTCGAAGCCGTGACCTTCAGTGCGGTCGCGTTCGCCGTACGGGCTGCGCTCGATCCGACGCTGCCGGCCAACGGTGGGGTGCTCGAATCGGTCGAGGTGGTGGCCCCTGCGGGTTCGATCGTGTCAGCGGTGTTCCCGGCTGCCGTCGGCGCCGGCAACGTCGAGGTCTCGCAGCGGGTCGCGGACGTGTGCCTGGGCGCGCTGGCTCAGGTCGTGCCACTTCGAGTGGGCGGCGGCGGTCAGGGCACCATGAACAACGTGCTGATCGGTGGAGCCGGCTGGGTGTACTACGAAACGATCGGTGGTGGACAAGGCGGGAGCGCCTCCGGCCCGGGTCAGTCGGGAATCCACACCGGGATGACCAATACTCGAAATACCCCAATAGAGGCGCTCGAGCGTGCATATCCACTGAGAGTTCTCCGCTATCGGCTGCGACGGGGGAGCGGGGGTGCTGGCTGGTCGCCCGGCGGTGAGGGCATTGAGCGCGACCTGCAGGTCCTCGAGGACGTGACCGTGTCGCTCATCACCGAACGGCGCGTGTCGCAGCCGTGGGGACTGGCCGGCGGCGAGCCCGGAGCGGTCGGGGAGAACTGGCTGGTTCCTGGCGGTGACGAGGAGCGGGCCGAGCCTCTGGCGGACAAGTGCACGATTCGGCTGGCGGCCGGCGATGTGCTGAGGATGCTGACACCAGGCGGCGGCGGTTGGGGAGATCCAGTCCGGTCTTCGCCATGAGTCGGTAGCGGTTCGGCCCAGGCCTGAGCCTCCATTTCCGCATCTGCTGATCCACTGGAGAACCAGCGATGACGATGAAGTCGACCTCGTCGTCGAGCAGGATGACGGTTCAGTTCTCGCGATCGAAGCCTTGGCGCAAGACCGGCGCCAGGCTGCACGTGTCGCAGCCGGTGAGGGCTCGCCGGTGGTGCGGCTGGGGCGGCGGGGGAGCTGGCTGCTCCCGCAGGGCCAGGAGGATCGCGCCGAGCGCGTGGCCCGACACCCACGATCAGCATGAGGGCAGGTGACGGGCTCCGCCGGGTAGCGTGAGTCAACCGATCGAGGGGGCAAGTGATGGCGATGCGACGAGGACTGGGTGCCGTGCTGGTAGGACTGATCCTGCTGGTGGGCGCGTGCGGGGACGACGGCAGCGACGGCGCGTCGGGCGCGCCGAACGCCGACCAGAGCGACACCGAGCCGAGCGGTGACGCCGGTTCGACGGCTGAGCCGTCGGCAACACCGTCCGGAGGTTCCGCGTCCTTCGACGGCGAGGAGATGACGATCGAAAGAGTGCGGTGCTTCTTCGAGGAGCAGCCGCGCGCCGGTCTCGGTGGGGTGTTCACGCACACGGCGCAGGCTGATGCCGTCAACCCGGCCGGCGAGGCGGTCGTCATCGACATGTCCCGTGCCGTGGCCGAGGACGGCACGGTGACCGACGACATCAGCTTCGACGTCGGAGATCCCTTCGGCGACGACTTCGTCGGCTACTCCGGAGGCGGGCCGGAGGGCACCCTCGACTTCGGCGATGACGGCGTTTCGGCCGCCGATGTCGAGATGCGCAATCTGGACGACTTCGAGGCTTCACCGTCGGTGCTCAGCTTCGACTTGTCCTGCTGAGGTCTTCAACGAAGCCGGTCGTTTCCACGCCGTGCCCGGGTGAGTGCGCGGGGCTCGTGCGGTGTCGGCGCGGGGGCAGCCACTGACCGCCGCAGGCGGTCGCGCCGCAGATTCGAGGCGTGGTGGTTGACGACGCGCCTTCGGGGGTGTCCGATGGGGCTCGAGTCCGAACACCGACGTGGAGGGAATCCCGACATGCGCGACCCTGGCCGCGATGGCGTCTCGGCTCTGGCCGTTCGGCGTCGTCGGGTCCGGGGCGTCGACATGGACGCGCTGCCGTGGGTTGCCGACGACCTGGTGATCACTCCCGACCGCGGGGTCGTCGCAACCTTCGAGTCGGACCGGACCTGGTGTCTCCCCAGCGCCGGTGATCAGCACCGGGCCCACTGGCGCGATCCGCTCTGGCGCGCGCTGGACCGATGGTCTCGAGCCGGATCGGTCACCGTGCGCGGCGGGGCACCGGATGTGTATCGGGTCGTCCGGCTCCCGGCCGAGGTCGTGGCGACCACGCTCGCGCAGTGGCCCGATCAGACGCTCGTGGCCGGGCGGTCGTCACTTGCGCTCTCTCGGGCGGGCGACCACGCGCTCCGCGGAGTGTTCGCACCCGCGGGTGCGCGGCGGGCAGAGGTCGAGATCGCATTCGAACGCTGGTCGCGGTCGCATCTCTGTGCACACTTCCGACCGGTCGGCCGATCCAGCCGAAGATCCGGGTCGGTTGCCTGGTGGTCGGCCGCCCATGCGCTGCTCGACGAACTCGTCGTGCGTCTGTCGCACTTCGAATCCGCTCCGCTCAGTCAATAGTGTCGACCGGACAGTCGGACACGAGCGGCCAGAGCGCCGAGGAGACACACATGGAGATCAAGGGTTCGTCAGCGATCGTCACCGGCGGGGCTTCGGGCCTCGGCGAATCGACCGCCCGTCTGCTGGCTGACGAAGGTCAGCACGTCGTCGTGGTCGACATGAACGTCGAGAAGGGCGAGGCGGTCGCCAAGGACATCGGCGGCGTCTTCGTCCAGGCCGACGTCGCCGACACCGACCAGGTCATCGCTGCGGTCGACGCCGCCAAGGAGATGGGTCCGGTGAAGACACTGGTCACTGCCGCCGGTATCGGCTTTGCCACCCGCACCATCGGTCGTGACGGGCAGTACGAGTCGGCCCATGACCTCGACGCGTTCAAGAAGGTCGTCGAGGTCAACCTGATCGGCACGTTCAACTGCATTCGGCTGGCAGCTTCGGCCATGAACAACAACGATCCCGACGACGACGGCCAGCGCGGTTCGATCGTCTCGGTCGCCTCGGTCGCTGCGTTCGACGGTCAGATCGGCCAGGCCAGCTACTCGGCCTCAAAGGGTGGCGTCGTCGGCATGGTGCTGCCGATCGCCCGTGATCTCTCGGCCGCCGGCATCCGCCTCAACTGCATCGCTCCCGGCCTGATCGACACCCCGATCTACGGCGAGGGCGAGGCGTCCGAGGCGTTCAAGGCGAATCTCGGACAGAGCGTGCTCTTCCCGAAGCGGCTCGGCACGAGCGAGGAGTTCGCGTCCATGGCACTCGAGCTCCTCACCAACAGCTACATGAACGCGCAGACCATCCGGGTCGACGGCGGCATCAGGATGCCCCCGAAGTGACCTGAGGGTCGAGGCCTGACGGCGAGCGGTCAGGCGATCTCGGCTTCCTTGTCGAGGACGGCGGCGAGAGCCGTGCGGACGTCGCGGTGGAGGAAGTGATAGCCCGCGCCCTCGAGGACGGTGGGAAGCACCCGGGCGCTGGTGTCGAGGAGCGCGTCGGCGAGCCCACTCCCGAGAAGGAGCGCCGGCCCGAACTTGGGAATCGGGAGGAACGAAGGCCGGTGCAGGACCGAACCCAGCGTCTTGGCGAATTCCTTCTGGGTGACCGGCTCGGGCGCCGTGAGGTCGACCGGGCCGGCGACCTCGGCGCCAAGGAGGAACGAGATGGCGCGCACGGTGTCGTCGATGGAGATCCAACTCCAGTACTGGCCGCCACCGGCGATCGGGCCGCCGATGCCGAACTTGAACAGTGGGAGCTGCTTCTTGAGCGCCCCGCCGGCCGATGAGAGCACGATGCCGGTGCGCAGGTGCGCGACGCGGATTCCTGCCGCTTCGGCTGGCCCGGTGGCGGCTTCCCATTGCACACAGACGTCGGCGAGGAAGTCGTGGCCGGCGGGTTCGGACTCGTCGAGCACGTCGCTCCCGCGATCGCCGTAGTAACCGATCGCCGATCCGGACAGCCACACCGACGGCGGCTTCTTCAGTTCGGTCAGCGTCTCGGCCAGCAGCGCCGTGCCCTTGACGCGGCTCTCTCGGATCTCGCGCTTGCGGTCGTCGCTCCACCGTTTGTCGCCGATGCCTGCACCTGCGAGGTGCACGACGGCGTCGATCCCCTCGAGGCCGGCTGCGTCGATGGTCCCGGCGTGGATGTCCCATCCGATGGCATCCGCGGCGCGGTCGTCACCTCGGACCACCCGGAGCACTCGGTGACCTTGCGTGGTCAGGAAGGTACGTAGCGAGGTCCCGATGAGGCCACTCGCTCCCGTGATGGCGATGTCCATGAAGATTCCTCTCGAAATGGTGTGCTCTTCGCGACTTGGTCCTCAGGGGAAGGTCTGAAAGACGGAACACTCAGCTGAGGACCGGCGTCGCTGAGGTCCCTTCCCTACCACCCCCATCAAGGAGAACCCCCACCGTGCTCGAGGACTTCAAGGATTTCGTCATGAAGGGCAACGTGCTCGATCTGGCCGTTGCCGTCGTCATCGGTGCCGCGTTCGGCGCCGTCATCCAGTCGCTGGTCGACAACGTCATCAACCCGATCATCGCCGGCGTCGTCGGCCAGCCCGACATCAGCAGCGTGGCGACGTTCACGATCGGCAGCGGCGAAGACGCGTCCGTCGTCAGCTTCGGCGCATGGTTCAACCAGATCCTCAGCTTCGTGATCATCGCGTTCGTGCTCTTCATCATCATCCGTGCGTTCGAGCAGATGCAGAACAGGCGCGGCGCAGGTGCCGAGACCGAAGGAGCAGGTCCGACCGAGGTCGATCTCCTCACCGAGATCCGGGACTCCTTGAAGACCCAGAGCTGAGCCCGCGGTCCCTCGACCGGGCGGACCGCAGGGCGCAGGTGGCACCACCTTCGCAGCGGCGCCACCAGCGCGTCCGGGCGCTACGGTGCTCGGTCTGTCAGCGCTTTCGAATCGAGGATCTCCCACCAATGGCCGAAGTCGAGATGCCGCAACTGGGTGAGACCGTCACCGAAGGCACCATCACCCAGTGGTTCAAGAAGGTGGGCGATGTCGTCGCCGAGGACGAGCCGTTGTTCGAGGTGTCGACCGACAAGGTCGACTCGGAGGTCCCGAGTCCCGTGTCCGGCACCGTCACCGAGATCCTGATCGCGGAGGGCGAAACGGTTGACGTCGGCACTGTGCTCGCACGCGTGGGTGGGTCGTCGGCGCCGGACCGTGCGGCCGAGCCAACTGAAGCC
>DATKWD010000101.1:0-28268 GCA_035529695.1 Acidimicrobiales bacterium | reverse complement strand
TTCTCGGTGGTTGTCTGGTTTGAGACTCGGGTGGGTGCGGCGCGGTTACCTGGTGGGGCCGTGTGCTTGACTCAGGCTCCGGTTGTGCTGAGAAGTCGGCGCTCGTAGTCGTCGGCCAATCCCAGGAGTGCGTTCTTGCAGTCGCCGGTCACGCTTGAGCCGTGCATCACGGCGAGGGTGTTGGGGTTGAGGTCGGCGAGGGACCGGATTGTCGGTGCACTGGTTGGGGTGATGCAACTGGCGCCGAAGGTGTCCTCGGCCTCTGAGGCTGCAGCGAGGACGTCGTTCGAGGTGAGTGGGGGCCCCTGACCGAGTTGGGCGAAGAGATCACCGCAGAAGAGCGTTTTGGTTGTCTCGTCGAACAGCACGCGGGCTTCCCAGCCGTGGGGCACGTGTGGCGTGTCGATGTGTCGCACTCGATGCCGGCCGAGTTCGAGGACTTGGCCATCGGCGAGCGGGACGGGAGGGCGGTCGGCGAGATCGTTGAGTGACACCATGCAGCCGAGGCCACCGTGCGCCACCTCCGCACGAGGCGCTGCGGCGAGGAACTGGTTCATTGAACCGCACTCATCGGCTTCGACGTGGCCGAACGTGATCCATCGGAGTGTCTCGACTGGGACGACGGTGGAGATCGCTTCGCAGACTGAGTCGAACAGCATCCGTTGCCCGGTGTGAAACAGCAACGGCTCGTCATCGTCGATCAGGAATTGGTTGAAGGTGAATCCCGTTGGGCCGACATCGGGGTCGAAGGTGGACAGACGGTAGATCCCGTCAGCGATCTCATCGATCACTGTGTTCGTCATGATGGCCTCGAATCTAAGGGTCCGGAGGCGGAAGGTCCGACGGCGGGTGGTTCTCACCACGAAGTGTGACACCTTGCGCCCGGCCCCGCTCCGACGTTGCGGTCGGTCCCGAAATCGAGGCGACGGCCGTGGACCAGCCCGCGGCGAGTGTCTCTCCGACGAGCAGCCCGGCCGATCGGTATGCCGCGCCGATGGCCGCCGCCTCGTCGAGCAGCGGCCGGGGGTCGAGAACCTCGAACACTTCAGGATGCGGACGCCCGATGGCGTTCAGGTCCGAATCTGCAAGGAGGGCCGACAGCTGGCCCGAACCAGGTGCGTGGATGCGCTGGAGGAGTCGGTAGTGGCGGTCGGCAGGGAGCGCCAGCCTCTCGTCCGGGTCGAACTCGGCCGGCGGCGCGCCGACGAGCACCCGGACACGGCCAAGTACTCGTCGATCACCAACACCGGTCAGCAGCCCCTACGGATGCGATCGGATCGAGTCGTCGGTGTCGCCGGTCCGCAGCGGATCGGCCGTGCGTCGGCTACGCGCCGGGGTCGAAGTGCGCAAGGAGGGTCGCGGCGGCGTCGGCTCCTTGGCGTCGGAAGCGGAACGTGTGCACTGCGATGCGGAGAATCCCTCGTCCGGCTCGCGGTTCTTCGTAGTGTGGCGAGCGTCACCAGAGGGTGGCTGTGAGACGAGACAGGGGAGATCTGCAATGGCATCTGAGATGCAGACGGAGACGACGAGCTACAGCGGCTGGGCGGTCGGTTGGGCGGGATTCGCAGGGATCATGCTGGTCATCATCGGAGCGATGAACTTCATCCAGGGCCTCGTCGCGGTGATCGACGACAAGTTCTACGTCGTGGGTCAGGAGTGGGTCTTCGAGTTCGACGTCACCGCTTGGGGTTGGATCCACATGATCCTCGGGATCATCCTGGTGATGTCGGGATTCGGGATCTTCACGGGGAACGTGGCTGCGCGTACCGTCGGCGTCGCGATCGCCGCGATCGCCGCGGTTGTCAACTTCGCGTGGCTCCCTTACTTCCCGGTGTGGTCGATCATCGTCATCGCAATCTGCATTGCGGTGATCTGGGCGCTCACTGCACACGGCCGCGACATCACTCAAGCCTGAGTTCCGCCTCTGGCGGTTGAGTTCCCTCGACGGCTTCTGCGCGAGGACGACTCGAGTCAGAAGCTGATCAGTACGCAGGTTCCATCCGTCGTCGTGCCTGATAGTCGCGTCCGCTGCTCCCGCTTCCTCCGAGCGCAAGGATGTCCACCAGGACCGCCAGGCCGAGCAGGACGTAGTCGAAGCCGCGGACGCCCGACGGCGCCACGACCACGTAGGCAAGCGTGGTCCACGGGGCGATGAGGAATCCGATGAAGGGAACGAGGAAGGAATCGAAAGCGAGTTCCCATCGCGCTGGCCAGCCGATCACCACCTCCGGTTCGTCGACCCGCCGGCACACCGCGTCAACTAGCCTCATCGGACTTGACCAGATCAGTTCCGGGGGCGCGATTCGGTGCGCAGTGAAGGCTTGGACCGTTCCTTCCTCTCTCCAGAGGAAGCGACGCTGATCGCCCGTGGCGTCGCAACTGCCATTTCGCCCGAGACGGGTCTGGAGCAGGTTCAAGTCAGCCTGATGGGGGCGGTCTTCGAAGCGCTCCTCGACGTGCGGGCCGATCTTCGCTCGCTCGATCCGCTCGCTCCCGACGAGCTGGCCGCGGCGCTGCAGACGCGTTCAGAGGAGTTCCGTCAGCGTGTCGTGCACCACATGGTGCTGGGAGAGCTGGTTCTCCGACCGATCCCTCCCGACGTTGCCCGCCGGGTGGCCAAATACGCCCAGGCGATGGCGATCGATGACCAGTTCGTTCGAATTGCCCGTCGCTACGCGCAGGGAGGTTTCGGCCTGGCGTGGCTCGACCTCCACCAGAGCGGGTTCGCGGAGCATTGGGAAATGGCGCGGATGGACCAGCTCAAGACGACGGTGAAGCTGGAGCATCAGCTCGCCGCGGGCGTCGAGGATGCGCCCCTCGCCGAGTCCTGGGCCCGATTCGAGCACCTTGCTCCGGGC
Organism: Acidimicrobiales bacterium; assembly: GCA_035529695.1. GTDB lineage: Bacteria > Actinomycetota > Acidimicrobiia > Acidimicrobiales > Salinilacustritrichaceae > DATKWD01. Next base: position 25,410 of record DATKWD010000101.1, on the reverse strand, counting down.
ACCCTCGGGCGGGGGGTGTGGGACATGTATCGGGGTCGAGGGTTCGGCCTTCCCGGGACGAACGGCGGGGCGTCCGCCTACCTCGCCCAGCACGACTTCGTTCATGTGATCGCCGATTACGGCACCAACCTCAACGGCGAGATCGAGGTGTTCTCGCTGATCGGTCGTGCCGACCCCGACCCGAAGGGCTTCGCCTGGCTCGCCACCCTGGTCGGCTTGTTCGAGACCGGCTACGTCGCCGATGCCGGATTCTTCTCCGGTGACCTGGCAGAGCGTCGGCTCGAAAGCCCCGACATGCACGCTCGGCTCGCGGACGCGTTGCGCCGTGGTCAGGTGTTGTGCGACCGGCTCCGCACGGACCTTCTCGAGCTCGACTACCACGATCTGGCCGACAGGCCGATCGGCGACGTCCGGTCGGAACTGGGCTTCGAGCCGAAGTCCGAGCGTGCGGTCGTGGCTGGATCACCAGGGTTGTTCGATGTGGCGGGGATGTCGATGAATCAGCAGAAGTACGCCGCCTCGCTCGGCGCATCGAATTGATGCCCACCCGCCGACAAAGGAGTCAGCCACATGAGGTTCGCACAGGGGATACGGGTCAGATGCGATGACTCCGAGGCTCTTCTCGGGTTGCTCGCCGAATGGGACGCCGCGCAGTCCAAATCAGAGGTGATGGGCTACATCGGAACCAGGCTTCTCGCCGACCGCGACCAACCGGGCGAGTACCTGATTCTCGCCGAATTCGCTGAAGTGGACGGCGATCTGAGTGCCGCCGACGAGGCCGAACGCAACAATCAACGTGAAGAGACCGTGCGCTGGGCCGAGAAGCTACGCGCCCTTGTCGAGTGCGAACCAGAGTGGGTCCACTACGACGAGCTCTACCGGACGGGGATCACGGGCAACCTGCGGACGCGTTGAGCAGCGATCTTTCGTGATGTACGGCGGAGTCGGAGGTGCGAGACTGACCGACGGAAGGGCTCCGACCGGATCCCGGGCCGTCAGCGGCACCAGCGAAGGGAAGGCAGGCCATGGAGTACGAGTTCACGACCGGGGAATCGATCACCGAATCGGAGGCCCTCGAGGCAGTCGCGGCCATGGGGTTGCACGGCTTGGCGTTCGACGACGTCCATGACGAGGACGAGAGCCTGCACTGGCACGAGTTCGCCGCGGTCACCTGGGTGATCTCCGGGACCGGAGCGTTCGCCGACGAGCACGGAAGCGTGACCAAGACCGGACCGGGTTGCCGGCTTCAAGCGCCCGCCGGTTGGCTGCACCGCAGCCTCGCGGGCACGCGCACTCGGCTGGTGATCGGCACGGATCTCCCCGGTGATGTCTGGACCTCTCCGATCAACAAGGATCCGGCTGAACGCCCGGCCGCGCTGTCGACCTGAGACGGCCCCTGCCACCGTGGGCAACGGGCGCCGTTCGCATCTGGGTGCGTCTTCCGGGGTGGCAGACCACGAATCGTCCCCAGAACATCGACGGCTTCGGTATCGGCGTGGCACAACTGGTGGGCTGAACGCACCATCTTCCTCAACTTCGGCAGCGGTCCAGCCGAAGGTCCGGGTGCTGCACGCACCTGGAGGGTTGCGATGGCGTCATCAGTTCATTCTCTCGATTCGTGGACACGAGCCGAAGAGCGCGCGCTCCGCGTCGAGTTCCGCCGAGGTTGCTCGCTCGATGCGATCGCTGCTTCGCACGGTCGAGCCGTACACGACGTCCGGGCCCGACTCGTGAGGATCGGCGAGTTCGAGCGGGCTCTCCAGCCCGACCCTGAGGTCATCGAGGTCTCGCGCGACTGACCGTCCGCAACGGCACCCGTCAGCCCCAACAGGCCACTCCACGAGCGTCCCGCCTCCTCGGCGCTCCGGCTCAGGGGCTGTCGTGACGTGCGACGTGTGCTGCCAGGGCTCCCTTGCTGATGCCGTGCTTGGAATGGCCGTTGCCCAGCGATGCGGCCTCGATCACCTGGCGTGCCGAGCATCCAGCCGTGTCTGCCAGCATGGTGCCCGAATCGGTGCCGTCGCCGAACACGAAGTGCCCCGTCGCATCGGACCACAGGCGATGTCGCCTCTGACCAGAGGGTGCGATGTCAGTCGCGAGGTCGGTGTCGGCACACATGTCGTCATCGTCGAGGACACCGTCCCCGTCGTCATCGGAGACCGCCACTCCGCACGTCACTTCGGCACGCGATTCGACCGCGAAGACGAACGCACCCGTCTCGGAACCATCGAAGGTGTGGCTCAGCGCGGACGGTGTGGTCTTCGTGGTCTGGAAAGGGTGCCCGAATTCCCCGTCGGCATCAGCGATCGACAGCCAGCCAGACCCGGAGTCGCCCGTGAAGGCGATGGTGGCGACCTCGCCGGCGGTGAACCAGGACTCGGTCACGATGACGTAGTCGGGGATTGATGATGAGGGAGGGGTGAGGGTTCCGATCTCGTTCACTGCCTGGCACCCGGGGCTCATCTCGGCCCCGGCAGCCGGACTCGCCGTCGAGACGACCAGCCCGCTGGTCACGAGCACCACCACCAGCATCCACCGCATCTCGTCCTCCTCGTCCTGTCACTACTTAGTGTAGGGAACACACTACCCTAAGTAGTCAAGTACGCGCCAGCAGGACCGGATCACGTTCGACCGAGGACGACCCGCTGAACGCTCAGGCGGCGACGGTGGCCTCACCCTCGGGTGCAGGCGCAGGACCGCGACCGATCTTCGCCAGGATCATGTCGCGTTGGCCGCGGCCGCTGTCGGTCCCGAGCAGGTACGCGACGATCAGTGCCAGCAACAACACCGAGAGCGGAATCTTCAGTTTCAAGGGAGTCTCCTCTTGTTCGTCGAACGACCCCGACCATAGTCGTGGATTTCGAGTGACCGGACGAGCCCGGTCACGGCCACGGCCCGCGGTCCCTGCACCCGAACCGGATCAGCTGGCGAAACGGTGGAGCCAGATCGGCTCCTCGACCCCGCGCACCGAGGCAGGGCCGACGGGCTGCAGTCGGACCTCGGGTTGCCGGTCCGCACACGCCCTGAGCGCGTCTTCGGACACGAGGAGCTCGCCGGGACCGGCCAAGTCGGCCACACGCGACGCGATGTTGACCGTCCGACCGACCAGGTCGTCTCCTCGCGCGATGGCCTCGCCATGATGGACCCCCACCCGCATGGCGAGGGGAAACGCACTGACCCGCCGTGCCTCGTTGATCGCCGCGAGAAAGGCGATCGCGCAGACGACGCCGTTCGCTGCCTCGGCGAACCACACCATCAGGCCGTCGCCGATCTCCTTGACGAGCCTTCCATCAGCGTGCCCGTCCAGGAGGGCTCCGAGGATCGAGACCTGGCGATCGAGCACGGCCAGCGCAGCGGCATCGCCCACCGAATCGTTGTACTCGGTGAAACCGACCAGGTCGGTGAACATGATGGTGCCGACGCGCACGTCCAGTTCGGCCTCGCTCGTGGGCATGGTCAGGTGACGCTGACCCGGCCGCTCACCGATCGGGCGATGATGGTGCAGTCGCAGTCAGGAGGTCGGGCCTCGGCTGGGTCATCAGGGAGATGGGGCCGCGTCCCAGGTGGCAGCTCGATCGTCACTCGGCCTGACACCGTTTCGGCCTCGACGTCGTGTGCGCCGACGAGGCGAACCTCGATCCGTCCGCTGGTGCAGTTGGCGCGGACGCGGCCCGACACTTCCGACAGCGTGATGCGCCCACTCGCCGTCGAGACATCGGACGCTCCGCTGGCCTCGGCGGTGATGCGCCCGCTGTTGGTGTGGGCACGGAACTCGCCGCCGATGCGACCGACCTCGATGCGTGCGCTCGCCGTGCGGACATCGGCTGACGATGCCTGCTCGACGGTCACCCTGCCGGACTCGGTCACGATGGCGACCCCGCCGAGCGGCCCTTTGGTCTCGACCTTGCCCGACACCGTTCCGGCAACCACATCGCAGCCGATCGGAACCCGGACTTCGAGAGCGTTGCCAGTCGTTTCGACCGTGGTTCGTCCGTCGTCGGTGACGACGGTGGCGCGGCCGTCGACCTCGATGTCGTCGCGGTCCTCGGCGATCAGTCGGATGCGGCCGCTCTTCGTCGCGATGCGAACTGATGCCACCACGACCTCTCCTTCGACCGGCGTCACGTGCGGACCCTAAGTCGGCGTCGCGCGTCCGCCAAGCAGATGTGGCGCCTGTCTCACCGCCGCGTGATCCACTGAAGGCGCTCGGCTCCGGACCGCGTGGGCCATCGAGCCATTTCGAGCGTCAGCGCCAAGCGGGTTCTCGCACCCGGCGTCGGTCCATCAGTAGCCTTCTGAGCATCGTCGGTGGGAGGAGGGCACGATGGCGAGCTTTCGTCGAGACGATTCCGATCGGGGCGCGCGAGCCGAGTCCGCCTCTGCTGATCCCGAGATCGTGGTCGACCTCACCCCCGATGCCGCCGTCAGCCGACTGAAGCGACTGGCGCACCCGAGCCGAGTCCCCGCGGCGGTGCCATGTCCTCGCTGCGGTGGCCCGAGCGACCTCGATGTCATCGACCTGAGCGGCGTCGCCCGCGAGCAACGCTGCCCGGGCTGCGGCCACTCCTGGAAGGTCGATCTGAGCCTGTGAGGCGCAGCCGAAGGTGCTGTCCGGACAGAGAGCTCCGCTCGGGCGGCGGACGCAGCCACGCTTGACCTCCGACGTGTTCGCACCCCGGCACGAGGCGGGTTAGGTTCGGCTGCCGATGGCAGATCAGGCGACCTTCTCCGAGCAGGCGATGCCGCTCATGGACTCGCTGTACGCCGGCGCGATGAGGATGACGCGGAATCCGGCCGACGCCGAGGACCTCGTGCAGGAGACCTACCTCAAGGGCTATCGCGGGTTCGGGGGGTTCCAGGAGGGCACGAATCTCAAGGCCTGGCTCTTCCGGATCCTCACCAACACCTACATCAACACCTACCGCGCCAAGAAACGTCGCCCCGACGAGTCCGAGCTCGACGAGGTCGAGGACCTGTACCTCTACCGCCGCATGGGGGGCCTCGAGGCCGCCCGCATGGGCAGGAGCGCCGAGGACGAACTGATGGATCTGTTCGCCGAGGCCGAGGTCAAGGATGCGCTCGAAGATCTCCCCGAGCAGTTCCGGATGGCCGTGATGCTCGCTGATGTCGAGGGGTTCTCCTACAAGGAGATCGCCGAGATCCTCGACGTGCCGATCGGTACCGTGATGAGCCGGCTGCATCGGGGAAGAAAAGGCCTTCAGCAACGGTTGTACGAGTTCGCACGCCGCCGAGGCTTGGTCGACGACCCTGACGAGGCGGCCTCACCGGCTTCCGAACCCACTGGTTGAATCCCGATCCCATGGCTGACAAAGACTGCTCCGACGCCCTCCACGAGCTCTACCACTTCCTCGACGGCGAGATGACCGACGAGAAGCGGTCGGCCGTGCAGTACCACCTCGAGCAGTGTCCGCCGTGCTTCGAGGCCTATGACTTCGAGGCCGAGCTCAAAGAGGTCGTGCACGCGAAGTGTCAGGAACGGGTCCCGGCGTCGCTGCGGATGAAGATCGCCGATGCGATCGGCCATTCCACCGCACCCACCGCCGACTGACCGCACCGATGTCGGGGTGGCTGGTGCTGACGATCTATCCTCGCAATCATGCTCGCAGTCGTCTGGCACTACTGGATCGGCGTGTCGATCGTCGCGCTCGCTGTCGTCGTGACGGTCGCCACCGTCGGCGGCTACCTCAAGAAGGTCGTGTCTCCCCGCTACCCCGACGAGCGCTGACGCCAAGCCATGGCTGACCCCGTCGACTGGGACCTCGCGGAGCGGGTCGCGGTCCGGGTGTCGGGTCGCGAGCCGTTCAGCGGGTCGTACCACTACGACTCGTTGGCGCCCGACTTCGCCGAGCTCACCGCGCTGGCCGAGGACCTGGTCGCCGCAGAGACCGGACTGCGCTCGCTCGATGGTCCGGCGCGTGCCCGGCTCACCGACCGGGCCGGCTGGATCAGGGCCAACGTCGCCAGCTTCCAGCGGCTTCTCCGTCCGGTCACCGACAAGCTGGCCGAACGCCTGCCGTCAGGCGGACTCGCACCCATCGCTCGACGGGCCGCCGGCCTCGAGGTCGGCATGCTGCTGGGCTGGATGTCGGGCCGAGTGCTCGGCCAGTACGACATGCTCGTCGTCGACGACGAGGACGTCGCCGAGCAGGACGTCGTCTACTACGTGGGGCCCAACGTCCTGGCCCTCGAGAAGCGGTTCGCGTTCCCGCCTCGCGACTTCCGGCTGTGGCTCGCGCTGCACGAGGTGACACACCGCGCACAGTTCACGGGTGTGCCCTGGATGCGAGAGCACTACCTGTCCCTCATCGACAAGACACTGTCGAGCATCGACCCCGATCCCCGCCGGTTCGTCGACGCGCTGCTCCGGGTGCTCGAAGACGTCCGATCGGGTCGATCACCTCTCGAAGACGGTGGAGTCGTCACCCTGCTCGCCAGCGAGGACCAGCGTGCAGCCATCCAGAAGGTCGGCGGACTGATGTCGCTGCTCGAGGGCCACGGAGACGTCACGATGGACCGCGCCGGCGTCGGACACGTGCTGCACGCCGAGCGGTTCTCCCGGGTCCTCCGAGAGCGGCGCAACCAGGCGACCGGGGTCGCCAAGCTGATCCAGCGACTCGTCGGTCTCGAGGCCAAGCTCAACCAGTACGAGCAAGGCGAGACCTTCATCGCCGCCGTCGAGGCCGCCCGCGGGCCCCGCGGCATCGACGCCGTGTGGCAAGGACCGCAGTGGCTCCCGACCCTCGAGGAGATCCGCGAGCCGCACGAATGGATCGAGCGAGCGGCGCTGTCTGAAGAACTGGTGACCTGAGCGAGAGCAGTGGCTTCGATCCTCGTCGTCGACGGCGACCCTGACGTTCGCGCACGGCACGTCCGCGCCCTCGAGCAGGACCGACACCGGGTGTCGAGTGCCCCCGACGGCGTCGACGCCATGAACGCGGTGCGTGCTTCGCATCCACTGATGATCGTCTGCGACCTCGATCTCTCGGGCCTCGATGGATGGGGCGTGATCGAGCAGCTCAAGTCCGACGACGATCCGGCGATCTCGCAGGTGTTCGTGCTGGTCACCAGCGCGGCCCGATCCGAAGCCGACGAGATCCGCGCCGGGATCGAAGGTGCGGTCCGCCATCTGGTGAAGCCCATCGATCCCGATCGGCTCCGCACGGCGGTGATGGATGTGCTGGGAGACGGGTCCGAGATCGACCAGCGCCGTCGGTCACGGTCCGTCGCGCTCGAGCGACTTGCCAAGCAGGAGCGCGGCGACGGCCCTGCCGTCGAGCGCGGGCCCCGGCTCACGAGGCTCGAGCGGGCCGATCGGTTGCCGGCCGAGCCGGCGACGGTGACGACCGACCTCGATCTCACCGGGCTGACCGACAAGCAACGCGTCCTGGTGGAGGCGCTCAGGCAGGCTCCGTCGGTCGCAGCCGCGGCATCGATGCTCGAGGTCAGTCGTTCGAACGTCTATGCCAGCCTCCGCCGCATCAGTCGCAAGCTCGACACCGGGTCGGTGCCTTCGTTGCTGCACCTGATCCGCACCGACAAGCTTCGCTCGTGACGATGACCGGAGACTTCTCGACGATGCCGACGAGGGCAGATGACGGAGCGACCTTGCTCGCGAACCTGCTGACCCGCTGCTTGTTCCCCGCCACTCCGGGGACGTCGGGCCGACCGCTCCCGGTGGTGTGTGCGGTGAGCGGTGGCGCTGATTCGTCAGCGCTCCTCGTGCTGGCTGCTGCCCACGGGCTCGACGTCGAGGCTGTCCACGTCGATCACGGCCTTCGGCCGGGCGGCGCCGACGAGGCGGCGTTCGTCGAGGCGCTGGCCGGGCGATTCGGTTGCCGGTTTCGGGCCGAGCGCATCGACGTCGGCGAGGGGCCGGGCCTCGAAGAGCGGTGCCGCGACGCACGCCGAGTGGTCGTCGGCGAAGGCGCCCTCACCGGACACACGCTCGATGATCATGCCGAGACCGTGCTCTGGCACCTCGTCCGGGGCAGCGGGCTCGCAGGGGTCTCGGGCATCAGTGGTCGTACGCATCCGCTGCTCGGGTTGCGGCGGGCCGACACCCATGCGCTGTGCGCGGCGCTCGACATCGTGCCGGTCGTCGATCCGACCAACCAGTCGACACGGTTCACCCGAAACCGGATTCGGAACGAGGTGATGCCGTTGTTGTCCGACGTTGCCGATCGCGATGCGGTGCCGTTGCTGGCGAGGTTCGCCGAGCACGCTCGGCGAGACGAACGGTTTCTCGACGAATGCAGTCTGGCGATCGACCCCACCGACGCACGAGCGCTGAACGACGCGCCTGCACCGCTCGCACGGCGAGCGGTGCGACGGTGGCTGACCAACGACCATCCTGATCTGCATCCGCCGGACGCGGCAACCGTCGATCGCATCCTCGCGGTCGCACGTCTCGAGGCACGGGCGACCGATGTCGGTGGCGGGCGTCGCGTCGAGCGTCGCCGGCAACGTCTGACGCTGGTCCCGGGTGACGATCGAGGTGCCTCGCCCAGCTAGGTTCGGGCAGGTGCCAGCTGGGTTCGACGAGGGGAACGACGCGGTCGCAGCCGTCACCGGAGTCGCCGACGGACCGATCACCGGCACGTTGGTCGCTGCCGAGGCGATCCGGACGAGAATCGTCGAACTCGGAGCCGACATCACCCGCGATTACGCCGGCCGCACCCCGCTGCTCGTCTGCGTGCTCAAGGGCGCCGTGATCTTCATGAGTGATCTGTGCCGTGCGATCGACCTCCCCCTCGAGATGGACTTCATGGCGGTGTCCAGCTACGGCAACAGCACGCGCAGCAGCGGGGTCGTGCGCATCGTCAAGGACCTCGACATCGACCTCGCAGGACGCGACGTCATCGTGGTCGAGGACATCGTCGACTCGGGGCTCACGTTGAAGTACCTCCGCAAGACTCTCGAAGGTCGTGATCCGGCGTCGCTCGAAGTCTGCGCACTGTTTCTGCGCGAGGGCCACCAGAAGGTCGAGCAGGATCTCAAGTACGTCGGCTTCGAGATCCCGCCGGCCTTCATCGTCGGTTATGGCCTCGATCTCGCCGAGCGCTACCGCAACCTCCCGTACGTTGCGGTCTACGACGGGTAGGGCCCGAACCGGTGGTCCGTGGTGACTCATGAAATTTCGGGTCGCCCGAGTAGGTTGAGCGAACTCATGAGGTGTCACCCGGCGCGTTCTTGTCCGAGCGGAGATGCTCGATGAAGCGCGTCCTGCGACGCCCTGCCGTGCTCTACGGCGCACTGGCTGCGCTGGCACTGATCTTCGCGTCGCAGTTCGTGGGGGGCGACGACGGCCCCGAGAAGCTCAGCCTCACCGAGTTCAACGCGGCCATCGACGACGGTCGGGTCTCGACCGCGGAGATCAAGGATCGTGATTCTGCGGTCGTCGGCGAACTCGTCGACGGCACCAAGTACAAGGTCTCGTTCCCCGACGAGTTGGCCGACGAGTTGACGATCCGCCTCGGAGAAGCCGAGCCGTCGATCGAGGTCGAAGTCGACCAGCAGGCCGAGTCGATCTGGGTCTCGCTGCTCTTCAGCCTGCTCCCGATCCTTCTGTTGGTCGGCATCTTCTTCTTCTTCATCAACTCGATGCAGGGCGGCGGGAGCCGCGTCATGCAGTTCGGCAAGGCCAAGGCCCGCCAGATCGACGGAACCGAGACCAAGGTCACCTTTGACGACGTGGCCGGCTGCGATGAGGCGATCGAGGAACTGACCGAGATCAAGGACTTCCTCCAGAATCCTGCGAAGTTCCACGCCATCGGAGCGAAGATCCCCAAGGGCGTGCTGCTCTTCGGGCCGCCCGGGACCGGCAAGACGCTCCTCGCTCGGGCAGTGGCGGGCGAAGCCGGGGCGCCGTTCTTCTCGATCTCGGGTTCGGACTTCGTCGAGATGTTCGTCGGCGTCGGCGCCAGCCGAGTACGTGACTTGTTCGAACAGGCCAAGGCGCAGGCACCTTCGATCATCTTCGTCGACGAGATCGACGCCGTCGGCCGGCACCGAGGCGCGGGGTTGGGCGGAGGACACGACGAACGCGAGCAGACCCTCAACCAGCTCCTGGTCGAGATGGATGGCTTCGATGCACGGGCCGGGGTCATCCTCATCGCAGCCACCAACCGACCCGACATCCTCGACCCCGCGCTCCTCAGACCTGGCCGTTTCGACCGTCAGATCGTGGTCGACCACCCGGATCTCGAGGGTCGCAAGGCGATCCTCGCCGTGCATGCGAAAGGCAAGCCGATCATCGAGGAGATCGATCTCGAGGTGCTCGCCAAGCGGACGCCCGGATTCACCGGTGCCGATCTCGCCAACCTGATGAACGAGGCCGCGTTGCTCGGCGCCCGTCGGGGTCACGTGCACATCGACATGTCCGATCTGACCGAGGCGATCGATCGGGTCATCGCAGGTCCTGAACGCCGCAGCCGGGTGATGACCGAGAAGGAGAAGCATCTCATCGCCTTCCATGAGGCCGGTCATGCGCTCGTCGGCCACGTCCTGCCCGACGGCGACAAGGTCCACAAGGTCTCGATCGTGGCCCGCGGGCGGGCTCTGGGCCTCACCTGGTTCCTGCCAGAGGATCGCAACACCCACACCACCGCCGAACTCGAGGCCAAGATGGCCAGTGCACTCGGTGGCCGCACGGCCGAGGAGGTCGTCTTCGGCGAGATCACGACCGGTGCGGCCAACGACATCGAGCAGGTCACCGAGATCGCCCGCGCGATGGTGATGCAGTACGGCATGAGTGATCTGGTGGGGCCGAGACAGCTCGGTTCGGGCAGCTCTGAAGTGTTTCTCGGCAAGGAATACGGGCACGAGGCGAACTACTCCGACGAGATCGCCGCGGTCATCGACGGCGAGATCGATCGCTTCATCGAGGAGGCGCACGAGACCGCCCGGGCGATCCTGACCACCCATCGGGCCACCCTCGATCTCCTCGCGACCACACTGATCGAGCACGAGACGCTCGACAACGACGAGCTCGAGTCCGTCTGGGCTGGAATCGATCCGTGGAACCCGCCGCCTGGCGACGTCTCGGTGCCTTCTGACCCCGAGTTCGTACCCGTCGATCCCGAGCCCGAGGCGGCCCGCGTGCCAGTGAATGCCGTGGTGTCGGGCGCCGACCAAGGCGAGCCCGTGCGATGGTGGCGTCGGCTGGGTCTGCGGCCCCGACCTTCCAGTTCGTGACCGCCCGCTCATGACCTTGGTCGATCATGCTCGCATCGAAGCGGCAGTACGGGAGATCCTCGAAGCGATTGGTGAGGACCCCGACCGCGACGGACTCCAGAAGACACCGGCTCGCGTCGCTCGAATGTATGCCGAGATCTTCGGCGGGCTCGGGGAGTCGGCGGTCGCCCACCTCGAGACGACCTTCGAGGCCGAGCACGACGAGATGGTGCTGGTGCGTGACATCCCCTTCGCCTCGGCGTGCGAGCACCACCTCGTGCCCTTCATGGGGCAGGCGCACGTCGGCTACATCCCCGGCAAGGATGGCCGGATCACCGGACTGTCCAAGCTGGCGAGGGTGGTCGACACGTTCGCGAAGCGGCCACAGGTGCAAGAGCGGATGACCGTGCAGATCGCCGATGCGATCGAGTCCGGCCTGGCACCGCGAGGCGTGCTGGTGGTGCTCGAGGCCGAGCACCTGTGCATGTCCATGCGCGGGGTCAAGAAGCCCGGCGCGGTCACCGTGACCTCGGCCGTTCGGGGCCTCTTTCGTGACAACGCAGCCACGAGGTCCGAGGCCATGCGGCTCATCGGCCACGGCGGCTGACAGCCAGAGGGAGTCGCGAGGAGTTTCTCGCGTGATCGTGGCATCATCACAGCCACTTTCGGCCATTGTGTATCACCTTCGTGCAGCGCCTTGCACCTACACTCGCCCGTCGTGTTCCCCCTCGTGATGGGCGTCGTGAACGTGACGCCAGATTCCTTCTCCGACGGTGGTCGATGGCTCGACCACGATGCCGCGGTGGCTCACGCGCGCCGACTGGTGGCAGAGGGAGCCGACGTGATCGACGTCGGCGGCGAATCCACGCGACCGGGCGCGGTCGAGGTCGAACGCTCGGTCGAGATCGATCGGGTGATCCCGGTCATCGAGGCGCTCAGCGCCGAGGTCCGGGTTTCCGTCGACACCCGCCACGAGGAGGTGGCGAGAGCTGCGGCTGCGGCAGGCGCCAGCCTTCTCAACGACGTGTCAGCCACGCTCCACGAGGTCGCCGCCGACACCGGCATGGGCTGGATCGCGATGCACATGCAGGGCGAACCGGGGTCGATGCAGCGAGCACCCACCTACGACGACGTCGTTGCCGAGGTGGCCGACTTCCTCGCCGAGCGAGCCGAGGCCGGGCGGGCGGCTGGTGTCGACGAGGTCTGGGTCGACCCGGGAATCGGATTCGGCAAGACCTTCGCCCACAACTGGCGGCTGCTTGCGCACCTCGACCGTTTGGTCCAGGGCGGAACGCCGGTGGTGGTGGGCACGAGCCGCAAGGGATTCCTCGGCGACGTGACCGGGCGAAGCGACGGACTCGACACGCCTACGCGGGTCGACGACCGCGTCGAGGCTTCGGTCGCGACCGCAGTCCACGCGATGTCGATGGGGGTTCGGATGGTACGGGTCCACGACGTGCGCGACACCGTGTTCGCGACGCGGGTCGTCGCCGGCGACATCCGCGGCGACGCGGCATGAACAGAACGATCAGATCGACACGAGAAGGAAAGTGGTCATGGCGATGAAGGGCAAGTGGGCGCAGGGCATCAAGCCGCGGAACTTCGCGTGGGTCATCCAGGACAAGCTCGCGGTCTGCGAACGACCAGGCGGCTACGGACAGAACCACCGACGGGTCCGACGGCAGGAGGAGATCATCTGGATCCGCGAGCAGGGATTCACCCGAGTGGTCTCGCTCATTCCGTCTCCCCACAACCTGCACAACTATGACGAGCACGGAGTGGCGTGGCTCCACCGGCCGTTCGGGCCTGCCGACGATCCTGTCGAGGTCCTCCGCGATCTCTATCCGAGGATCGACGAGCTGACCGAGGGCGATGGCAGGATCCTCATCCACCGCGACGAACTCGGCGATATCGTCGCAGGTGTCGTCGCCGGCTACCTGGCATGGACCGGCCTCATCAAGGAGCAGCCGCGTGTGGTGACGGCGGTCGAGCGGCTGCTGCACCGCCAACTCGGCCCCGAGGGCCGTGAGCTCGTCACCGTCGCGGGCGAGCTCGCTGCCGAACGGTGATGTGCTCGCGATGACCGGGATCCGAGCCGATCGCATCGAGCTGAAGGGTCTGCGTGCCATGGCCGTGGTCGGCGTGCTCGACCATGAGAAGCTCGCGCCACAGCCGGTCGAGATCGACCTGGCGCTCGATGTCGATCTGCGCTCGGCGGGTGCCACCGACGACCTCGTCGACACGGTCGACTACGGCGCGATCACCGATGCGTGCATGGCCGCGCTGACCGAGCCGGCGGTGCTGCTCGAGACCGCGGCAGCTCGCCTCGCCGAGGTGGCGCTCGGTGATCCCCGCGTCACCGGGGTCGAGGTGGCGATCCGCAAGCTGCGACCTCCGGTCGCGCACGACCTCGGCACGGCAGGCGTCCGCATCTTTCGACCATGACCCGATCGTTCCTGGGGCTCGGATCGAACCTCGGCGATCGGTTGGGCCTGCTGCGCGACGCCGTTGCGTCACTCGATGGCGTGGTCGGGGTGTCGCCGGTCTACGAGACCGAGCCGATGGGCGGCCCCGACGATCAAGGGTCGTTCCTCAATCTCGTGGTCGAGCTCGAGACCGACCTCGACGGGCATGAGCTGCTGGCGGTGTGCCGCCGGCTCGAGGCTGCCGCGAACCGGGTACGCGAGCAGCGATGGGGACCCCGGACGCTCGACGTCGACGTGCTGTGGATGGACGGGGTGACGATCGACGACGACGAGCTCACGATTCCCCATCCCCGCATGTGGAACCGGCGGTTCGTCATGGTGCCGCTCATCGATCTGGCCCCCGAGTTCGCGACCGAGGGCTGGAGCTCGAAGGCGCTGGGTGAGGTGTCCTCGATCGGTGCACTCGACGAGCTGGAATCCGGCGGCTGACACCGACCCATGACCCAGGCCGGCGGGAATGGACCAGCGCCTCGGGGTGCTGCTTGCATGTGGACATGACCGGCACCCGCCAAAGGGCCGGATCGACGAAAGGACGCATCGGTTGATCGACTCGGCGCGCATCATCGGACTCGGCCGGGCCGGGCGGTCGCTCGGCCTCGCGCTCGAGCGCTCAGGGTGGACCGTCGATCTGGTTCGTCGCGACGCTCCGGTCGCGGACGCTGCCGCCGGATGCCGGCTCCTGGTGATCGCGACCCCCGATCCCGTGATCGCGAGCGTGGCGGCGGCAGTCGACCCGAATCCCGACTCGGTGGTCATTCACCTGGCCGGCTCGCTCGGTCTCGATGCGCTCGGACACCACCCCCGACGTGGGTCGCTGCACCCGCTCGTGGCCATGCCCGAGCCGGAGGTCGGCAGCCAGCGCCTCGTCGGCGCATGGTTCGCCGTGTCCGGCGATCCCGCTGTGGGTGAGGTGGTCGAGGCGCTGGGCGGTCGGTCCGTCGAGGTCGCCGAGGAGCATCGTGTGGCCTATCACGCGGCCGCCGTGGTGGCATCGAACCATCTTGTCGCACTGCTCGGTCAGGTCGAACGGATCGCGGCCCAGGCGGGCGTGCCCTTCGAGGCCTTCGTCGACCTGGTTCGGGCGACCGTCGACAACGTCGCCGAACTCGGGCCCGGGGCGGCCCTGACCGGCCCCGTCGCCCGAGGCGACTGGGCGACGGTGGCCCGCCACCTCGATGCACTCGAGCCGGCCGAACGGACTGCCTACGACGTGATGTCCAACGAAGCGAGGAAGCTCGCATCTGGGGCATCGGCGGAGGCAAGATCGTGAGTTCACCCCAGGTCATCGACACCGTCGCGGCGCTTCGAGCCCGCACCGACGAGATCCGGGTGGGCGGCGGAATCGTCGGCTTCGTGCCGACCATGGGCTATCTCCACGACGGCCACGCCTCGTTGATGCGGGCCGCCCGTCCGAACGCCGACCTGCTCGTCGCGTCGATCTTCGTGAACCCGCTCCAGTTCGCTGCGCACGAAGACCTTGGCGCCTATCCACGCGACCTCGAAGGCGACACCGCGCTCGCCGGCCGGGCCGGCGTCGACGTCCTCTTCGTGCCCTCCCGTGAGGAGATGTACCCCCGACCCGTCGTCACCACCGTCACCGTCGGCGAGGTGTCCGAGGGCTTCGAGGGAGTCAGCCGCCCGACCCACTTCGCCGGTGTGGCGACCGTGGTGGCCAAGCTCTTCTCGATCGTCGGACCCTGCCGCGCCCACTTCGGCGAGAAGGACTTCCAGCAGCTCGCCGTCATCAAGCGGATGGTCGACGATCTCTCGATGCCCGTCGAGGTCGTCGGCGAGCCGACCGTCCGCGAGCCCGACGGACTGGCGATGTCGAGTCGAAACGCGTATCTGACCCCTGCCGAGCGCTCGGCTGCACCGGTGGTGCACCGCGCGCTGCTGGCCGGTTCCGAAGTCGTCCACGCGGGAGCGACCGATCCCGCCGTGGTTCGCGACGCCATGTCCGAGGTTGCCGGGGCCGAGCCGCTCGGCGCTGTCGATTATCTCGCCGTCGTCGACGCTTCGGACTTCTCCGTTCCCGACCGACTCCGAGGCGACCTGCGGCTGTTGGCTGCCGTACGCTTCGGCAAGGCCCGTCTCATCGACAACCTGGGCGTGACCGTCCCCGACGGCATGCACCGCAACGAAAAGGAGACTCCCCGATGCGCCGACGCATGATGAAGTCCAAGATCCACCGCGCCACGGTGACCGACGCCGATCTTCACTACGTGGGGTCGATCACCCTCGACACCGATCTCATGAGCCGAGCCGACATCGTCGAGAACGAACAGGTGCACGTGCTCGACATCGACAACGGAAACCGGTTCGAGACCTATGCGATCCCGGGCGGTCCGGGCGACGTGTGCCTGAACGGCGCCGCCGCTCGCATGGTCCAGCCTGGTGATCGGGTCATCGTCATCACCTACGCCGACTACGACGAGGCCGAACTCGACGCGCATGACGCGAAGGTCGTGCACGTCGACGCAGCCAACCGGGCGGTCGACGACGTGACCGCCGAACTGATCGCGGCCGAAGAGTCCGCCGCTCGGCCAGGGCCGTACCGCTACGTCGAAGTCGACGCGTAGAGCCCGAGCGGACAGGTGGCGCCGCGGAACGAGCCGCCCTTCGGGCGTGACCCGAACCGATGAGTCCCGAGGCACGAGGGACAAGAGCGGGAATGGTGGGGAGCTGCGACACTCGGCCTTGTCCCCGCAGCTTCTTCGGGGCCGGCCCGGGCATGGCACCTGATCTCGACCCCCGCAGTCAACGCTCTGACGAATACGGTGCCGGGCGATGAGCGAGGTCCTGGATCTGCTGGTGCTCGGGTCCGGCGTCGCCGGGCTGTCCGCTGCGGTGCGTGCCGCTGAGGTGCACGAGCTGACCACGGGGGTGCTGACCAAGGGCGAGCTCGAGCAGGCGACGACGCGGTGGGCCCAGGGTGGGGTCGCAGCGGTGCTCGGCGACGACCCCGATTCGACCGACCTGCACCTGGCCGACACGCTCAAGGCCGGTGCCGGGTTGTGCGACGCCGACGCCGTTCGGGTGCTGGTCGACGAAGGCCCGGGACGGGTGAACGAGCTCATCGCCATGGGCGCCGCGTTCGACCGCGACGAGACCGGCAAGCTGCTGAAGGCCCGCGAAGGCGGTCACAGCACGGCTCGGATCGTCCACGCCGGCGGAGCGGCCACCGGCGTCGAGGTCGAGCGGGCACTGGTCGAAGCCGTCGAGGCGACGGCCGCCACGATTCTCGAGCGTAGCTACGCCGTCGACCTGCTGGTCGAGGGAGGGCGGTGCGTCGGGGTGTCCTACCTCGACGGCGAGGGACGGGTACGTGAGGTGTTGGCGGCCAACGTGCTGATGGCCACCGGTGGAGCCGGCCAGCTCTATGCGGTCACCACCAATCCGGTCGAGTCGACCGGCGACGGCATCGCCATGGCAATCCGCGCCGGGGCGGCGGTGGCCGACGTCGAGTTCGTCCAGTTCCACCCGACGGCCCTGCATCACCCCGAGATGCCCCGCCCTCTGCTGTCGGAGGCGTTGCGCGGTCACGGCGCCCTGCTCCGCGACGACAACGGCGACCGCTTCGTCGACGAGCTCCTGCCGCGCGACGAGGTGTCCCGGGCGATGACCGCTCGGATGCAGGCCCACGGCGTCGATCACCTCTTCCTCGATGCCCGACACCTCGAGCGGTTCGAGACGCGGTTCCCGACGATCCACGCCGAGCTCAGCCGGCTCGGGCTCGACCCCCTCACCGACCTGCTACCGATCGCACCGGCGTGTCACTACCTGTGCGGTGGAGTGGTGTCGGACCTCAACGGTGCCAGTTCGCTTCCCGGACTCTGGATCGCCGGCGAAGTCGGCTGCAACGGCGTGCACGGTGCCAACCGCCTGGCATCCAACTCGCTGCTCGACGGGATGGTGTTCGGTCCGCGGGTGGTCGAGTCGATCGCCTCGGGCGAGAACGGCGCCCAGGCCACCGGTGCGATGCGCAGTGTGTTCGGTGCCGCCGATGGGATCGGTGGTCGTGCGGTTCGACGCGCTGACATCTCCGCGGTCCCGACCACCGAGACCCTCGACGACGAGGCGATCGCAGCTCGGCGCCACGAGTTCCAGCTCGCGATGACCCTCGACGCAGGCGTGCTCCGGTCGGCCGAGTCGTTGCCACAGGCGCAGGCAGTCGCAGCTCAGACCTGGGTCGACGCCGCCCAGGTGCGCACGCCGGCCGGTGCCGAGTTGGCCAACCTGGCGACGGTGGCGATGGCGCTGTGCGATGCCGCCCTGGCCCGCACCGAGACGCGTGGCGCTCACACCCGTACCGATCACCCCGACCTCGACCCGGACCTCCGGCTCCGCCTCGTGATCAACGGAGGAGCGACCTGAGGGCGGCGCGTGTCGGGACCTCGCGATGATCGATCCGGCGGCTGAGCTCGTCGCGCGCGATCGCTCCCGCGTCTGGCACCCGTACGCGGCGATGCCGGCGTCGTTGCCGCCGGTGCCGGTCGTGGGCGCCGAGGGGACGCGGTTGCGGCTCGCCGACGGACGCGATGCCGTCGACGGCATGTCGTCGTGGTGGGCGGCGATCCACGGCTATCGGCACCCGGTCCTCGACGAGGCCGTACGGTCGCAACTCGGTGAGGTGGCTCATGTCATGTTCGGCGGGATCACCCATCCGCGGGCGGTCGAGCTGTGCGAGCGTCTGGTCGATCTGAGCCCCGCCGGACTCGAGCACGTGTTCCTTGCCGATTCGGGTTCGGTGTCGGTCGAGGTGGCCGTCAAGATGGCGCTGCAGTACGCACGAGGCGTCGGGCGACCCGAGCGGACGCGCTTGCTCACCGTGCGAAACGGCTATCACGGCGACACGCTCGCCTGCATGTCGGTGTGCGACCCGGTCAACGGCATGCACTCGATGTTCGCGGGGGTGCTCCCCGCGCAGTTCTTCGCGCCCGCCCCCGAACCCGCCTTCGGCGAGACATTCGCTCCCGCCCACATCGCCGAGTTCGCAGCCTTGCTCGAAGCGCACCACGGTGAGATCGCTGCCGTGATCCTCGAGCCGGTCGTGCAGGGCGCCGGCGGCATGCGCTTCTACGCTCCCGCGTACCTCGCCGCCGTTCGTCGGCTGTGCGACGAGCACGACGTGTTGCTGATCGCCGACGAGATCGCCACCGGCTTCGGTCGGTCGGGCGAGTTCTTCGGGTGCGATCATGCAGCGATCTCGCCCGACATCATGTGTGTCGGAAAGGCCCTCACCGGGGGCTATCTCTCGATGGCGGCGACGCTGTGCACGACGCAGGTCGCCGACGGCGTGACCGCGGCCGAGTCCGGTGCCTTGATGCACGGCCCGACGTTCATGGGCAACCCGCTGGCGGCCGCCGTGGCGCTCGCGTCGATCGACCTGCTGGGCGCACGCGACTGGCGAGCCGAGGTGGCCGGCATCGAGGACCACCTCGAACGTGGGCTGGCGCCCGCGGCGGGCCTCGACGCGGTGGCGGACGTGCGGGTGCTCGGGGCGATCGGCGTGATCGAGACCGTCGAGGAGATTCCGATGGAAGCGACCCAGAAGCTCCTCCTCGACCGAGGGGTGTGGCTCCGCCCGTTCGGCCGCCTGCTCTACACGATGCCGCCGTACGTCAGCTCGCCCGACGACCTGACGTCGATCACCGAAGCCATGGTCGCCGCCGCCGACGCCCTCTGACGATCCTTGTTGTTCTCGCGCCAATAATTGGCGAATCAACAACGAAGATCAGGAGTCCGAGCTCAGTCGAGGGTGGCGAAGTCGACGTCGAGGCGGTCGAAGAGTGCGTTGTCGTGCTCCTCGCCGGGGTTGTCGGTGGTCAGCAGCTTGTCGCCGAGGAAGACGCTGCTGGCCCCGGCATGGAGACAAAGGGCCTGGAGCTCGTCGGTCATGTCGTTGCGCCCGGCCGACAACCGGACCACCGACGACGGCATCATCAGCCGTGCGGCTGCGATCGTGCGGACGAGTTCGAGCGGATCGAGCCGAGCCGTCCCGTCGAGGGGCGTGCCCGGGACCTGGACGAGCAGGTTGATCGGCACGCTCTCGGGGTGCGGATCGAGCGCCGCCAACTGGACCAGCAGCCCGGCCCGGTCGCGACGTGACTCACCCATGCCCACGATCCCGCCGCAGCAGAGCTTCACGTCGGTCTCGCGCAGGTGGGCAAGGGTGTCGAGCCGGTCCTGGTAGGTCCGGGTGGTGATGATCTCGCCGTAGAACTCGGGCGACGTGTCGAGGTTGTGGTTGTAGAAGTCGAGGCCGGCAGCGCCCAGGGTGACGGCTTGCTCGGCGGTCAGCATCCCCAGCGTCACGCACGTCTCCATCCCCATCGAGCCCACGGCTCGGACGGCTTCGGCGACCTCGGCGACCTGTCGGTCGTTCGGTGATCGCCACGCCGCACCCATGCAGAACCTCGTTGCCCCGGTCTCCTTGGCCTTGGTGGCTGCCACGACGATGTCGCCGAGCGGCATCAATCGCTCCGGCTTCAGATCGGTGTTGTGAGCTGCGGATTGCGGGCAGTAGGCGCAGTCCTCGGGGCACGCGCCGGTCTTCACCGAGAGCAACATCGCTGCCTCCACGACGTGCGGGTCGAATTGCTCGCGGTGGACCGCGTTGGCCTCGGCAAGCAGATCGTGGAACGGCGTCGCGATGAGCGCCTCGGCTTCATCGACGGTCCAGTCGTGGCGCAGGTCTGCCATGCCACAGCGTCACCTTCCCGGCTGGGCCATTGCAAGACCGACCGATGACGATCGCGGTGTCGAGGTGCGGGTTCGGCCTCGAAGTGCGAGCATCGAGGCGTGAATTTCGCCGATTGGACCGAGGCGCAGCTCGGGGCGGTGCGAGCAGCCGGCCAATGGCGCACGATCCGGACCTTCGACGCGCTCGGGCCCTCGGGAACGCTGCTCGACCGGGGCGTGGTGTCGTTCGCTTCGAATGACTATCTGGGGTTGTCGGCACATCCCACGGTGATCGGCGCGGCCCACGAGGCGCTGGACCGGTGGGGAACGGGGGCGACGGCGAGTCGTCTCGTCGTGGGATCGCGTCCTGTGCATGCCGAGCTCGAGGCCGAGCTCGCCGACTGGAAGCAGACCGAACACGCGCTGCTGTTTCCGACCGGATACGCCGCCAACCTCGGGGTCCTTTCCACACTGGGCGGCCCGGACTGCACGATCATCAGCGACGAGCTGAACCACGCGTCGATCATCGACGGCTGTCGGCTCAGCCGCTCGCCGGTCGAGATCGTGAAGCACAACGACGCCGCCGAGGTGAGATCGCGGCTCGCGGCAGTTCGCACTCCGCGCTCGATCGTGGTCACCGACTCGGTGTTCTCGATGGACGGTGACGAGGCACCGTTGGAGGACGTGGCAGATGCATGTGCCGAGCACGATGCACTGCTGGTGGTCGACGAGGCCCACGCGGTCTTCGACTCGGCCTTCGATGTCGGCTGCGTCGAGGGGTTGCACCTCCTCCGCGTCGTGACCCACTCCAAAGCACTTGGATCCCTGGGAGGCGCGGTGTGCGGCCCCCGGGGTCTGCTCGACCTGTTGGTGAACAAGGCGCGATCGCAGATCTTCTCGACCGGGTCGACCCCCGCCGACGCCGCCGCGTCTCTGGCCGCGCTGCGCTTGCTCCGCAGCCCCCGCGGAGTCGGACTCGTCGAGCGGCTGCGCAAGTCGACCGATCGGCTCCTCCCCGGCCACCCGTCGCCCATCGTGCCGATCGTCGTCGGTTCGGAACTGGACGCCGTCTCGGCGGCCGATGCCCTGCTCGACCGAGGGCTGTTGGTGCCGGCGATCCGGCCGCCCACCGTCGCACCCGGCACCTCGCGCCTTCGGATCGCGCTGTCCTCGGCGCACACCGACGAGCATCTCGACCGGCTGGAAGCAGCGCTCGCGGACCTCGACCTCGCGCCGAGCCCGTGAGCGGCCTCCGATGACCTCCTCGACTCGGCCGTCTCGTGTGGTGGCGGTGGCAGGGACCGCGACCGAAGTCGGCAAGACGTGGGTCACCGCACGCCTCATCGAGTCGTTGCGGGCCGCCGGTCTTCGCGTGGCGGCACGGAAGCCGGCGCAGTCGTTCGAGGCTGTAGCGGGCGAGCCGACTGATGCCGATGTGCTGGCCGCAGCCTCGGGCGAAGCCCCGCACGAGGTCTGCCCGGCACACCGCTGGTATGGCGTGCCGATGGCGCCACCGATGGCCGCCGACGTGCTCGGGCTCGATCCACCCACGCTCGCAGACCTCGTCGGCGAACTCGCATGGCCGGCCGAGCCGACCGACGTGGGTTTCGTCGAGACGGTCGGGGGAGTGCGATCGCCCGTCGCCACCGATGCCGACAGTCGAGATCTCGCCATCGCCATCGAGCCAGACCACGTGGTGCTCGTCGCGCACGCTGGACTCGGCACGATCGACTCGGTCCGTCTCGGCATCGACGCGCTGGCGCAACTCAGGGTGACGGTGCTCCTCAATCGGTTCGACCCCGACGACGACCTGCACCAGCGAAACCTCACTTGGCTCGTCGATCGCGACGGGTTCGACGTCACGTCCGACCTCGGGCTGCTCGGCGGCCTCGTCGCACGGTGACCCGCTTCCGGCCCGGTACTGACCACCACGAGGTCGAGGTGGGGCAGAAGGTGTCAGAACGACGCTGCGGGGATGTGTCGATCTCGAATCGGACTGGTTCCGGAGAGGCTTCGACGATGAACGGGTTCGACCTCGGCGACCTGCGTGTCCGGGCGTACCCGTCGGTCGGCCGATAGCGGAGGAACCGCGATGCGGAGCGCCACCCCCTCCGATCTTCGTTGCTCTCGCGCCAATTATTGGTCGGAGGACAACGAAGATCGTGGTGGGTTCGCTCGGCGCCGTTCAGCGGGTCAGTTCGGCCACCGTCGCCGCGACCACCCGATTGATGAAGTCGTCGTCGAGTTCGAGGTCGGTGAACAGGCGGGTGAAGAAGAACGACGACGCGAACCGCAGGATGGCCAACTCGATGTCGGCATCGGGGTCGACCTCGCCGCGATCAGCGGCACGCACCACCACCGCTTCGACCGTGGCCCGGCGTTGCGCGTTGAACGCGAGCTGCGCGGCCCGAAGCTCGTCGTCCTGGCTGGCCGCCCCGATGAGCGATGGAAGCGATCGGCCCCACGCCTCTGACGAAAGCCCCCGGGCCAGCACCTCGCCGACGCCGCGCAAGTCGGCCGAGAGGTCACCCGAGTCAGGTGGATCGATGACCTCGCACAACGTCTCGAAGGCTTCGATGAGCAGGTGCGGACGGTCGGGCCAGTTGCGATAGATCGTGCTGCGGGCCACACCGCTGCGCTCGGCGATCGCGTCGATGGTGACTCGTTCGAACCCGTCGGTCGCGAGCAACTCGGCTGCGGCCTCGAGCACCACGGCGCGGGTGCGTTCGACGCGGGGGTCGACGGTGAGGCTCATGTCTCGACGAGATGCCACTCGTCAGCGAGCGACAGGGATTCGCGAGGGTATGTCCGATTGACGACGATCGCGGTGGCGACCCCGATCACGGCTGCGACCGTGAACGCGAGCGACATGCCATCGGTGTAGGCGTTCCCGGCGGTTTGGAGGATTTGCGCACCGAACGGTGCTGGGGCCTCAGCGGCGGCGAAGCTGGCCCCCGCGACGGAGTCGTTGATGGCCTCGGCAGCTTGACGGGGCAGCGCCGGGTTGTCGACGAGCGAGGAGACCCCCGACCGGTAGCCGATCGACAGCAGGGATCCGAGCAGGGCGATGCCGATGGCTCCACCGACCTCCCGGGTGGTGTCGTTGACCGCCGATCCCACGCCCGCCTTCGATTGGGGGAGCGACGACACGATGGCTTCGGTCGACGGTGGCATGAGCAGGGCCATGCCGGCCGCGGCCAGCACGATGCCGAGCGCGAGGTACACGTACGGCGTTTCGGGCTGCAGTCTCGACATCAGGACGAATCCGGTGGCCTGGATCAGCAGCCCGGTCGTCACCACCGCTCGCGCCCCGAACCGGGCGACCAGCTTCGGTCCCCGCGGTGAGACCGCGATCATCGTCACCGCGAACGGAAGCGTTCGCACGGCAGCCCCCAGCGCGCTGTAGCCCTGCACGAATTGGAGGTACAGCGTGATCAGGAAGAACATCCCGAACATCACCATGAACGCCATCGTGATCGTCAGGCTGCCGAGTGCGAAGCGACGGATACGGAACAGTCGCGGGTCCAGCATCGGGAACTCGATCCGGGTCTCGTAGCGGACGAAGCCGGCGAGGGCGACCAGCGACACCACGAAGGCCGCGAGGGTCAGCGGGTCGGTCCACCCGTGTTCGGGCCCGTTGATGATCCCGAAGACCAAGGAGCCGAGGCCGAGGATCGAGAGCAGTGCGCCCGCGGGATCGAGGGGCCGGGCCTCGTCGTCCCGTGAGGTGGGAACCCACCGGGAGATGGCGACGAATGCGACCATGACGATCGGCACGTTGACGAAGAACACCGACCCCCACCAGAAGTGCTCGAGCAGGATGCCGCTCGACAAGGGCCCGATCGCACCACCCGCACCGGCGAATCCGGCCCAGATCGCGATCGCCTTGCCTCGCTCCTCGGGCGGGAAGACCACCGTGATGATCGACAGCGTGGCCGGCATCACCAGCGCAGCGCCGACGCCCATCACCGAGCGGAAGGCGATGATCAAGGCGGCCGAGTCGGCGAACGACGCAACGATTGCGGCGGTGCCGAAGATGGCGAGACCGGTGAGCAGTGCTCCCTTGCGGCCGTAGCGGTCGCCGATGGCGCCGGCCGGCAACAGGAGTCCGGCGAAGACGAGGGCGTAGGAATCGAGGATCCAGAGTTGCTCGGTCTGGCTCGCGTCGAGGGCTCGGACGATCGACGGAATGGCGACGTTGAGCGAGCTCACGCTGGCCACGATGAGAATCAGGCAGAGGCAGAGGATCCCGAGGATCCGCCACCGAAGGGGGTCGGGCTCGCCGGGCGGCGGCGGGTCGTGGGACTTGTGCATCATAGCGTTGCACAGTAGGACAGGCCGTTGCAGAACGCAACAGGGTGTTGCAGAGCCTGCCGAGGGAACCACCGCATTGGGCCTGAGCACCTGCCTCGCGGCACTCTGGACGCTGCATGAGCCGCTTCGACCCGCCGGTCACCGCCGTCCGCGAGGTCGTCGAACGCGCGCTGTCCGAGGATCTCGAACCGCTGGGTGACCTCACGGCGTCGCTGCTCCCACCCGGCGAGTGGGTCAGGGCTCGCATCGTGAGCCGCGATCACGGGACGTTGGCCGGGTGTGCGTGCGCGCGCGAGACCTTCACGCGCTTCGACCCGACGATCACGCAGCACTGGCAGTGCGACGACGGCGACGCGCTGGCGGCGGGCACGGTGGTCGCCGAGATCGAGGGCTCGCTGGCGAGCGTCGTGTCCGCCGAACGGACGGCGCTGAACTTCCTGATGCACCTGAGCGGGATCGCGACGCTCACCGCCCGTTTCGTCGAGCGGGCTGCCCCGCTCCGGGTCTGGGACACGCGCAAGACCACGCCGGGCCTGCGTGCGCTCGAGAAGGCAGCCGTGAGGGCTGGTGGCGGTGCCGCCCATCGGGGCAACCTGTCCGACTGGATCATGCTGAAGGACAACCACCTCGCGGGGATGTCGATCGCCGACGCCGTTGCCCGCAGCCGTGACCTCTGGCCGGCCCGCACCGTCCACGTCGAGTGCGACCGGTTCGAGCAGGTCGGCGAGGCGCTCGA
>DATKWD010000100.1:0-4256 GCA_035529695.1 Acidimicrobiales bacterium | reverse complement strand
TCGAGGTCGGCTTCGGTGTAGAGCGGCTTGACGTCGATGCCCTCGGGCGTCCGCCAGGTGAGATCGGTCAGCTCGCGACCCCGCAGCTCCTTGGCGGCGGTCTCGGTCCAGTCGTCCATCGTCGGGTCGTCGGCCATCGCGGAGATGCTACGGAGCCGCAGCCACCCGCCAAAGCGGAGCCCGTTTCCGCAGACGTCGTCCGATACGTTCGCTTCGTGATGCAGCGGCCCGGCGGGCTCTTCGAGTTCGACGATGTCGAGGTCAGCTTCGGCGACGCACGTGCGCTCGACGGGATCTCGCTCACGGTGCCCGACGACGGGGTCACCGTGCTTCTCGGTGCTTCGGGTTCGGGCAAGTCGACGATGCTGCGACTGTGCAACCGCCTCGAGGTCCCGACTGCGGGACGGGTCCTCTTCCGCGGGACCGACATCATGGACCTCGACCCCCTGTCGCTCAGGCGACGGGTGGGCATGGTCTTTCAGCGCCCGACGCTGTTCCCCGGCACCGTGATCGAGAACCTCCGGGTCGCGTTGCCTGAGGCAACCGCTGCGCAGTGCAACGAGGCACTCGCTCGAGCGGCACTCGGCCCCGAGTTCGCCGACCGGGTCGGTGACGACCTGTCGGGCGGAGAGGCGCAGCGCGCCTGCCTGGCCCGCACCTTGATCACCGATCCCGAGGTGTTGCTGATGGACGAACCGACCTCGGCACTCGATCCGAGTTCGACCCGGCAGCTCGAACAGCTTGCGTGTCGGGTTGCGGCTGACGGTGTGCCGATCCTGTGGGTGACTCACGACCTGGCGCAAGCCCGGCGCATCGCCGATCGGCAGGTCGTGCTCGCCCGGGGTCGCCTGGCCGACAGCCACGAGAGCGGGCACTTCGAGGCCAACGAGTCGAGCGACCACGTGCACGGGGACCCCGATGCCCTCGGGTGACGTCACGTGGCTGGGGCTTGCCGCGTCGCTGTTGCTCGTGGGCGTCGCGATCGCGTTGTCGGTCTGGCGTGGTCTCGGCCTCGAGCGCGAGATGGTGGTGGCCACGGTGCGGGCCACGGTGCAGCTCACTGCGGTCGGGTACGCGCTCCAGGTCGTGATCGACCCAGATCAGCCGGTCGTCTATGCATGGCTGTGGGTCGCGGCCATGGTGCCGTTCGCCGCCTACACGGTGTCGCGTCGTGCGCCCGAGGTCCCGACCGCGTTCTCGCTCGCCCTGTTGTCGACCGCCGCGTCGACGGCAGTGAGCCTCGGGGTGGTGTTCGGGTTCGGGATCTTTCCGGCCGAGGGGCGGGTGATCGTCCCCATCGGCGGGATGATGATCGGCAACGCGATGAAGGACGCCGTGGTGGCCAGCCGCCGGATCGTGGCCGAGCTGTCCGAGAAGCGGCCCGAGGTCGAGGCGAGGCTCGCGCTCGGGCAGCCCTGGCAGCTGGCCTCACGGCCGTACCTGCGGACGTCGCTGCGCACTGCCCTCATCAGTCAGATCGAGACGACCAAGGCGGTCGGCCTGGTCTTCCTCCCGGGCGCGATGACCGGGCTGATCCTCGCCGGTGTCGACCCGGTCGACGCGGTCAAGGTCCAGGCAGCGATCATGTTCCTCATCCTGGGTGCCGTTGCCACCAACATCACCGTCATCGGGATCGGCGTGACGAGGAGGCTGTTCACCTCAGATCACCGGTTGGTGCGTCTGGAGCGATCGGCGGGGTGAGTCACGCCGCAGGGAGGCGGAGCTTGCGGAGCCGACCGAGACAGCACGGCGTGACGAGGAGGCTGTTCACCTCAGATCACCGGTTGGTGCGTCTGGAGCGATCGGCGGGGTGAGCTGCGGTTCCTACGACCTCGCCGGCGGTGCGGGCCGGGGACCCGCCTGAGCCTCGACGATCGGCATGGCGACGTCCATCCACTGCTCGAAGGTGGCCGCCTCCTTCAGGAGGGCCACGTACAGCTCTGCGTCGTCGCCGACCGGCTGGTGGAGCGGCGTGGGTTGCTCGGCGGCGTCGACGATGCGCGCTGCGACGATGGCCGGGTCGGCTCCTTCCTCGACCCCGGAGTTCATGAACGAGTCGAACCACACGTAGTCGGCTTCGTATTCGGTGGCGGTGATGCCTCCCTGGCCGTGGCGCCCCGCCGAGTTGGCGTTGATCTCGGTGGAGAAGAACCCGGGCTCGATGCACACGACGCGCACGCCGAAGGGCTCGACCTCGTTCTGCACCGATTCGGACAGGGCGCCGAGCGCGTGCTTGGACGAGCCGTACGGCCCGTTGTAAGGGGTGCCCGGCACGACCCCGGCGATCGAGCCGACATTCACGATCGCGCCGCTTCGCTGCGAGCGGAGGTGGGGGAGCACGGCGCGGATCATGCGCACCGGCCCCCAGAAGTTCGTTTCGATCAGGGCGCGGAAGTCCTCCATCGGGATCGTCTCGACGGCACCGTGAGCTCCGATGCCCGCGTTGTTGACCAGCACATCGAGGCGTCCATGTCGGTCGAGCACGTCGGCGATGCACGCGGCCACGCTCTCGTCGTCGGTCACGTCGAGCGTCTGGAGATCCAACGTCAGGCCTTCGGCCTCAGCCCGTTCCCTCAGGCTGCCTGCCTTGTCGAGATTCCGCATCGTCGCGATCGGGGTGTGGCCCCGTCGGGCGAACTCGAGTGCGGCCTCGAGTCCGAAACCGCTGCTGCAGCCGGTGATCAGTGCGATGGACATGGTGGCTCTCCCGGGTCGTCTCCGGCGCGAGGTTAGGCCGATACGGTTCCTCCATGGCGTTGAAGTTCGTGATCATCGGGGGTGGCCCGGCCGGCAACACGGCGGCGACGCATGCAGCGCGGCTCGGCGCCGAGGTGACCGTGGTCGAGCGTGACATCGTCGGCGGCGCAGCCCATCTCCTCGACTGCATCCCGTCCAAGGCCATGATCGCCACGGGCGCTGCGCTGGCCTTCACCGGCCGGAGCAAGTCGATGGGGCTGACCGAGGTCGATCAGTCTCTCGACTTCTCTGCGCTGCGCGACCGGATCCAGAGCATCGAGACGCGGCTGGAGGACTCGGTCCAGAGTCTGTTGGCCTCTCAGGGCGTCACCATGATCGACGGGACCGCCACGATGGTCGGGCCGCATCAGGTCGCCGTCGAGACGGCCGACGGGACGATCGAACTCGAAGCCGATGCGGTGTTGCTGTCGACGGGAAGCCGGCCGCGCATCCCGGACTGGGCCGACATCGACGGCGAGCGGATCCTCACGACCCGCGACGCCTACCCGCCACCTGAGCTCCCGACGCACCTGGTCGTCATCGGGTCGGGAGTCACCGGTGTCGAGTTCGTGCACATGTTCTCGTCCTTCGGCTGCGAGGTGACCCTCGTCGTGAGCCGTCAGCAGGTGCTGCCGATGAAGGACCCCGAGGTGGCTGCTGCGCTCGAGGAGAACTTCATCGCCCGGGGCGTACGCCTCCTCAAGGGGGCTCGGGCGGAGGGCATCGAGCGGACCGAGGGGGGAGTGCGGGTGCGGTGCGACGACGGTCGTGTCGCCGAGGGGTCCCATGCGCTGTTGGCCATCGGATCGTTGCCCAACAGCGAAGGACTGGGCCTCGAGGCCGCCGGGGTCGAGATCAACGAGTGGGGCTACATCGACAACAACCACCACGGCGTCACGAACGTCGACCACATCTACGTCGCCGGCGACCTGTCCGGCAAGCTCCCGCTGTCGTCGGTGGCATCGATGCAGGGTCGCAAGATCGCCGAGCACGTGATGGGCCTGCACACCCGTGACCACCGGCACCTCGACTACGACAAGGCCGCCTCGGCGATCTTCACCGAGCCCGAGATCGCCGAGGTCGGGCTGGCCGAGGCCGACGCCTTCGCCGAGGGCCGCAAGATCCGGGTCACCAAGGTGCCGTTCTCGGCGTCGGCCAAGGCCCTCATCAACAACTCGCCCCGGGGTTTCGTCAAGATCGTCAGCGACCCGGCGACCGGAGTCGTGCTCGGCGGGTCGATCGTCGGGCACCACGCCGCCGAACTGATCTCGGTGCTCGCGGTCGCGGTGACCAACGGTCTCACGGTCACCGACATCCACGAGAGCCTGCTCGTGCACCCCGCACTCGCCGAGGTGCTGAGCGAAGCGGCCGAGTGACCAGGGGCGAGGCCCGTTCGTTGCTGTTCGGCACGCATCGTGTCGGGATGATCACGGCGGTGTCGGATCTGGGGCGGTTCGAGGCGCCAGGCCGGCAGTGACGGCCGACCCGGAGTCGGGGATGGTGGTCCGGTTCCGCGTCTC
>DATKWD010000099.1:0-7041 GCA_035529695.1 Acidimicrobiales bacterium | reverse complement strand
GTGACACAGACCGGGAGGCCTGCGGCGATGCGAGGTGCGGGTCGACCGGCTGCTTCGGCCGCGTCGGTGATCGTCGGGCGGATGTGCTCTGCGAGCGTGACCGGTCCGGTCATCCAGGTGATGGTGCCTGCAGTCTCCTTGCCTGCGAGCTGGAGCATCTTGGGGCCGAGCGCAGCGATCATCACGTCGGGGGTGATGGCTCCGCGAGCGTTGAGCTGTCCGTTGGCGGTGATCGCCTCGGTGTTCACCCCGACGGCCTCGCCTGCGAGCAGCGGCATCAGTGCGGCCAGGTAGTCGCGCATGTGACGGAGCGGCTTGTCGAAGGAGTAGCCGAACATCGCCTCGATCACGATCTGGTGCGACAGACCGATGCCGAGGGTGAATCGGCCGTCGGCCAGCGTGTTGGCGGTGAGCGCCTGTTGAGCCATCACGAACGGGTGACGCGGGTAGGTCGGTACGACGGCGGTCCCGAGGTCGAGTCCGGGCACTCGCTGACCGATCACGCCACACAGGGCCATGGCGTCGAAGCCGAAGATCTGCGGAAGCCAGTACGACGCGAAGCCGTCGGCGGCGGCCTGCTCGGCCCCTTCGATGAGCTGGTCGACGCTGCCTTCGCCGCCGAAGATGCCGATGCGCATGGGTTGGCTACCGATCAGTTGGTGTGGCGTCGATCCTGCCTCACCTGCTGCGAGCCCGCCAGCAGCACGCAACGAGACCGCCACCTACCATTGGTTTCGTGAGCGACGGGGACCAGCGGCTGTTCTCGCTCATCGACCGCTGGGCCGACACCGACCTCGACGACAGCGTCGAGGTCGAGCGTCAGATCCGAGCAGAATTCGAACAGACGTGTGCGATCCTCGTGATCGACACGAAGGGCTTCTCGCGATCGGTGCACCGAGACGGGGTGCTCTCGTTCCTCGCTCGAATCAGCCACATGCGTCAGGCGTGTGTGCCCCACATCGAGCGGCACGGAGGGACGTTCGTGAAGTTCGTCGCAGACGACATCGTCGCGGTGTTCGACCGTCCCGATGCGGCGTTGGCCGCCGGACTCGAGATGGTCGACCCATCCTTCGGCGACGATCCCGATCACTCCTTCGCGGACTTCGAGCTGAGCATCGGGATCGGGTTCGGCCCGGTCTTCCACGTCCCGCGCACCGACCTGTGGGGCGACCAGATGAACCGGGCCTTCAAGCTGGGCGAGGACATCGCCAACGGCGGCGAGCTGCTGATCACCGACGAGGCGTGGGACGCACTCGACGATCCACCATCGGGGGCGCGTCGCCAGAGCTACTGCGTGAGCGGGCTCGACCTGATCGCTCACGTGTTGACCTCCGACACCGTCAGAACTCGCCGGTGATGTGCCAAGCTCGGCCACATGGTTGACGTGATCGAACTGCTGCGCGCCGAGGTCGCGGACGGCGCAGTCGTTCCTGGCGATCAGGTGAGCGAAGCGCTGTTCGGCGACGAGGCGCTCGGCATCGCCCACGTTCGACCACTGGCGGCGGTGTTCCCGTCTTCGACCGACGAGGTCGCAGCGATCCTCCGGATGGCCGACGAGCACGGCATTCCGGTCACCGCTCGGGGCAGCGGCACCGGACTCTCGGGTGGGGCCGTGCCTCGTGCCGACGGGATCGTCGTCAGCTTCGAACGGATGGCCTCGGTGATCGAGGTCGATGTCGACAACCTCGTGGCCGTCGTGCAGCCGGGGGTCACCCTCGACGAGCTCGATCGGCTGCTCGAGCCGATGGGTCTGGTGTACCCGGTGTTTCCCGGTGAGTACTCGGCCAGCCTGGGCGGAAACGTCGCAACGAACGCGGGCGGGATGAGGGCGGTCAAGTACGGGGTGACCCGTCACCAGGTCGTCGGCCTCGAAGCGGTGTTGCCCGGGGGCGAGGTCATCCGCACCGGCGGCAAGTACGTCAAGGGCTCGACCGGCTACGACCTGACCTAGCTGATCATCGGCTCGGAGGGAACGCTTGCCGTCGTGACCGAGGCCACGCTCAGGGTGTACCCCCGATGCGAGCACCAGGCCACGTTGCTGGCACCGTTCGAGACCCTGGCCGGGGTGACCCACGCGGTGCCGAAGGTCGTGGCCAGCGGTGTCGGTCCGATGATCGTCGAGTACATCGACCTGGTGACGATGTCGGCGATGGCCAACGACCTCGGGGTCGAGCTGGGCGTGTCCGACGACATCCGCGAGCGGGCGCTCGCCTACCTCGTGATCCAGCTCGAGAGTGCCCACGAAGATCGGCTCGAGGCCGACATGGTTGCGCTGGCCGAGCAGGTGGCCGACCTGGGAGCGATGGACGTGTTCATCCTGCCGACCGGTGCGGCCACCAAGCTGATCGAAGCTCGCGAGAAGGCCTTCTGGATCGCCAAGGGCGCCGGTGCCGACGACATCGTCGACGTCGTGGTGCCGCGGGCGTCGATCGCCGACTTCATGGACGGCGTGTCGGTGCTCGCCTCCGAGACCTCCAGCTGGATCGCCGGTTGCGGCCACGCCGGCGACGGCAACGTCCATCTCTCGGTCTTTCAGTCCGATCCGGAGGTCCGCGGGGGCGTGATGCGAGGCCTGTTCCAGCTGGGGATGGACCTCGGTGGTGCGATCTCGGGCGAGCACGGCCTGGGCAAGACCAAGAAGAAGTACTTCAACGAGCTCGAGGACCCCGCCAAGATCGCGCTGATGCGCCGCATCAAGGCAGCGTTCGATCCGAACGGAATCCTCAACCCCGACAACATCTTCGAAACGAAGGAACAAGCGTGATGAACGGTGCCGGTGCATTGATTCGTACCTTGAGCGCGGCGGGGGTCGAGGTCTGTTTCGCGAATCCGGGAACGTCCGAGATGCACTTCGTCGCGGCGGTCGATGACGTGCCCGAGATGCGTTCGATCCTGGGCCTGTTCGAGGGCGTGGTCACCGGCGCCGCCGACGGATACGCACGCATGGCCGACAAGCCGGCGGCGACGTTGCTGCACCTCGGCTCTGGACTCGGCAACGGGCTGGCGAATCTCCACAACGCCCGTCGAGCCGCCTCGCCATTGGTCAACATCGTCGGCGATCACGCGACCTACCACGCCCAATACGACGCGCCGCTGCAGTCCGACATCGAGACGGTCGCCAAGAACTGTTCGGGGTGGATCGGTCGGCCCGAATCTCCAGTCGAGGTCGGCCCGGTTGCCGCTGCCGCCGTCGCCGCCGCCACCGGACCACCTGGACAGGTCGCGACGTTGATCCTGCCGGCCGATGCGTCGTGGGGCGAGGGCGCCGAACCGGCTGCTCCGGTGGCACCGACACCGCGAAGCCGGGTCGACGAGGCCACGATCGATGCTGTCGCGGGTGCGCTGCGGTCCGGCGAGAAGACAGTCGTGCTGGTCGGAGGATCGGTCCTTCGCGGCGACGGCCTCCGCGCCGCAAACCGCATCGCCACTGCCACGGGCGCTCAGGTGCTGGGCGAGACCTTTCCGGCCCGGCTCGAACGAGGTGCCGGCGTGCCGGCGCTCGATCGACTCCAGTACCTCGCCGAGTTCGCGGCGATGCAGCTCGACGGTGCAAAGCATCTGGTGTTGGCCGATGCCAAGAGCCCGGTGAGCTTCTTCGCCTATCCCGACAAGCCCAGCGACCTGGTCCCCGACGGCTGCGAGGTGCACACGCTGGCCGGTGGTTCCGATGATGCCGTTGCGGCGCTCGAGGCGGTCGCCGAGTTGGTCGCCACCGACGTCGAACCGACCGTACCGGCGCTCGCTCGACCGGATCTGCCGACCGGTGCGCTCACCGCCGAGATGGTGGCGGCTGCCGTCGGTGCACTGCTGCCCGACGACTGCATCGTGGTCGACGAATCGAACACCTCGGGGCTGTGGGCGCCGGGAGCCACCGCCGGTTGCCCCCCGCACGACTGGTTGACACTGACCGGTGGTGCCATCGGCATCGGCCTGCCCCTCGCGACCGGGGCCGCTGTCGGGGGTGGGGGACGGCCGGTGGTGTGTCTCGGTTCGGACGGGAGTTCGATGTACACGTTCCAGGCGCTCTGGACCCAGGCCCGCGAAGCGCTCGACGTCACCACGATCATCTTCAACAACTCGTCGTACGCCGTGCTGAACCTCGAGCTGTCGCGCGTCGGGGCCGGCGAACCGGGTCCGAAGGCGCTCGACATGCTCGATCTCACCCGCCCCGACCTCGACTTCGTCGCACTCGCCAAGGGCTGCGGGGTCGACGATGCCGTACGCGTGACCACTGGCGAGGAGATGGCCGACGCCCTGGGCCGGGCGCTCGCGTCACCGGGCCCGAGCGTCATCGAGGCCGTGGTGCCCCGCGCGATCTGAGAGCCCGAGCGGATAGGTGGGTTCGTCGTCAGGCGACGGCGAGGAGGGGGAAGTCGCCGTCGACCACGTCGCCGGTGCTCAGCTCGACCCAGGCTGCATCCGATCCCGGTGTCGCTGCCAGGACGAGGCCTTCGAACGGCCATCCCTGGCTGCGCATCGACGCGACCGTGCCGAACTCCGCGTGGATCTCGAACCCGGCACCCCTCAGCAGGTCCGAAGCCTCCTTGAGCTTCTCCCGGGTGAGATCGTGATCGCCCAGCGACGGCATCACGACGTGCAGCATCGGTTCGCCCGGGTCGAGTCGGCGCAGGCGCTCGATCAGCACCGCGGTGACCGCGCCGTTCAAGAAGAGGAGGTAGTGGCGCGACATCTCCGCATATATTGCGAAAACGTTACGGTCTTGTCAACGCGCCCCTCACCAGGGGCTGATTCCCGGGCGTTTCTTGCCGGTCCGATGCGGTGGTGGCGGGGCCGCGTCGAACGCTCGGGTGATCCAACGACGGGTGTCGGCCGGGTCGATGACGTCATCGATCTCGAAGGTCGTCGCGGTGTTGAGCGCCTTGCCGTACTGGTACATGCGCTCCACCATCTCCTCGAACGCGGCCTCGCGCTCGGTCGGATCGTCGATCGCCTCGAGTTCCTTTCGATAGCCGAGGCGAACCGCTCCTTCGAGGCCCATGCCACCGAACTCGCCGGTCGGCCAGGCCACGGTGAAGATCGGCGTCTTGAAGCTGCCGCCGGCCATGGTCATGGCGCCGAGGCCGTAGCCCTTGCGCAGCACGACCGTGACGAAGGCGATGTCGATGCTTCCCGCCGTGACGAACAACCGTGCGGCGTGGCGCACCAACGCCGTCTTCTCGACCTCGGGTCCGACCATGATCCCGGGGGTGTCGCACAGGAACACGACCGGCACGTCGAAGGCGTCGCACAGTTCGAGGAACCGAGCCGCTTTGTCGGCGCCGTCGCTGTCGATGGCCCCGGCGAGATGGGTCGGGTTGTTGGCGATGACGCCGACCGAGCGTCCCTCGATGCGAGCAATGGCCGTGACCATCCCGAGCCCGAAGTCGCGCCGGAGCTCCAACACCGAGTCGGTGTCGCACAGGGTGTCGATGACCGCACGGACGTCGTAGACCCGGAGCCGGTTCTCGGGGATCGACTCGCGCAGCAGCGTCTGGTCGGGGGCGGTCCACTCGGTCGGACGGGGCGCGAAGGTCGCGAGGTAGCGCTTGGCCACCGCGACCGCTTCGGCTTCGTCGCCCACCACCACGTCGACGACGCCGTTGGCCCGTTGCACCTCGATCGGCCCGACCTCAGTCGGTTCGACCACGCCGAGGCCACCACCTTCGATCATCGCCGGCCCACCCATCCCGAGGTTGGAGTCCTCGGTGGCGATCACGACGTCGCAGCAGCCGAGGAGGGCCGCGTTGCCGGCGAAGCAGTATCCGGCGTTGATGCCCACGAGGGGGACGAGCCCGCTCAGCTCGCCCCAGAGCCGGAAGGCCATGGTGTCGAGCCCCGATCCGCCGACCCCGTCGGTGTCGCCCGGCCGGCCGCCCCCGCCCTCGGCGAAGAGAACGACGGGCAAGCGTTGCTCGGCTGCGATCTCGAAGAGCCGGTCCTTCTTTCGGTGGTTCTGAAGGCCTTGGGTTCCGGCGAGCACCGTCTCGTCGTAGGCGACCACCACGATCTGCTGACCGTCGACGGTGCCGAGCCCGCCCACCAGGCCGTCGGCCGGCGTGCGAGCGATGAGGTCGTCCATCGAGCGGCGCCGCCGTTGCGCTGCCACAACGGTCGGTCCGTACTCGATGAACGATCCGGGGTCGAGCAGGTCGTCGACGTTCTCGCGGATCGTGCGACGACCCTTTCCGCGTCGTCGCTCGACGGCATCGGGGCGAGCGGCGTCGAGCCCGACCTCGTGCCTGGCGACGACCTCGGCGAGATCGGGCCGGATCTCGTCGGTGTGCTCGGCCGGCGCGACCGCCACCGCCACGACCCGATCGGTGTCGGCCTTCTCGTCGATCTCGGCGATCAGTGCGCCCTTGTCGACGTGATCGCCTGCGGCCACCACGAGACGGCCGACGCGTCCTGCTGACGGAGCGGTGATGACATGCTCCATCTTCATCGACTCGATCACGGCGACCGCCGTGCCCGCGGCGACCGTGGCACCGGCAGCCACACAGCTGACCACGGTGCCCTGGAGGGGCGATCGCACCTCGGCGGTCATGACTCGGTCGGCCAGAGGATCGGGTTCGCCTCGCCGACGATCGGGCCGCCGGGTTCGGAGCCCTTCAACCAGATTGCGAGATCGAGCCGCTGTGCGTCGTTGGCCGGCTCGGCGACGGTGGCGTCGGCGTCGACGTAGATCACCGTCATCACCGGCCGCAGGTCAGCGGTCGGGTTCGGCCGGGCAGCATGAAGTGTCCATCCGGCGTGGAACGTGGCATCGCCGGCCTTCAGCGGCCCGTGCGTCTCGATCTGCCATCCCCGATCGGCGATCAGCGCTGCGTACGCCGCCTCGGATTCGTCCGAGATACCGAGGTCGACGAGGTTTCCCTCGAGGTGCGTGCCCGACACGAATTCCATGCTGCCGACCTCGGGTCGCAGATCGGCGAGCGGCATCCACATCGTGATCGTCGGCGCCTCGCCCAGGGGCCAGTAGTGCTGGTCCTGGTGCCACGGTGTCCGGCCGCCGCCGGCCTCCTTGAACAGCGCCTGGTCGTG
>DATKWD010000098.1:0-74299 GCA_035529695.1 Acidimicrobiales bacterium | reverse complement strand
CATGACCGAGATCCCCGAACATCTTCGCAAGCGAGCCGAAGAGGCTCGCGCCAAGGCTGCCGCGGCCAAGGCCGGCGGCGACGACGCCCCTGCGGGCGACGCCGCAACCAGCGAAACCGCGAGCAAGATCCCCGCTCACCTGCTCGAGCGATCGAAGGCCGCTCGCTCCAAGGGTAGCGCCGAAGACAGCGGTGGCGGCACGGCGGTGGTCACGGCCGATCCGACCGCTCCCGCCGTCGCGACCGGCGCGCCGCAGCCCATTCCGACCGGTCCGGGTGGCCACACCCAGCGCCTCCTGACCGTCGTGAAGTCCGGATCGATCCAGGACGTCAGGGCCACGCCGCTCGACAAGGTGCACGTGTGGCCGCACCTGCTCGTCGTCGAGTTCGTTGCCGCCCTCGCAATCACTGCGTTCACCTTGATCTTCTCGATCTTCGTCAACGCCCCGCTGCTCGAGCTGGCCAACTTCAACCAGACGCCGAACCCGTCGAAGGCCCCGTGGTACTTCCTTGGTCTCCAGGAGCTGCTCACCATGTTCCACCCCATGGTGGCCGGTGTGACCATCCCCGGGATGGGCATCTTCGTGCTGATCCTGGCGCCCTACATGGACCGCAATCCGTCGAACAAGCCCGAAGACCGCAAGTTCGTCATCTCGCTGTTCACGTTCTTCCTCATGTTCTGGGCGGTGCTCGTGATGATCGGAAGCTTCTTCCGAGGCCCGGGCTTCAACTTCGTGTTCCCCTGGAACGCCGGCCTGTTCTTCGAACTCTGATTTCCCTCGTCCCCTAGGAGCCTTCATGGAAACGAGCACCATCCTCCTCATCGCCATCCCGGTACTTGTCGTGCTCGCAGGCATCGTGCTGTTCGCATCGATGCGTCGCCGTGACACCGGTGAGGCGATCGGCATGTTGAGTCGTGAGACCTCAAAGCGCGACGCGGGCAAGGTGAGCCTTGCGTCCGACGACAGTGGTGAGTCGGCCAAGGTGACTGGCGTCGAAGTCGAACGGGCAGCCGTTCTGGCCCGGACCGGCGGCGGCGAGGTCGTCGAGTCCGGCGACACGGCAGCCCCGGTGGCCTGGGTGCCGCCCGACGCCGAGAGCATCGGCGTCACGCGCCGCCAGTTCTTCAACCGCTCGATCGTCGGGATGATGTTGGTCGGCATCAGCGGCTTCGGTGCTGCGGTCATCGCGTTCATGTGGCCTCAGGTCTCAGGCGGGTTCGGCTCGGCGATCACCGTCGGAAAGGTCGACGACATCAAGAAGCAGATCCAGGACGGCAACGGGTTCGCCTACTACCCCAACGGACGGATGTGGATCACCGAGTATCCGGCGTCGGCCCTCCCGAAGGCCGAGGCCGTCTACTCGCCGGCCGAGCTCACCGGCATGGAAGCCGGCGTGGTCGCGCTCTACCAGAAGTGCCCCCACCTCGGTTGCCGTGTCCCGGAGTGTCAGACGTCGCAGTGGTTCGAGTGTCCGTGCCACGGTTCGCAGTACAACCAGGTCGGCGAGAAGAAGGGCGGGCCTGCGCCGCGCGGCATGGATCGTTTTGCCATGTCCGTCGACGGCGGAGTCCTCACGGTCGACACCGGCACCGTGATCCAGGGTCCGCCGATCGGGACCAACACCACCGGTCAGGAAGCCGAGGGCCCCAACTGCATTGGCTCCTCGGACCACTGATCGAATACGAATTCGCTCCCTGACGACAACTCACTCATCACCTCCATGACCTCCTTCTTCGCCGCCAGCATCTTTCAGACCATCGGCACCCTCATCGCCCTGATCGTGCTGGGCGGCTTCGTGGTG
This sequence comes from Acidimicrobiales bacterium, assembly GCA_035529695.1. Taxonomy (GTDB): domain Bacteria; phylum Actinomycetota; class Acidimicrobiia; order Acidimicrobiales; family Salinilacustritrichaceae; genus DATKWD01. The sequence goes on along the minus strand of DATKWD010000098.1, from coordinate 72,497 downwards.
TACGGCCTGATCAACGTCAGGGCGGGTCGCCGCGAGGTCGGCAGCGAGATCGAGCTCGCCGCCAACCGCAAGCCCTACTACGACGATGACGTCCTCGAGGGCAAGAAGCTCGATCGCTCGCTCGGGCTGGGCCTGGCCACCCTCGCCGTGGTCGGCATCGGCCTGCCGCTCTACTGGTTGCAGGAACCGGGTCGGCAGGAGAACGCCGTCGGGAACTTCGACCGGATCTTCGAGGAGCGCGGCGCCGAGCTCTACGAGTCGGCCTGCAGCAGCTGCCACGGCCCCGAGGGTGTCGGCGGGGTCGCGGCCTTCACGATTCTCGATCCTGAGGACAACAGCTTCGTTGCGCAGGTCAACTGGAAGGCGCCGCAGATCAGCACGGTGCTCCAGCGATACTCGGTCGACGAAGTGACCGAGATCCTCAACTACGGGCGCCCGTTCTCGCCGATGCCCGCGTGGGGTGAGCCCGGCGGCGGCGCCTTCACGACCCAGGAGATCGAGTACATCATCGCCTACCTGGCCGAGATCCAGCCGCCCGCAGCCGAGACCCAGGATGCTGCGCTCGAGCACCTGACCGAGGTGCTGGGCAAAGAGCCCGACTTCACGACCGAAGAAGGACTGCTCGAGTCCGGTGAGGCGCTGTTCAACCTCGGACGCGACGACGGGTTCGCCGGTGGTGCCTACGCCTGCGGCCGGTGCCACACCCTCGGGTGGAGCATCTCGTCCGACAGCGAGACCCCCAACTTCGTGGTCGCCAACGATGCCGAGCAGGTTGCTGATGACGCGGCCCGCGACACGGTCCTCGCGCTCGTCGCCTCCCAGCCCGGTTCGGGCGCCTACGGGCCGAACCTGACCAACGGCGCGACACTTCGACAGTTCCCCACCTTCGAGAGTCAGGTCGAGTTCATCACGGTCGGCTCCGAACAGGGCAGGCTCTATGGCCGCAACGGACAGGGAAGCGGCGGCATGCCTGGCTTCGGAGACGACCCCAACACCCTCGACAGTGGTGACGGCATGTTGACGTCCGAGATGATCGAGGCGATCGTGACCTACGAGCGGAGCCTGTGATGGAGACACTCAACCTGCTCGCCGGCATCGCCTGGGATCCCACGATCCGGGGCGTCCTCACCGTGGTCATCGGCGTCGCGGTGCTGATGGGGTCGGTGTACCTCATTCTGGCCACCAACACCGGCAATCGGATGGGCTTCCTGCTGGCAGCCTCCGGGTTCTTCGGCTGGATGATGTTGATGGGCATCTTCTGGTGGATCTACGGCATCGGAATGGTCGGTGAGTCGCCGAGTTGGCAAGTGGTCGAGGTCAACACCGGTGACCTCTCCGCTGCGACGACCGAGGCGGCCAGAACCATCGATCTCGATGAGCTTCCTCCGCCCGAGGAACTGAACGCCCTCGATGCCGCCGAGTTCCGAGCCGAGGCCGCCCGAGAGCTCGACAAGCTCGACGGCTGGAGATTGTTGCCGTTGTCCGACACCCAGATCGGCGAGGCGCAGGCAACCGTCGACGAGTTCTTCGCCGAGGGCAACTACGTGGGTATCAGCGGTCCCGGCGACTATGTCACGCTGTACGCCTTCGACATCGGCGGCAAGGATCGTCTCGGCGAGGATCGTTCGATGGTCGAGCGCGTCAAGCTCAAGGCCGAGCAACTCCTCCAGATCACCCATCCCACCCACCTGGCCATCCTCCAGATCCAGCCTGTTGTCGAACAGGTCCCTGGCCCCGGAGAGGCGCCGCCGACGCCCGAGGCCGACGAGGAGCGACCTGTCATCTCGGTGATCATGGTGCGATCACTCGGCGACCTGCGCTTCCCGTCGGCGATGATCGCCCTCTCCTCGGGGTTGATCTTCGCGGTGCTGTGCTGGATGCTCCACACCCGTGACCGGCGAGTCGCCGAGCACCTCGCCGCGGCTGACGCCTAGATTGAACCCGTGGGCCAGTATCTTCCGATCTTCGCCCTGCTGGTCGTTGCGACGTTGTTCGCCGCCATCAGCCTGGTGGCGTCGAGGCTCTTGGCGCCACGCAACTCGACCGCCGCCAAACGTGCGCCGTACGAGTGCGGGATCGTGCCGTCACAGGATCCGCCCGAGCGGTTCCCGGTCCGGTTCTATCTCGTCGCGATGTCGTTCATCGTCTTCGACATCGAGATCATCTTCCTCTACCCGTGGGCCGTGATCTACCGCAACCTCGGTGCCTACGGGCTCATCGCGATCGTTGTGTTCTCGTTGCCCATCTTCGTCTCCCTCGCATATGAGTTCAGCCAGGGAGCACTCGACTGGGGTCCGAGCAAGCAGAACCGCGTCGAACCCATGACGATGGTCGCGCCTCGCGACACCTCGACCACGGTCCGCCAGGTCGGCCTCGACGGCAGAGAACCACGAACCGAGGCCGCATGAGGCACGAGGAGACCGTCGAGTTGCGGCCTGCGTGGCCGGGGAACGCCGAATAATGGGATGGGATGTCGAGAAGGGCCTCGAGGGCCTCGACCACAACATCCTGACCGGCAAGGTCGAGGATCTGCTCAAGTGGTCGCGGCAGCGAAGCCTGTGGCCGGCCACCTTCGGCCTGGCATGTTGCGCCATCGAGATGATGGCCACCGGGGGCGCGCACTACGACATGGCCCGCTACGGCATGGAGGTCTTTCGCGCCTCGCCGCGTCAGGCCGACCTGATGATCGTTGCTGGTCGCGTGAGCCACAAGATGGCCCCGGTGCTCCGCCAGATCTACGACCAGATGATGGAGCCCAAATGGGTGCTGTCGATGGGCGTCTGCGCCAGCAGCGGCGGCATGTTCAACAACTACGCGATCGTGCAGGGAGTCGACCAGGTCGTGCCGGTCGATGTCTACGCACCGGGTTGCCCGCCTGGCCCCGAGACCCTGATGCACGCCATCAACACCCTCTACGAGAAGATCGAGTCGGGCGAGCTCTTGCGGCGGCGTGCCGAGACCGGGGCTGGCGCCAACATCGAAGTCACCCAGATCGACGGCCAGCCCGACACCGGGGCTCGTCCGATCGAGTTCCTGAACTCGTGACCGATCAGAGCTCCGACGACGGCGTCGAAGGTGACGACGATGCTGCGATCGAGCCCGAGAAATGGCACGGCGCTCCCGTCACCGAATCGAACGGGATCCCGGTCCTGCACGTCGAGCGCGACACCTACGTCGACACGGTCAGGTCGTTGCGTGACGACGACGACTACATCATGTGTCTCGACATCACCGCGGTCGACTACCTCACCTTCGATGGCGATCGCCGGCTCCCCGACGGCGTTGCCCCCGAGCGGTTCGAGATCGTCGTCCATCTGATCACTCACGGCACCGCTGGCCGCCTTCGCGTCCGGCTTCGGGTCCAGATCCCCGAGTCCGACCCGACCTGTGGCTCGCTCTACGACGTGCATCCTGGCGCCGAGGCGATGGAGCGCGAGGTCTACGACATGTTCGGCATCCGCTTCGAAGGTCACCCTGATCTCACACGCATTCTCATGCCCGAGGACTGGGAGGGCCATCCGCTCCGCAAGGACTACGGCGTGGCCTCGATTCCTGTCCAGTTCAAGTCGGCGACCAACGTCCGATGAGCGTCGTGCCTTTCCGTGCCCCGGTCACGGAGGCCGCAGCTGGACGGTCTCCTCGTGCCTCGTCGATCTCGTGTCGGAGGGTCTCGTGAGCGTCACCGAGGAGTCTGCCGAACCTGAGATCGTGGCGGTCGAGACGTCCGAGGGCGCCCAGGAGATGGACGTCCGCGGGAGGTCCGATGCCACCGAGCTGCTGCGCGAAGTCGGGGCAACGCTCCGGCTGTCCGAGGCCGAAGCTGCCGAGCTGACCTCCGAGGACCCGACCGAAGATCAGACGATGATCATCAACATGGGTCCGCAGCACCCGTCGACCCACGGCGTGCTCCGGCTCATGCTCGAGCTCGACGGCGAAGTCGTGCTCCGCACGAAGCCGATCGTCGGGTACCTCCACACGGGCATGGAGAAGACGGCCGAGACGTTGACCTACCTCCAGGGCGGCACCAACGTCACCCGCATGGACTACGCGTCGCCGTTGTTCAACGAGCTCGCCTTCAGCCTCGCCACCGAGACGCTCCTCGGCATCGACGAGGACATCCCGCCGCGTGCGCAGTGGATCCGGATGCTGCTCACCGAGCTCAACCGAATCAGCTCGAATCTGCTGTTCATGGCCACGAACGGCATGGACATCGGCGCGGTGTCGATGATGATCTACGGCTGGCGCGAGCGCGAGGAGACCCTGCGGGTCCTCGAAGCGATCACCGGACTGCGGATGAATCACAACTTCATCCGACCGGGCGGGGTGGCGGCCGATCTGCCCGATGGGTGGCGCGACCTGGTCTTGGGCCTCCTCGACCTGATCCCGCCCCGCCTCGAGGAGTACGACACCTTGATGACGGGTCAGCCGATCTGGCGTGACCGCCTGCAGGGCGTCGGGGTCATCACCCGACAAGAGGCCATTGCACTCGGGGCCACCGGACCGATCCTCCGCTCGACCGGTTTGCCGTGGGACCTCCGCCGGGACGATCCGTACCTCTTCTACGACCAGGTCGACTTCGACGTCATCGTCGGGAGCTACGGCGACTGTTTCGACCGGTATGCGATTCGTCTGAACGAGATCCGCGAGGCCATTCGCATCGTGCACCAGATCCTCGAGTCGATGCCCACGGGTGACTACCGCATCCAGGACAAGAAGGTCACGCCGCCACCTCGCGCCCGGATCGACGAGTCGATGGAGGCACTGATCCATCACTTCAAGATCTTCACCGAGGGTTTCAAGGTGCCCGAGGGCGAGGTCTACCGTGCCGTCGAGAGCCCACGCGGCGAACTCGGCTGCTACATCGTGAGCGACGGTTCCTCGACGCCCTATCGGATGCACGTGCGCGGCCCCAGCTTCGTGAACCTCCAGTGTCTCCCCCACATGATGCGGGGCGGGCTCCTGGCTGACGGTGTGGCGATCATCTCGAGCGTCGATCCGATCATGGGCGAGGTCGACCGTTAGAAGTCCGGATCGGGTGTGTCGCCGGCTGCGATGCATGGACTCAAGGTTCTCCGCCATGTGGTCGATACAGCCTGCATGTCGGGCGGTGTTGGACTTGCGCAGTTCCGCACGTGTTCGTGTGGCGGGCTGTTGAACGAGACATGGGACGCCTGTCGGTTCTGCGGTGAGGCGGCCGCCGTCCACGAAGAGCCCGACTCCGACGAGACCGATGTTCCCGACGGATCACCCAAGCTGAAGTCGAACGACGACGCGCCCGTCCCGGGTACGAGTCGGTCGGTCCCGTTGCTCCCTGTGTTGGCTGTTGCGCTGGTGATCGCCGTGCTCGGATTCTTCGTGTTCCAGCGTCCGTCTGACGGAGCTGCTTCGGACCGTGCCGCAGCAGAGGCGCAGCGCGCAGCTGTCGCCGCAGACTTCGGGAACTGGTGCGCAGGCGACCGTGCGATCGGGATCGCCGAGGCACCGACCTTCGATGCCTCGCAGAGAGATCGAGCGGTGTTCGTGGCACCGGTGCCGGGCGATGATGCCGTGCACGACATGAGCCGCCTCGACGACCCGAAGGGCTACGCGTCGGTCATCGTCTGTCAGGACATGATCGGTGAGCCGGTGGCGGGTGCGCCCTGCGAGGGTGCCGGCGAGCCGCGCCCGATGGCCTTCTTCCATCTGGTGGCCTATGCGTCTCGGAGTGCCGAGCCGCTCGGCGAGATGGACGCCGGCCCGAACCCCGACTGCGGCCCACCGGTGGGTTCGGGCGCGCCGGACGCGCCGGCGCGACTCGTCGCGACACCCGATCCGGCGGACACCAGCTACTTCGTCACCCTCTTCGGCAATCCGACCTGATCCGAGGCGTCCAACGGTGCTGATCCTCCTCGAACGTAGAATCCGCCCGATGCGAGCGGCGACGGGGCGATCATGACGAGTACTGGTCCGAGTTCGCTCGAGGTGCACGGTGCAGGCGGCGGCATCGCCGCCGTCGGTACGCTTGTCGCGGACGCGAGCGGCAAAGTGGTGCACGCGTCGGCGGGGGCACGGTCGATTCTGGGTGAGACGAGTGGCGACCTCGCCAGCAAGAGTCTGGTGGAGCTCGCGACGCCGGCGGACCGGGATGAGGTCACCGACTGGGTCGGGCGGCTCAGCGGTGGTTCGGAGCCGCTCGAACCGATCGAGTTCTTCACGGTCGTCCCTGGCGGCGGTGTCGCGAAGAGTCGAGCGCAGGTGACGAGGAGCGAGTCCGGCAAGGACACCGTCATCGTCGAGCTCACCGCGGGGGGAGGCGAGTCCGCAGCGACACCGGAGGAGGCCGCCGCCCGTCTGGGCTCGATGCTCGACCGTCTGGATCGAGCGAACCGTGCGCTGGCGACCGATGGTTCTCCTGCCGGTCTCAGTCGACCGGTCGTGTCGTCCGCTGCGTCCGTCGAGGCGTTGATCCGTGACCCCGCCCCGCGCTCGCCGGGCCGCCAGCCGATTCGAGCCGACCTGCTTCAGCGTCTGGCCGAGCTGAGCGCTGCTGTCGAGGAAGCGGTGTCGTCATCGAAGGCTGGTCTGCGCCTCGACATCAGAGCTCTCGACGGGGACGCACTGATCGATGAGGTCTTGGCGGGCGCGCAGCGTTTGATCGAGGAGTCGTCGGCTGAGGTGCACGTCGAACCGATCGGGACGGTGACGGCCGACCGTCGCCAGCTACGCAACGCGCTCGGACGTCTGGTCGTCAACGCGATTCAGCACCGGCGACCCGACCGACGCCTCGTCGTGAGCATCGGGGTCGAGCGGCCGCTCGGGCGGTCCGTGCTCGTGGTTGCGGACAACGGCAGCGGGATCGCACCCGGCGACCGGGAGCGCGTCCTCGAGGGGTCCGAAGGGCGCGGGCTGGCGATCTGCCGTCGTATCGTCGCAGGCCACGGAGGCGAGATGACGCTTCACGACGGGATCGACGGCGGCACCGCCGTCCACCTCGATCTGCCCGAAGCTGATGCCGAGACGACCCAAGGCGTCGTTGCCGGAGAGATCCGCGGCTGAGCTGCTCGAAGCTAGAACACCGCCCGCCAGAGTGACCTGAGCCGGCCAGTTCGGGGTGCCTGGTCGTGATCGGCCACATCGAGCGAGACGATCGGCTCGTCGCTCGACGTGAGGTCGATCGAGATCTCGGGCTCAGGTGCCGACCCGTCGACTCCTCCGAGGACAGGGGGAGGAGGAAGGCCGCTCAGGTCGATGTCACCGCCGCCTGTGTCGGTGTTCGAGTCGCCGGGCGGTGGTGACGTCTCCGAGTCGTCGTCGACCTCGTGGGCTTCGGTGGCCTCGGTGCCATTGGGCTGGAGCGCATCGGAGAGGGCACGTGCGAGGTCGAAGGCATCGTCGATGGTCGCGTGGTCGCCGAGGAGGCGGTCGGCGGTTCTCAGGACGTCGGCGAGTTCGTTGTCGGTGATGTGACCGGGGTCGTCCACCACCTCGAGGGCTTCGGAGAGGGCCGCGACGGTGTCGTCTGCGCGGTCGGACCCCTCGGAGGCCTCGGCAGCGTCGGTCGTCGTTGCCGGTCCTTCCGTCACGTCGATCGGTCGATCCACCGACTGGCTGCTCTGCGTGATCGTGGGATCGGGCGTCGCGGTGGGACGCGACTCGGCGAGGAGCACGCCGACGACGTCGAGCACCGATCGGGCGTCGGTCCCGGCGAGGAGCTGCTCGCGTTCTCGCCGGGTCTCGGCGACGATCTCGTGTGCGATCTGCTGTGCTCGTTCGACGAGCGCCTCGGCCCGGTCGTCGGCTGCGGTCAGCTCGGCGTCGCGATACTCGCGTATCTCGCGGAACGCCGTGCTCAGGAACTCGTGCAGCGTCGCACGGTCGTGCTCGTTCGGCGCGGCCCGCTCGAGTGCCACGCCCTGCAGAGTGGAGAGGGTCGATGCGACCTCGCCGATGCGGTCGGCGAGCATCGACTCCAGCAGTTCGGTCCGCAGTGAAGCGGCTGCCAAGATCGCCCTCGTCCCACCTCTCGCCTCTTCGTGGAGTGCGAGTGCGTCGGCGCGGTGGGCCTCGGCGGTGGCCAGGATGGCGTCGAGCTCTACTCGCTGACGGTCGACCTCAGCGCGTTCGATGGCGACCTGCTCGAGTTGCTGGCTGAGCGCAGCCTGGATGCGTTCGGCACCCACCCGGTAGTTCTCGGCCTGCAGCCGCTTGCGACTGGTTTCGGCTCGGTCGGCATCGGCTGCCGCCGAAAGCTCGTCGACGGCGGTCATCGCCAGCCTGATGACCTCTTCGGCGCGTTTGCGGGCCGTGGCCTCGGCCTCGCGTCTGATGGTGCGAGCTTCGGCTTCGGCAGCAGACAGCAGCCGCTCACACTCCGAGAGCGTCTCGACGAAGATCTCACGATGGATCAGGGCTTGCTCCGCGATTTCTCCATGGTCTTCGATCGGACGACCTCCTTCATGACAGCACGCTCGGTGACGAGCGTAACCAGCCAGCTGTGTCAGGGCCCTGATCAGGCCGTGGTCGAGGTCGGTCGGGCCGAGGCGAGGCGTCGGAGCTGGGCGGCGAAACGGCGTTGGAGTCCTGGCTGACGCGCGGGTGCGGAGCGGATCCGGGCTCCCCGTCTTCACTGGTCTTCGGAGCTTGTGCAAGGATTCACGACGATGCCCCGGTTGAACGCCGAGAACACGCTCCTCGCCAAGGAGATCATTGCGCGTTACCCGGTGGCCAAGTCGGCGCTGATCCCGTTGCTGCACCTTGCGCAGGAGCAGGACGGCTACGTGACCGACGAGGCGATGGAGCATCTCGCGGAGCTGGTCCAGGTGACCCCGGCCGAGGTCTCCGGAACGTGTTCGTTCTACGAGATGTTCAAGCGCGAGCCAGTGGGCGACTACCTCGTCAACGTGTGCACCAACATCTCCTGTCAGCTCAACGGCGGCGAGGAACTGCTGCATCACGTCGAGGATCGTCTCGGCATCGGTCCCGGGAGCACGACCCCCGACGGCGCCTTCACGCTCGAGGACGTCGAGTGCATCGCGGCATGTACCGAGGCTCCGTGCCTGCAGGTGAATTATCGCTACTTCCACCGCATCACCAACGACGAGGTCGACACGCTCCTCGACGACCTCAAGGCGGGAAGGCGAAGCCACGAGGTGCCCAAGCACGGCACCCTCGCCCGAACACGCCAACACATCCCGGCCGACCGGCGGGCCGGTCCGGCATCACCCACCGTGTCGATCGAACCGCCATGGCTCGGTGGCCCCGACACGACCACCGGGGCGGAGTCCCAGTGATCACCGACGCACCGAAGATCATCACGTCGCGGTTCGAGCACGACGACTCCTACACCTTCGAGCGCGCCGAGGCGACCGGCGCCTACGGAGCGCTTCGTAAAGCGCTCTCGATGACGCCCGAAGCGGTGCACCAGGAAGTGAAGGACGCCAGCCTCCTCGGACGCGGCGGCGCGGGGTTTCCGGCCGGAGTGAAGTGGGGATTCTGCCCACCTGACGTGTGGCCTCGCTATCTCGTCGTCAACGGCGACGAGTCCGAGCCGGGCACCTACAAGGACCGTCTCCTCATGGAGAAGGACCCGCATCAACTGATCGAGGGGGCACTGATCGCGTGCTACGCCGTCGGCCTGAGCCAGGCGTTCCTCTACGTGCGGGGCGAGATGGCCTTGGCGCAGGAACGCATCGGCCGTGCCCTCAACGATGCGTACGCGGCCGGCTACGTCGGCAAGAACATCATGGGAACCGACTTCAGCGTCGACATCGTGTTGCACTGGGGAGCTGGGGCCTACATCGTTGGCGAGGAGACGGCCCTGATCGAGTCGCTCGAGGGAAATCGGGGCATGCCCCGACTCAAGCCACCGTTCTTCCCGGCAGCGAAGGGCCTCTACCTGCAGCCGACGATCGTCAACAACGTCGAGACGCTGGCCAACCTCCCGTGGATCGTCGAGCACGGCGGTGCTGCTTTCGCAGCGTTGGGCGCCGAGAACTCGAAAGGCACCCGGGTGTTCGCCGTCTCGGGCCATGTCAAGAACCCCGGCGTGTTCGAGGTCGAGTTCGGCGTGACCACGTTCCGCGACATCATCATGGCGCCGGTCTATGCGGGCGGCATCCGGGGCGATCGCAAGCTGAAGGCGTTCATCCCTGGTGGCGCATCCGCGCCGTGGCTCTACGAAGAGCACCTGGACACTCCGCTCGAAGCGGGCGTCGTCGCCAAGATGGGCACGATGCTCGGGTCGGGCGCGATCGTCGTCATGGACGAGACGACCGACATGGTCAAGGCTGCGTTGCGCGTCGTGCGCTTCTTCGCTCGTGAGAGTTGCGGCAAGTGCACGCCCTGCCGTGAGGGCACCAGTTGGCTCGAGAAGATCCTGCAGCGGATCCTCGACGGCTACGGCCGACCCGAGGATGTCAATCTCCTGCTCGATGTCTGCGACAACATCTCGGTCGGGATGAACTGGCCGCCGATGCAGACCACCATCTGCCCGTTGGGTCAGTCGGCCACGACTCCGGTCGCCTCGGCGATCATGCGATTCAAGGACGAGTTCGAGGCCTACGTCGGCGGACCTGTCGAGATCACCGTGGATGTCAAGGGTGCCGCCTTCGTCGGCCCCGCCGAGAAGCAGACAGGATGAGGTTCTGCGCGGTGGGGTGCGAGGGCGACGAGGCACGAGGAGTCCGGTTGGTTGCGGCCCGAGCGGCCGGGGAGCGGACGGGATGACCGACACCCAGCCGATCGCCCCCTCGACCGTGAAGGTCACGATCAACGGGCACGAGATCGACGCGCCTGCAGACGCGCTGCTCATCGACGCTGCCGAGGAGGCCGGCGTCTACATCCCGCGGTTCTGTTACCACCCGCGGATGGAGCCGGTCGGCATGTGTCGCATGTGCATCGTCGAGGTCGATTCGGGTCGCGGCCCGGGCCTCCAGCCGAGCTGCATGCTGACGGTGGCCGACGGAATGATCGTCGACACCGAGGGGGACGTCACCAAGAAGGCCCAGGACGGCATCCTCGAGTTCCTGCTGATCAACCACCCGCTCGACTGCCCGGTCTGCGACAAGGGCGGCGAGTGTCCGCTGCAGGACCAGACGATGGCCTTCGGACCCGGTGAGTCTCGTTTCGTCGAGGAGAAGCGGCACTTCGAGAAGCCGATCCCGATCAGCGACACGGTCAACCTCGATCGCGAGCGGTGCATTCTGTGCGACCGGTGCACCCGTTTCGCCAAGGACGTGGCCGGCGATCCGCTGATCCACTTCCAGGACCGCGGGAACCAGACCCAGGTCAACACCTTCCCCGATCATCCGTTCGCGAGCTACTTCAGCGGCAACACCGTTCAGATCTGTCCGGTCGGCGCGCTCACCGCCACGCCCTACCGCTTCAAGGCCCGTCCGTGGGACCTCGCGACCACTGAGTCGACCTGCCAGTCCTGCGCCGTGGGTTGCCGGGTCACCATCGACAGTTCCCGGAACGAGGTCGTGCGCTACAACGGCGTCGACATCGATCCGGTGAACTGGGGTTGGCTCTGCGACAAGGGCCGGTTCGACTTCGAGGCGGTCAACAGCGACGAACGACTCGCCGGGCCGATGGTCCGCTCCGAGGAAGGCCTCGTCGAGGCATCGTGGTCCGATGCGATGAGGGCGGTGGCGACCGCGGTCAAAGGTGGTGTCGATCGCTCGGGTCCCGAAGGTCTGGCCGTGATCGGAGGTGCCCGTCTCACCAACGAGGATGCCTACGCATGGGCCAAGCTTGTGAAGGGCGTGATCGGCTCAGATCACGTCGATGCCCAGCTCGGCGACGGTTTCCCGGCCGATGCGGTGCTCGGGCTCCCAAGAGCGACCATCGACGACGCCTGCACCCCGGGTGCGACCGTGTTGCTGATCGGACCGGACCTGAAAGAAGAGCTCTCGGTGCTCTATCTGCGGTTACGGCACGCGGTCGAGCACGACGGCGTCCGGCTGATCGAGGTCGTGCCGGCGCTCGGCCCGACCAGCGCCATCGCCCATGCCAGCGTGACCTATCGACCGGGCGAACTGGTCGACACGGTGCATTCGTTGCTGGGTTCGTCGGGAGACGACGAGGCCCATGGGCCCGCACGCGCCGCGCTCGCCGAGGCCGTCGCGCCGGTGGTGTTGCTGGGGCGCGCCAATCTGGCCGAGTCGGGCGAGCACGTCGCCGCCGCAGCCTCGGCCGTCCTCGAGACACGACCTGAGGCCACGTTCCTCCCGCTGCTCCGCCGGGCCAACCTGCACGGAGCACTCGACATGGGCCTCAGTCCGGGGCTGCTTCCTGGTCGGGTCGCGCTCGACGACGGCCGTCAGTGGTTCCACGAGCACTGGGCCACCTTGCCTGCCGAACCAGGTCTCGACACCACGGGCATCCTCCAAGCGGCAGCTGCCGGCAAGATCGACACGCTGGTCCTTCTCGGTGCCGACCCCATCGCCGACTTTCCCGATGCCGATCTCGCCGCTCAGGGGCTTGCGGGCGCCCGAACGGTGATCGCGCTCGACACGTTCCTCACCGACAGCTCGCGCCGCGCCGACATCGTGCTCCCCGTTTCGGGCTTCGCCGAGTGCGCCGGGACGACCACGAACCTCGAAGGTCGCGTCAGCACGCTGCATGCCCAGGTGACCCCGCCGGGAACTTCGCGGTCGGACTGGATGATCGCGGCCGACCTGGCGCTGCGCCTCGGGGCCGACCTCGGTCTCGACTCGGTCGAACAGATCTGGGCTGAGATCGAACGGGTGTCCACGGTCCACGCCGGCATCACCCTCGAGGTCCTCGCGGGTCGGACCTTCGCCGATGGTGTCGTGGTCCCACGGCAGACCACCGTGGCGATCAACCGCGCGACCGACACCCGAGCCGATCCGGAGAATGCCGAGCAGGCCGACTCCGAGTCCCGGCCAGACGTTGCGGCGGATGCAGCTGTGCCGGCGGACGGAGATGCGGCCGCAGACACCGACGCCGAGTCGACCGACGAGGTCACCGACAACGACGGCGACGACGATCCGGCGGCACCAACGCCGATCCGGCCGCCGCTCGTGACCGCGCAGGTGCGAACGGTGCAGTCACCCTCGGTCGACGCCTACGGTCTGCGTCTGGTGGCCAGTCGAAAGATGTATGACCTCGGGACTCTCGTGCAGCACTCCCCGTGCATCGCCCCACTTGCAGCGGAGACCGAGCTGCGCATTCACCCGCACGATTTCGACCGCGTGGGCATCGAGCCGGGCGGATCGGTGCGGATCACCTCATCCAAGATCGCCGGCGTCCTCGCTGTCTGTCGCCCTGATGCCGCAGTGCATCGCGGCAGTGCACATCTGTTCTTCAACCAGCCAGGCATCCGGGCCAACGAGCTGATCGACGCGCTCGAACCGGTCACCGATCTCCGGATCGAGAACGCCTGATGGGGCCGAACCGATGATCTTCGGCGTCGATCCTCTTCTCGATGGCGGCATCGGGTGGCCTGAGATCCAGGTCGTGCTGCTCAAGGTCGTGCTCGCGTTCGCGCTGCTCATGATCTCGGTCATGTTCATGGTTTGGTTCGAGCGCAAGATCCACGCCGACATGACGAACCGAGTCGGTCCGAACCGAGCCGGGCCCTTCGGGCTGCTCCAAACCCTCGCCGACGGCATCAAGCTGTTCTTCAAGGAGGACCTCATCCCCGACAAGGCGGATCGCAAGGTGTTCCTCCTCGCGCCCTACCTCTCGCTGATCCCGGCGTTTCTGATCTTCACCGTGGTGCCGGTCGGCGGCGACTTCACCACCACCGAGAAGCCCGGGGTCGTCGGCATCCTCGGTCAGGACACGCTCCTGCAGATCGCCGATCCCGGCATCGGCATCCTCTTCGTGCTGGCCATGAGCTCGGTCGCCGTCTACGGCGTGATGCTCGCAGGCTGGGGCTCGGGATCGAAGTATCCGCTCCTCGGTTCGGTCCGCGCCTCGGCGCAGATGGTGAGCTACGAAGCTGCGCTCGGTCTGTCAGTCGCTGCCGTCGTGCTGATGACCGGCACTCTCTCGACCCGCGACATGGTGATCGTGCAGGCCGGCGAAGGGTTCGCGGGATTCATCCCGAACTGGAACGTGATCGTGACCGGTGTCGTGCCGTTCGTGATCTTCCTCATCGCCGTGACCGCCGAGCTCAACCGGCCACCGTTCGACCTGGTCGAGGCCGAGCAAGAGCTCGTCGGTGGCTTTCACACCGAGTACAGCTCGATCCGATTCGCACTGTTCTTCCTGGCCGAGTTCATGAACGTGGTCACGATGTCGGCGATCATCGTCACGCTCTTCTTCGGCGGCCCGGCCGGGCCGCAATGGTTCGGGGTCGTGTCGGGCACCATCTGGTTCGTCTCCAAGCTGCTCGTGTTCTTGTTCGTCTTCTCCTGGTTCCGCGCGACGCTGCCCCGGTTCCGCTACGACCAGTTGATGGACATGGGCTGGAAGGCACTCATCCCGTTGTCGCTCGCATGGCTCCTGCTGTTGGCCGGCATCAACATCGGGCGTGATCAGGGCTGGAACCTCGGTCTGGTCGTCGCGGTCGGATTCGCCGGCGTCGTGCTGGGCTGGGCGTTGCTGGCCCGGGCAGTCGGCAACCATGCGCATCGGCGTGCGCTCGAAGAAGCGAACGAGGCTCGCTGATGGGCTATCTCGACGGGTTCGCGGTCACGTTCCGCAAGATCTTCAAGGGTGCCGGTGACGGTGAGACTCTCACTCGGAACTACATCAAGGACGAGGGGGGCAAACGCGACAAGCCCGTGCGCCTCCACGGCCGCCATGTGTTGAATCGCTACGAGGACGGGATGGAGAAGTGCATCGGCTGCGAGTTGTGCGCCGGTGTGTGTCCCGCCAAGTGCATCTATGTCCGCGGCGCCGACAACCCCGTCGACGACCCGGTGTCGCCGGGCGAGCGCTACGGCTTCGTCTACGAGATCAACTACCTGCGCTGTATCCACTGCGACCTGTGTGTCGAAGCGTGCCCGACCGAGGCGATCACCGAGTCGAAGCTCTTCGAGTTCAGCTTCACCAACCGGCGCGATGCGATCTACACCAAGGACGAGCTCGTGGTCGGCGACGACGGCCGTCCTCAACAGCTCCCATGGGAGGACTGGACCGACATCGAGGACGTCGAGGACAACACGTCGGCATGGATGCGGGCCACCGCACCCGGCGGGTCGGCCGAGTTCGAGGGCATCGTCGCGTGGGCCGGCGAGCTCGGATACGGCGTCCGCGACGCCGAAACCGGACAGTCGGACGAGGGTGCGAACTCATGAGTCCGACTCGATGCGAGGCCGACGAGGCACGAGGAGGCCGGCCGGTTGCGGCCTGCCGTTCGGTGGGAGGAAGCGCCAGCGCACGCCGAACCAGGGAGCGCAGCGAACGAGACCGTACGACCGGGGAACGCAAAGGATGAGCATCGAACTCCTGGTCTTCCTGATCGCGGGCGCGATCTGCCTCGGCGGTGCGCTGGGTGTGGTGGTCAGCCACAACCCCGTGCATGCGGCGTTGTCCCTCGTCGCGACCCTCTTCGGCGTCGCGGTGCTCTTCGTCGCTGAGGATGCCCACTTCCTCGCCGCCGTACAGGTCATCGTCTACGCCGGCGCGATCGTCGTGCTGTTCCTGTTCGTCATCATGCTGCTGGGCGTCGACCGCACCGAGCGCCTCGACGAAGAGCCGATCGTCGGGCAGCGAATCCTCGCTGCAGTGGTCGGCCTCGCGATGCTCGCGCTGCCGCTCGTGGCGATCTTGTCGACGACCGACGCTGACGGCAACGTCGTCGCGACCGGGCAGGTCGGCGTGCTCGGCACCCCCACCGAGGCTCAGGACTTCAACGTCGCCGAGATCGGCGAGGTGCTCTTCACCGACTACCTCTTCGCGTTCGAGATCACCTCGGTGCTCCTCGTGATCGCGGTCGTCGGTGCAGTGATGCTGTCGAAGCGGGTGAAAGGCGAGCCCCTCGCCATCGACGCCGATGAGATCAGCAACGACGACCCCGACCCCGTCGACGAGCCGGACGACTCCGCTGACGACGCGAACGCAGAGATCTCCGCATGATGCTTGCCGCCACCACGGTGACACCGGCCTGGTACCTCGTCCTGGCATCGATGCTCTTCGCCATCGGAGGAGTGGGTCTGCTCGTGCGCCGCAACCCGCTCGTGATGTTCATGTGCGTCGAGCTGATGCTCAACGCCGTGACCCTGACCTTCGTCACCTTCAGCCGAATGCTCGACGACGTCGGCGGTCAGGTGGTCGTGGTGTTCGTGCTGGTCGTCGCGGCCGCTGAAGTGGTGGTCGGCCTCGGGCTCGTCGTCGCGATCATCCGGAAGAAGCCCGGCGCCACCGCCGACGACCTCTCGGTTCTGAAGGGATAGCGACGATGCTCGATCTCGTCTGGCTCATCCCCGCGCTCCCGCTCGCCGGCTTCGGAATCCTCGTGGTCGGTGGCCGCAAGCTCGGCGAACCGCTCGCGGGTTGGCTCGCCACCGCCATGATGGGCGGCTCGTTCCTCGCCACCCTGGTCGTGTTCTCGGGCCTGTTCGCCGAGGACGACCATCACCGGGTGTTCACCCAGACCCTCTTCACGTGGCTACCCGTCGGCGGCCTCGAGGTCGGGTTCGGGTTCCTGGTCGACCCGCTGTCGATCACCATGGCGCTCTTCGTCACCGGCATCGGCACCCTGATCCACCTGTACTCGGTCGGCTACATGCACGGCGACCCAAAGTTCTCGAAGTTCTTCGTCTACCTCAACCTCTTCGGCTTCTCGATGCTGATGCTGGTGCTCGGCGACAACCTGCTGATCACTTTCCTCGGCTGGGAGGGCGTCGGTGCCTGCTCGTACTTCCTCATCTCGTTCTGGTTCAGCGACGAGGCCAACGCCTCGGCCGGCAAGAAGGCCTTCGTCACCAACCGCATCGGCGATTGGGGCTTCATGGTGGCGATGTTCCTCATGTTCGCGACCGTCGGGACGCTGACCTACACGCAGTTCTTCGAGTCGTTCGAAGCGGGCGAGGTGGCCGCAGTCACCGCGACCGCCATCACCCTGCTGCTGTTCGTCGGCGCGTGCGGGAAGTCGGCGCAGCTGCCGCTCTTCGTGTGGCTTCCCGACGCCATGGCGGGCCCGACGCCCGTGTCAGCGCTCATCCACGCCGCGACGATGGTGACCTCGGGCGTCTATCTGATGACCCGGATGAATCCGGTCATCGCCAGCGCCTACGACTGGGCGCCCGACATCATCGCTTGGGTCGGCGTCCTGACCGCACTGTTCGCGGCCACCATCGCGATGGCGCAGAACGACATCAAGAAGGTGCTGGCCTACTCGACGGTCAGCCAACTCGGCTACATGTTCCTGGCCGTGGGCACGGGCGCGTACGTCGCCGCCATCTTCCACATGGTCACGCATGCCTTCTTCAAGGCGCTGCTGTTCCTCGGGTCGGGCTCGGTCATCCACGGCATGCACGGCGAGCAGGACATGCAGAAGATGGGTGGACTGCGCAAGTACATGCCGATCACGGCCTCGACCTTCATCGTCGGCTGGCTTGCCATCGCCGGTGTCCCGCCGTTCGCCGGGTTCTGGTCGAAGGACGAGATCCTGCTCTACGCGTTCGGGTCGGGTGGCGTCCAGGGCTACGCGCTCTACACCCTCGGACTGGTCACGGCGGTCCTCACCGCTTACTACATGAGCCGCCAGGTCTTCCTCGTGTTCTTCGGCGAGGAGAGGTTCCGTGACGTCGAGCACGCCGCCGAGGAAGATGAGGCCGAGGCCGGCGAGCACGAGTCGATCGAGCCACACGAGTCGCCCTGGACGATGACGATGCCGCTGGTCGTCCTCGCCGGACTCGCGATGGTCGGGGGTGGGCTCAACCTCGCGGTCTCCGACCGGATGAAGTTCCTCGAGCACTGGCTCGAGCCGGTGGTCGAGGTCGGCGAAGCCACCATCGACGTCGAGACCACGACGACGATCGGACTCGCCGTCGTCGCCGTTGCGGCTGCAGCCGTAGGTATCTTCTACGCCTACAGGGTCTTCATCAAGAAGCGTTCGAAGGC
Source organism: Acidimicrobiales bacterium (assembly GCA_035529695.1). GTDB lineage: Bacteria > Actinomycetota > Acidimicrobiia > Acidimicrobiales > Salinilacustritrichaceae > DATKWD01. The sequence goes on along the minus strand of DATKWD010000098.1, from coordinate 54,479 downwards.
CATCGAGCCCGAGCTTCTCGCCCACGCCTGGCACTACGACGAGGCCGTCAGCGCCTTCGTCGACAAGCCGGGACGCAAGGCCTTCCAGCTCACCGCTGACTTCGACGAAGGCATCGTGGACGGCGCGGTCAATGGCGTCGGCAGTCTGGTCGGCACCGTTGGTCGCCAGGCCCGCAAGCTCCAGTCGGGGTTCGTTCGCGCGTACGCGGCCGGCATCGCCGCAGGTGCCGTGCTGCTCCTCGCGTACTTCCTCAATCGGGTGGCTTCCTAGGTGACGTGCCTTCCGCTCCCCGGCCACGCTCTGCTTCGGTCGCTCGCACGCTCGCTCCCTGGGTCGACGGGCGCTGGCGCTCCTGCACCTCCATCGGGCCGCGGCTGGCTGCGCTCCACGTGCCTCGTCGCACTCATGTCGGGACGGGTGTCCTAGATGTTCGCGGCTGAAGGCGCGCCTGTGAGCTTCCCGTTGCTCACCGCGCTCGTCGTGACGCCGGCGCTCGGTGCCCTGCTGCTCGGGCTGATCCCTCGTGGGCGCGTCGAGCTGCACCGCATGGCCGCGCTGCTCTCGTCGTGCGCCGCCGGAGCGTTGGCCATCTACGCCCTCGCCGACTTCGAGACGGGCGCGCCGGGATTCCAGTACGAGGTCAACACCTCGTGGGTCTCCGAGCTCGGCATCAGCTGGCACCTCGGACTCGACGGCATCTCACTGTTCCTCGTCGTGCTCACCGGCATCCTGTTCCCGATCGCGATCGTCGCGGTGACGCCCGAGCACGACTCGAAGCCCTATTACGCATGGTTGCTGGTGCTCCAGGCCGGCTGCATGGGGGTGTTCACTGCCCTCGACCTGTTCCTCTTCTTCGTGATGTTCGAGATCGTCCTGGTCCCGATGTACTTCCTCATCGGCGGGTGGGGTCACGGACGTCGCGTGTACGCCGCGCTGAAGTTCTTCCTCTTCACCATGTTCGGCTCGGCGCTGATGCTCGTCGGGATCCTCGCGCTGGTGTTCCTGCACCAGGGAGCGGCGGAGGATCGCGATGCCGAACTCGCCGACCAGCTGCAGCAGCAGATCGAGCTCGAGGTCGGGCAGGGCACCCAGTTCACCGATGCCGAGATCGCCGAGCTCACCGGCACGCTCGATGAGCTCCGTCAGCCTGCTCAGCTCACCTTCGACCTCGTGACCATCGCCGAGTCGCAGTTCGTCCCCGACAACGACGCAGGGGCCAATCCCTTCGACTGGACTGCCGCGCGCTGGATCTTCCTCGCGTTCGCCCTCGCCTTCTCGGTGAAGGTCCCGCTCTTCCCACTCCACACCTGGCTTCCGGATGCGCACACCGAGGCACCGACGGCCGGCTCGGTGATCCTGGCCGGCGTCATGTTGAAGCTCGGTACCTACGGCTTCATCCGGTACGGGCTGTACCTGTTCCCGGGTGCGTCGCTGTTCTTCGGGCCGACCTTCGTGACCCTCGGTGTGATCGGCATCATCTACGGCGCCATCGCCGCCACGATGCAGAAGGATCTCAAGCGGTTGGTGGCGTACTCGTCGGTGGCCCATCTCGGTTTCATCGCCATGGGCACGTTCTCGATCACCACTCAAGGCATCCAGGGGTCGATCTTCCAGATGGTGGCGCACGGGATCTCGACCGGCGCCCTCTTCCTGCTCGTCGGGATGATCTACGAGCGCCGCCACACGCGTGAGATCTCTGCGCTGAAGGGCCTCCAGAAGGTCGCGCCGGTCATGGCCGGAGTGTTCACCCTCGTCATGCTGAGCTCGGTCGGTCTGCCGGGCCTCAACGGGTTCGTCGGCGAGTTCCTGATCCTGATCGGGTCGTTCCTCACGTACCGGTGGTGGGCCGTCGTGGCTGCGGTCGGCGTGATCCTTGCTGCTCTCTACCTGCTGTGGGCCTATCAGCGGGTGTTCCACGGCGAACCCGACGAGGCCAACGCCGACATGCCCGACATGCACGGGCGCGAGTTGCTGGCGCTGTCGCCGCTGCTCGTGCTGATCGTCTTCATGGGCATCTACCCGAAGCCGATGCTCGAGCGGATGGCCCCGGCCGTCGATTCGCTGATCGCACACGTCGAGGTGAACACCGACTACGTCCAGCCCGAGATCTCGGTCACCGGTTTCGGTGAACCCGAGGCGACCGGCGAGGGTACGGACGTACCGGCCGAGGGCGAGGGCGAATGAACCTGCTCACCGCCTTCCAGCCCGTCGAGCTCTCGCCCGAGCCGATCGCGACCCCCGACGTCGCCTGGTCAGCGGTGTTGCCCGCGGTGGTCCTGATCGTCGGGGCGTTGCTGCTGATGGTGATCGTCGCAGTCACCCGACGCAAGCCCGTCCCGGGCGCGTACGCGCTCTACACGAGCGTCGTCGGCATCTGCGCAGCCGTCGCATCGCTCTCCCTCTGGGACCGGGTCAAGCCCAACGTTCCGAGTCAGGCCGTGCTCGACCGACTCGATGCGCTGAGTTCGACCGACCCGGCCGCGGCGCAGGCATTGTCTGATGAGATCGCACGCAGCCACGGGCCCTACAGCGCGCTGGCCGGATCGATCGGCGTCGACGGCTTCTCGGTCTTCGTGACGATCGTCATCTGCGCAGCGGTGGTCCTCACGGCGCTGATCGCCGACGACTACCTGCGGCGTGAAGGCCTCGATGGTCCCGAGCTCTCCATCCTCGTGCTGCTCTCGGCGTCTGGCGGCGTGATCATGGCTTCGGCCAACGACCTGATCGTCATGTTCCTCGGACTCGAGATCCTGTCGATCGCCGTCTACGTCTTGGCTGCGATGCACCGCAAGCGGCTCTCTTCCCAGGAGGCGGGCGTCAAGTACTTCGTGCTCGGCGCGTTCAGTTCGGCGTTCCTGTTGTATGGCATCGCCTTCGTCTACGGCGGGACGGGCTCGACCAACCTGGTCCGGATCGTCGACTACTTCTCGACGTCGGTCGTCGCGTCGAATGGGCTGATCCTGGCCGGGCTCGCACTGATGCTGGTGGGGTTCGGGTTCAAGGTCGCCGCCGCTCCGTTTCACTGGTGGACGCCCGACGTCTATCAGGGCGCGCCCTCACCGGTGGTCGCCTTCATGGCGTCCGCGGTCAAGGCCGCCGGGTTCGCCGGGCTGCTCAGGGTCTTCTATCTCGGGTTCGACAGCTGGCAGGACGACTGGAAGCCGATCGTCTTCGCCCTCGCGGCGCTCACCCTGCTGGTCGGTTCGATCCTCGCCGTCGTTCAGACGAACGTGAAGCGCATGCTGGCCTACAGCTCGATCAGCCATGCCGGCTTCATGCTCGTGGGCGTCCAGGTCGCCACCGGTCTCGGGGTCGCAGCCGTGCTCTTCTACCTCGCCGCCTACACGTTCATGGTCGCCGGTTCGTTCGCCGTGGTGACCCTTGTCGGCCGCGCGGGCGACGGGTCGCATCGACTCTCGGATTACCGCGGCCTGGCCAAGCAACGCCCAGGCTTGGCGCTGGTCTTCTCGATCTTCCTGTTCGCTCAGGCCGGCGTGCCCCTCACCTCGGGGTTCTTCGCCAAGTTCTACGTCATCGGAGCGGCGGTCGACGGCAACTCCGAAGGCCTCGCGATCATCGCCATGCTCACTGCGGTGATCTCGGCGTTCCTCTATCTCCGGATCATCGTCGAGATGTTCTTCGAGACCGATGACGACACCGAGCCACGACCGATCGCCATTCCCCTCGGTTCGCGCCTCGCACTCGCGGCCTGTCTGATCGTGACGATCGGGGTTGGCCTCGTGCCCGGACCCCTCAATGACTGGGCGACCCAGGCCGAGCCTGCACTGGTCGAGTTCCCCGAGTCGGGCCAGCCGACGGCGGTCCCGCAGGTCGACGAGGGACTCCTCGGCCAACTCGACGACCAACCCGGCGGCTGAACACGCAGCATCTCGTCCTCGGGATCGTCTGAACGGGCCGACGAGGGTCCGAGATGCGTTCAGCTCCGGACTTCGTAGAGCGACAGCAGAGGAGAGACCAGCACCGTGGGCGGCCCCTCCCCGAACTCCTGATAGGCGAGGTGCAGCCCATCGGCCGACTCGGCGTATCGGGTCTCGGGAAGGTCCACCGATCAAGTCTCGTCGATTGCCGCGGCCAGTGCGTCGGCGTTGGGGCGGAACGTGGTGACGTCGTCGACGCCGAGTTCGGTGAGTCGGGCGAGGTCGTCTCGGATCGACGTTTCCGTGCCGAGCAGCATGAACGGACTGTCGAGGTAGGTCGATGGATCCTGGTCGCGCTTCGCCGCCATCGCCTCGGCGGTTGCATCCCGGTCATCGGTGAGCACCACGGCCTGCACGAGGATGCTGAGCGTCAGGTTGGCGAACCGTTCAGGAGCACACGTGCGCACGTGGGCGATCCGGTCGGCGAGTCCATCCCAGGAGAAATGGCTGAGGCCGGTGTGCACCTGGCCTGATCCCGAGGTGATGCCGTTGAGCCCCACGATGTCGGCGCGTCGTGCGGCGATGTCGAGCACCCGATCTCCGTTGCCGCCGACCATGATCGGAACGTGGCCCTGCGCGGCGGCGAAGCCCACCGGGCCGTCGGCCCCGGCGTCGAGCACCCACCGGAGCTCGGCGACGTCGTGTTCGAGGCGGCTGATCCGTACGCCGGGCCGTTCATAGATGATGCCCACGTCGTCGAACTCGGACTTGGTGTGACCCGCACCGAGCCCGACCTCGAGGCGCCCGTCGGTGAGCAGGTCGACGCCGATGACATCGCGGGCCAGCAGCACCGGGTTCCAGAACTCGTTGTTGAGCACCTGGACCCCGAACCGCAAACGGTCCGAGGCCTCGGCGGCGGCGACCAGCGGTGGAAAGGGAGGCGGGAGGCCGAGGTGGTCGGGCACGAGGAGCAGATCGAACCCGAGGTCGTCGATGCGTCGAACCTCGTCGAGCCACGCGGCCCGTGCCATCGCCGGCCCGGCCACCACCACCCCGAATCGCATCCCGCAACCCTAAGCCACCACCAACTCCCCGCATCTGTGGTTGAAGATGAACGCGATTCGGTCCGATTTGCACCACAGATGCGGGGATGCAGACGAAGCTGTCGGACCCCGTCGATACGGTGCGTGCGTGACCGTCACCCGCCCATCGACGCTGCTCGAGCCGGCTCGACCCACCCACGCCGAGGTCGAGGCCGAGTTGCGCCAGCACATCGCCGCGCTGGCCGGCGGGGGCGCCGAGCCGCGGCCCGAACAGCTGGCCGCGGTCCAAGCGGTCGTGGCCGATCGACGCCGGACCCTGCTCGTCGCCCGCACCGGGTTCGGCAAGTCGGCCGTCTACTTCTCGGCCACCCGGATGCTGCGTGATCGGGGATGGGGACCGACGCTGGTGGTCTCACCGCTGCTGGCGTTGATGCGCGACCAGGTCGCCGCCGCTCGCCGCCTCGGCCTCACCGCCGAGACCATCAACTCGTCGAACACCGACGACTGGGACGAGATCGAGGTCCGCATCGCTGCCGGCGACGTCGATCTGCTGCTCATCAGCCCCGAGCGTCTGGCCAATGACGGTTTCAGAGAGCGGGTGTTCGATCTGCTCCGAAGCCAACCAATGGCCCTGGTGTGCGACGAGGCCCACTGCATCTCCGACTGGGGTCACGACTTCCGCCCCGACTACCTGCGACTGCGCCGGATCATCGACGACCTTCCGGCGTGGACCCCGGTGCTGGCCACGACCGCCACCGCCAATCAGCGGGTGACCGACGACGTCGCGGCCCAGTTGGGCGACGGCACCCTGGTCCAGCGCACCAGCCTCGACCGCGCGAGCCTGCACCTGTCGGTGGTCGACCTGGCCGACGATGCCGAGCGGCTGGCGTGGCTGGCCGAAACCGTTCCGGGCCTCGACGGATCAGGCATCGTGTACTGCCTCACCGTCGACCAGGCCGAGCGGACTGCTGCTTGGCTGCAGCGGCGGGGGATCGCGGCCGAGGCCTACACCGGATCGACCCAACCGGGCGAGCGCGAGAGCCTCGAAGACCGACTCCGTGCCAACGATCTGAAGGCGCTGGTCGCCACCAGCGCGCTCGGCATGGGGTTCGACAAGGGTGACATGGCGTTCTGCGTCCACCTCGGCCTGCCCCCGACGCCGGTCGCGTACTACCAGCAGATCGGTCGTGCCGGCCGTGCCATCGAGCGGGCGGAGGTCATCGCCGTTCCCCGGCCGATCGAGGACGCTGCGGTCTGGAACTGGTTCGAGAAGGTCAGCCTGCCGCCCGAGTCGACCTGTCAGGAGGTCCTCACCCAGCTGTCGACCGCGTCGGCCACCAGCATCAACCGCCTCGAGACCGAGGTGAACCTCGGCCGTACTCGCCTCATGACCCTGCTCAAGATCCTCGAAGTCGACGGTGCCATCGCCAAAGTCAAGGGGGGCTGGGTGATCGTCGACCCCGATTGGCGCTACGACCACGACAAGGCTGATCGATTGCGAGCGCTTCGTCGCGAGGAATCCGAGCAGATGCTGGCCTACGCAGGTCTCCGAGGGTGTCGGCTGCGCTTCGTCCGCGAGTCGCTCGACGATGCCGAGGCCTCCGACTGTGGCCGGTGTGACCGGTGCCTCGGTTCCGATGCGGTCGTCGCGCCGACCCTCGACCTCGTCGAGGAGGCCCGTCGTCACCTCTCGGGCGCAGATGTCGACGTCGAGCCACGCAAGCAGTGGCCGTCCGGACTCGACGAACCGAAGGGCAAGATCAAGCCCGAGCACCAGGCCCGGCGTGGCCGGGCCCTGAGCCGAGTGGGCGACGGGGCGCTCGGCGCCCAGGTCGATGCGCTGCTCGACGGCGCCTTGCGCGAGCTGTCGCCCGCCATCCTCCGCGGCCTGATCGATGTGCTCAGGCGCTGGGACTGGGACCAGCGCCCCACCTGGATCTGCCCGATGCCATCGCGCTCGAATCACCAGCTGATCGATGTCGTCGCCGACACCGTGTCGAAGTCCGGCAAGATGCCCGTGGTGCGTGCGCTGGTGCGGGTCGACGATCGCGGGGGAGTGCAGGCCGATCAGTCCAACAGCGCCCATCAGGTGGCCAACGTGTGGGGACGGATTGCTGTCGACCCGACGGTCGAGATTCCCGAGGGTCCGGTGTTGCTCGTCGACGATCAGATCCAGTCGGGCTGGACCATGACCATCGCCTCGGTTCTGCTGGCCGAGGCCGGTGCCGACGCCGTCCTCCCCCTTGCCCTCCGAGCCAGGTGACTCGGCTTCGTCAGGAGAGCACGTCGAGCGAGGTCGTCGAGATCTCCGTCGGCGCTGACGGTGACCATGGCGTCGACACCGACCGAGTGTTTCAAACCATGGGGCGTGCCCGACCTCCCTTCAGATCACCGAGACCGACGAAGTCAGCCGCGATGTCGGTCGGACTCGCATCCGGTCACGCACTCGTCGAGAACATGGGCCCGGAGCGCACGAGTGGTTCGGGCCGGTGACCCTCGCGAACTCCTGAACTCCCTGGGCAGGGCGGCTCGGTCCGCCGATTGACGCGCCCACGGCGGATCCCGGCGTCACACTGGTTCGCATGGATCGGCTGTTTCACGCTGCGGCCGACGGGTCACGGAAGATCGACGTCGACCCCTCCGAGATGAGCGAGCGCCGCGGCGACGGCTGGGTCTGGCTCGACGTGCTCGATCCGACCGACGACGACATCGACCGGCTGTGCCGTGAGTTCGATCTGGACCGGCTGACCCGGGCCGACCTCGGCGACGAGGCGCAGTTCCCGAAGGTCGACGACCTCGACAGCCATATCGTGGTCGTGACCCACGGCCTCGCCAACGACGACACCCAGGTGCGCACGGTCGAGATCGACCTCGTGCTCGGCCCGAACTGGCTGTTGACCGTGCATGACGAGCCCTTGCTCGCCGTCGACCATGTCTTCGAACGCTCCTGTCATCGACGCTTTGAGCTCGAGGGTCCTGATCATCTGATGGCCCGGATCATCGAGTTCAGCGGCGAGCGCTTCCTCCCGCTGCTCGACGGACTCGATCAACGGATACTCGACCTCGAGGATCAAGCCATCGAAGGCGACCCGACGATCCTCGCCGACGTCCAGGTGCTGCGGCGCGAGGTCTCGACCCTCCGCCGGGTGCTCGGTCCGCAGAGAAGCGCTCTGCTCATGGCCGCGCGTCTGGACGAACTCGGTCCGAGGGCCCAGCGAGAGCTGTCGGACGCGCTCGATCACCACACCCGTCTGATCGAGAGCCTCGACGCGGCTCACGGGCTGCTGGCCACCGTTCTCGACACCTACCGCGCCGCGGCTGCCGAGCAGATGAACGAGGTGATGAAGGTGCTCACGGTGTTCTCGGCCATCGTGCTCCCGCTGTCGCTCATCGCCGGGATCTACGGGATGAACTTCGCGAACATGCCCGAGCTCGAGAATCCGGCCGCCTATTTCATCGTGCTGGCCGCGATGGCCGTCGTCGCCCTGGGCCTCTACCTCTACTTCGTGCGGCGGGGCTTCATCGGGGGACCCAAGCTCAGCACGCTCACACGAGGCACAAGTCGTGTCGGTCGAGGTATGGCGTCGATGGCGGTCCTGCCGGTGCGGGCTGTCGGCACGGTCGTGCGGTCGCCTTCCGGCTCGAACGGCGACGACGAAGAGTGATTCGCCGAAAAGCGCGAGACTGAGCGCCGTGCTGGTCACCCTGACCTTCGACAACGGTCCGCATCCCGACGTCACCCCGGCGGTGCTCGACGTCTTGTCGGATCGGGACGTCAAGGCCACGTTCTTCGTCGTGGGCGATCGGTTGACGGCGGACGGCGGACGCCAACTCGCCGAGCGGGCCCACGCCGAGGGTCACTGGATCGGGAATCACACGATGACTCACTCGATCCCGCTTGGTGTCGACACGAGCGCCGAGTACGCCGAGGTCGAGATCGAACGAACGCAGGACCTCATCGGCGATCTCAGGCATCCCGACCGGTTCTTCAGACCCTTCGGTGAAGGCGGCCACGTGAATGCGAAGTTGCTGAGCAGGGCGGCCGTCGACCTGCTGGAGCGCGGTGGCTACACCTGCGTGCTGTGGAACTGCGTACCCCATGACTGGGAGCACCCGTTCGCCTGGGTCGAGACGGCGCTGCACGACGTCGCCCGCCTCGAGCAAGCCGTCGTCGTCGTCCACGACCAGCCGACTGGCGGGATGGCCCACCTCGACCGCTTCATCGACGGAGTCCGGGCGGTCGGTGGCGAGTTCGTTCAGGACTTTCCCGACGAGGTGCTCCCGATCAAGTGGGGGCATCCCGGCGACCTGCGAGGCATCGTCACGACCTGATCGAGGCGCCCGAGGCTCGAAGACGACCGAGGGTTGGCCGCTTGTTCAGGGCTTCACTAGTGTTCGCCGCCGTGTCGGATTTCCTCCGCGACTACCTCACCGTGGCCATATTCGGCGGTGTCGCAGTCGCCCTGATCGCAGGTGTGCTCGGCCTCGGAAGCCTCATTCGCCCTTCACGGCCCCAAGCCCAGAAGTACGTGAACTACGAGTCGGGCGTCGACCCGGTCGGCAGCATGTGGGGCCAGTCGAACGTCCGTTATTACATCTTCGCGTTGCTGTTCGTCATGTTCGACGTCGAGGCAGTCTTCATCTTTCCTTGGGCCACCCGGCTCGAGGCCTACGGGGTCTTCGGCCTCGTCGAAATGCTCGTGTTCATCGCGATCCTCGCCCTCGGCCTCGTCTACGCGTGGCGCAAGGGCGTGCTGCGTTGGATCTGACCGGAAAGCACCGCTGAATGGGCCTCGTCGAGAGCGGCAAACTGCCGAAGCCGCTGACCAAGCTGCTCAACGTGTCGCGCAAGTACTCCCTCTGGATGTATCAGTGGGGCCTTGCGTGTTGTGCCATCGAGATGGGCGCCGCCCTCGGCTCGCCCCGCTACGACGTCATGCGTCTCGGGGTCATCCCCCTGCCGGCCAGTCCACGTCAGGCCGACCTCATGTGTGTGTCCGGCACCGTCACCGACAAGATGGTGCCTGCCATCCGACGCCTCTACGAGCAGATGCCCGATCCGAAGTACGTCATCAGCATGGGCTCGTGTGCCAACTGTGGTGGCCCGTACTGGGACAGCTACTCGGTGACCAAGGGCGTCGACCAGGTGATCCCGGTCGATGTCTACATCCCGGGCTGCCCACCGCGGCCCGAAGCCCTGCTCGAGGGCATCGTGCTCCTCCAGGAGCGCATTTTGAACGAAGATCCTGCGGCTCGTTGGCGAGGTGATCCCCTTGTCGTCGACTGACACCGAGCCGATTTCGGACGAAACAGCTGCCGAGGAGACAACCGCGCCCGACACGTTGCGTGAGGGGCTGCTGGCCGAACTGGCCGACAAGCTCGGTGATTCGCTCGTGGCCAGCCACCTCGTGCCTCACCGCGACCTGTTCGTTCGGGTGGGTCGCGACGACTGGGCCCGCGCTGCCATGGTGGCCCGACAACTCGGCTACCGCTTCTTCGACTTCCTGTCAGCGGTCGACTGGCTGCCCTCGCCCTACGGCCGTTACGAAGATTCATTCGTCGACGGCGGGATCGGCAGCGGTGATCTCCCCTCGGGAACCATCGAGCAGGGGTTCACCGGCGGCGAGACCCGCTTCCAGCTGATCGCCCGCGTGTTCGACGTCGACCGGAAGGTCGGAGTGCACCTCAGGGCCGACCTCCCCGACGACGATCTCCGGGCCGAGACCTGGATCGGCGCGTACGCCGGAGCCAACTGGCACGAGCGCGAGACCCACGAGATGTTCGGCATCACCTTCGACGGGCACCCGTACCTCGAGAACATCTACCTTCCCTCAGGATTCGAGGGCCATCCGTTGCGCAAGGACTTCCCGCTCGTGGCGCGCATCGTGAAGCCCTGGCCCGGGATCGTCGACGTCGAACCCATGCCGGACGAGGACGAGGCCGATGAAGCAACCGACGAGGCCGAGAATGAGTGAGACCGGCCCGATGACGTTGCGGAGCCGGCAACCGGAGCAGCCTCGCGGACACGTGCGGTTGCTGAAGGTGCACTCAGCATGACTGACACCGCGCTGTCCGAAGGTCAGCAGGCCGCCTACGTGGCCGGCCAACTGGCTGACGCCCGGGTGAACCTCGAGATCGAGACCGACGAGGGCATGACGCTCAACCTCGGTCCGCAGCACCCCGCCACCCACGGCACACTGCGCATCGTCGCCAAGCTCGACGGCGAACAGGTGCTCTGGGCCCAGCCGATCATGGGCTACATGCACCGCGGCTACGAGAAGCTCACCGAGGTCCGCACCTATCCCCAGGTCACGACGCTGGTCAACCGGATCGACTGGCTCGGCAGCTTCGCCAACGAGGTGCCGTTCATCCTCGCCGCCGAGCAGCTCATGGAGGTCGAAGCCCCCGAACGTGCGAAGTGGATCCGCACGCTCTTGTTCGAGATGGGCCGCGTCGCGCACATCGTGTTGTTCCTCGGCGACATGGCGCTTCAGCTCGGCGCCGTCACCCCTGCGTTCTACGCGTTTCGCGATCGCGAGTTCGTCCTCAACCAGATCGAGGCCGCGACCGGTGGACGGTTCCATCCGAACTTCGACCGCATCGGTGGGGTGAAGGACGACCTGCCCAAGGGCTGGTTCGACGACACCAAGGCCGCCATGAAGCGGGTCCGCAGCTTCTGCGACCAGATGGAAGACCTGCTGCTCGGCAACGTCATCTTCAACGAACGAACCAGGGGGATCGGGGTCATCCCGCCCGAGACGGCGCTGTCGTACGGCCTCTCGGGTGCCAACCTCCGGGCGTCCGGTGTCGACTGGGACATCCGGCGCGACAACAACGTCGGTCTCTGCTACGACGACCTCGACTGGAAGGTCTGGACCCACCCCGACGGCGACAGCTACAGCCGATTCTGGGTCCGACTCCAGGAAACCCGCGAAGCCAGCCACATGTGCGACCAGATGTGCGACGGCATGCCCGCCGGGCCGATCATGGCCAAGGTGCCCCGCATCATCAAGGTGCCGGCCGGTGAGGCTTATGTCTTCACCGAGAACCCGCTCGGCGAGATGGGCTTCCACGTGATCAGCAAGGGCGACCTCGGTCCGTACCGGGTCAAGATCCGCACAGCCAGCTTCTCGAACATGAGCATCACACCCTGGTTGCTCAAGGGTGTCTACGTCCCCGACATCGTCACCATTCTCGCCAGCCTCTACTTCATCCTCGGAGACATCGACCGATGATGGTTTTCGGTATCGCTCGCTCGCTGGCGCTCGCTCCGCTCAGCCGAGTTCTCGCGGGCAGTCTGACGGCTGACTTCCCTCGGTCTGCGCACGACTTCGTCGAGTCGCAGACACCGGTGGCTCCGGCAAGCCTCCGCCCCCAGACCCCCGCCGTGCTCCGGTTGCGCTTGGCTTCTCTGCTGCGCGCGCCACGCCACCCTGCCTTGGCGGCCTTCGCATGATGCTCGGGCTCGAATTGGCCTATTGGCAGGAGTCGGTGCTTCGGTCCGTCGGGATCCTGGTGGCCGTGCTGCTTCCCGCAGGGACCTTCGTCTACTTGTTCCTGTTCAAGATGGTCAGCTTCATGCAGAGCCGGCTCGGCCCCATGGAAGCCGGCCCGTACGGCTCGATGCAGCTGCTCGCCGAGGTCGGCAAGTTCCTCCAGAAGGAGGACATCGTTCCCGAACGCGCCGACCGCACGATGTTCAAGGCGGCGCCCTACCTCGTCGTCGGCGCCGTGCTGCTGGTCTACGCGGCGGTTCCCTTCGGTCCCGACGCCGTGTTCACCGACTTCGACACCGGCATCTTCTACGTGATGGCCGTCAGCTCCATCGGGGTCATCGGCATCCTGCTCGCCGGCTGGTCGTCGGCCAGCAAGTTCTCGCTGCTGGGCGCCCTTCGCGCCGCAGGTCAGCTGATCGCCTACGAGCTTCCCCTCGTGCTCGCCGTGGTCGGGGTGGTCATCCAGGCCGGCACCCTCAACATGCAGGGCATCGTCGCCGCTCAGTACGACGGCGAGATCTTCGGCTTCGGTGGGTTCGGCAACCCGTTCTTCATCACTCAGATGGTCGGCTTGGTGATCTTCCTCATCGCCACGCAGGCTGAGCTCACCCAGACCCCGTTCGACATGCCGATCGCCGAGTCCGAGCTGGTGACCGGCTACATGACCGAGTACTCGGGCCTTCGGTTCCTGTTGTTCTTCATCGGCGAGTTCGCCTCGGCCGGCGCGTTGGGTGCGGTGGCGGCCACGCTCTTCATGGGCGGCTGGGCGATGCCCCCGTTCGTCCACGACCTGATCGGCGTCGATCCCGGCGACAACATCATGAACGTCATCGGCCCGCTCGTCATGCTCTCGAAGATGCTGATCATCGGTGGGCTGATCTTCTTCATTCGCTTCACCTACCCCCGCCTGAGGGAAGATCAGCTCCAGCAGTTCGCGTGGAAGATCCTCATCCCGATCAGCCTCGTCAACATCGCAGCGACCGGCATCCTGAAGGTGGCGTTCTGACATGAAGCTGACCCAAGCCATCGGTGGCCTCGTCAAGGGCCCGACGGTCACCCTCCGCGAGCTCTTCCGTCCCAACGTGACGGTGCAGTATCCGCGTGAGAAGGAAGCCCCTCCTCCCCGCGCTCGTGGCGTCATCGCCCTCAAGGAAGAGAACTGCACGGTCTGCATGCTGTGTGCGCGCAGCTGCCCTGACTGGTGCATCTACATCGAGGGCCACAAGCACAAGGCCCCGCCCCGTCGCCCCGGTGGCAAGGAGCGGACGGTCTCGGCGCTCGACCGGTTCGACATCGACTACAGCCTCTGCATGTACTGCGGCATCTGCGTCGAGGTGTGCCCGTTCGACGCGTTGTTCTGGAGCCCCGAATTCGAGTACTCCGAGCTGCGCATCGCCGACCTGCTTCACGACAAGGACCGTCTCGGCGAGTGGATGGAAACGGTCCCCGACTTCGAGCCCTACGAAGCCGGCTCGGAGCAGAAGGTCAAGAAGGTGCCCCGATGAGTGTCTCGACTTCACTCGTTCGGCTGCGCCTCACTCCGTTCAGCCGAGTTCTCGCCGACGGCCTGACGGCCGGCCGTCTTCTGTCTGCTCACGACTTCGTCGAGTCGCAGACGTCAGGGGGCGCCGGCGGAGCCTCTGCCCCCCGAACCCCCCGCCGAATGCATACCGCTGGCGGTGCGAGCCGATGACGGTGCTGGGTGCTGCGGTCGCGCAGAACATCTTCTTCTACGTCATCGCGGCGATCATGGTGTTCGCCGCGTTCCGAGTCGTCACCACCAAGAACGTCGTGCACGCTGCGATCTTCCTCGTGATGGTGCTCGCCGGCGTCGGTGCCCAGTTCATCCTGCTGGCCGCCGAGTTCGTCGCTGCCACCCAGGTGCTGGTCTACATCGGTGCCGTGGTCGTGCTGATCCTGTTCGGGACGATGCTGACCCGAGCCAAGATCGGACGCGACGTCGATCTGACCAACGACTACTGGTTCGTGGGTGCGGTCACCTCGGTGATGCTGTTCGCCGTCATGGGCTACTCGCTGTGGGATGCATTCGAATCGACGCCGCTTCCCGAGGACACCCGGATCGGTGGGGTCAACAACACCGCCGCAGTCTCCGATTCGATCTTCGGTCAGTACCTCGTTCCGTTCGAGGTCATCTCGGTCCTCCTGCTCTCCGCCCTCATCGGGGCCATCGTGATCGCGAGGAGGGACTAGTCGTGAGTTCTTTGCGTGGTCTCGAAGCATCCAGTCCTGAGGAGGTGGGGCCCTGATGGACGCGTTGTACCTCAACCAGTTCCTCTTCCTCGGGGCGATCCTGTTCTGCATCGGCGTGTACGGCGTGCTCGCCAAGCGCAACGCGGTGATCGTCCTCATGTCCGTCGAGCTGATCCTCAACGCGGTCAACATCAACTTCGTCGCATTCGGCGCGTTCTGGTCGGGTCAGCCCGGAGGGTCACCGATCTCGGGCACCGTGTTCGCCCTGTTCGTCATCGCCGTCGCCGCAGCCGAGGTCGGCGTCGGTCTCGCCATCGTCCTGCTCATCCATCGCAACCGCAAGAGTGTCGACCTCGACGACGTCGACCTCATGAAGGGCTGAGGGAGACATGCTCGAGAACGCATGGATCATTCCGCTGCTGCCCGCGGCCTCGTTCCTGCTGACGCTCTTCTTCGGGAAGCGGCTCAAGGGCGGTGCCCACTGGTTCGGCATCGCCGCGGTCGGGACTGCCTTCGTGTTGGCACTGGTCGTCAACGTCCAGTGGTTCCAACACGTCGACGAGGCGGAGCACGAGGCCAAGTCGGCCGAGGTCAACTCCGAAGAGGGAGGTGAGGCACCGGTCGAGGGCGAGGAGGGCCTGGGTGCCCTCGACGGCGAGTCGGCCGCTGCGCCGGCCCTGCGCGCCGAGGAAGGCGAGAAGGCCGAGGAGTTCGAGGTCGAGCCGATCACGCGGTCGTGGACGTGGTGGCAGAGCGGCGGCGTCGAGTTCAAGGCAGGCATGCTGCTCGACGGCATGGGCGTGATGATGCTGTTCGTCGTCACCCTGATCTCGCTGCTGGTGCACATCTACTCGACCGATTACGTCAAAGACGACCGGCGCTACACGCACTACTACGCGTTCCTCAGCCTGTTCACGGCGTCGATGCTCGGGCTGATCATGGCCGAGAACACGCTCCAACTCATCGTGATGTGGGAGCTCGTGGGCGTGTGCAGCTTCGTGCTGATCGGCCATTGGTGGGAGGAGAAGCCCAACTCCGACGCTGCCCTCAAGGCCTTTCTCACGAACCGGGTGGGCGATGTCGGTCTGCTGGTCGGCGTGATCGTCCTGTTCTTCACCGCAGGCCAGACCTTCAACATCGTGGAGATCAACACCCTCGCCAACGAGGGCGCCATCAGCCAGACCGCGCTGCTCGTGGCGAGTCTCTGCCTGCTGGCCGCGGTGATGTCGAAGTCAGGTCAGTTCATCCTCCACACCTGGCTGCCCGACGCCATGGCCGGCCCGACCCCGGTTTCGGCTCTCATCCACGCGGCCACCATGGTCGTCGCCGGCGTGTTCATGGTGGGCCGGATGTACGGGGTGTTCTTCAACGGCCTGAACATCGGGACTTCGAGTGTCAACGCTCTTGCGGTCGTGGGTGGCATCACCGTGCTCGGCGGGGCGGGCCTCGCGTTCGTGCAGGACGACATCAAGAAGGTGCTGGCGTACTCGACGGTCAGTCAGCTGGGCTACATGGTGATGGCCCTCGGTGTGGGGGCGTGGACCGCAGCGTTCTTCCATCTGTTCACCCATGCGCTGTTCAAGGCTGGTCTGTTCCTCGGTTCGGGCTCGGTGGCTCACGCCGTCCACAGCTTCGACATGAAGAAGGACATGGGGGGCATGAAGAAGTTCATGCCGAAGACCTATGTGACGTTCCTGATCTGCTCGGTCGCGCTCGCGGGCATGTTCCCGTTCGCCGGCTTCTTCTCCAAGGACGAGATCCTCGCCGGGGCCGGTCAGCTGGGCGGTGAGGGCAACTACACGGCCTTCGTCGTCGTCGGCACCTTGGGGGCACTGATGACCGCGGCGTACATGACCCGCTGCATCTATCTGACCTTCTTCGGCGAGTACCGCGGCGATCTCTCACACCACGCCCACGATCATGGCGATGCCGAGGCCGCCGAGACCAGCGACGAGCTCGACCACGCCGCCGCTCCCCACGTCGACGTTCCCCATGCGGTCCCGCACGAGTCCGGCCCGCGCATCCTCGTGCCGCTCTACATCCTGTCCGGACTCGCAGTCATCGCGGGACTGGCCAACCTGCCGAAGAACGGCATCTTCTCGTTCCTTCCGGAGAGCCTGACCTTGCGGTTCGAGCACTACTACGAGCCGAAGGCCCTCTATTTCCCGATCATCGAGCACCCCGAGTTCAGCCTCGCCACAGCGGTCACGTCACTGGTCATCGTGACGGTCGGTTGGGCACTCGCCTACGCCTGGTACTTCAAGGGCCTCGGACCCCACGGCATCACCCAGCGCAACAAGTTGGCCCGGGCCGGTCACACGTTGCTCGTCAACAAGTACTACTTCGATGTGCTCTACACCGACGTCATCGCCGGGTCGGTCAAGGGACCCATCGCTCGAGCGGCCAACTGGTTCAACCAGAACGTGCTCGACGGCATCGTCAACGGTGCGGGTATCGGTGCTCGCAAGAGCGGCGAGTGGGTCTATCGCAACATCGACCAGGGAATCGTCGACACCATCGTCAACGGATCAGGCGCCACCGCCGAAGGCACCGGCGAAGTGTTCCGACAGGTTCAGACCGGCAAGGTCCAGCAATACGGCGTGCTGCTCTTCGCAGCCACCGCAGTGCTCGCCGGCATCTTCATCATCGTCATCTGAGGCAGAGAGAGAATCACGAGAGAATGACCGAATCCTCCGCTCCCCGGCCGCTCGGGCCGCAACTGGTCGGCCTCGTCGTGCCTCGTCGGCCTTTCACCACTAGGAGTTGCTCCAAGTGACCGATTACACCCTGAACCTCAGTGCCATGGTGTTCGTGCCGCTGGTCGGCGCGCTCATCATGATGTTGATCCCCAAAGCGGAGGAGTCGCTGCACAAGATCGTTGCACTCGGCACGACGATCCTGTCGGGTGGCTTCGGCGTCTATCTCTTCACCCAGTTCGACTACGACAACTCGGGCACCCTCCAGTTCTTCACCGACGAGAAGTGGATCCCGGTCATCAAGTCGAACTACATCATCGGGATCGACGGGCTCTCGCTGCCGCTCATCGCCCTGACGCTGCTCATCACCCCGCTGGTGATCATCTACAGCTGGAACCACTTCCCCGAGCCGCACAACCCCAAGGCCTTCCTGATCCTGATCCTGGTGCTCCAGACGGGCATGCTCGGCAGCTTCGTCGCCCAGGACCTCATTCTGTTCTTCGTCTTCTTCGAGCTCGTCCTGCTGCCGATGTACTTCATGATCGGCGTGTGGGGCGGGCCCGAGCGACAGTACGCCTCGATCAAGTTCTTCCTCTACACCCTGTTCGGCTCGGCGCTGATGATCGTCAGCTTCCTTGCGCTGTTCTTCGTGGCCGGCGGCGAGACGTTCTCGATGATCGGCCTCGCCGACGGCGTCGCGGCTCGTGACATCGCGCTCTCCACGCAGGTGCTGATCTTCGGCGGCATGTTCATGGGCTTCGGCATCAAGGTGCCGATGTTCCCGTTCCACACCTGGCTTCCCGACGCCCACACCCAGGCGCCGACACAGGGCTCGGTCATCCTGGCCGCGGTCCTCCTGAAGCTCGGGACCTATGGCTTCATCAGGGTCGCCATCCCCATCCTTCCCGAAGCCGCCATCGAGTGGGCCCCTTGGATCGGGCTCCTGGCGGTGATCGGCATCATCTACGGAGCGCTCGGGTGTCTGGCCCAGACCGACATGAAGCGGCTGATCGCCTTCTCGTCGGTGGCCCACATGGGCTTCACGATGCTCGGCATCGCCACGCTCACCGAATTCGGACTCAACGCCGCTGTCTTCGGCATGGTGGCCCACGGTCTGATCACCGGCATGTTGTTCTTCATCGCCGGATCGGTGAAGGAACGGTTCCACACTCTCGAGATCAAGCGACTCGGTGGGCTCCTGCTCCAGTCTCCCCGCATGGGATGGATTCTCGGCCTGTGCACCATGGCCAGCCTCGGCCTTCCGGGCCTCGCCGGCTTCTGGGGCGAGTTCCCCGCCATCCTCGCGGCGTACAACCCTGCTCCGGGTCTGCCCGTGACGACATTCCGCATCTACATGGTGGTCGCCGCGCTCGGCACGGTGTTGGCAGCCGGTTACCTGCTGTGGCTCTACCAGCGCACCGCGTTCGGGACCCCGAGCGACGAGTTCGCCGACGAAGACATCGACGACATGCACCCGACCGAGTGGCTCGCGTGGACGCCGCTGGTGGTGCTCATCGTGATCCTCGGCATCTTCCCGAACATCATCTTCAGCATCACCGACGAAGGAGTCCGTTTCGCCGCCGATGCGGTGCTGGCCGCAGGGTTGGGCGGGTAGTCCATGTTCCTCCTGGCCCAAGTCGGCGAGTTCGTCAGACCCGACATCGACTTCCACGCGTTCTCGCCCGAGTTCGTCCTCGTGGGCACGATCGTGGTCGTCCTTCTCGCCGACCTGCTGAAGCCGCCGGGCCGCAAGGGCAGCGCGTCTCTGCCCGCCCTGGCCGGGATCGGACTGCTGGCGGCGCTGATTCCGGTGCTCACCCTGGCCAACGAGGGTGCCGACCGCATCATGTTCGGGGGCGCCTACGTCGTCGACGACTTCTCGCTCGTTCTCAAGGCGCTGTTCCTGGCTTCGGGGTACATCGTGGTGCTGCTCTCGACCAACTACATCGCCGAGGGCGACTATGCCGAGGGCGAGTACTACTTCCTCGTCCTGTGTTCGATCCTCGGCATGATCGTGATGGCGTCGGCCCGCGACCTGATCACCATCTTCGTCGCCCTCGAACTGCTCTCGATCCCCGCCTACATGCTTGCCGGTTGGCGCAAGGAAGACCTCAAGAGCAACGAGGCGGGCGCCAAGTACTACCTCATGGGCGTGTTCGCCTCGGCCGTGATGCTCTACGGCATGTCGCTCATCTATGGGGTGACCGGCTCGACCATCCTGGTCGACATCGGTGAGTTCCTGAGCCGAGTCGAGGGCGAACCGGCGATCCTCACGCTCGGCATCCTGTTCGTGCTGATCGGCTTCGCCTTCAAGGTCTCGGCTGTGCCCTTCCACACGTGGGCCCCCGACACCTACGAGGGCTCGCCGACTCCGGTCACCGCATTTCTCGCCGTGCTGTCCAAGTCGGCCGGGTTCGTGGCCCTGATGATGCTGATCGTCGTTGCGTTCCAGGCCCGTGCCGAGGTGTTCCAGCCGTTCATGTGGGTGCTCGCCGTGGCGACCATGACGGTCGGCAACCTGATCGCCCTTCGTCAGACGAACATCGTCCGAATGCTCGCCTACTCGGGCATCGCTCAGGCCGGGTTCATGCTCGCGCCGCTCGCTGTCGCAGGTGACAACCCGACTGGCGCAGTCGAGGCGATCGTGACGTATCTCATCATCTATGCCGCCATGAATCTCGGCGCCTTCGCGGTCGTGCTGGCCGTGGCCCGCAAGACCGGTTCGGGCGAGATCTCCAGCTTCGGTGGCCTGTTCCAGTACGCGCCGGGCCTCACCGTCGCGATGACGATGTTCCTGTTCAGCCTCGCCGGCATCCCCCCGCTCGGGGGCTGGCTCGCCAAGTTCGAGGTGTTCCGGGCGGTCGTCTCGGCCAACACCCCGGCCGCCTACGTGCTCGCCGTGTTCCTCGCCGTCAACTCGGTGATCGCGCTCTTCTATTACGCCAACCTCGCCCGCGAGATGTGGATGAACCCCACCCCCGACGGCAACGAGTCGCCGATTCGCATCCCCCCGAGCCTCGTCGCAGCCGTCGCGATCACCGCTGCGCTGACCCTCGCGTTCGGGGTGAGCAACCTCGCCACCCGCTTCGGCAACCTCGCCGAACTCACCAGCCTCGCCACCGGCAACTGACCCGTCAGCCGCACCGACACCGGTGACGCACCAAACTCACCCCACAACGACGCATCTGTGTCGCGTTTTCGACGACGGGCAGTCGATTCCGCGACGGAGATGCTGAGGGGTCGTCGATCGTGGGGGAGATGACTCCGGCCGAGCAGGTTGTTCGGGCGCGGCTTGCCAGTGGGCCGATCGGGTTCGACGTGTTCATGGACATCGCGCTGTACGACCCCGACGTCGGGTTCTACGCGACCGCCGGTCGGGCAGGTGGACGGGCGGGTGATTTCATCACCAACCCCGAGACGGGTCCGCTGTTCGGTGCGCTCGTGGGCCGCTACCTCGATCGCGTCTGGCACGACCTCGGTGAGCCCGGCGACTTCACCTTCGTGGACGTCGGTGCCGGACCGGGCACCCTGGCGCGCACCGTGCTGGCCGCCGAACCCGATTGCCTCGACTCGTTGCAGATGGTCTGTGTCGAGGTGTCGGCCGCCCAGCGTGCGTTGCACCCCGATCGGGTCGAGACCCGGGCCGACCTGTTCGACGAGCCGATCACCGGTGTGGTGTTTGCCAACGAACTGCTCGACAACCTCCCGGTGCGTGTGGTCGAGTTCGCCGACAGTGCGTGGCACGAGTGCTGTGTTGATCTGGTCGACGAGCACGTCGTCATGGTTCCCACGACCCTCGACCAACGTTCCCGCGAGCGCTGCGAGGCCCTGCTGCCGGACGTCGAGGCGGGGACGCGAGTCCCGCTGGTCGATGCCGCAGGTTCCTGGCTCGAGCGTGCCCGGTCGGCCCTCGAACGTGGCCGTGTCGTCGTCCTCGACTACGGCGCCACCACGCCCGAGCTCGCCGACCGCACGATGGGCGGCTGGCTGCGCACCTACCGGGGCCACGAGCGGGGGAGCGATCCGCTCACCGCGATCGGCGAGCAGGACATCACCACCGATGTGCCGGTCGACCAGCTCCCGCCGCCCGACCGGCAGACGACGCAGGCCGAGTGGCTGGCTGAACTGGGCATCGACGATCTCGTCGACGAAGGTCGCCGCATCTGGTCAGAGCGGGCCGGCGTGGGCGATCTCGCGGCGCTGAAGGCCCGAAGCAGGATCAACGAAGCCGACGCCCTCATCGACCCGACCGGTCTCGGCGGGTTCTCGGTCCTCGAGTGGAAGACCGAGTGAGCGGGGCGACCCATCAACTTCGTGCACCCGATCGACGCAGCGCCCATCCTCGTGCAGCCGAGTGAGATGGGTCGATGGGCTGCGCGAGGTTCGGGCCTGGCTCGTTCGGCTGCACGAAGTTCGTCCCCTACCTCGCCGCTAATGTCGCCATTCGACACTGATCGACTCGGGGAGAATTCCGCATGGCAGACGAGACCGGCGCCACGATCGAGGAGTTCGGGCACGAGCAACGCCTGTTCCCGCCCCCTGCCGAGTTCGCAGCGGCGGCACTCAACAACGATCGCTCGTTGTACGACCAGGCCGCCGCCGATCACGAGGGATTCTGGGCAGCCCAGGCCCAGGACCTCGTGAGTTGGTACGAGCCGTGGGACACCGTGCTCGAATGGGATCTGCCGTACGCCAAGTGGTTCGTCGGCGGGAAGCTCAACATCTCGTACAACTGCCTCGACCGCCACGTCGAGGCAGGTCATGGCGGCAAGGTCGCGTACCACTGGGAGGGCGAGCCCGGCGACACCCGGACCATCACCTACGCCGACCTGCTCACCGAGGTCTCCAAGTTCGCCAACGTGCTCAAGGGCTACGGCGTCGGCAAGGGTGACCGCATCGCGCTCTACATGCCGATGATTCCCGAGCTCCCGATCGCCATGCTCGCCTGTGCCCGCATCGGCGCTCCGCACAGTGTCGTGTTCGGCGGATTCAGCGCAACCGCACTTGCCGACCGCATCAACGATGCCGAAGCCAAGGTGCTCATCACTGCCGACGGCGGGTATCGCCGCGGCGAACCGGCCCTTCTCAAGGCGCAGGCCGACGAGGCCGTCGCCAAGACCACGACCATCACCGACGTCGTGGTGGTCAATCGCACCGATTCCGACGTGCCCATGACCGAGGGGCGCGACCACTGGTGGCATGACGAGATGGCCGGCGCCAGCGCCGAGTGCGAGCCCGAGCACATGGACGCAGAAGACCTGCTGTACCTGCTCTACACCTCGGGCACGACCGGGAAGCCCAAGGGCATCATGCACACCACTGGCGGCTACCTCACGCAGGTCGCCTACACGCACCGCAACGTGTTCGACCACAAGCCCGAGTCCGACATCTACTGGTGCGCGGCTGACATCGGCTGGGTCACCGGCCACAGCTACATCGTCTACGGGCCGCTCACCAACCTGGCCACCAGCGTCATGTACGAGGGTGTGCCGAACTTCCCGGGCCAAGACCGATTCTGGGACATCATCGAGCGCTACGAGGTCACGATCCTCTACACGGCCCCGACGGCCATCCGGACGTTCATGAAGTGGGGACGCCAGGAGCCCGACAAGCATGACCTGTCGTCGCTTCGCCTCCTCGGCACCGTCGGCGAGCCGATCAACCCCGAGGCGTGGATGTGGTACCACGAGGCGATCGGAGGGGAGCGCTGCCCGATCGTCGACACCTGGTGGCAGACCGAGACCGGGGGCATCATGATCAGCCCCCTCCCGGGCGTCACCACGACCCGGCCCGGGTCGGCCACCGAGCCGTTGCCGGGGGTCGGTGCCGAACTCGTCGACGACCATGGCGACGTGGTCGAGCACGGGGGTGGCTACCTGACCCTCACGAAGCCGTGGCCCGGGATGCTGCGCGGCATCTGGGGTGACCACGACCGTTACGTCGAGACCTACTGGAGCCGCTTCCCGGGCCGTTACTTCGCGGGCGACGGGGCCAAGATCGACGAAGACGACTACTTGTGGATCCTCGGCCGCGTCGACGACGTGATGAACGTCTCAGGTCACCGCATCAGCACCACCGAGGTCGAGTCCGCGCTGGTCTCGCACCCCTCGGTGGCAGAGGCCGCGGTGGTCGGCGCCAACGACGCGACCACCGGGCAGGCCATCGTCGCCTACACGATCCTGGTCGGCGACGCCGAGGTGGGCGACGACCATGGCGAGGTGCTCCGCGCCCATGTCGCCGAAGAGATCGGACCGATCGCCAAACCCAAGACGGTGGTCCTCGTGCCCGAGCTTCCCAAGACCCGCTCGGGCAAGATCATGCGCCGTCTGCTGCGCGACGTGGCCGAAGGCCGCGACCTCGGCGACACCACCACGCTCGCCGACGCGGACGTCGTCGAGGAGATCAAGATCCGGGCGAGCACGAGCGACGAAGACTGAGTCGGCTCACCCCCGAGAACTGGCACTGGCGCGCGGCCCCGATCGACGGCGGTCCGGCGGTGATCTTCGACGTCGACGGCGTGCTTGCCGATGCGTCCAAGCGCCAGTGGATGATCGAATGGCCCAATCGCCACTGGGACGGGTTCTTCCAGGCGTGTGGCGACGACGACCTGATCGAGGACGTGGCGGCGACATTCGGTGTCCTCCGACCCGACCTGCAGATCGTGCTGCTCACCGCTCGTCCGATCTGGGTCCAACGGCAGACGCTCGAGTGGCTCGACCGGGTCGACATTCCCTGGGACGTGCTGATCATGCGCGATTACGGCGACTACGACGCATCACGAAACTTCAAGCGCCGAACCCTCGCCGATCTGAGGGCGTGGGGCTTCGATCCGGAGCTCTCGTACGAGGATGATCCACGCAACGTGATGATGTTCCGCGCCGAGGGTGTGCCCTGCGTCTACATCCACTCGGGCTACTACGACTGAGCGCGCGTCGCCGGCCGCGTGGGCGGTGGGCAGCAGTCGGCGGCGCAGGGCGACCGTCGCGGGCCGAGGTCACCGAGCGCCTTCGGGACGCCATCGGCGAGGTGCTCGTCGATCAGGTCGACCAGCCCACGGACGAAGAGGGGATGGGTGCCGACAGTCGCGGCCCGCATCAGCGACATCCCGAGCTCGGCCGCTGCGTCGGCCGCCAGGGTGTCGAGGTCGTAGACGACCTCCATGTGGTCGGAGATGAACCCGATCGGGACGACCACGACCGAGTCGACCTGCTGCGCTGACAGCGAGCCGAGATGGTCGACGATGTCGGGCTCGAGCCACGGCACCTGCGGAGGGCCCGACCGCGACTGGAAGACGACGTCGTGATCGAGGTCGACGGCCAGCCGCTCACTGATGAGCTGCGCTGCGTCGCGGAGCTGGGTCTCGTAGTCGGACGTGGTCGCCATGGACAACGGGATCGAGTGCGCGGTGAAGACCAGCCGGGTCTTGTCGAGCTGGGCCGGAGACACCGCTTCGAGGGCCGAGTGCACCCGCTCGACCATGGCCAGGATGAAGCCTGGGTGGTTCCAGAAGGGGCGGACCTTCACCCACTCGGGCGCGGCGTCGCCCACCCGGTCCACCGCACCCCGTAGGTCGTCCTGGTATTGACGGCAGCTCGAATACGAGCTGTAGGCCGAGGTCGCGAGCGCCACGATCGAGGTGTGTCCCTCGGCGGCGATCTCGGCCATCGTGTCGGCGACGTAGGGGGCCCAGTTCCGATTTCCCCAGTAGACGGGCACGCCTCGATCGCGGCGGCGGAGTTCTGCGTCGAGCGCGTCGCGGAGCGCCCGGTTCTGACCATTGATGGGGCTGACACCGCCGAACAGCGCGTACTGCTCGGCGACGACGGCGAGCCGTTCCGGCGGGACATCTCGTCCGCGTGTGACGTTCTCGAGGAAGGGGACGACCTCGTCGGGGCCTTCGGGTCCGCCGAACCCCAACAGCAGGACTGCGGTGGGCGTGCTCAGCAGGACACCTCGGTCAGATCGCGTGCGACGACGATGGTGCCGTCGAACGCGGCTGCTGCCATGGTCCGCCACTCGTCTTCCTGCTCGGGGGGTGGAGGAGGGACCAGGTGGGTGAGCACGAGCGTGCCCACCCCGCCCTTGGCTGCCACCTCGCCGGACTGCAGGACGGTCGAGTGGTAGTCGAGGATGTCCTGGAGGCGTTGGTTCGGAACCATCTTGACGAAATCGTCGCGGATCACGGTCTGCACGTACACATCAGCACCGCGAACGAGCGCCTCGAGGCCCTCGCACGGGATCGTGTCGCCACCCAGTGCGACCGTCTGGCCGTCAGCCTCGACTCGAAAGCCGATGGTCGGCGCAACCGGTCGGTGGTCGGTCGGCTGGGCGGTGATGACGACGCCGTCGGCGTCGAAGACGTTCTGGTCGGGCGTCGCGGCGATCTCGTGCACCTCGACCGGTGGTGGCCAGTCGAGGTCCTCGTGGTGGGCGAGGCGGTACCCGATGTCGGGCGACAGCATCGCGAGGATGTGATCGACGACCTGCTGGGTGCCCTCGGGGCCGTAGATCACCAGGGGGTCGGGTTCGGTGGTCATGATCCAGCGTGTCGTGATCAGGTCGTTGAGGTCGGTGATGTGGTCGGAGTGCAGGTGAGTGAGCAGGAGGGCACGCAGGTTCAGCGGCATCACCCCGGCAGCCGCGAGTCTCATGATCACGCCGCGACCGGCATCGACGAGGAACGCGCCGGCCGGTGTGCGGACCAGGGTCGACGGGCCGGCACGGTCGGGGCTCGGGATCGGACTGCCGGTACCCGTCGTGATGACTTCCATCGGGCGAACCTAGCCGAGCCGTCACAGCAAGTGCGCATGAAACACGCACTTCTTGGGGAACGAGAAGCAGGTCCGCGGCGTTGTTGCCCATGAGATGAAGAACACCCTCAAGACCACCATCCTGCTTGCTGGCCTCGGCGGCCTGATGATCGCCATCGGAAGCCTCTTCGGTTCCGGCGGAGCCGTCATCGGCTTCGTGCTCGGCGTCGTCTTCGTCGGCGGCAGCTACTGGTTCAGCGACAAGATCGCCATCAAGGCCGCGCGAGCCCAACCGGTGACCGAGAGCCAGATGCCCGAGTACTACGCCATCGTGCGGGAGCTCACCCAGATCGCCGAGATGCCGATGCCGGCCCTCTACGTGACCCCGGACCAGCAGCCCAACGCCTTCGCCACCGGCCGGAACCCCGAGCATGCCGCAGTGGCGGTCACGCAGGGTCTGGTCCAGATCCTCGACCGTCGCGAGCTGCGCGGCGTGCTCGCCCACGAGCTGTCGCACGTCGCCAACCGCGACATCCTCATCAGCTCGGTCGCGGCGTCGATCGCCATGGGCATCACCCTCATCGCCAGCTTGCTGCGGTTCACCGCCATCTTCGGTGGGGGACGCAACGACGACGACAACCCGCTGGCGCTGTTGGGGATGGCGATCCTCGCGCCCGTCGCCGCCGGTCTCCTCCAGATGGCGCTCAGCCGGAGTCGCGAGTACGAGGCCGATCGCACCGGAGCCGCCCTGTGCGGCGATCCACACTCGCTGGCCAACGCTCTCCTCAAGCTCGAGGCAACGGCGGCCCGCGTGCCGATGGACATCGATCCCGCGCATGCGCAGGCGTTCATCGTCAACCCGCTCACCGGTCGCAAGATGAGCTTTGCCAACCTCTGGCGGAGTCACCCGCCGACCGAGGACCGGGTCGCTCGGCTCACTTCGGTGAGCCATTTCTGACCGCTCAGTCGCGGAAGTTGTTGAACTGCAGCGGTATCCCGAAGTCGTCTTCCTTGAGCGCCGCGATCACGTCCTGGAGCTGATCGCGCTTCTTCGAGATGACCCGCAGCTGCTCGCCCTGGGTCTGGGACTGCACACCCTTCATTCCCAAGCCCTTGATGAACTTGTTGAGCTCGCGAGCCTTGTCCGAGTTGATGCCGGCCACCAGGGTCAGCACCTGACGGGCTGAGCCACCCGCCGCATCTGCGACCTCGCCGTAGTCGAGGGCCTTGAGCGAGACCTTGCGCTTCACCAGCTTCTCCTCGAGCACTTGGCGAAGTGCGTTCAGCCGGTCCTGGCTGACGGACTGAACCGTGATGGCGGTCTCGCCGAGCTCGATCGAGCTGTCGGTGTTCTTGAAGTCGTAGCGGTTGGCGACTTCGCGCGACGCCTGGTCGACGGCGTTGCGGACTTCCTGCATGTCGCATTCGGAGACGATGTCGAAACTCGGCATGGGGCACACGGTAGTGGCGCGGCTATCCTCACCCGTCTCGCACCAAAGGGTCGGTGCCCGAGTGGCCAAAGGGAACGGGCTGTAAACCCGTCGGCATAGCCTTCGGAGGTTCGAATCCTCCCCGGCCCACGTACTGTTGTGCTCGCTTCGGCGAACTGCGCCTCAGCTCCCGGTCGTTGGCACGGAGCTGCGGTGGCGGTTGCGGCCCGCGTGGCCGGGGAACGCTCTACAACAGCTTCTGGACGACGACGACGTCGAGCCATCTGTTGAACTTGCGGCCGACCTCGCGTTCGGTGCCCACGACCTCGAAACCGCACTTCTGGTGGAGCGCGATCGACGCGTCGTGCCCGCCGACGATGCGGCCGATGACCGAGTGGAAGCCGTGGTCCCGGGCGGTTTCGACGAGACCGTCCAGCAGGAGTCGTCCGACACCGGCGCCCTGATGGCCCCGGTGTACGTAGATCGAGTCCTCGACCGTCGTGCGATAGGCGGGGCGGTCGCGGTAGGGCGAGAGCGACCCGAAGCCGATGACCTCGCCGTCGTCTCGGGTGCACACCAGCACGGCGTGGGCGCCGTCGCGTGCAGCCAGCCATTCGATCTGCTCATCGAGTGATCGTTCGACGAGATCGAACGTCACGGTGGCGGTGAGGACCTCGCGGTTGTAGATCGCTCTGATCGCCTCGGCGTCAGCGGTGACGGCTCGTCGCAGCTCCAAGGCGGCTCAGGCTACGCCCGGCGGTGCTCAGTGCGAACTGACGCTCATCTCGGCGTCGATCTGGCGGGACTCGCTCTCGGGGGTGGGCTCGATGATCGAGACATCACCGGTGAGGGCCTCGAGTCGGGCCCAGGAGGCGACGTCCTCATCCTGTGTGAGGAAGATCACCTGCGGGTTCCCGGCGGTCGTGCTGAGCAGTTCGAGCAGCAGGGGCTTGACCGACGGATCGACCTCGGTGAACGGCTCGTCGAGCACCAACGGGAGGTTGGGATCGGACTTGCCGATTCCTCGCGCCTCGGTGAGTCGCTGGACCAGCACCTGGGCGAGGTCGGTCGCCTGATCACGTGAGATCGCGGGCGTGGTCGACGACATGGTGTCGAGCGAGTCGACGTTGCGACGCACCTGGGCGGCCGCGTCGATCGCGTCCTTGTGCTTGTAGGCGAAGTCGACCGTGATGCCGCCGGCGACTGCTTCCCACTCTCGCTGGGCACCGCGGCTGCCCTCGGCAGCGTCCATGAGGCGCTTGCGGTTTCCGTCGTCGGCGAGCAGTCCGTTGACGCGCTGGAGGTGGAAGCCGAGGTACGACGCCGCACCGGCCTCCTCGAGGGCTTGCTCCTCGGCCACGAGGGCTTGGTCCATGCGACGACGGAAGACGATCGATGCGATCGCGGCTGCAAGCCCGAGAAGCAGAGCCAGCAGCCCGATCGGTCCGATCATCAGCGTGCCGAGAGTACCGACGATGCCGGACGCGCCCCCGATTCCGAATGCAGCCTTGCGGACGTGCTCGTGATGTTCGATCGCCTGTTCGTAGGCGCGGTGGCGTTCCTCGATCTTCTCGATGATCTCGACGTCCTCGGGTACCGATCCGACGGCGTCGGCCTCGTGCTGCAGGTGGTTCTCAGAGGCCAGCATGCGTTCTGCGGCCTTCCAGAGCCGGGTCTGGTCGACCGAGGCCAACTGTTGGACGGCGTCGTCACGCTCTTCGCCGGTTCGGAGCTGGTCGCTGCTGAGACGCATCACCTTCCGGGCGCCGCGCGCATCGATGGCGTGACGTCCGAGCACATCGACGATCCCGACGCGGTTCGTGAACTCCTCGGTGACGTCGACCGCCTTGTCGGTGTCGATCACCCGGTGCTTGCCGACCGTCGGCCGGAACACGGCGAGGTGTCGCTGCCGCGAATCGGTGAACTCGAGATGGACGCCTGATCTCGCGCTGCTCATCGAGCCGATCAGTTCGTTGATCAGGCCCTCGCGCTCGAGGCGGCCGACTCCGGCGATCACGGTGAGTCGCTCGTGGAAGTCGACTCCGAGGGTGTTGTCTCCTGATTCGATGACCAGACGGTTCACTCGCATGGGATTCCATCGGCAACGTGTGGGTGACACTTGAGCCAAATGACCCATGGATCATCAACGAGGTGTGGGGGGCGGTGAAACGTCGGTGCAAGCCGCTTGGTGGGTCGGCGGATCGTCGGCGTAGACTCGGCCGCCGCTCGCCCCCTTAGCTCAGTCGGCAGAGCACAGCCATGGTAAGGCTGGTGTCGCCGGTTCGATTCCGGCAGGGGGCTCCAAGGCGACGTAGCTCAGTTGGTGAGAGCGCTCGACTCATAATCGAGAGGTCGTCGGTTCGAGTCCGACCGTCGCTACTCACACGAGCAGCACTCCTTGCTCGCCCGGATCAGCCGGGCTGGGCGTGGCCCCCGTTCGTCGCCGACGCCCGGAAGTAACCTCCACGTCGATGTCACGGTCTGAATCGTCGATGCCACGACATGTGGCCGATCTGGTCGCCGCCGCCAAGGGTGGTGACCGGGCTGCCTTCGACGAGTTGGTGCGTTCCACGCACGCCGAGACCTACACGCTTGCGCGCCGACTCACCCGAAACGAGGAAGATGCGATGGACGTGACACAGGAGGCGTACCTCCGGGCGTACAAGGGTCTGAAGCGTTTCCGTGGCGACGCGCAGTTCAGCACGTGGATGTACCGCATCACGGCGAATTGCGCGGCCACCCATCTCGGTAAGCGGAACCGGCACAACCATGAAGAGCTCGGCGAGCACCTCGTCGACGACGCGTACGAGCACGACCCCGAGGCCCGTGCCGAGGCCACCGAGCTGCGTGATCAGCTCGATGCGGCCCTGGCTGAGCTCTCTCCGAAGCTTCGGTCGGTCGTGATCCTGCGTGACATGTACGACCTCCCTCACGAGTCGATCGCTGCTGAGCTGGGCATCTCCGAGTCAGCGGCCAAGGTCAGGCTGCACCGCGCGAGGCAGCAGCTCAAGGACCGACTCTTCGGGAGCCGCGGCCAACTCGAGCAGGTGGCCGGATGATCGGGCTCAGGAGCCGCTGCGACAAGCTGGCCGAGACCCTCGCAGGGGCGGCTGACGGGTCGGTGACCCTGACACCCGACGAGCAAGAGCACGTTGACACGTGTCTGCGGTGCCAGGCCGATCTCGCCCAGTACCGACGGGTGCTGAGGGCCATGCGAGTGATGCGGGGCGACGTGCTTCGGCCGCCGCCCGGTCTGTTTGCCGACATCCTTCTGGGGCTCGAGGCCGCCGGCGATCGGCAGGTGCTGCGATCGATGATCACGGGGCGTCGGGTTGCCTACATCGGCGGCATCGCCGCGGCGACCGCCGCGGGGGCTGCCGGCGCGCTGATCGCCGCCCGCTCACGCGACGCGAGCTGACCACCGCCCCGAGACGCGGCCGACACCGCTCTGATGCGGAAGGTCGATCGCAACGCTGCGGAGCAGAAAGGGCCATTCGGGGCCGACGAGGCACGAGGAGGCCGGCCAGTTGCCGCCTGCGTGGCCGGGGAACGCAGAATGCCGAGTTCGCTCAGCGGAGCGTGACCGCTACCATCTCCGGGCAGACCCCGCCCGAGGGCAGTAGCTCAACTGGCAGAGCACCGGTCTCCAAAACCGGCGGTTGGGGGTTCGAGTCCCTCCTGCCCTGCACATCCGATCCATTCGTAAGAGGCCACCATGGCAATGAACCGACAGCAGAAGCGCCAGATGCAGCGCGCTGGGCAGATCGGTGAAGACGGTGCGCCCAAGTCCCGCGAGCGTCGCCAGAGCGCTCAACAACCACAAGAGGAGCGCACGAGCCCCCTGAAGTTTCTCGGCGAGGTACGCGCCGAGTTGAAGAAGGTCGCGTGGCCGACTCGGACCGAAGTCATCAACTACTCAGTTGTGGTCTTCGTCTGCATCGTCCTGCTGACCGCCCTCATCGCCGGACTCGACTATTTCCTCGGCGAAGCCGTCTTCAAGCTCTTCGAACGATGACCTTTCTCACCCCCGAACCCACCACCACCGACGATCCCGAAGTCGAACCCGACGAGGCCGAGGCGGACGCGCTCGAGGCGGAGTCCAGCAGCAGTGAAGCTGCGGAGGCTCCCGCGGTTGCCGAAGGCGAAGCTGAGGACCCAGGCGTCGGAGCCGACGAAGCTTCACCGCAGGACGAGGATCCGTCGATCTCGCCGTACGACCGGCCCGGCAAGTGGTACGTCGTCCACACCCAGTCGGGGTACGAGAAGAAGGTCAAGAAGAACCTCGAAGCCCGCATCGCCTCGATGAACATGGAAGATCGCATCTTCGCGGTCGAGATTCCGATGGAAGACGTCGTCGAGTTCAAGAACGGCAAGAAGCAGGTCGTGCCGAAGAAGATGTTCCCGGGCTACCTGCTCACGCGCGCCAAGCTCGACGACGACAGCTGGTACGTCATCCGCAACACACCGGGCATCACCGGATTCGTGGGCCAGGGAGCCAAGCCGTCGCCGCTTCGCCGGCGCGACGTCGAGAACTTCCTCGGCACCAAGGAGGAGTCCGCCACCAAGGACGTCTCGAAGGTCAAGGTTCGGAGCCAGTGGGAGCTGAGCGAGACGGTCCGGGTCAAAGAAGGCCCCTTCGCCGACTTCTCGGGCGAGATCATCGAGATCAACGACGATCAGCTCAAGGTCAAGGTCTTGGTCAACATCTTCGGCCGTGAGACCCCTGTCGAGCTCGAGTTCGGCCAGGTCGCCAAGCTCTGAACTCACCAGCCCTGTTTCGAGCGGTCGCCACGAATGGCGTGCCGCGCCCCGTTCCGACCAGACTGGTCGACTCTCAGAGAAGAAGGAACGCCATCATGGCCAAGAAGAAGGTCGCGGCAATCGTCAAGATCCAGATCCCGGCTGGCCAGGCTTCGCCTGCCCCGCCCGTCGGTACCGCGCTCGGTCCGCACGGGATCCAGATCATGGACTTCTGCAAGGCCTACAACGCCGAGACCGAAGCGCAACGCGGCACGATCGTGCCGGTCGAGATCACCATCTTCGAGGATCGGTCGTTCACGTTCATCACCAAGACGCCGCCGACGGCGGTGCTCCTGCGGCAGGCAGCCGGCCTCGAGAAGGCCGCCAACAACCCCGGCAAGGAAGAAGCGGGCACGGTGACCCGTGCGCAGGTCGCCGAGATCGCCGAGACGAAGATGCCCGACCTCAACGCCTACGACCTCGACGCAGCCATGCTCCAAGTGGCGGGTACGGCGAGGTCGATGGGCCTCAAGATCGTCTGAACACATCCGACCACTGCCGATCCGGAGCACCTCGCCGGGCGGCACGACCAACGAGGGAGCCGACATGGCGCAAGGCAAGAAGTTCCAGAACGCGCAGAAGCGCTACGACCACGAACGGTTGCACCCGCCGAAGGAGGCGTGTGAGCTCGTCAAGACGCTGGCTCCGGCCAAGTTCGACGAGTCGATCGATGCGGTGATCCGCCTCGGCGTCGATCCGCGCAAGCCTGATCAGGCCGTACGCGGGACCGTCGCACTCCCGGGCGGAACGGGCAAGGACGTCAAGGTCGCCGTGTTCGCATCCGGTGACGCCGCGAACGAAGCGCGCGAGGCCGGTGCCGACTTCGTCGGCGCCGATGATCTCGCAGCCGAGGTCGAGGGCGGGATGCTCGACTTCGATGTGGCGATCGCGACGCCCGACATGATGCCGCAGGTCGGCAAGCTCGGACGGGTCCTCGGACCCCGTGGGCTGATGCCGAACCCGAAGACCGGAACGGTGACGACCGATGTCGGACGCGCTGTCGAGGAGTTCAAGGGCGGCAAGGTCGAGTACCGCGCCGACCGGTACGGCAACGTCGCGGTTCCGATCGGCAAGGCGAGTTTCGAGGCCGACGCGCTGCTGACCAACCTCCGAGCCCTGACCGACGAACTGCACCGCGTGAAGCCGGCGTCGTCGAAGGGTCGTTACATGCGCAAGGTGAGCCTCAGCTCGACGATGGGTCCGAGCGTCAAGATCGATCCTGCACGGTTCCGCGACGAAGAGGACTGAGGGCCGTCGCCGACAGCGCCGAGTGGCGCATGCACAAGGTGTACATCCGACCCTTGGGGTCGGGGTTCAGGACCGGTGCGGTGCCTCGATCTCGTTGATCGCGCGTCGCAGGCGCAGCGCGACTTCGTCGACCGCAGGCGGCAGCATCATCTCGACGTGGCCGCCATCGACCGACACCGCCTCGAATGGTCCGCTCATCATGCGTTCCCATCCTCGGTGGGCCTGAGCCGCTGCTGCGGACCGGATCACGAGGACCGGTCCGTCGTGGTCAGGCGGCTGCCATGCAGCCGCCGCACGTTCGAAGTCGGTGCTGAGGTCGACTGCGCTCGGAACGCGTCCGCGCCGGGTGGCAGCGAACAGGTTGTCGCGCCGCGAGAGGCGGTCGTCGACGAGTCGGCTCCGAAGCACGCGGATGGCAGACAGATCGTCAGGTGCTCGCAAGTCGCGCAGCCCGTCCACCAACTTCTGGCTGCGTGACCTCGTCTCGAATTCGGGGTGGGCGCTGTCGACCAGGACGAGCAGCATCACGCGCGTGCCCAGTGCTTCGAGGCGTTTGACCATCTCGAGTGCGACGAAGCCCCCACCTTCGTACCCGCCGAGCACGATCGGCCGACTTCCACGATGTTCGTTGACGGCCAGCGCGAAGCGGTCAGCCATGGCCTCGATGGTTGCGTCGGGCGCGGTGATGCCGTCGGAACCCGCGAATTGGAGGCCGTGAAAGCCCCGGTCGAGTGCTTCGCCGAGCGGCCGGAGGGTCGCGGCGTGGCCGTCCTCGCCGGCCACGCAGTAGACGGGGAGTCCGACACCGCGATCGACGATGGTCACGAGCGTCCTGCTGACTGCTCCGAGGCGCCCGGCATCGATCGCGCGAGCGATCTGCTCGACACTTCCGGTGTCGAGCAGGCTGGCCACGCGTACCCGACGGTCGACGATGGACTCGAGCCGGG
The DNA here is from genome assembly GCA_035529695.1 of Acidimicrobiales bacterium. GTDB lineage: Bacteria > Actinomycetota > Acidimicrobiia > Acidimicrobiales > Salinilacustritrichaceae > DATKWD01. The sequence continues at coordinate 19,979 of DATKWD010000098.1, read as the reverse complement.
CAGCGAGGCGAACGGCCGCGACTGCGTTCCCGCCGACGTCGAAGAACGAGCGGTCGGGCTCGACGTGTGCGATGTCGAGGACCTCCTCGAACAACGCGGCCACCTGCGCCTCGGTCGTGGTGAGTTCGCGACGCGGCTGACGTACCGATGATCGCTCGAGAGCCATCTCTCGCAACTTGTCGTCGGACCCGGTGTGTGACGTCGGGAGGGCAGGAACTCGATGGATGCGCGCCGGGATCATGGCCTCGGGGAGGGTTTCCTGCAACCATGTGTTCAGCTCGTGGTCGCTCACCGAGTCGGTGGTGACCACGAACGTCTCGAGTCGTCTGCAGTCCGCCCTCCCGAGTGCGACGGTGGCCGAGGCGCTGATGTCCGGGTGCGCCCGGAGACGGGCATCGATCTCGGCGAGGTCGACCCGGTGACCGCGCACCTTCACCTGACGGTCCCGTCGCCCCACGAAGTGGATGTTGCCCTCGGTGTCTGTCCACACGAGGTCGCCGGTTCGGAACCCGCGCTGAGAACCGTGGCGGAAGAACCCCGCATCGTCCTGGTGCTGGCCGAGATGGCCGTCGGTCACGGCGTCACCGAAGACCACGAGCTCTCCCTGGCTGAACGCTCCGACGGTTCGATCGTTCCGGTCGACGACGTCGACGGTGTGACCAGGGAGCACCCTGCCGAGCGGCGCGCCACCGAGCGATGCACCTCGCCCGAGAGAACCCCAGGCGACGTCGACCGTGCACTCCGCGGTGCCGTACCGAACGGTGAGCTCGGCCCGGGTGACCTTCTCGAGGTCAGCGACCAGGGCAGGGTCCACTTCTTCGCCGCCGAGGAGGACGTGCTGGACCGTTTCGAGCACCTGACGTCCGTCGCGTCCGTGCGTCAGGAGCGACACGCTTGTCGGCGTCCCGTTCAGATGCGTGATCCGCCGCCGGCGGGCGACCGGCCCGATCGGCACGTCCCGCCCCGGGTCGATCACCACCTCCCAGCCGTGGGTCAGTGGCCAGATGAGCTCGAGCATCGACGCGCCCGAGGTGACCGGTGTCGATGCGAGCATCGCGCCGTGAAGGCGCGCCCCCGGCATGACGCCCGACACCGACAGCAGGTAGTGCGCCAGGTGCTGATGCGAGATCGAGATCCCCCGCGGACCACCCTCGGACGAGGTGAAGACGACGTACGCGTCGGCGTCGAGTGATCGGGCGGCGTGGCGTCTCGGTCGAGCTCGGCGCTCGCTGATCTGGCGGTCGACCTCGACCGAGGTGATGGCGCCCGCAGGCCGTCGCCACGCGCCCAGGTCGGTGACCACACGCCGCGCCCCGGCTGCGTCGAGCATCCGGACGACGCGAGCTCGTGGTTGGTCACTGGTGATCGGGACGAACGCTGCCCTTGCCTCCCACAGGGCGAGCATCGTGGCGACGAGATCGGTCGAGCGTGCGACTTCGAGGCCGACCATGTCGCCCGGACCGATCCCCTTGCGCCTGAGCATCGCATGACGGTCTGCGACGAGGTTGATGAGTTCGTCGTAGGTGAGGGTCGTCCATGGCGTGGTGATGGCCGCGGCGTGTGGTGCTCGCCGGGCTGACTGTTCGACCTGTGAGAGGACGTGGCGGATCGGACCGAGCTTGGGTCCCATCCGACGAACCAGCGTGCCGGCATGTTCGTCGGGTGCGATCGGATCGATGTCCCCGAGCGCTCGGTCGCCGCCCACTGCCCCGATGAGCCAGTTCAGGCGCACACCGAGCGCTGCGAGGCCTCCGAACGGCTCGACAGGACCTTCAAGGGTGACTCGTCCGCCCTCGATGCGAATCGCCACGTACGAGGGGTCGACCACCGCGTCTCCCAGGACCGCGACTGCAGTGCTGGGTGGCGGAGCAGAACCGAGGGGTTCGCTCTCGAGGAGTCGGGTGATCTCGGATCTGAGCATCGCCGTCGTCGCCGCCGGACCGAGGTCGAGCGTGACGGGTCGCCAGCGGTCATCTTCGAGGACCGGGATCGTGACGGTGGGCTGCTCGTTGCTTCGCGACGCCATGACGGCGAAGGCCAGGATCGCAGCCTCTGGCTGCGGGTTGCTGGTCGCAACCGGCTCACGGGTCGACTTCCGGCGCCGTTGACGGGCAAGCGTGAATCCAGGAAAGCTCACATTCTGCGGCCGGTGACTCACGCTCGGCACCCTATGCCGCCCGATGGGTTTGGGACATCGCTGCGAGGCCTCGCTAGATTGTCGTCACAAGAAAACCCTTCGCCACAGACCTCCGGTGCGTCCTCGACGCTGAATGGACTCCGGTCCGCCCGACGAGGCGAACACCCTGAGCCACTCCCCGTGACCTCGAGGCGTTCGACCGTGCGCGAACCCGAGGAACGAGAGGAGGTGGCAGTGGACAATCCAAGACCCGAGAAGGTCGCGATCGTCGACGAAGTGAAGAGGAACTTCGAAGGATCGAACGCGGTGGTCCTCACCGAGTACCGAGGTCTCGACGTCGATGCCATGGGCGCACTGCGAGGTGCGCTGCGCGAAGCCGGCGGCAACTACAAGATCTACAAGAACACGCTCGTGCGGTTCGCGGCGAACGATCTCGATCTCGAGATCGGCGAGCTGCTCACCGGTCCGACTGCGATCGCCTTCGTCAGCCGGTCTGCCGATGGCACTCCGGGCGACACGGTGACCGTGGCCAAGGCGCTCAAGGACTTCGCCAAGGACAATCCGGCGCTGGTCATCAAGGGAGGCCTGCTCGACAACCGGCTCCTCGCCCCCGAGGAGATCAACCGGCTCGCCGACCTGGCACCCCGTGAAGAGCTCTTGGCCCGGTTCGCCGGTGGCCTCGCAGCTCCGCTGCAGAAGTTCGCCGGTCTGCTGCAAGCGGTGCCGCGCGGCTTCGCCTACGGCTTGGCCGCGCTCATCGCCGAGGGCGGGTCTGGCGAAGCGCCCGAGCCGACCCAGGAGGCCGCACCCGAAGCCCCCGAGGCGACCGAGGCGGTCGCACCCGAGGCCGGTGCTGAGGATGATCCGTCGACCGACGAGTCGACGGAGTCCGACGTGACCGATTCCCCTGCCGAGGCGTCCGCCGAGGCTGAAGCAACCAACGATGCTGCGGACGCAGCGGAAGAAGAGTGAACACCATGTCCAAGGAAGAGATCCTCGACGCCATTGCCGGAATGACGGTTCTCGAGCTCAGCGAGCTGCTCGCCGATTTCGAGGAGAAGTTCGGCGTGACCGCTGCGGCCCCGGCCGCAGTGGCCGCTGCCGCCCCTGCGGGTGGGGGCGGAGACGCCGCTGACGAGGAGGAGCAGGACGAGTTCGATGTCGTCCTCACCGCCGCCGGCGACAAGAAGATCGCCGTCATCAAGGAAGTCCGTGCGCTGACCAGCCTCGGCCTCAAGGAGGCCAAGGATCTCGTCGACGGTGCCCCGAGCACCATCCTCGAGAAGGCCAGCAAGGAAGACGCAGCCAAGGCCAAGGAGTCGCTCGAAGGCGCCGGCGGAAGCGTCGACCTCAAGTAGCGCTCACCCGCACATCGAAATCGAGCGAAGGCACCGCCGCATGGCGGTGCCTTCGCCGTTCTGGGTCGAGATGACGAAGTTGCCGAGATCCTTGACGATTCGGGTGTTCGTGTTTACCCTCATCCCACCTTCCGAGGTGCCTGGATCCGCCTGAGCGGGCCAGGTTGCTTCTGTGCGTGGTGGTGCGTAAGGTTGGCGGTTCCGTGTTCGGTCGTGCCTCCCTCCGGAAATCGATTTCTTTCTTGGCGCGCCCGATCACACCTCGGCCATCCCTCTTCGTCTAGGAGTCGTCGCCTTGCCAGCTCGCTCGACCGTTCGCGACCGCTACTCGTTCAACAACATCGAGGACACCCTCGAACTCCCTGACCTCATCGCGGTTCAGCGCGAGTCGTTCGACTGGTTCCTCGATGAGGGACTCGCGAACACGTTCCGCGACATGAGTCCGATCAAGGACTTCACCGAGAACCTCCAGCTGCACCTCGAGTTCGATCCGCACGATCCCGACCTCGAGCCGATTCCGAAGTTCTCCGTCGAGGAGTGCAAGGAAAAGGACATGACCTACGCGGCCCCCATCTTCGTGCGGGCCCAGTTCCAGAACCGGGAGACCGGTGAGATCAAGGAACAGACGGTGTTCATGGGTGACTTCCCGATCATGACGGACAAGGGAACGTTCATCATCAACGGCACCGAGCGGGTCGTCGTCTCCCAGCTCGTCCGCTCGCCCGGCGTGATCTTCCAGCCAGGCGAGCGCTTCCGTCTCCGCAACCTCGCCAAGCACCAGTTGGTCACCGGCACCATCCACCCGTACCGAGGCGAGTGGATCGAGTTCGACGTCGAGCAGAAGCCGGGCAAGGACGTCACCGCCGGGACCCGCGTCGCCCGCAAGCGCCGGCTGAGCATCTTCGTGATCCTGCGGGCACTCGGCTACGACGAGGAGAACGCACCCGGATTCCTCGAGGCCTTCGTTCGTCACTTCGACTTCCTCGAGGGCCAGTGGGAGAAGGACCGCGAACTCGCGCCGACGCAGGACGATGCGCTCGTCGAGATCTACAAGCGAGCCCGACCGGGCGAGCCGCCGTCGGTCGACTCGGCACGGAACTACTTCCGGACCGCGTTCTTCGAGAACCGCCGCTACGACCTCAGCCGGGTGGGCCGTTACAAGCTCAACCGCAAGCTCGGTCCCGAGCTGAAGAAGCTGGGTGAACTCTTCCCGCAGATCGAGCTCGATCTCCCCGACTCCGATCAGCCGGTGCTCAGCCGCTGCGAGGTCCTCGCATCGATCACCTACCTGCTCAACCTCGTGCAGGCCGAGCCGGGGTACCGCCTCGACGACCAGGACCACTTCGCCAACCGTCGCATCCGCAGCGTCGGCGAGCTGATCCAGAACCAGGTGCGCATCGGCCTCTCCCGGATGGAGCGGGTCGTGCGTGAGCGCATGACGACTCAGGACGTCGAGGCCATCACGCCCCAGACGCTCATCAACATCCGCCCGGTGGTCGCGGCGATCAAGGAGTTCTTCGGGACCTCTCAGCTCAGCCAGTTCATGGACCAGGTCAACCCGCTGTCGGGCCTGACCCACCGCCGTCGTCTCTCGGCGCTCGGCCCGGGCGGCTTGTCGCGCGAGCGAGCGGGCTTCGAAGTCCGCGACGTCCACTTCTCGCACTACGGACGCATGTGTCCGATCGAGACGCCTGAGGGACCGAACATCGGCCTCATCGGCGGTCTCGCGACGTTCGCCCGCGTCAACGAGTTCGGGTTCATCGAGTCGCCGTACCGCAAGGTCGTGAAGGGCAAGGTCACTGACGAGATCGTCTACCTCGCCGCCGACACCGAAGAGGACTACGTCCTCGCCCAGGCCAACGCGCCCCTCAACCCCGACGGCAGCTTCCGCGACGACCGCGTCCTCGTGCGTCGGTCACCGCAGGCAGCGACGCTCGGCGAGCTCAAGCTGATGCTCGAACGCGACGTCTTCTTCGGCGCCACGACGGAGATCAGCAACGTCCCGCCCGAAGAAGTCGACATGATGGACGTCAGCCCGAAGCAGATCGTCTCGGTCGCCACGGCGCTCATCCCGTTCCTCGAGCACGACGACGCCAACCGTGCCCTCATGGGTGCCAACATGCAGCGGCAGGCCGTTCCGCTCGTCAAGGCCGAGGCCCCCTACATCGGCACCGGCATCGAGGCCCGCGCCGCTCGCGACGCTGCGGACATGATCGTGGCCGACGAGGACGGCGAGGTCCTCGAGGTCGACGGCGACCACATCACCGTCGAGTACAAGAAGTCGGGCCGCAAGGTCTATCGCCTTCTCAAGTTCGAGCGCTCGAACCAGGACACCAGCATCAACCAGAAGCCGCGGGTCCGCGAGGGTGACAAGTTCAAGAAGGGCTCGATCCTCGCCGACGGCCCCTCGACCGACAACGGCGAACTGGCATTGGGCAAGAACCTGCTCGTCGCCTTCATGGTGTGGGAGGGCTACAACTTCGAGGACGCGATCATCCTCTCGGAGCGTCTGGTCCGCGACGACGTGCTGACCTCGATCCACATCCACGAGCACGAGATCGACGCACGAGACACCAAGCTCGGCCCTGAGGAGATCACTCGAGACATCCCGAACCTCTCCGAGGACATCCTCAAGGACCTCGACGAGCGAGGAATCATCCGCGTCGGTGCCGAGGTCGGCCCGGGCGACGTGCTCGTCGGCAAGGTCACGCCGAAGGGCGAGACCGAGCTCACCCCTGAAGAGCGTCTGCTCCGAGCGATCTTCGGCGAGAAGGCCCGCGAGGTCCGCGACACCAGCCTGAAGGTGCCGCACGGCGAGTCGGGCAAGGTCATCGACGTCCGGGTCTCGACCCGTGACGAGGGCAACGAACTGCCCCCTGGTGTCAACCAGATCGTGCGGGTCTACGTCGCCCAGAAGCGCCAGATCAGTGTGGGCGACAAGCTCGCCGGTCGTCACGGCAACAAGGGCGTCATCTCCAAGATCCTGCCGGTCGAGGACATGCCGTTCCTGGCTGACGGCACCCCGGTCGACATCATCCAGAACCCGCTCGGTGTCCCGAGCCGGATGAACGTCGGTCAGGTGCTCGAGGCTCACCTGGGCTATGCGGCCCGCTGGGGCTGGAACGACGGTGACGGCATCACCTCTGTCGGGGTCGAACCGGTCCGCGGCACCGAGGAGAAGACCCGCACGGTCACGCCGCCGGCAACGCTCATCGCGACGCCGGTCTTCGACGGCGCCCACTGGGACGAGGAGGATCAGGCCGGTCGCCATCCGACCATCAAGAAGATCTTCGAGAACCTGCGGCCCGAATCGGTCGACGGCACGCAGCTGATGGGACTCGACGGCAAGGCCACGCTCTACAACGGCCGAACCGGCGAGGCCTACGACAAGCCGATCACCGTCGGCTACGTCTACATCCTCAAGCTGAACCACCTCGTCGACGACAAGATCCACGCTCGCTCGACGGGTCCGTACAGCATGATCACCCAGCAGCCGTTGGGCGGAAAGGCGCAGTTCGGCGGTCAGCGATTCGGCGAGATGGAGGTGTGGGCCCTCGAGGCGTACGGCGCCGCCTACTGCCTGCAGGAGCTGCTGACCATCAAGTCCGACGACGTGCTCGGCCGAGTTCGGGTCTACGAGGCGATCGTGAAGGGCGAGAACATCCCCGAACCGGGGATTCCCGAGAGCTTCAAGGTGCTCATCAAGGAAATGCAGGCCCTGTGCATCAACGTCGAGGTGCTGGCCAAGGACGGCGCCGAGATCGAGATGCGTGAACTCGACGAAGAGATCTTCCGTACCACCGAAGAGCTCGGTATCGACCTGACCCGCCCCGAACGTGGCACCGACGAGGACGACGCTCGCCGCGCCGCCGGCCGGCTCTAGAGCTAGAGGAGATCACCCACATGCTCGACGTCAACAACTTCGACCAGCTTCGCATCGGACTGGCCACCGCGGATTCGATCCGCACGTGGTCCAACGGCGAGGTCAAGAAGCCCGAGACCATCAACTACCGAACCCTCAAGCCCGAGAAGGACGGACTCTTCTGCGAGAAGATCTTCGGTCCGACCAAGGACTTCGAGTGCGCCTGCGGCAAGTACAAGCGGGTGCGGTTCAAGGGCATCATCTGTGAGCGCTGCGGCGTCGAGGTGACCCGGTCGAAGGTCCGCCGCGAGCGCATGGGCCACATCGAACTGGCCGCCCCGGTCGTCCACATCTGGTACCTCCGCGGCACCCGCTCGTGGCTCGCCTACCTCCTCATGGGCACCGAGGCCCGCGAAGAGCTCAAGGCCAAGATGCTCGAGAAGGTCATCTATTTCGCGGCCAACCTGGTCGTGTGGGTCGATGACGAGAAGCGTCATGAAGACCTGCCGAACCTCGAACAGGAGATGCTGCTCGAGAAGGACGAGGTCGAAAAGGACCGCGAGAAGCAGATCGCCGAGCGCTACAACGAGCTCGAGACCGAGCTCGCCGAGCTCGAGAAGGAAGGCGCCAAGGAGACCGAGCTGAAGGCTCGCCGTCGCCAGGCCGAGAAGGACATCGAGGCGATCCGCGAGGAGTTCGACGTCGAACTCGACCTCGTGCAGCGAAGCTTCGACGAGTTCAAGGACCTCTTCCCCCGCAAGATCATCGAAGACGAGATGTTGTGGCGTGAGATCGAAGACCGCTACGGCGAGTACTTCGACGGCGGCATGGGCGCCGATGCCCTTGCCCGCCTCATCGAGCGGATCGACTTCGACGAGGAAGAAGAGAAGCTCCGCATCGCGGTCGACCCACCCGAGGGCATGCGTCCGCTGAGTCAGCAGCGCAAGCAGAAGGCCATCAAGCGTCTCAAGATCGTGTCGTCGTTCAACCGGCGTGACGATCGCGGCAACCGAGTCAACGAGCCCGGTGCCATGATCCTCGAAGTCGTCCCGGTCATCCCGCCCGAGCTGCGCCCGATGGTGCAGCTCGATGGTGGCCGCTTCGCCACCTCCGATCTCAACGATCTCTACCGCCGGGTCATCAACCGCAACAACCGTCTGAAGCGACTGCTCGACCTCGGCGCTCCCGAGATCATCGTGAACAACGAGAAGCGGATGCTCCAGGAGGCCGTCGACGCGTTGTTCGACAACGGCCGCCGCGGTCGACCGGTCACCGGGCCGGGCAACCGTCCCCTCAAGTCACTGAGCGACATGCTCAAGGGCAAGCAGGGCCGGTTCCGTCAGAACCTGCTGGGCAAGCGAGTCGACTATTCGGGCCGCTCGGTCATCGTGGTCGGACCGAGCCTGAAGCTCCACCAGTGCGGTCTGCCCAAGCTGATGGCGCTCGAGCTGTTCAAGCCGTTCGTCATGAAGGCCCTCGTCGATCGTGAGCTGGCTCAGAACATCAAGTCGGCCAAACGCATGGTCGAGCGTCGCCACCCACGCGTGTGGGACGTGCTCGACGACGTGATCAAGGAGCACCCAGTGCTCCTCAACCGTGCGCCGACTCTGCACCGTCTCGGCATCCAGGCCTTCGAGCCGGTGCTCGTCGAGGGCAAGGCGATCCAGATCCACCCGTTGGTCTGCACGGCGTTCAACGCCGACTTCGACGGCGACCAGATGGCCGTGCACCTTCCGTTGTCGGCAGAGGCCCAGGCCGAGGCGCGGGTGCTGATGCTGAGCGCGAACAACATTCTCAGCCCGGCCCACGGTCGTCCGCTGGTCACCCCGACCCAGGACATGATCATCGGTGCCTTCTACCTCACCGAGATGATGGACGGGGCACCCGGCGAAGGCCGTGTCTTCAGGACCATCGAGCAGGTCGAGCGGGCCTACGAGGGTGGCGACGTCGCACTGCACGCCAAGATCCAGTTCCGCGACGATCGCCTCGAGAAGGATGCCGACAACCTCGAGGAGGGGGAAGCTCCCTTCGAGCAGACCACTCCCGGCCGGGTGCTGTTCAACAGTGTCCTGCCCGAGGGCTTCGGCTACGTGAACCGTCCGGTCACCAAGCGCGACATGGGCGAGATCGTCGACGAGCTCGCCAAGAACTACGGCAAGGCCGACATCGCCAGGGCGCTCGACGGCATGAAGGACATGTGCTTCAGGTACGCGTCGCAGTCGGGTCTGACGATCTCGATCGAGGACGTCCGTACGCCGGTCGAGAAGCGCGGCATCCTCGACGGGTACGAGGTCGAGGCCGACAAGGTCGAGACCCAGTTCCGCCGGGGCATCATCACCGACGGTGAGCGCCGCCAGAAGGAAGTCGAGATCTGGACGAACGCCACCGAAGAGGTGCGCCAGGCAATGGAAGTCGCCCTCAAGTCCCAGCAGTTCAACCCCATCGACATGATGGTCGGCTCGGGTGCACGCGGAAACATGATGCAGGTCCGCCAGATCGCCGGGATGCGAGGCCTCGTGGCCAACCCTCGCGGTGACATGATTCCTCGCCCGATCAAGTCGAACTTCCGTGAAGGTCTGGCGATGCTCGAGTACTTCATCGCCACCCCGGGCGCCCGCAAGGGCCTCGTTGACACTGCCCTGCGGACCGCGGACTCGGGCTATCTGACCCGTCGCCTCGTCGACGTCAGCCAGGAGCTCATCATCAACCACGACGACCCGTTCGAGCGGGCCGAGGAGTCGGGCACCCCGGTGCGCGGCATCTGGATCGAGGACGTCGTCGCCGACACCTCCGGCAAGCGTGGCTACGTCGAGACCCGAGTCCTCGGGCGGGTGTTGGCCAACGAGGTCGACTGTTCGACCGAGGGCCCTGAGGGGCAGAAGAAGTACGAAGCCGGGACCCTGATCACCCAGGAGATCATGGAGCACCTGCGTGACGACCCGGAGGTGACCCGGGTCAGGTGTCTGTCGCCGCTCACCGACGACTCGGTGCTCGGCATCTCGGCCAGGGGCTACGGCATCAGCCTCGCCACCGGCAAGCTCATCGAGGAAGGCGAAGCTGTCGGCGTCATCGCGGCCCAGTCGATCGGTGAGCCGGGTACGCAGCTCACCATGCGGACCTTCCACACCGGCGGTATCGCCGGCTCCGACATCGCGTCCGGTCTTCCCCGCGTCGTCGAGTTGTTCGAGGCTCGCACCCCGAAGGGCAAGGCCACCCTCGCTCGTGTCTCCGGCGTCTGCCGGGTGGGCGAAGACGAAGGCCGTGGCCGTTCGATCACCATCGTCACCGACGACGGTGAAGAGGACGTCTACCTCGTTCCCTCGGCTGCACGGCTCGAGGTCACCGACGGCCAGGAGGTCGCCGCCGGCGACGCAATCGTCGAAGGTGCCCGCGATCCCAAGGAACTGCTCGAGATCAAGGGTCTCCGCGAGACCCAGCAGTACCTCGTCGACGAGGTGCAGAAGGTGTACCGCGACCAGGGTGTGTCGATCCACGACAAGCACATCGAGCTGATCGTCCGTCAGATGACCCGACGCGTGGCCGTGTCCGAACCGGGCGAGAGCGACTTCCTGCCGGGCGAACGGGTCGACCGCAAGGTCTACACCGACGCCAACAAGCAGCTCCGCCTCGAAGGCAAGCAGCCGGCCGAGGCCCGTGACGAGATCATGGGCATCACCAAGGCCTCGCTGTCGACCGATTCGTGGCTCTCAGCAGCGTCGTTCCAGGAGACCACCCGTGTCCTGACCGAAGCTGCCATCGAGGGCAAGTCCGACAGCCTGCTCGGCCTCAAGGAGAACATCATCATCGGCAAGCTGATCCCGGCCGGGACCGGCTACGGCGACTACAACGAAGTCGGCACCGACGCTCCCGAGTACGAGCCGATGGACTTCTTCAGCATGGAGGACGACGAGACCAACCTCGCCGAGTGGCTCCGTGGCGAAGTCGACGCCGCCGCCGGAAACGGTGGAGACGCAGCCGGCTGATCACCGAAGACGTGCAATCGGCGATGGCCGCCCGAAGGGGCGGCCATCGCCGCGTCCGGCCCGCGGTCGGTATGCCAGGCCGACCTCAACCTCGCGCACCCGAGCAAGGCAGACTCGAACTTCGCGCAGCCGATGGGAGGCCTTCAACCGGTTGCACGAGGTCGGGCCTGCCATCCGTTGGGTGCGCGAAGTTGGAGGACCTCAGTCGGGCCGCGGCCGAGTCAGGCGGGGAGATCGAGGCAGGTACCGGAGTCCGGGTCGAAGACGTCGTGGTCGACCGTGGCCACGACCGCGCACACCTGGGTCGCACCTGCGACGTCGGCGGGTCCGACCTTCATCAGGTGGGTCGTGGGGTCGTCGGTGATCTCCCAGACGCCGGGCGGGTTGCCGTTGTTGCCGGCGTTCGCCGGCTCGGTCGTGTCGAGGAAGAGGTGCAGGTGCTTCGAATCGGCATCCCCACCGATGAGCGGCTGGAAGTTGAGCACCTCGTAGTTCACGCGGAAGACGCCGCCCTCGTTGGCCACGCTGTCGAGAGTGACGAAGGGTCCGGTGGGCAGTGCGATCGTCGACGACGTGGTGCCTGGGTCGGAGGTGGTGGTCGTCGGGTCGTCGGTGGTGCTCGACGACTCCTGGGAGGCGACCGTCGGCTCGTCGTCGCCGCCGCCGAACAGGACGAACGCTCCGACCCCGACCAGCAGGATCGCGGCACCGATACCGACGAGCAGGCCGACGGGTGGCTTCTTGCCGGGTGGTTCCTCGGCCGGCAGCGGAGCGGGCTCGGGCGCGTGCAGTGGACGCTCGGCACCGGGACTCGGGAACTGCGGAGGTCCACCGGTTGCGTCGGTCACAGGCGCTGGTGCCGCCGGGGCAGGTTCGTCGGAGGGTGTCGCGGGTGGCGTGGCCGCTCGTGGTGGAGCGGCGGGCGGTGCGGCCGCAGACTTCGGTTCGGTAGGGGCAGCGGGCGTCGCGACGGTCGGTTCGTCTGTCCCTGCGCCTGAATCTGCAGCGGCGGCTGCGGCGAGGGCAGCGGCGGCAACGACAGCCGGAGACGTCGGCGTGGCCGGGGGCACGGTGGGCTGTGGGGCGTCAGGCGGGGGCGGTGCGACCGGAGCGGTCGATGCCTCGGCCGACGCGTCGACGATCGTCGCGTGATCGACCGCACCGTTGCGTTGCGCAGCGATGATGGCGGCCCCGAGTGCGATGCCGTGCTTGGGATGGGCATCGACGGCGACCGGGCGGCCGAGGGCGGTCCCGACCATCTGACCGACGAGTGGGATACGCGACGACCCGCCGACCAACAGCACGGTGGTCAGGTCGCCGGGCTCGATCTCGGCGGATCGCAATGCTCGGCTGACCGAGGTGATCGAGTCGGTCAGTGAGGGCCGGACCAGGTGCTCGAACTCCTCACGGGTGATCCGGACGTCTTTCTGGAACCCGGGCAGGATCACCGGGATGGTGGCGTCGGTGTCGGCCGACAACGCTTCCTTGGCTGCGACACACTCGGCCCGGAGGCGATTCATGGACGCAACGGCCGTCGGGTCTTCGGGATCGAGGGCGGTGACCGCGTCACCGACCGACCGCAGCACGAACTGATAGACGGCTTCGTCGAAGTCGACGCCGCCGAGTCGTTCGATGCCTTGGGGCTCGCCCAGGATCTCGAACCCCTCGCCGACCTTCCGCAGGACGGCCGCATCGAAGGTCCCACCTCCCAGGTCGTAGACGCCGATCACCGAACCGTCCGCCACCCTTGACTGGGTCGCGTAGTGGATCGCGGCGGCCTCGGGTTCGGTGAGGGTGGTGACATCGTCGAGATCGGCCACTTGGATGGCCTGGGTCAGCAGATCGGTCTTGTACGGACCCCAGTTGGCGGGATGCGACACCGCCACCGAGAGGGGCGGACCGCCTTCGGATTCGGACACCTTGTCGACGACCCACCGCAACAGACGCCCCATGAGCGAGGCCGCGGAGTATGGCGTGCCGCCGATGATGATGGGAGCCGGGTCGCCGAGTCGGCGTTTGAACTCACGGGCGAGACGCTCGGGTTCTGAGGCACCGCGACGGTCGGCGGCCTCGCCGGTGAGGATCTCCTCGTCTTCGCGCAGCAGGATCAGCGATGGGATCACCGGGGCGCGGTTGCCGAGGTTGGCGATCTCGACCTTGTGCTCGCGCCACACCCCAGCAGCGGTGTATGTCGTACCGAGATCGACCCCGAGGTAGTAGGTCACCGGCCTCCTAGAAGCGAGAGCGGCCGAGTGTAGACCGGCCCACCAGACCCGATCCGGGAACCGGTCGCAGGAAACGGCGTGGGAGTGCCAGCACCCGGCACGGGGGGGGACCGAACATCCGCCACGGCACCGCGGTGTGAGCGTAGGTTCACGCGAGATCTCGGCCCACGGACCGAGGCAACTTGGCGCGCGCCGTAGGTGGCTCCTAGCATGACCTGCTGGCCATGCGCGCCCTTGTGCGTGGTCGTACTCCCGAAGATCTGACGAGGTTCATCTCCGTTGCCCACCATCGAGCAGCTGGTCCGCAAGGGCCGCAAGGCACGTCCCGCGAAGGGCAAGACGCCCGCACTGAAGGGCGCGCCCCAGCGTCGTGGCGTCTGCACCCGTGTGTCGACCTATACGCCGAAGAAGCCGAACTCGGCCCTGCGCAAGGTGGCGCGAGTGCGCCTGACCAGCGGTATGGAGATCACCGCCTACATCCCCGGTGAGGGGCACAACCTGCAGGAGCACTCCATCGTGATGGTCCGTGGTGGACGTGTGAAGGACCTCCCCGGTGTTCGGTACAAGATCATTCGTGGCACGCTCGACACCGCCGGCGTGCGCGACCGCAAGCAGGCCCGCAGCCGCTACGGCGCCAAGAAGGAGGGCTAGGCATGCCGCGCAAGGGACCTGCCCCTCGACGGGCGCTGATGCCCGATCCGGTCTACCACCAGGTCCTCGTGACCCAGCTGGTCAACAAGGTGCTCCAGCACGGCAAGCGCGGCACCGCCGAGAACATCGTCTACGAGGCCCTCGACATCATCGAGACCAAGACCGGTTCCGAGCCGATCGCCACCCTCAAGCGAGCCGTCGACAACGTCCGCCCGCAGCTCGAGGTCCGCAGCCGCCGAGTCGGTGGCGCCACCTACCAGGTCCCGGTCGAGGTCGGCGCCCGCCGGGCCGGCACGCTCTCGATCCGCTGGATCGTCACCTTCTCCCGTCAGCGCCGTGAGCGCTCGATGGCCGAACGCCTCGCCAACGAGCTCCTCGATGCGTCCAACGCCGTCGGCGCGTCGGTCAAGCGCAAGGAAGATCTCCACAAGATGGCCGACGCCAACAAGGCTTTCGCTCACTACCGCTGGTAATCCCGCCCCTCGACCGGGGGCACGCCCCGGGGCGTGTCACCGGTGAGCGGGTCCCGACCAGGACCCGCTCGACTCGTTTTTCGAACAGAGAGTTGAACTCAACGTCATGGCCAAGCGCCGCCACAAGCTCGAAGACACCCGGAACATCGGGATCATGGCCCACATCGACGCGGGCAAGACCACGACGACCGAGCGGATCCTCTTCTACACCGGCAAGTCCTACAAGATCGGCGAGGTCCACGACGGCGCCGCCACGATGGACTGGATGGAGCAGGAGCAGGAGCGGGGGATCACCATCACCTCCGCGGCCACGACCTGTGAGTGGCGCGACCACACGATCAACATCATCGACACGCCTGGCCACGTCGACTTCACCGTCGAGGTCGAGCGCTCGTTGCGGGTGCTCGATGGCGCCGTTGCCGTGTTCGACGGCGTTGCCGGGGTCGAGCCCCAGACCGAGACGGTGTGGCGGCAGGCCGACAAGTACCACGTGCCGCGGATGTGCTTCATCAACAAGATGGACCGCACCGGCGCCGACTTCTACGGCGCTCTCGACAGCATCAAGGAGCGCCTCGGCGCCAACTGTGCGGTCGTGCAGCTGCCGATCGGCTCCGAAGGGAACTACCAGGGCGTGATCGACCTGGTGAAGATGAAGGCACTCGTGTGGCCGCCGACGACCGACGAGAAGGATCTGGGCGCCACCTACGAAGAGCAGGAGATCCCGGCCGACCTGGCCGACGAGGCGGCTCAGTACCGCGAAGAGCTGATCGACGTGCTCGGCACGTTCGACGAGAACATCCTCACGAAGTTCGTCGGCGAGGAAGAGATCACGTTCGAGGACTGCCAGGCCGCGCTCCGCGCCGGCACGCTCGCCAACGAGATCGTGCCCATTCTCAACGGCACCGCCTTCAAGAACAAGGGTGTGCAGCCGCTTCTCGACGCCGTGGTCGACTACCTGCCGTCGCCGGTCGACGTCGGGTCGATCAAGGGCATGGACATCCACGGCAAGGAAGAGCTGGTCCGCAAGCCAAACGACGACGAGCCCTTCGCCGCTCTCGCCTTCAAGATCCAGACCGACCCGCACGTCGGTCGACTCACCTACTTCCGGGTCTACTCGGGTCGCCTCGAGAAGGGCGGCACGGTCCTCAATGCCCGCAGTGGCAACAAGGAGCGCATCGGCCGCATCCTCGAGATGCACGCCAACGATCGCATCGATCGCGACGAGGCCGTCACCGGTGACATCGTCGCCGGCATCGGCATGAAGGACACCCGCACGGGCGACACCATCTGCGATCCCACGTCGGCCATCGTGCTCGAGCAACTCGAGTTCCCCGAGCCGGTGATCCGGGTCGCGGTCGAGCCGAAGACCAAGGCCGACCAGGACAAGATGTCCAAGGCCCTCGGTGCCCTCTCCGAAGAAGACCCGACCTTCGTGGTCCACACCGACGAAGAGACGGCGCAGACCATCATCGCCGGCATGGGTGAGCTGCACCTCGAGGTGTTGGTCGACCGCATGCTGCGTGAGTTCAAGGTCGACGCCACGGTCGGCAAGCCGCAGGTCGCCTATCGCGAGACCATCACCAAGCTGGTCAAGAAGTACACCTACACCCACAAGAAGCAGACCGGTGGTTCGGGCCAGTTCGCCGAGGTCACCATCGACCTCGAGCCCACCGGTCCCGGTGGCGGCTACGAGTTCATCGACAAGATCACCGGTGGCCGCATTCCCAAGGAGTACATCGGGTCGATCGATGCCGGCATCCAGGGCTCGCTCGATGCGGGCGTGCTCGCCGGCTACCCCACGGTCGATGTGCGGGCCACCCTCACCGACGGCAAGTACCACGACGTCGACTCGTCCGAGATGGCCTTCAAGATCGCCGGCTCGATGGTGTTCAAGGAAGCGGCACGCCAGGCCAAGCCGGTGCTGCTCGAGCCCATCTTCTCGGTCGAGGTCGTCACCCCCGAGGAGTACATGGGCGACGTCATCGGCGACCTCAACTCTCGCCGTGGACAGGTCGGCGGCATGACCCAGCGTGGGTCGGCGCAGGTCGTCGAGGCGCTCGTGCCGCTGTCCGAGATGTTCGGCTACGTGGGCGACCTCCGCTCACGTACCCAGGGCCGGGCCAGCTACACCATGCAGTTCGACTCGTACCAGGAAACGCCGAAGTCAGTTCAGGAAGAGATCGTCGCCCGCGTTCGCGGCGAATGATCAGCCCAATTCTCAACCCCTACCCGAATCCAAGAAAGCACTGAGGAGCACACGTCATGTCCAAGGAGAAGTTCGAGCGGACGAAGCCGCATCTGAATGTTGGGACGATGGGTCACATCGACCACGGCAAGACGACATTGACGGCTGCGATCACCAAGGTGCTGTCGGACCGGGTCGATGGAAACAACTTCACCGAGTTCGAGAACATCGACAAGGCGCCCGAAGAGCGTGAGCGTGGCATCACGATCAACATCAGCCACGTCGAGTACGAGACCGACAACCGTCACTACGCCCACGTCGACATGCCCGGTCACGCGGACTACATCAAGAACATGATCACCGGCGCGGCTCAGGTCGACGGCGCGATCCTGGTGGTGGCCGCCACCGACGGCCCGATGCCCCAGACCCGTGAGCACGTGCTGCTCGCGCGTCAGGTCGGTGTGCCGGCCATCGTCGTGGCGCTCAACAAGGTCGACATGGTCGACGACGACGAGCTGATCGAACTGGTCGAGATGGAAGTGCGCGAGCTGCTGTCGGACCAGGAGTTCGACGGCGACGGCGCGCCCGTCATTCCCGTCAGCGCGCTCAAGGCGCTCGAGGGCGACGAGGCAGCCGGCGACCAGGTGATGGCGCTCATGGCAGCGGTCGACGAGTACGTGCCTCTTCCCGAGCGCGAGCTCGACAAGCCGTTCCTCATGCCGATCGAGGACGTGTTCTCGATCACGGGTCGCGGCACCGTCGTGACGGGCAAGATCGAGCAGGGTGTCGTGAACACCGGCGACGAGATCGAGATCATCGGCATCCGCGACACGCAGTCGACGACCTGCACCGGCGTCGAGATGTTCCGCAAGCTCCTCGACCAGGGGCAGGCCGGCGACAACATCGGCGCCCTGCTGCGTGGCATCGACAAGGAGCAGGTGGAGCGTGGGCAGGTGCTGGCCAAGCCCGGCAGCATCACGCCGCACACCGACTTCGAGGCGCAGGTCTACGTGCTCAAGAAGGAAGAGGGTGGCCGTCACAAGCCGTTCTTCTCGAACTACCGGCCGCAGTTCTACTTCCGGACCACCGACATCACCGGTTCGGTCACGTTGCCCGAGGGGACCGAGATGTGCATGCCCGGCGACAACACCGACATGACCGTCGAGCTCATCAACCCGATCGCCATGGACGAAGGACTGCGCTTCGCCATTCGTGAAGGTGGCCGCACCGTGGGTGCGGGCCGGGTGACCAAGATCCTCAAGTAGGAGCCCGAGGCCTCACCGAGGCCACGAGAAGTGGAACGACCCCCGGGCTTGTCCGGGGGTCGTTCGCGTGAAGGGCCGGATGATGAGAGCGTCATCGCGAATGTCGCCGCCCGCCGGCGCCTGCGCTCGGTGACCCAATCGGTCGGTCGTCGCTTGGCCTGTTGGCATGTCGTCGGCCTCTCGACGCGGGCGTGGTGGGGTCGTGGCTCCGGATCGCGTTGAGCTGGAGTTTGGTGTCGATGGGCGGCGCCTCGCTATCGTCTCGGTTCTGCTCGACCGATCGGCCGGGTGGGTTCCTTGACAAGCGAGTGGAGTTGCCCCGTGGCCGAGAGCCAGAAGATCCGAATCCGCCTGAAGGCATACGACCACGAGGTCATCGACCAGTCGACGAAGAAGATCGTCGAGACGGTCGTGCGAACTCAGGCAACGGTTCGGGGACCCATCCCCCTCCCGACCGAGAAGCATCGCTACACCGTCATCCGCTCGCCGCACAAGGACAAAGACAGCCGGGAGCACTTCGAGATGCGCATCCACAAGCGCCTCATCGACATCGTCGATCCCAACCCCAAGACCGTCGACAGCCTCCAGCGAATCGAACTGCCGGCCGGCGTCGACATCGAGATCAAGATCCAGCAGGCCTGAAGGGCTGATCGATCACGCCCGACGGTCGCCCTCGAGGGTGACCGTGGTCCACCCATCGACGGTCCGACGGTCGCGCACCTCGCTGTCATAGGCGGCGATGACGCCGACGGTCTGATGCTCCAGCAGTCCGCTCAGAACGATCGGCCCGGCCGCCGCCGCCTCGATGACAGGTGCGAGTTCGACGAGGGTGGCCGCACCGATGTTGGCGAACACCACGTCGGCGTCGTCGTCGGGTCGGATCGATCGCAGCTCGACCTCGACCCGGTCCGACACGCGGTTGCGGCGGGCGTTCGCTCGAGCGATCTGGACTGCCGGCTCCCAGGTGTCGACGGCAGTCACCGTTGCACCGCGCAGAGCTGCCGCGACGCTGAGCAGACCTGCGCCGCACCCGACATCGAGAACGTGCTGTCCCGGGCTCACCACGGCTGACAGAACGGCCAGACACGTGGCCGTGGTCGGGTGGGCACCGTCACCGAACACGTTCGCCGGCACATCGAGGTCGATCACCGACGTTCCGAAGTCGACGGCCACTCGTTTGACGACCGGCGACCACGAGTCGACTCGGGTCGGATCCCCTCCGAGTGCTTCGGCCACCGCCCCCTGGGTGGCGGGCGGACACGCCACCAGCAGCTCGACCCGACCGGGCTCGCTCGCCGGCTGCTCCGCGATTCCGACGGCGCCGGCGAGCCAGGCGCGGCCACAGACCGCGTCGAGGCCGTGGTCGTCGACGGTGATCCCGAGAACCACTTCGTCGGCCATGTGGCCGAGCATGGCATGGATGTTGCGCGGCTAGCGTCGTCGAGGTGACGTCACGCCTGGATTCGACCGGCGACCACAAGGGCGCGCCGTGAGCTACACGCTCGGCGTCGACCTCGGGACGACGTTCACGGCTGCGGCGATCTCTCGTGGCGGTCGCGTCGAGCCGGTGAGCCTCGGCGCGCAATCGGCCTCCATTCCATCGCGATCTACATGAAGGCCGACGGCGACACGCTCGTCGGCGAGGCGGCGCTTCGGCGTGGCCGTGACGATCCTCCCGGGCTTGCCCGGCACTTCAAGCGTCGGCCGACGACATCCTCTTCTCGGAGGACTTCTCCAACCGCACCTACACCCTCGCCTGCTTCGGCGCCGGGACCGTGACCCTGGTCGATGGTGGTTTCGAGGATCCGAACCAAGGTCTCTCCGTGGGCATCAACGACGT
>DATKWD010000097.1:0-83317 GCA_035529695.1 Acidimicrobiales bacterium | reverse complement strand
CGGATCGGTCTCGGTGGTGATGCCGAGCTTCTTGGTGAGCCGCAGCACGTGGGTGTCGACCGGCAGCCCCGGCAGCCCCAGCGCCACCGAGCGCACCACGTTGGCGGTCTTGCGCCCCACCCCTGGCAACGCCACCAGGTCGTTCATCGCCCCGGGGACCTCGCCGTCGTGCCGCTCGACCAACGCGGTCGCCATCCCGATGAGGCTCTTGGCCTTCTGCCGGAAGAAGCCCGTCGAGTGGATGATCTCCTCGAGCTCAGCCGGGTCGGCCATCGCGAGGTCGTCGGGTGTCGGGTAGCGGGCGAACAACGTCGGCGTCACCGTGTTGATCATCTTGTCGGTGCTCTGGGCCGAGAGGATCGTTGCCGCGAGCAGCTCGAATGCATTGCGGTGATCCAGTTCGCACTCGGCCTCGGGGTATTCGATCGCCAGCAACTCGTTGGTCTTGCGAGCCCGACCCGCAGGTGTTCGTGGGCGGACTCGACGCTCCGGGGTTGCCATCGAAGCGAGGATAGGACCCCGTCCGGGCTCTACCCTCGACCCGGTGAACCGACTCGAGATCAAGCAGGAGCTCGACGACGACGACCTCGCCCAGCTGAAGGAGCTCCTCGACGCAGCCGAGCGGGCAGATGGCCACAAGCCGATCGACGACCATCGCTGGGTCGACCTCGCCCAGGGCGGGCGCACGCCCTTCACGGCCCTGCTCGCCCACGAGCCGGGCCATCACCACCCGGTCGGGTACGCCCATGTCGAGCGGGGCGACCACAGCTGGTCCGTCGAGCTCGTCATCGATCCGCACCACCGCTACGAGGCGCTCGAACTCGGGCCGCAGCTGCTGCGGGCGTCAGCCGACGTCATCGCCGCGGCAGGCGGTGGCCACGTCCACCTCTGGGTCTACAAACCGACCTCCGCGCACGACTCGATCATGGAGACGATCGGCCTCAGCCGCGGCCGCGACCTCTGGCAGATGCGCCGCTCGCTCCCACTCGAGGAGACCACGTCGTTGGTCACCCGCCCGTTCGAGCCGGGGCGAGACGAGGAGGCGTGGCTCGAGGTCAACAACCGCGCCTTTCACTGGCACCCCGAGCAGGGTGGCTGGACCCGCGAAGACGTCGTGAGCCGCGAGGCCGAGCCGTGGTTCGACCCCGAAGGCTTCCTGCTCCACGAGGTCGACGGCGATCTGGCGGGGTTCTGCTGGACGAAGGTCCACCCCGACCACGAGCCCCCCTTGGGCGAGATCTACGTGATCGCCGTCGACCCGGCCTTCCACGGTCGCGGCCTCGGACGAGCCCTCACCGTCGCAGGCCTCACCCACCTCTCCGGCCGGGGCCTGCCGATCGGCATGCTCTACGTCGACTCCGACAACACGTCGGCGGTCGGGCTGTACCGCGACCTCGGGTTCGAGATCGACCACATCGACCGTGCGTTCACCGGCGACATCGAGCCGGCCTGACCCCGTGACGAACGCGCCGACGAGCCGCTACGACCTTGCGCGGCACGAGCTCGCCGAGCTGCTCGACAGCGAGCCGAGCTACCGCGTCGACCAGGTGTGGAACGGGTTGTACGAACGGGCCGCCGACCTCGACGAACTCACCAACCTCCCCAAGTCGCTGAGGGCGACCCTCGCCGAGTTGCTTCCGGAGGCGCTGACGTTGGTCACCGAATCGGTGAGCGACGGCGGCGACACGGTGAAGTGGCTGTGGTCCCTCGATGGTGGGGCGCTGGTCGAGACCGTGCTCATGCACTACAAGGACCGGTCGACGGTGTGCATCTCGACGCAGGCCGGGTGCGCCATGGGGTGCGGCTTCTGTGCCACCGGGCAAGCCGGCTTCGAGCGCAACCTGGGCGTGGGCGAGATCGTCGAGCAGGTGGTCCGGGCCGTGCGTCGCGCCCGACCTCGACGACTTTCGAACGTCGTGTTCATGGGCATGGGCGAACCCCTCGCCAACTACGACCGGACGATCGAAGCCGCCCGTCGCATCCACGACGACATCGGCATCTCGGCCCGACACCTCACGGTGTCGACGGTCGGCATCGTCCCGGGGATTCGACGCCTGGCCACCGAGGGGCTTCCCGTGAGCCTCGCCGTGTCGCTCCATGCCGCCAACGACGAACTGCGCGACGAGCTGGTGCCCATCAACCGCCGCTACCCCATCGCCGAGCTGCTCGAAGCGTGTCGTGACTACCGCACCCGCACTCGCCGGCGGGTGTCATTCGAGTGGGCGCTCATCAGTGGCGTCAACGACCGGTTCGCCGACGCCGACGAGCTGGCCGAGCTGTGCCGGACCGCTCGGGCTCACGTCAATCTCATTCCGCTCAACCCGACGCCGGGCTACCCGACCGTCGGCACCCCGATGCCTGCGGTGCGCGCGTTTCGCGACCGGCTCGAAGCCTCCGGTGTCAACGCCACCGTGCGAGCGAATCGTGGGACCGACATCGATGCGGCCTGCGGACAACTCCGAGCCAGCCACGAGATCAGCGCGGTCGCGCCACCCACCAGACGACGGTCCTAGGCCACGGGCCCACCACGCGCGACGCCCCTGACCAGCACCGTCATCTCGTCGCTCGCTCGGATCGCCCGGTGGAGGTGTTCGCCTCGCGGCACCGTCACTCCCGGCCACACGACGCTCTCGGTCGCCGTGCCTTCGACCACGGCGCCGTCGCCGACCACCGTGGTCCCGCCCGACGCCTCGAGATTGGCCCGGAGATAGTCGGCCGGGGTCGCGCAGTCGACAAAGGGGCCGTGGTGACGAATGACCTCGACCCGTCCTGCCTCGTGGGCCGCGCGCCAGGACACCTCGAACAGACCGCTCGGCGTCTCGGGCATGGCCTTCGCGTCAGCCCACGGCATGACCGATCCGGCGATCAGCATCAGGTCGCTGAATCGATCGGACCCGTGCACGAAGATCCTGATCCGCTCGCGGTCCCACCCTTCGAGGAGGGGCGCGACCGAACCGGGAGCCCAGGTGTCGCCGTTGACGACCACCACGTCGCGTCCATCGATCCAGCGTCGCAGCAGGCCGATCGCGCCTGCGGTGCCTCGCTCCTCCACCGGCTCGACGGAGACGTGGACCGCAGGCTGAGCCGCGGCGACATGCGCCCGCATGGCGTCGGGCTCGGCGTGCACGTTGACGGCGATCGCTGCGGTGACATCGGCCACACGGTCGATGGCATGGTCGAGCAACGGCCTGCCACCGACCGGGCACAACACCTTCGGTCGGAGTCGGGTCAGCGGAAGAAGTCGGCGTCCGCTGCCCGCAGACAGCACAACTGCTGCGAGACTGTCATCCATGGAGACAAGAGTCTGGCTCAACCGAAGCCAACCACAATCGCTCTATTCGGCCACGATGCTGCTCTACCTGAACGCAGCCTTCGGATTCCTGTTCGGAGGGCTCGGCGCGCTGACGCTGCTGGTGGTGGCCGGAGGCGTGGCCGGCGGCTTCGGCACGGCGAACGAGAAGAAGTGGGGTCCGGCGATCGGTGTCGCGACGGCCATCGTGTCGATCCTGGTCTGGTTCAGCATCTTCGGGGTCGGCGGCCTCCTCAGCCTCGCCATCGTGAGCCTCATGTTCGATGCACTCCTGCTCTACCTCTTCACCAACGAAGAGAGCCGCGACTACCAACGGATCTGGTTCAAGTAGCTCGTCTGGTCCGTACTCGGGCCCGCCTGCAACAATCGGCCGCGTGACCGACTTCAATCTCGCTGCTGTCCACGAAGCCGTCTCGGCCGCCATCCCCGATCGGGAGTGTCTGGTGTGGCGCGACCGGCGGCTCAGCTACGCCGAGGTCACCGACCGGACCCGACGGCTCGCGAACCACCTCGCCGAGCGTGGAGTCGGTCCGCGGACCGATCGCTCCGGACTCGAGGGACACGAGTCGCACCAGGACCACCTGGCCATCTATATCCACAACGGCAACGAGTACCTCGAAGCGATGCTCGGGTCCTACAAGGCACGGGTCGCTCCGTTCAACGTCAACTACCGGTATGTCGAGGAAGAGCTCCTCTACCTGCTCGACAACAGCGGAGCGAAGGCCATCGTCTACCACTCGGCGTTCGCACCGACGCTCGCCAACGTGCTCGCCGATCTTCCCGAGCTCGAGGTCCTGATCCAGGTCGACGACGACTCGGGGAACGACCTGCTCCCCGGCGCCGTCGAGTACGAGGCTGCCCTCGCTGGTGCGTCGGCCGACCTCCCCGCGGTGTCGACGGACTGGTCGCCCGACGACCTCTACATCCTCTACACCGGCGGAACCACCGGCATGCCCAAGGGGGTGCTCTGGCGGCAGGCCGACATCTACGTCGGTGCGCTCGGCGGCCGCAACCAGGCGACAGGCGAGGAGTTCGCCTCGATCGAGGAGATCGTGACCGCGGCCGAGGGTGGAGGCGCCCGTCTCATGCCGGCTCCCCCGTTCATGCACGGTGCCGGGCACTGGCTCGGGTTCAACGCCATGAACAGCGGACACACCGTCGTCGTGCAGGACGTGGTCGATCGCCTCGATCCGGTCGACGTGTGGTCGATCGTCGAGAAGGAAGAGGTCAACATCCTGCTCTTGGTGGGCGACGCCTTCGGACGGCCGCTCGTCGAGGAGCTCGAGAACGGCACGCACGACACCTCGTCGATGTTGCTCGTGGTTTCGGGCGGAGCGCCGCTCAACTCGACGATCAAGGACCGCTTCCTGGCTGCCATGCCGAGCGTGATGATCATGGACGCCGTCGGTGCCTCCGAGACGGGGTCGCAGATGTCGCACACCAGCGCAGCCGGGCAGAAGGCCTCGACCGGGACGTTCACTCCCGGCCCGGGCGCATGTGTCGTGTCGCCCGAGCTCGACCGTCTGCTCGCCGCCGGGCACGAGGAGGAGGGGTGGCTCGCACAACAGGGGCGGGTGCCGCTCGGCTACCTCGGCGATGCCGACAAGACCGCCAAGACCTTCCCGGTGATCGATGACATCCGCTACTCGGTGCCGGGCGACCGCGCCCGCCTCACCGCCGACGGCATCATCGAGCTGTACGGGCGCGACTCGGTCACGATCAACACCGGCGGCGAGAAGGTCTTCGCCGAAGAGGTCGAGCAGGCGCTCGCTCACCATCCCGGCGTGTTCGACGTCGTCGTGGCCGGCCGTCCGAGCGAGCGCTGGGGCAACGAGGTCATCGCCATCGTGCAACCAAAGGGCGACGCTCCCGACGAAGAGTCCCTCCTTGCCGAAGCTGCCAAGCACATCGCCCGCTACAAGCTGCCCAAGGCGTTCGTGTTCGTCGACGAGGTCGTGCGCTCGCCCGCAGGCAAGGCCGACTACCGCTGGGCCAAGGAGCAGGCGCTCACCGCCTGATGCCTAGGCGGCTTGCTCGGCTTGGCGTTCGGAGTGGTTCATGAAGCCGAGGAGCACGGCGAAGAACGCCACGTACTGCTCGCCGATCGACCATGCGTAGACCGCACCGGCGGCGGCCACGGCCATGGACACGACCCTGGCCCTCGAGACGCCGACGACCTCGGTCATGACGTTGCCCCCGTCGAGGGGACGAATGGGCAGCAGGTTGACGAGCGACCACCAGACGTTGACGAAGACGAGATCGGAGAGCGCGAGGTACCACCCTTGCCAGGTCTGTCCGGTGACGACGTCGAACAAGAGCTGTTGTCCGAATTCGCCGTCGCGCAGGGCCATGGCCGGCAGGCCGAACAGCACCAACGCGCTGAGGGGGCCGGCGAGGCTGACGGCGATGCGGCGCCATCGCCCATCGAGTCGGGGTCCGTGCGTGAGGCCGGCGAATGCGGTGAGCGTGATCGTCGCCCGGGCACCGAACATCCGGTACGCGACGGCATGACCGAGTTCGTGCAGCAGGATCGACACGAACACCACGAGCACCCACACGGCCAATGACCAGCCCGTTCGCGCCCGAAAGCCGAAGAGCACGACGATGATCCAGAAGACGGGTTCGACCCGTACGGGGATGCCCGCCAGCCGGAAGTGCGCATCGGCGACCATGAATGGAACGTTACGCACCGTTTCGCCTTGCCGGTCGACGCGGCCGGGGCCATAGCGTGGGCGCCGTGGCCCTCCCCGTCGGTGACGAAAAGGTTCGGGCGGTGCGCTCGATGTTCGATTCGATCGCCCCTCGGTACGACCTGCTGAACCGCGTCCTGACTCTTGGCATGGATGTCGGCTGGCGCAAGCGGACCGTTCGGTCGCTCGGCCTGACGCAGGAATCGGTCATCGCCGACCTCGCCTGCGGGACGGGCGACTTCTGCCGTGAGATCACCAAGATGGGCTACGTCCCCCTCGGCTTCGACCTCTCGTTCGGCATGCTCGCGGCTGCTCGGACCGAGGCACCGCTCGTCCACTCCGACGCACTGCGACTGCCGCTCCCCGACGGCGCGGTCGACGGACTCACCTGCGGGTTCGCCCTTCGCAACTTCGTCGACCTCGGCGGAGCCTTTGCCGAGATGGCGCGCATCATCCGCCCGGGTGGTCGGCTGGCCATCCTCGAGGTCGCCGAGCCGTCCAACCGGGTGCTGCGCTACGGCCACGGTGTCTATTTCGGCAACGTCGTGCCGTTCGTCGGCGGCCTGATCTCCGATGCCTCCGCCTACCAGTACCTGCCGAAGTCGGTGGAATACCTCCCCGAACCCGATGTGATGCTGCAGATGCTGGCTGATGTCGGGTTCACCGAGGTCGATCGCACGCTCCTCAGCGGCGGCATCAGTCAGTTGGTCACGGCAACCCGCCGAGCCCTGTGACCGGCCTCGTCGCTCGCACACGCCGGCTCGACGGCGAGGCCGACCTGCTCGGATGGGCCGGCGACGACGGCGCGGTGTGGCTGCGCGATGGCGACGGGCTGGCCGGCCGCGGCGTCGCTGCCCGGGTCGACGTGGCGGTGGCTGCTGCCTGGCTCGCCTCGGTCGAGACCGACGATGAGGTCGGGCGGCCGGGTTCGGGCGCAGTTGCGCTGGGCGCACTGCCATTCGGCGGCGGTGGTGATCTGGTGGTTCCCGCCCAGCTGGTCGGCCGGTCGGCCGACGGCACCTCGTGGGTGACCGCGATCAGCGAGGGCGGCGCCGTCGATCCATTGGCGATCGACGCTGCCGCTCGAGGAGTGGTCGCGCCGGCTCCGTCACACTTCGAGGTCACACCGACCGTCGATCCGGACCGATGGATGAAGTGCGTCGACAACGCCCGCGAGCGCATCCTCGACGGTGAACTGACCAAGGTGGTGCTCGCCCGCGAGGTCGTCATCACCGCCGACTCGCCCATCCCCCCTTCGTTGGTGCTCAGCCGCCTGCAACGGGCCTACCCGAGCTGCATGCTCTACTCGATCGACGGGTTCGTCGGGGCCAGTCCCGAGCTGCTCGTGGCCCGATCGGGCGACCGGGTGCGAGCCCAACCGATGGCCGGTACCGCTCCCCGATCGGGCGACCCTTCGGCCGACGCGCGTCTGGCTGCCAGCCTGCTCGCGTCCGAGAAGGACCGGTGGGAACACCAGATCACCATCGACATGGTCCACGACACGTTGCTTGGTTGGTGCTCGTATCTCGACGCCGAGGCCGAGCCGTCGGTGGTGTCGGTCGCCAATGTGCAGCACCTCGCCACCGCCGTGACGGGACGCTTGTCATGGCCCGAGCCGTCGGTCCTCGAACTCGTGGCCGCGCTGCATCCCACTCCCGCCGTCGGTGGTGAGCCCCGAGCGGCAGCGCTCGATCTGATCGGCCGGCTCGAACCGGACGACCGCGGCCGCTACGGCGGCCCGGTCGGCTGGGTCGACGGCGGCGGGAACGGCTCATGGGCCGTCGGCATCCGCTCGGCCGAACTCGACGGCGCAACCGCTCGAGTCTTCGCCGGCGTCGGAGTCGTGTCCGACTCGGACCCCGACGCTGAGCTCGCCGAGACCCGAGCCAAGTTCCAGGCCGTGCTCAACGCCATCGTGCGCCCGTAGCGGTACCTTCAGCCGGACGGGTCGTCGAGCGACGCCGCCACGGCGGCATTGATCGCCTCGTGGACCGCGACGTTGGCCCCACGGTCGGTTTCGACCAGCACGATCTGCGTGCCGTCGGTCTGGAGCGCGCTCGAAAGCGCCGCACCTGACCTCACCGTGTGGCAAGGGAGTCCGTGTGCCTTTGCGAGCCCCGGCAGGTCGACGCCGTGGGGGGTGCCGAAGAGCTGCTCGAAACGGCCGACAGACAGAACCTTCGCCTGCGGGAGGAACGAGAAGATCCCGCCGCCGTTGTTGTCGACGACGACGAGGGTGAGGTCGAGGTGCCGCTGGGCGAGGCCGAGCAGACCGTTTGAGTCGTGCAGGAAGGCGACGTCGCCGAGGATCGCGACCGTGCGTCGGCCAGCCAGTGCGACACCGACGGCCGTCGAGGTCACGCCGTCGATTCCGTT
Source organism: Acidimicrobiales bacterium (assembly GCA_035529695.1). GTDB lineage: Bacteria > Actinomycetota > Acidimicrobiia > Acidimicrobiales > Salinilacustritrichaceae > DATKWD01. The sequence goes on along the minus strand of DATKWD010000097.1, from coordinate 74,941 downwards.
CGCACCACGGTTCGCGTAGACCTCGACGCCCGCTGCCGCCGGTTCGGCATACCACTCGGCGTCGCGGACCGGCATCGAAGACGACAGCACGATGGCCGTCCCAGGTGCCGACACGTCGAAGACGCAGCGGGCCGCCGCCGGTTCGGACAGCAGACCGTCGTCGACGACCGAAGCGATGGCCGCGGCTGCCCGCTCCTCGGCGTGGACCCAGCCGTCCAACCACGCCGGTTCGGCGCTCACGGCGAAGGACCAGCCGGCCAGCGCATCGGATCGCAGCGTGACGATCACTTCGTCGGCACTGACCCAAGGGTCGAGGTGCCGATCGGCGACGACCACCTCGTGAGCCCCGCAGTCACGGAGCCACTCGTTCACGACTCTCGAGGACGGAGCCTCTCCGATCCGAAGCACCATCTCAGGCCGCAGCGCGGCGGCCGTCGCTTCGTGCCGGAGGATGCTGTCGGGATGGACCACGACACACCGAGCGGAGCGGTCGAGCCTCGACCTCGGATCGGCCAGGATCGGCCAGCCGGCTTCTGTGGCGAGCCGCAGCACGTCGGCCGAGTCGAGGTGTGATCGCCCCGCGACGATGACACCCCGGCCGGTCAGCCGCTCGGGTTGCCCCGGTGCGTCGGGAGTCGCCGGTGGGTCTGACTCGGACAACACGGGCGGAAGCTCGTCCGGTCCTCCCGTGAGCGGTTCGTCGAAGGACAGGTTCAACTGCACCGGGCCCGCTCGATCGCGGGCTACCAGTGAGTCGGCATGGACCGCTCGGGCGAGCATCCTCCACGTGGATGATTGCTCCCCATCGGGTACACCCGGGTCGTGAAAGGCCCTCACTGCCGTGCCGTAGAGGTGCCGCTGGTCGATGGTCTGGGGCGCTCCCCTGCCGTGGAGCCACGGTGGCCGATCAGCCGTGCAGACGATCATCGGGACGCCGCTGAGGTCGGCCTCGACGACCGCGGGGTGGAGGTTCACCGTCGCGGTGCCACTCGTGGTCAGGATGATGGCCGGTCGACCCGAGGCAAGTGCGATCCCGAGGGCCATGAACGCAGCACTTCGCTCGTCGTGGTGCATGTGGAGCCGTAGGTTCGAGTCGGCGATCGCCAGTGCCATCGGTGTCGAACGACTCCCCGGGCACACGACGGCGTCGGTGACGCCCAGGCGGATCCACTCGTCCACCAGCGTTGCGCAGAACGTCGCGGCGGCGGTCACGGGACGCATCCCACCACGGAGCGTGCCACGATGCGAACCTCATGGCCCTCCACGTCGAGCGAACGGGATCGGGATCACCGCTGGTCCTGGTCCACGGGTTCACGCAGAACGCACAGTGCTGGGGCCGATTCGCGGCCGAACTCGGCGCCCACGAGGTCATCTGTGTCGATGCGCCGGGTCACGGGCGATCGGGCCACGCTGACGCCGACCTGACCGAGTCAGGGCGCCTGATCGGCGAGGCCGCAGGCCGAGCCACCTACCTCGGCTACTCCATGGGCGGGCGGATGTGCCTGCACCTCGCGCTCGAGCGACCCGACCTGGTCGAGCGCCTGATCCTCATCGGGTCGACCGCCGGCATCGACGACGCTGACGAGCGTGCAGCACGTCGAACGGCCGACGAGCGCCTGGCGCGCCGACTCGACACCGAACCGCTCCCGGACTTTCTCGACGACTGGCTGGCGCTCGGATTGTTCGCCGGGATCGCCGACGCCGACCAACACCGGGCCGAACGCCTCGCCAACGATCCGGCCGGACTCGCCGCCAGCCTGCGCAACTCCGGCACGGGCACCCAGGAACCGTTGTGGGAGCGCCTGGGCGGACTCTCGATGCCTGTCCTGCTCCTCGCCGGCGCACACGACGACAAGTTCGCGGCGCTCGCCCACCGCATGGCCGACTCGATCGGACCGAACGCCACCGTTCGCATCGTCGACGGCGCCGGCCATGCTGTCCACCTCGAACGCCCGGCTGAGACGTGGGCGCTCGTGAGCACCTGGCTCGGAGCCCTACGGTGATCCCATGACCCCTGACCTGGAAGTCTCTCGTGACATCGCCGCCCCGCCCGAGGTCGTTTTCGCCGCGCTCACCGACGTCACCCGCATGGGCGAATGGTCACCCGAGAACCACTCGTGCGAATGGAACGAGGGCCACGACGGACCGGCACTCGGAGCCAAGTGGACCGGACACAACCGCCTGGGCGACAAGGATTGGAGCACCGAGGCCCAGATCGTCGAGTTCGTACCGAACGAACAGTTCATCTTCGACTGCATGGTCGGCGACTTCGTGTACGCGACCTGGGGCTACGCGATCGAGCCGACCGATGCCGGCTGCCGGGTCACCGAGCTCTGGCAGGACCATCGCCCTGAGGAGGTCAAGAAGATGACCAAGTCGATCTCGGGTGTCGAAGACCGTGTGCCCCACAACAAGGCGGGCATGGAAGCGACCCTCGAGCGCCTCGCCGCCGCGGTCGAGTAGGCGTGACCGACCGGCGCCTGTCGTTCGACGGCGCGGCCGCCGAGTACGAGATCGGACGACCCGGATATCCGCCCGCACTGTTCGAGATGCTGGCCGAGCGGTGCAGCCTCTCCCCCGGGGCGCACGTCCTCGAGATCGGCAGCGGCCCCGGCCAGGCGACCGAAGGCCTGATCGAGGCCGGCGCCATCGTCACGGCCGTCGAGCCGGGCGAGCGGTTCGCCCGGCGGCTCGCCGAGCGCTTCGAGCTTGCCGTCCTCAACGCGTTCTTCGAGGACGTCGAGCTCGAGCCCGAGTCGTTCGATCTGGCGATGTCGGCAACGGCTTTCCACTGGGTCGACCACGAGATCGGCTTGCCGAAGATCCTCGATGCCCTGCGCCCCGGTGGCTGGCTGGCGCTGACATGGGCCCGCTTCTACGACCCCGAGCATCCGGTTGCGTTCACTGCGGCCTCGCAGCCGATCATGCACCGCCACGTCCCCGAGTACCGCGGCGCACTGACACCGGTCGAAGATGAATCTCCGTGGACCGAGCGACTCGGGGGAGCCGGCTTCACCGAGGTCGAGTCACACCGGCACCCGTGGACCCGAACCGAGACGACCGAGCAGGTGATTGCCCGATTCCTCACCCACTCGGGCCCGCTCAGCCTCGACGAGACGGGGAAGCAGGCTCTCGTCGCCGACTTGCGCCAGTTGTGCGACGATCGCTTCGACGGAACGGTGCCGCAGGCCTACGTCACGGTGACGCATCTGGGCCGCAAGCCCGTCAGCTCGGCGCGCTGATCACGATGCCGAGGGTGAGGAGCGCCCCGTAGACGAGCTGGGTCTGCCCCGTTCGGGCGAGCGCCGCGATGAGGTCGGCGCCCTTCGCGCCTCCGAGCACCGTCACCACTGCACGCCGACCGATGAGGATGGCCGCAAAGGCCAGCGCCGACCCGGGCCGAGCGAGGCCTCCGATGAGGGGCAGTGCGAGGAACGGCACCGTCATCAGGACGGTGTAGAGGATGCGGGTCTTCGAGTCGCCGATCCGAACGGCCAAGGTGCGTTTGCCCGACTCGGTGTCGCCGGGAATGTCGCGCAGGTTGTTCACGACGAGCAATGCCGTGGCCAGCGCGCCCACCGCCACCGAGCAGCCCAGCGAGAGCCCCGTCACCTCCTCGAGCTGCACGTAGGTCGAGCCCGCTGTGGCGACCACGCCGAAGAACACGAACACGAACACCTCACCGAGTCCCGCGTAGCCGTACGGCCTGGGTCCGCCGGTGTAGAACCAACCGGCAGCGATCGATGCCGCGCCGACGGCGAGCAACTCGGGCCCGACCGCGATCGCCAGCGCGAGGCCTGCGACCCCCGCCACGCCGAAGGACGCCAGCGCGGCCTTCTTGACCGCCGAGGGCGACTTGAGCCCCGAGCCGACGAGGCGGATCGGGCCGACCCGGCGCTCGTCGCTGTCGGTGCCCCGGATGCCGTCGGAGTAGTCATTCGCGAAGTTGGTGGCGACCTGCAGGGCCAACGCCACGATCATCGCTGCGCCGGCTCGCCACCAGATCATGTCGCCGACGCCCACCACGCACGCCGTCCCGACCGCGACCGGCACGACCGCCGCCGGAAGCGTTCGGGGTCGCGCCCCCTCGACCCACGCATTCACCATGCCGCAGTCTCATCGACCGGTGCCGGTCAGCCACAACCGGCACCGGGCCCGACCATCGGCGACCACCAACCTCGTGCACCCAACAGAGCCCAAGGCCAACTTCGTGCACCCGACGCGCTCGGCTGGCTCCGCTGCACGAGGTTGTGGCCGTGGTCGATCGGCTGCACGAAGTTGGCCGGGCTGCCTCGATAGGTTCACGCGATGCGCTACGGATTCAAGACCGCCCCCCAGAACACGACGTTCGACGACCTGCTGACGTGCTGGCAGGTGGCCGATGACCTCGAGGTGTTCGAGTCGGGCTGGCTGTTCGACCACTTCGAGCCGATCTTCTCCGATCGCACTGGGCCGTGCCTCGAGGGGTGGTCGACGCTCGCTGCCCTCGCTCAGGCGACCCGACGGCTGCGACTCGGCCTCATGGTCACCGGCAATCCCTACCGGCACCCCTCGGTGCTCGCCAACATCGCAGCGACGGTCGACGTCATCTCGGACGGCCGTCTCGAGATCGGCATCGGGGCCGGATGGAACCAGGACGAAGCCGACGCCCTCGGCCTCGAACTCCCGCCACTGAAGGAGCGTTTCGACCGTTTCGACGAAGCATGCCAGGTCCTCACGCTGCTGCTCAGCCAGTCGACGAGCGACTTCGCCGGAGAGCACTACCAACTGTCCGGCGCCTCCTGCGAGCCCAAGCCGGTGCAGCGGCCCCACCCGCCCATCGTCATCGGCGGGTCGGGACCCAAGCGCACCCTGCGGGCGGTCGCGCGCTACGCCGACCACTGGAACCAGGCGGGCGGGAGCCCGAGCCAGTTCGCCGAGTCGCTGGCGATCATGCACGAGCACTGCGCCGACGCCGGGCGCGATCCGAGCGAGATCATGACCTCGACCCAGCTCCGCTTCGACGACCCGGCCCAGATCCCCGACCTCGCCGGCAGGTTCGCCGACGTGGGCTGCGACGTGGCCATCCTCTACATCGACACGCCCCACCGTCCCGAGACACTCGAAGCGATCGCCGCCGCCATCTCGTGACGACACCGCGCCTCGTCGCCCTCGACGCCAGCGGCACGCCGGACTTCGTCGATCGGCTCCGGTCGATCTGGTCGGACGGAGACGCAGCCTTCCCGGTGGATCCACGGCTCCCCGGGCCGGCTCGGGAGCACCTGCTCGTCACGATGGGGGTGAACGATCCGGTCGAACCCGGCGACGCCCTGGTGATGGCGACCAGCGGGTCGACGGGCGAGCCGAAGGGAGTCGTCCTCACTCACGATGCCGTCGCTGCGTCCGCCGAGGCGACGTCGCACCGGCTCGGCGTCGACCCGACCCGTCACCACTGGCTCGCCTGCCTCCCGCTGGCCCATGTCGGGGGTCTTTCGGTCGTGACGCGTGCGCTCCACACCGACACTCCGCTGACGGTGCAGCCCGGGTTCGACGCCGAGGCAGTCACACGAGCGGCGGTCATCGGCTGCACGCACGTGTCGCTGGTTGCCACGGCCCTCCAGCGGATCGACGGTTCGATGTTCGAGTGCATCGTCCTCGGCGGTAGCGCTCCCCCACCCGACCGGCCCGCGAACACGGTCGCGACCTACGGCATGACCGAGACCGGTAGCGGCATCGTCTATGACGGCATGCCCTTGGACGGCGTGGAGGTGCGAGCGGACGAAGACGGTCAGCTCTGGATACGTGGACCGATGCTGCTGCGCTGCTACCGAGACGGCGTCGACCCCAAGGACGCCGAGGGTTGGTTCCGCACCGGCGATCTCGGCGAGGTGCGCCAAGACGGCTCGATCAGCGTCTCCGGACGAGCCGGCGACCTCATCATCACCGGCGGCGAGAACGTCTGGCCCGACCCCGTCGAACGCCGCCTGCGCGAACATCCCCAGCTCGACGATGCCGCCGTCTTCGGTCGCCCCGACCCCGAGTGGGGTGAGCGAGTGGTGGCGCTGATCGTGGGCGACAACCCGCCGACCCTCGACGACCTCCGCGACTGGGTCAGAGCCGAGCTCCCGCCGCACGCGGTCCCGAAGTCGATCGAACGGGTCGACACGATCCCCCGCACGGCCTTGGGCAAGCTCCGCCGCGCCGAGCTGACCTGAGGCGACGCGCCAACGTTCTGTGCGCACCTGACGGAACCCGAGCCCACCCGAGTGCAGCCGGCGAAGGCCCCTCGCTCGGCTGCACTCGGAACGGGGCAGCCTCAACCGGCCGCACGAGGTTGACGAGTATCGATCCGAACCAGTGGTCAGTCGTCGTAGCCGTGTGGATGACTGCGGTGCCAGTCCCAGGCGGACTGGATGATCGACTCGAGGTCGGCGAACTCGGGCTGCCAACCCAGGTCGTCGATCAGCTTCTGCGACGAGGCGATCAGGGTGGCGGGGTCGCCGATTCGACGCGCACCCACGACGTGCGGAATCGGGTGGCCGGTCACGCGGCGGGCGGTGTCGATGACCTCCATGACGGTGTAGCCGTCGCCGTTGCCCAGGTTGTACCGGCGGGCGCCCAGCTCGTCGAGCGACTCCATCGCCAGCGCATGGGCCGTCGCGAGGTCGACGATGTGGATGTAATCGCGGACGCACGTGCCGTCGCGGGTGTCGTAGTCGTCGCCGAACACCGAGATGTGCTCGCGCTGGCCGAGCGCCACCTGGAGGATCAGCGGGATGAGATGAGTCTCGGGGTCGTGATCCTCGCCGCGCCCCGTCGCACCGCAGGCGTTGAAGTAGCGCAGAGCCGCATACCTCATGCCCTGCAACTCGTGCGCCCAGTGGAGCATTCGCTCGATGAAGAACTTCGACTCGCCGTACGGCGAGCCGGGCACGATCCGTTCGTCCTCGGCGATGGGCATCGACACCGGATCGTCGAACAGGTTGGCCGTCGAGCTGAGGATGAAGCGGCCGGCACCGTGCGCCAATGCCGCCTCGATCACGTTCCCCGCCGTCACCACGTTGTCGCGGAGGTAGAGGAACGGCTTCTCGGTGCTCTCGCCAACCAAGGTGTGGCTGGCGAAATGCACGACACCGTCGAACCCCTCCTGGGCGAACAACCGGTCGACGGCCGCCTGATCGCGCAGCTCGATCTCCGCGAAGTCAGCGCGGTCCGGAACGGCGGATCGGTGCCCTTGCGAGAGGTTGTCGACGACGACGACCTCGTGGCCGCGACCGAGCAGGACTTCCGAGCACACCGATCCGATGTAGCCGGCGCCGCCGGTGACGAGCAGCTTCATTTCGGATTGATGAGCGCGCCGCCGTCGACGACGACCGTGTGACCGGTCATCCACGACGAGAGGTCGCTGGCCAGGAACAGCGCAGCGTTGGCGATGTCGTCGGGCTCACCCAGGCGGTGGAGTGGCATCCGCTTGGCGATGGCCTCCTCTGCGGGCTCCCAGAGCGCCCGGGCCATGTCGGTCTTGACCAGACCAGGGGCGATGGCGTTGACCCGCACCCCCGGGCTGAGGTCGGCGGCGAGCACCTTGGTGAGGTGGATGAGGGCCGCCTTGGTGGTGTTGTAGATCCCGATGGACGGCTCGACGGACATACCACCGATCGACGCGATGTTGATCACGGTGCCCCCGCCCTGCTTCATCGACGCCTTCCACGCCTCCTGGCACCACACCAGCGGTCCACGGAGGTTGACCTGCCAGGTCTTGTCGTACCGGGGCAGGTCGATGTCGATGCTCGGCCCCATGTAGGGGTTGGTGGCGGCGTTGTTGACCAGGATGTCGACACTGCCGAACGTCTCGACGGTGTTGGCCACACACGCGGCGATCTGGTCGGGCTCACCGGCATTGGCGGCGAACACCGCCGTCTCGCCGTCGATCGTCGACGCCGCCTCGGTGAGCGACTCCTCACGGCGCGACGACAACATCACCTGCGCCCCGCTCTCGGCCAGGATCTTGGCGATCGCCCGCCCGATACCCCGGGACGCGCCCGTGACGAGCGCGACCTTCCCGTCCAGTCGTACGTCCATGCGCGGCGATCGTAGGACTTCGCTCAGTCCGAGGCGGGGAGTCGGACCGGAACCGAGATCGCATCGCCGACTGCCCGGGCCAGTTCGACGGCCTCGTCGCCACCGATCCGGTCGGCGATCAGCGCCCGACTCGACCCGAAGTCGAGGATGACGCTCCCCCGCGGATGCGGTATCCCGCCGGTCATGACCATGCGGATCGATGCTTCGACCTCGACCAGACGATCGAGCGGGTACGACGATCCACCGGTGACGCTGACCGAGCTGGTCGACCGGTCGATCCGCACGGTTCCGACGCCCCGAACGAGGTTGACCAGGCCCCAACCCCCGAACGCCACGAGCACCAACCCGATCGGCGCCAACAGCCAGGTCGAGACCGAGAGTGCAAGCGCGGCCAGACCCCCGATCAGGAGCACCGTGCCGATCACTCCATCGCGGCCGAACCCGGGTCGAATCACGATCACGTCACCGTCATCGCGAAACGTTGGCGCAGCCGAAGCCATGACCCAGTCTGCCCACCGATACCTTCGTCGACATGAACCGGCTCGCCGACGAGACGTCCCCCTATCTACGCCAGCACGCCGACAACCCCGTCGACTGGTATCCGTGGGGGCCTGAGGCGTTCGACAAGGCCCGAAGTGAGGACAAGCCCATCTTCCTGTCGATCGGCTACTCGGCGTGTCACTGGTGCCACGTGATGGCGCACGAGAGCTTCGAGGACGAGGCGACCGCTTCGGTGGTCAACGAAGTGTTCGTCCCGGTCAAGGTCGATCGCGAGGAACGGCCCGATGTCGACGCCATCTACATGGACGCCGTCCAGGCCATGACCGGCGGCGGCGGGTGGCCGATGACCGTGTTCATGACCCCCGACGGCGAACCCTTCTATGGCGGGACCTACTTCCCCAAGGCGCGACGAGGCGGCTTGCCGAGCTTCATCGAGCTGTGCCGAAGCGTCGAGGACGCGTGGACGAACCGCCGTGACGACCTGCTCGACCAGGCAACCAAGCTGACCGAGGCGCTGAAGCGGTCCGAGCAGCTCCAGGTCGCCGCCGACCTTCCGGGAGGCGACGTGCTCGACGGAGCCCGGCGCATGCTCTTGCAGGCCCACGACGACACGTGGGGCGGGTTCGGCCGTGCGCCCAAGTTTCCCGGTGCGATGAACATCGACCTGCTGCTCCGCTCCCACCACCACAGCGGCGGCGACGAGTCCCTCCGAGCGGCGCTGACCTCGCTCGATGCCATGGCGGCCGGTGGCATCTACGACCACCTCGGGGGCGGCTTCGCCCGTTACTCGGTCGACGACATCTGGCTCGTCCCCCACTTCGAGAAGATGCTCTACGACAACGCGCTGCTGACCCGGGCGTATCTGCACGCGTGGCAGCTGACCGACGAGCCCCGGCTCGCCCAGGTGGTCGACGAGACGATCACCTATGTGCTTCGCGACCTCCAGCACCCCGATGGTGGGTGGTTCTCTGCCGAGGATGCCGACAGCGAAGGGGTGGAGGGCAAGTTCTACGTGTGGTCGGTCGAGGAGATCAGCGAGGTGCTCGGTCCCGATGCCGATGCGGCCATCGAGTGGTACGGGGTCGCGCACGAGGGAAACTTCGAGGGCGCGAACATCCTCAACCGGATCGAGCATCGAGGCGACCTGCTCAGGCCCGAGGCGGTCGAGCAGGCCCGGGCGGCGCTGTTCGAACACCGCCGAGCACGGATTCGTCCGGGCCTCGACGACAAGGTGTTGACCGAATGGAATGCCCTGATGCTCGCAGCGGTGGCTGAGGCGGCTGCCGCGACGGCGAACTCCACGTGGCGAGCTGCCGCCGTCGCCAACGCCGAGTTCCTGGTCGCCAACCTGCGGCGCGACGACGGCCGCTGGCTCCGTTCGTGGCAGGCCGACGGTGGCGCCCGCCATCTCGCCTATGCGCACGACTACGCCGCGCTCGTCGATGCATTCACTCGGGTCGGCGAACTGACCGGCGAGGCCCGCTGGACCACCGAGGCGAAAGCCGCCGCCGACGCACTGATCGAACTGTTCTGGGACGACGAGCGAGGTGGTGTCTTCACCACTGGTCATGACGCCGAAGCGCTCGTGGCCCGCCCGAAGGACCTCATGGACAACGCGACACCATCGGCCAACAGCCTTGCTGCAGTGGGGCTCCTCCGCCTGGCCGCACTCACCGGAGTCGATCGCTACCGCGAGCGGGCCGAGGACATCCTCCGCCTCCTCGGAAGCGTCGCCGGGCAGCATCCCAACGCGTTCGGCCACCTGCTTGCCGCCGCCGACCTGGTCCGGGCCGGCATCACCGAGGTCGTCGTCACCGGCGATCGGCCCGACCTGGTCGAGGTGGTCCAGCGCTCATACCGGCCGAACGTGGTGCTCGCCTGGGGCGAACCGTCGGACTCGCCGCTGTGGGACGGGCGCGACGCCGGCAGGGCCTACGTCTGCCGGAACTACGCCTGCAAGCTTCCCGCCGACACGCCCGACGCGCTGGAGGCACAACTCAGCGGCAGATGAAGATGCCCGAGTGGACCGTGCTTCGGAATGCACCCGTGTCAGCGATCTCGGCTTCGACGAGCGGCCGCATTGCATCGACGGCGTCCGACCAGCTGACGTCGAGCTGGGGCCCGAGGAAGTCCTCGATGCTGTCGATGTAGGCCATCACCGGCTCGAGATGCGGTACGACGAGTTCGCCTTCGACATCGACTCGTTCGACGTGCGCGAAGTGGGGCAGGATCTGCTCTTCGCCGTTCTCGAGCGAGAACCGGAACACCGACCGTGCCCAGCTTTCGAGGCCCAGCGCCCGACGGATGATCCGATCGAAGCCGGCGAGATGACGGTCACCGTTGGTGACCGCCAACATGGTGCCGTCCGGCCTGGTGACGCGCCGCAGTTCGGCCACACCGTTGGCCGGCGGGTCGACGTGATACAGCATGTGCATCGCCAGGGTGGTGTCGAACACGCCGTCTCCGAACGGCAGCGCCGTGATGTCGGCGGAGCCGGTCGGGGCATGCCTCGCAGCCTCGATGGCCATCCCCGCCGACAGGTCCATCCCGATCACCTGCTCGCGACCGGCTCGGGCGAACCGTTCCAGATACGAGCCGGGCCCGCAGCCGGCGTCGAGCACCCGTCCTCCCTCGGGAACGAACGAGAGCACCCACCCGTGAAGATCGAACTCGGGTCGCCGAAACGCATAGATCGACGACCGGGCATCGAGGTTCGACGAGTCCACGTACTGTCCGGTGCGGAGCAACCTGGGGTCAGCTGACGGAATCGCCATCGGGCGACCGTCCTTCGCGGTCGGAGGGCCGTTCGCCGGTCTGGACGGCCCACAGGCTTGCATAGATGCCCTCGTGGCCGATCAGGTCGTCGTGGCCACCCGACTCGACGATGCGACCCCGGTCGAGCACGTGGATCACCTCCGCGTTGCGGACCGTCGACAGCCGATGGGCGATCACGAGGGTCGTCCGGTTCTGGCTGATCCGGTCGAGCGAACGTTGGATGGCGGCCTCGGTCTCGTTGTCGACCGCCGAAGTGGCCTCGTCGAGCAGCAGGACGGGAGGGTCCTTCAAGACTGCTCGTGCGATCGAGAGCCGCTGACGCTGGCCTCCCGAGAGTTTCTGGCCTCGCTCGCCGATCACCGTGTCGTACCCGTCGGGCAGGGCGCGGATGAACTCGTGCGCCTCTGCCGCCGCAGCCGCAGCAACGATGTCGTCGCGTGAGGCGTCCATGCGGCCGTAGGCGATGTTGTCGGCGACCGACCCGCCGAACAGGTAGACGTCCTGGCTCACGAGTCCGGTGATGCGCCGGAGGTCGCCGAGGTCGACCTCTGCGATGTCGACGCCGTCGATCGTGACCCGTCCCTCGTCGGGGTCGTAGAACCTCAGCAGCAGGCGGACGAGCGTCGACTTCCCCGAACCAGTCGGACCGACGACCGCCGTCGTCGCGCCCGGCGCCAACCGAAGGTCGACCCCGCCGATGGCCGTCATCCCGTCGCCGTAGCCGAACCGCACGCCCTCGAAGCGGACCTCGCCTCCGCCCACCTCGACGTGCAGCCGGCGATCGCCGCCGAGGATGGTCGGCTGGGTGTCGATCACGTCGAGGACCCGGTTCGTCGAGGCCATCGCCCGCTGGTACTGGTCGAACGTCTCGCCCAGCCCCGTCAGCGGCCAGAGCAGGCGCTGCGACAGGAAGACCATGACGCTGTACTCGCCGACCGTGAGGCTCGTCCCCTCGATGGCGAGGAATCCTCCGTAGACGAGCGTCCCGGTGAATCCGACCAGGATCGCCATGCGAATGAGCGGCGTGAACGCCGAGGACAGGGTGATCGCGGCACGATTGGCGTCGCGATAGCGGTCGGACTGAGCGGTGATGCGCTCCTCTTCGTGCCGCTCGGCGGTGAAGCTCTTCACCGTCGAGATCCCGAGCAGGTTGTTCGCCAGGTGACCGTTCAATTCACCCGCGCGATCGCGAACTTCCTCGTAACGCGGTTCGAGACGACGCTGGAACAGGAACGATCCCCACAGGATCACCGGAATCGGCAGGAACGCCCACCATGCAACCTGCGCAGCGAGAGCGAAGAAGATCGCCCCGATGGCGATGACCGTCGTCAACACCTGGATGATCTCGTTGGCACCGATGTCGAGAAAGCGTTCGAGTTGGTTGATGTCGTCGTTGAGGACCGCCGTGAGGTCGCCGGTCGCACGGTTCTCGAACCAGGAATGGTCGAGCTTCTGCACATGGGCATACGCATCGATCCGGAGCTCGTGCTGCACGTCCTGGGCCAGGTTCCGCCAGGCGCACTGATACAGGTATTCGAAGAGCGATTCGGCGGCCCACACGAGGAACGTGAGGACGCCGATGCCCACGAGCTGAGACCTCGGCGTGTCGAGACCGACCCGCTGCATCACTGCGCCCCCGTCGTTCGCGACGACATCGACGGCCAGGCCGATCAGCAGCGGTGGCGCGAGGTCGAAGAGCTTGTTGAGCACCGAGTAGAGCGCCGCCACCCGTGCGCGCCGATGCTGCCGCTCGGCATGGCGCCACAGCCGTCCGAGTGGCTGCTCGGTGCGATCGGTGTCCGAGGCCACGGGCCGAGGCTAGGCGGCACCGAGAGGCGAACCGGTACGGAATCCCCGGAGTCCTGCCCGGTCTGGGGCATGATCGGCCCGTGCCCAAGGCTTCCCGGACCGACCGCGCCGCCTGGGCGAACGCGGCCTACGACGTGGCGTGGCGAATTCTGCACGACCGCGACGCGGCCACCGCCGCTGCCGTGGAGGGCGTCGTGGTCGAAGCCATCGCCGACCCTGCATCGGCGATCCTCATCGCGACGCGGAACCGTGCGCTCGAGTTGCTTGCCGGAGATCCTGCGCCGCGGCCCTCGATCGATGAGTCAGGCGGAGTGGTGTTCGCCCTCGGCGTCGACGCCGCTTCAGACCAGTTCGCAGGAGCACGTCAGGCCTGGGGCGCCGCCGAGGCGATGGGACCCGAAGACGCCAGCCTCGTGGATCTCCACCTGCGGTTCGCGGTGCCGGCGGGCACGCTGGCCGATGACGTCGGCACGGCTCCGGAGGAGGCCGTCGACCTCCTCGACCGGCTTCGCGGTCGACTCGAGGGTGCACATGCGAGCTGGCGGATCTGGCACGACGGTCGGCCCCGCTGCGAAGAGCTGTCCGCGATCCTCGACGAAGCCGAGATCCGCACGTTCGATCCGATCACCGGCCGGCAGATCGCCAAGCACGCGGTGGCGTGCGAGGTGTGTCGGGCGACCATGGCCGACACCAACATGTCCGGCGTGGAGGCCTTCACCCGCGCTCCCGTGCTGCGTGCGCCCGCCGCTGTCCACGACGCCGTGCCCGGCACGCCCGCCGAACCGACCGCGGTTCTCCCCGAGATCACACCCGAACCCGAACCCGAACCCGCACCCGAGATGCCCGACGCCGCGGCAACCGGCGCCGATTTCGACTCCGATGTCGGTGGACCCGGTCTCGTCGCCGGCATCCTGCTCGGGATCGTGATCGCGGTCATCATCGTCGCCGGGGTGACGGCGTGGGTGCTCACGAGCGGCTGAGCGTTCACCAGGCGTTTCTGTGAACGACCTCGTCGACCGGGCGACGACGACGTGACGCCGATCGACCCGCCTCGTGCGGCATCGGGTGACCGAGCGCGATGACCCCGACGATTCGCCGATCGCCGGGAACGCCGAACCGAGCGAGGACCGCAGCCTCGTGCTCGAAGGTGCCGAAGAACAGGGCACCGAGGTCGACGTCGACGGCCCCGTGCAGGATGGTCATCGCCGCCATCCCGCCGTCGACCCACCAGTACGGCACCGGCCAGGCATCCGCGTCGTGCCCGAGACCGGTCTGTGCCTTGTCGGGTTCGGCGTAGCGTTCGACCCAGCTCTCGGGGCGGACGAGGACGACCACGAGCACCGGCGCCGCCAGCAGCTGGGCCCAGCGGAACGACTCGCGGCGGTCAGCCGGCAGCGTGGTGTCCCAGTACGTCGCGGTGGCCGACGGCGTGTCGAGGACGAGGAAGTCGCGACCGTCGGTGTTGCCCGCCGCCGGCGCGTGGCGAGCCAGGTCGATGAGGTCATCGACGACAGCGGCATCGACCTGCCGGGCCGCGAACGCTCGGATCATCCGCCGATTGCGGACGATCTCGGGGTACGTCAGACGAGCTTGGCGAGGTCTTCGGCCATCGCCCAACCGGTTGCGATGATCGAGTCGCCATCGTCGGCGGAGAGACCGGTGAAGTACTCGGCGAAGTCGTCGGCGGTCTTGGACCGATCGAGCGCCTCGTGGTCGAGGACCAACGGGGCAGTCCCGTCGCCCTTGACGGTGAACTCCCGGTCGACGTACCGACGCGTCGGGACGCCGAGCCGCTTGGCGATACGACGACCCCACGCCCGCTCCTCGCCCGACACCTTGTGGTCGGGGCGCGGAACGACGTCGGTCAGTGACTTGAATGCCTCGAACCCAGAGGTGTCGCTGAAGCGCGCCGTGATCAGCACGTCCTCGTCGGGGAACGCCAAGACCGCCCGACGCAGCAGATCGCCGATGATCCCGCGCAGCACCGTGTCACGCTTGGAGGAGCGCTGGACGCAGCCGAACCCGATGAGGACAGAAGGGGTCCCACCGATGCGCTCGAGGGTCGAGAAGGCGAACCCCTTGAGCTTCGCGCCCTGGTGGGCACGGGTGACGAGGACCCAGGTCTCGGTCTCCTTGGAGATCGTGCCGATCTCGTGCGTCACCGGACCCTCGGCGGTGAGATCGGCGATCTCCGCGATCTCCGCATCGCTCAGGGCGGTGCAGTCCTTGGTCTCGACGTCGATCGACATGAACTGAGAGGCCCCCGGTGGTGCGTGGATTGACCCCGATAGTCCATCGGACAAGTGACCCCCAGCGCAAACCGGCTGACCGAGCGGTCGAGTTGATCCGAAGGAGTCGAAGCCGCTATGTGATGGCGTCGGCCCCCAGCAGGACCCGCAGGTCGGCCATGAGGCCGTTGCTCTGGCCGACCCTCCACGCATCGGGAAGCCGGAGCACCGTGTCGCCGCCGAGGTCGAGCAGGACCGAGGCATCGCCCGGATGTTCGGCGAGCACGGTCTTCAGCTTGGTGATCAGGTCATCGGACAGCAGGTGGGGCGACACCTTGATCTCGAGCGGCTCGACCCCTTCGAGCATGCCCTCGAACACGTCGAGCTCCATGGCGATGAGCTTGGGGATGTCGTCGCGCTGGTCGATCCTCGCCTTGAGGACCACGATGTTGTCGTCGGCCAGCTTCTGGCCGTGCTCGCGCATCGTGCGCGGGAAGACCATGACCTCGCAGGTCCCGGTCAGATCCTCGAGCTCGAAAATGGCCATGAGGTCACCCTTGCGGGTGTACTTCGTCTGCAGCGAGGTGATGAGGCCGCCGATCTTGACCATCCGACCGTCTTCGGCATCCGCGAGCGCATCGACACTCAGATCGCTCCGTCGAGCCAGGATCTCTTCGGCTCCTCGCAGCGGGTGATCGCTCACGTAGAGCCCGAGCATCTCCTTCTCGAAACTCAACTTGGTGCGCTTGTCGAACTCGGTGTCGGGAATCGGGGTGCGTTCGTCGAAGCTCGACCCGTCCTCGGTGGGCGCGTCGCCGAACAGGCTCATCACCCCCGCCTCGCGCTCCTTGCGGCGAGCCGAGGTGTGCTCGACGATCTCCTCGAAGACCGACAGCAGCCCGTGCCGAGGATGTCCGAGACTGTCGAAGCCACCGGCCTTGATCAGCGACTCGAGCATCTTCTTGTTCAGCACGCTCAGGTCGACCCGCTCGCAGAAGTCGTAGAAGTCGACGAACGGGCCGTTGGCGTTGCGTTCTTCCAGGAGGAGCCCGACCAGCCCCGAGCCGACGTTGCGGATGGCCGACAAGCCGAACGGGATCGACCCGGGGCTCGGATCGTCGGGGTCTGCATTGAGCACGGCCGTGAAATCGGATGCCGAGACATTGACGTCGGGGACCTGGACCTGGATGTCCATCTGCCGGCACTCGTTGAGGTAGATCGCGGCCTTGTCGAGGTTCGACTTCACTGACGTGAGCAGGGCGGCCAGGTACTCGACCGGATAGTGCGCCTTCAGGTACGCGGTCTGGTAGGCGATGAGGCCGTACCCGAAGCTGTGCGACTTGTTGAACGCGTAGTCGGCGAATGGCTCGATGATGTCCATCCACTGGTTGCCGAGGTCGGCGCCGTAGCCCGTCGCCTCGCAGCCCTCGACGAACTTGGCCCGCTCCTTGCGGACCAGCTCGCGGACCTTCTTGCCCATCGCCTTGCGCAACAGATCGGCTTCGGCCAGCGAGTAGCCCGCGAACTTCTGGGCGATCCGCATGATCGACTCTTGGTAGATCGGCAGGCCGTAGGTCGACTCGAGGAGCTCTTTGGCATCGTCGTGGAGGTAGGTGATCTCCTGCCGACCGTTCTTGCGGTCGGCATAGTCGTTGTGCATGTTCGCCGCCATCGGGCCAGGCCGATAGAGGGCGACGAGCGCGGCGACGTCGTCGAAGCTCGTCGGCGCCAACGAGCGCATCAGGGCACGCATCGGTCCGCCCTCGAGCTGGAAGACGCCGATGCTGTTGCCGTCACGAAGCAGCTGGAGTGTGAGGTCGTCGTCGAGATCGACGTGGTCGATGTCGGGCCGCTCACCCCGCGCCCGCTCGATGACCTCGAGCGCGTCCTCGATCACGTCGAGGTTTCGCAAGCCGAGGAAGTCCATCTTGAGCAGGCCCAGGTCCTCGACCCCGTGCATCTCGTACTGCGTGACGACCGGCGCTTCCTCGATCGGCTTGCCCGACTCGGGCTTGCGCTGGATGGGGAGGTAGTTGGTGAGCGGCTCCTGGGTGATCACGACGGCTGCGGCATGGATTCCGTCCTGGCGCCGCATGCCCTCGAGACCCTTGGCGACGTCGACGACCTCCTTCACATCGGGATCGGCCTCGTACATGTCGCGAAGATCACCGGCGGCCTTGTAGCCGTCGGTGTACTTGGGATGCTTCTCGAAGCAGTACTGCAGCGGCGTGTCACGGCCCATCACCAGAGGCGGCATCGCCTTGGCCACCTTGTCGCCGACGGCGTACTCGTAACCGAGCACCCTTGCCGCGTCTCGTACCGCTGCCCGAGCCTTGATGGTCGAGAAGGTCACGATCTGCGCCACGTTCGCGCGGCCGTACCGCTCGGCGGTGTAGCGGATCATCTCGTCGCGGTAACGCGAGTCGAAGTCCATGTCGATGTCGGGCATGGAGATGCGCGCCGGATTGAGGAACCGTTCGAAGAGGAGGTCGTACTTGATGGGGTCGAGGTCGGTGATCCAGAGCGAGTACGCCACTGCGCACCCCGCGGCGCTGCCGCGGCCTGGACCGACCCGGATGTTCGCGTCGCGGGCGTGTTTGATCAGATCCCAGGTGATCAGGAAGTACGACGAGAATCCCATGTCGCCGATGACCTTGAGCTCGTAGGCCAGACGCTCGACGATCTCGTCCGGCAGCTCGTCGCCCCAGCGTTTGCGGGCACCCTCGAACGTCAGGTGCTCGAGGTACGCCGCTGAGTCGGTGAACCCCTCCGGGAGCGGGAAGTCGGGAAGGAGCGGCTTGCCGAACTCGATCTCGACGTTGCAGCGCTCGGCGATCCAGAGGGAGTTGTCGCAGCTCGACGGCACCTCACGGAACAGGTACCTCATCTCAGCAGCCGACTTCACGTAGTGCTGATCGCCGTGGAACTTCAGCCGATCGGGGTCCGACCGGAGTGATCCGGTCTGCACGCAGAGAAGCGCATCGTGCGCGAGGTGGTCCTCCTGGGTGGTGTAGTGGCTGTCGTTGGTCGCCAGCAGGGGGGCACCGATCTGCTTCGCGAGGTCGAGGAGCATCGGATTCGTGCGAGTCTGCTCGGGAATTCCGTGATCCTGGAGCTCGACGAAGAGGTTGTCCCGACCGAAGATGTCCTGGAGCCGAGCTGCCTTCTTGACGGCTTCGTCGTAGTCCCCCTTCAGCATCGACTGCAGGACATGACCGCCGAGGCACCCGGTCGTGACGATGACGCCCTCGCTGTGCTCCTCGAGCAGTTCCCAGTCGACCTTGGGCTTCATGTAGTAGCCCTCCATGAACGCCCGGGAGGCGAGCTGGATGAGGTTCTTGTAGCCGGTGTTGTTCTCGGCCAGTGCCGTCAGGTGGTAATACGCCTTGCGGCCATCACCGGTGTCCCCTCCGCTGTCATCCATCCGGCCGCGCCGCACCGGCCGTTCGGTCCGGTGTTCGTGTGCCTGGTAGAGCTCGGTACCGATGATCGGGTTGAGCCCCTGGTCCTTGCACGCCTGGTAGAAGGGCAGGACGCCGTACATGTTGCCGTGATCGGTGATGCCGATGGCCGGCTGGCCATCGGACGCAGCGGCAGCCACCACGTCGTCGATCCGCGCGGCGCCGTCGAGCATCGAGTACTCGGTGTGCACGTGGAGGTGGGTGAAGCTGTCTCCCACTCGACTCCTTCGGAACGGTTCGTCCACACCCTTTCCACAGTGGTTGTCCCCACCTGTGGACAAGTTACAAGGGTGTGATTCCGACCGTAGCAGACCGCACCACGGCCTCGGCTCACGGACCGATGAGCAGTTTGCCGCCGATCTCGTAGGTTCGATCCCGGTCGAGGTCGACCTCGACCACCTCGGTCACACTGGCGTCGGGTGCGACCTCGCCGACCGCGATCGGGAAGGAGACGTCGTCGAGGTCGACCTGGACCGACCCGTGCCAACCGAAGCCCGTGCGGTTCGAGATCGTGATCAGCAGATCCGACGATCCTGCGGTCGAAGATCGCACACCGACATCGACGACGAGCCCGCCGCACACCTCGCGGTCGCCCTTGTCTCGGTCCACCCGAACCGACGAGAGCGCCGAGGCGGTCCCGTCCGGCGCGACGATCAGCGAGAAGTCGGTGTCGGTGGTCTCGTCACAGGTGAGCAGATGGGTCAACCCCCGCAGCGACGAGGTCCAGAGCGGGATCAGCAGCACCCCGAACATCGTGACCAGCGCGATCCTGGCACGAAGTGCGGACGGCATGGACCTCATGCTTCCACAAGCCCGCACTACCCTTCGCGACGTGGGGTTCTCGACGACCGACCGGCTCCAGGCGATCGGATATCAGCGGGCCCGCCTGCTGCTGGTGTTCGCCGGCCTGGGCATTCTCAGCGTCGTCACGATCATCATGTACGTCCGTCGGGTCGACACCGTCGAGGTCGTCGCCACCCTCTTGTTCGTGCCCATCTTCCTCGGCTTCCTGTTCTTCCGGGTCCCGGGCGGGCTCGTCGCGGCGCTCGGCGCATCCGCGCTCTACGTGGTCCTCCGGCTCCCGGCCATCGACGCGATCGGGTTCGCGGCCTTCGCCGGACTCATCATGTCGAGAACCTTCGCCTACCTCGTCTTCGGGCTGCTCGGCGGCTGGTCCAACCAGGTCCTCGAGGACTCGCTCGACAAGCTCGAGCTGTACGACCAGATCGATGACGCCACCGGTCTCTTCAATGCCCGCTCCTTCGTCCAGGACACCGAACTCGAGGTCGCACGATCGGCCCGCTACGAGACGCTGTTCTCGATCAGCGTCATCGAGCTCCCGGTCGGTCCGATCGCCGCACTCGGCCGTCGTCGCCACGATGCGATCCTGCGAGGCCTGGGGCGCAGACTCGCCGAATCGGTTCGCAGCGTCGACAGGGTCGCCCACGCACGCGACGACTCATCACGGATCTTCGCGGCCATCCTTCCCGAGACCTCGTCCCAGGGCGGCGCGACACTCAGCCAACGATTCGCCGACGCCATTCATGGCTTCCTCACGTCCCAGGGTGTCGAGATCGAGCGCTCGAAGGTGACCCACCGGACGATCACCGTGCCCGGCGACGAAGACGCCTTGTCGACCCTCTGCCGGCAATTCACCGAGATCGACGCCCAGGAGCACGCTCCGGTGGGCCGCACCACTGCTCAGAGGTAGGTACCTGAGGTAGGTACCTGGCGGATCAGAGGTAGGTACCTGGCGGAGGCTCGACCGAACCGTCGGCCGGTGGCCCACCATGGGCTGGGCCGGGCTGCAGCTGTCCCCGCATCTGCTCGAGCTGTTGACGGGCCGCCATCTGTTGCGCCACCAGCGCGGCCTGGATGCCGTGGAACAGGCCCTCGAGCCAGCCGACCAGCTGAGCCTGCGCGATGCGCAACTCGGCTTCGCTCGGCGGGTCCTCATCATCCTGGAACGGGAGGGCGAGGCGGTCGAGCTCCTCCTGGAGATCCGTCGACAGCGCCGAGGCGATCTCCTTGACCGACACGCGGTAGATCTCGCGAAGCCGATCGCGCGAAGGCGCGTCGAGCTCGGCAGCACGCACCTCGTCGAGGAGCTGCTTGATCATCGATCCGATGCGCATCACCTTGGCGGGCTCCTGGATCGACTCGGTCGACACCTCGACGTCGCTCGGGTCGACCAACTCGGACGGTTCGATCGGTTCGGATGGTTCGATGTGTTCGGACTGCTCAGTGCGCTCGGACATGATGCTCCTCTGGAAGATATCGACTGGCCGTGTTCAGCCCCGCGAGGCGAGCAACGGCACGTACATCTCGGCCGCGGTCAGCGAGCCGTGGCGAGCGATGAGCTGGTACGGGCCGCTGTCGTCGGGGTCGTGGAAGGCGACCGCGGTCCGGGCCACCAACGCCACGTCACCGAGGCGGGCGGCCGATGCGTCTGACACTCGCGGGCCGAACCAACCCTCTTCGATGATCTGTTCGGCCGACACGACCCAAGCATCGTCGGAATAGCGAGAGACGGCCTCGGACAGCAGCGCGGATGCTCGCCCCGACCGTGCGTGCAGCCAGCGGAACCGGCCTTCCCCCGACTGGTATGCCACGTTCGCGAGCACGTCATGGTCGAGCTCGATGACGTGGTCCCCGACCACGACCTGCCCATGATCGGCGGTGACGACGAGTGTCGCCTGCGGCCCGATCACCTCGAGGAGGTCACCGACGAGTCGGTCGACCGAACGGAGCTCGGCGTCGTAGACCGGCCCGAAGCCGTACTCGTGCGCGACCTTGTCGATGCCGTCGTAGTACACGTAGACGAAGGGTTCGCCGGCGTCGACGTGACGCTGCGTCTCGGCGACGAGCGTGCCCAACGTCCGGTAGCCGGTGAAACGAACTCCATCGAGGTGCGCAATGGTGAACCCGGACCCCCGGAACTCCGCACGGGTGACCACCGGCGGCCGCTCACCCGCGAACGGCGGCTCGCGCTGGATCGACTCGGGCAGGATGTGCTTTCGGGCATCACCGGCCGGTGTCGACCACCGGAGCACGTTCAGGACCTCGTGATCGACGGCGATGCGATAGCCGATCACCCCGTGCTGTCCGGGAGGGGTCCCCGTGGAGATCGAGGTCAGCGCAGTCGAGGTGGTGGATGGTGCGACGGTCGTGATCGAACCGCCCTCCATGGCACACAACGTCGGGGCGATCGAGGACCGAGCCGTCAGCTGTTCCCAACCGAGCCCGTCGAGGACGAGGAGCACCACCTGCTCAGCGCCTCGGAGCGGGTCCGGCAGCCAGGCGCCGGCTCCCCCGTCAGGATCGAGGCAGCTCGCCACGACGCGACTGACGCAGGCATCGCCGTAGTCGGGAAGGATGAGGTCGGTCGAAACGGGAGGCGTGGCCACGGAGAACGAAGACGCTATCGCAGCTCACCCGCGATCGACGGACGCGTCCGGGCTCTAAGGTCCGACTCGTGAAGGTCTCGACCCGCGGCGACTATGCGAGCCGCGCGCTCCTCTCGCTCGCGCTCCACGCCACTGCCGGCGGTCCCACCTCGGTGCGCGACATCGCCGAACGCACGAGCCTCCCTCAGCCCTACCTCGAGCAGATCCTGCTCGCGCTCAAGGGAGCGGGTCTGGTCCGGAGCAAGCGAGGCGTGGGCGGTGGCTACGAGCTCGCCCGCGAGCCCGCCGACATCACCCTGGCTGACATCGTGAGTGCCGTCGACGGGCCGATCGCCATCGGCGACTTCGGCCGCCCACACGAAGACGGTGCCTGTGACCACGAAGGCCAATGCGTCCTGCTGGCCGTCTGGGACGTCGTCGGCGAACACATGCGCCGACACTTGTCGGAGATGACCCTGGCCGACATCGCAGCGATGTCACGCGGCGACCGCGCCTGGCCTGAGGTCCACGGCGCCGGGAGTCAGCGCGCCGCCACCGACAACTGCTGAAGCAGGTCGGTGAGCGCTTCGGGCAACGGAGCCTCGACCTCGAGACGTTCACCGGTGATCGGATGCACGAGCCCGAGCGCCTGGGCATGCAGCGCCATGCGATCCAGAGCGGCGAAGGGCCCGTGCGGCGGCCCGTAGCGCCGGTCGCCGAGGACCGGGTGCCCGATCGAGCTGAGGTGCACTCGGATCTGGTGGGTGCGACCCGTCTCGAGCCGACACTCGAGCCGAGCGCAGTCGATCGGTCGGTCGTAGCGCTCCTTCACCTCGTAGTGCGTCACCGCCTGCCGCCCGTCCGCCACGATCGCCATGTTCGTTCGCCGCCGTGAGGACCGGCCGATCGGCGCATCGACGGTCCCCCTTCCGCTGCCGGGGACACCCCGGACCAGGGCCCAGTAGACCCGCTCGACCTCGCGTCGGCTCAGCAAGTCCACGAGACCTTCGTAGGCGGGCTGCGTCCGAGCGACCAGGAGAGCACCCGAGGTCCCCCGGTCGAGCCGATGCACGATCCCAGGACGGTCCGGCTGGCCGACCTCGGCGATCTCGGGGAACCGATGGATCAGGCCGTTCACCAATGTCACGTGGGGTTGACCGGCCCCCGCATGCACCACGGCATCGGCAGGCTTGTCGATCACCAGCAGATGGTCGTCCGCGTAGAGCACGTCGAACGTCACCGATGGATCCGGGGTGAGCTGGACGGCGTCGGGACCGTCGGGCACCTCCAAAGCAATGACCTGGCCCGGCTCGAGCCGGAAGCTCCGTTGCCCGACGACCAGTCCGTCGACGGTGACCTCACCGCGATCGATGAGGCCGGCGACGACCGACCGGCTCAGTCCGGTCTCGAGCGACACGACCCGATCCAGACGCTGACCCCCGATCACCTCGGGCACCTCTATCTCGAGACGATCAGTCATCGCCCGCCACGTCCGGCCGATCCTCGAACCCGACCAGCAGCAGCAACCCGACCCCGATGTACAGCGAGATGTCGGCCACGTTGAACACCGGCCACCACTGGAAGTCGATGAAGTCGACCACCCCACCTCCGAACACACCCGATCCGTCGCGCACGATGCGGTCGATGATGTTGCCTGCAGCGCCACCGATGAAGAAGCCGAGGGCGACGATCGTTGCGGTCGGGCGGGGCTTGCTCGCGGCGTAGAGGAGGCCGCCGATCACCACGATCCCTATCAGCGAGATCACCGCTCCACGGCCCGGTGCAATGCCGAAGGATCCGCCGAAGTTGCGGATCAGCCTGAGTCGAAGGGTCCAGAACAGATCGATCGGCTCGTCGGCCAGTGCCGCAACCGCCCACAGCTTGGTGAGCTGGTCGACGGCGATGACGCCGACGGCGACCCCGATCGCCAGCCCGATGCGGCGAGCGGCACCGGACGTTCCGCGCTCAGCGACGGTTGAGCCCTCCGACCTTGTATTCGACCCGCTCTCGTGCCCACGGAATGGCGTCGAGGCGCTCCTCGGGGATCGGGTCACCCGAGACCTCGCAGATGCCATAGGTGCCGAGGTCGAACTTGGCCAGGGCATGATCGATCTCGCCCACGGCTTGAAGCGCCTGCGCAGACAACACGAGGTCGCGCTCGCGCTCGACCTGCACCGTGTCGCCCTCGCCGGATTCCTCGTCGAACTGCACGTCGCCCGGGTCCATGTCCAGGACCAGCGCGTCGGCCTCGGCCTTCAGGTTGGTCGCCTGCCGGAGGTAGACCTCCCTCTCCGACAGCAGTGCCGCCCGCTGCACGTCGAGGAACTTCTTCGAGAACGGTGACTTCGCCACCGATGCTCGGGCTGCGGCCGTGGTGGTACGTCTCTTGGTCTGCTTCTTCGCCGCGGCCTTCTTGGGCGCAGCCTTCGAGGTCTGCTTCTTGGGCGCAGCCTGCTTGGGCGCAGCCTTCTTGGTCGCAGCCTTCTTGGTCTGCTTCTTGGGCGCAGCCTTCGTGGTCTGCTTCTTGGGCGCAGCCTTCTTGGTTGCAGCCTTCTTCGGTGCCGGCCTCTTGGCAGACGACTTCTTCGAGGCGACCTTCTTGGGCGCCTTGTTCTTCGCGGCCGACTTCGTCGTCGACTTGCGAGCACTTGCCATGAGGAATCCCATCGATGTGCAAAAGGGTGCCGGAGCGTACGTGGCAGCTCACGACCCGGTCAAGGAGTCAACCGGTGAACGGCCAGGTGGACCGCACGCCCGTCGCCGAACTGGTGACGATGCGCGTCGCTTATCGGGCCCGAGACGACCACCTCGGTCGCCAACGTGGCGTCCTTGAGCATGGTCTCGTGCGCCTCGACGGCCTCGACGACATCGTGATGGTGTCCCGGGTCGATCAGCAGCCGGATACGGTCGGACACGTCGAGACCATCGGCCCGCCGCGCCTCGTTGACAGCTCGGGCCAGATCACGCACCAGACCCTCGGCCTCGAGCTCGGGGGTCACCTCGAGATCGAGCCGAACGAGCCCGATCCCGCCGGTCAGGGCCGCGGTCGCGTCCGGATCGTCTGCGTCGAGCTTGCGGACGTACTCGTCCGGACCGAATCGATGTCCCGCCGCCTCGAGTCGATCGGCCACCGCATCGAACCGGTAGTCACCGGCCTTCATGGCAGCGACGACGGTCGGCGTGTCCTTCCCGAGCCGACGGCCGACGACCTTCAGGTCGACTTCGAATCGCTCGGCGCCGAGCGAACCCGCCGCGACGAACTCGACGGACTTCACGTTGACCTCCTCCGCGAGCAGCGACGCGAACTCGGCGAGGTCGGCATCCGCGTCGATCGCAACGGTCAGGCTGGCGAGGGGAAGACGACGTCGGAGCCCGCGCGCCTCACGAATCGACTTCGCTGCCGACGCGATGTCACGGACCAGGTCCATCCGTGCGACGAGATCTTCCTCAGCAGCGAGGTCGGCCGCGTCGGGCCAGTCGACGAGATGCACCGAGTCGCCACCGGTGAGTCGGGGCCACAGGTGGTCGGTGAGCAGCGGGAGCATGGGCGCGCTCACCCGACAGAGGTTCTCGAGCACGGTGTGGAGGACGTCGATCGCCATCTGGTCCTCGTCCCAGAACCGCTGCCGCGAGCGCCGGATGTACCAGTTGTTCAGCGAGTCGATGAACTCGCTGATCTGGGCGCACGTCCCGGAGAGGTCGTGGCCGTCCATCGACGCGGTGGTGGACCGCACCAGATCGTGGGTCTTCGCAAGGATGTAACGATCGAGCACGTCGGTTGCGCCATGCACGATTTCTCCCCGACGGAGGCCCTCCCCGGCGTTGGTGTAGAGCGACAGGAACGACCACGCATTCCAGATCGGCAACAGCACCTGTCGGACGGCGTCCTCCATCGGCCCCTTCGAGGCCACCATGTCGCCGCCACGCACCGCGGCCGAACTCAGCAACGACCATCGCATCGCATCGGAGCCGATCGTGTCGAACACCTCGACCGGGTCGGGGTAGTTCTTCAGCCGCTTGGAGAGCTTCTGTCCGTCGTCACCGAGAAGCACCCCGTGCACCACGCAGCTCGAGAATGCCGGCCGGTCGAACAGCGCCGTCGCCAGCACGTGCAGCGTGTAGAACCAGCCCCGTGTCTGGCCGATGTACTCGCAGATGAAGTCACCAGGGAAGTGCGACTCGAACCACTCGCGGTTCTCGAAGGGGTAGTGCACCTGTGCGAAGGGCATCGACCCGGACTCGAACCAGCAGTCCAACACGTCGGGGATCCTGCGCATCGTCGACCTGCCCGTCGGGTCGTCGGGATTGGGCCGTGTCAGTTCGTCGATGGCGGGACGGTGCAGATCGAGCACCTCGACGCCGAAGTCCGCCTCGAGGTCGGCGATCGAGCCGTACACGTCGATCCTCGGGTGGGCGGGGTCGTCGGACGTCCACACCGGGATCGGTGATCCCCAGAACCGGTTTCGACTGATCGACCAGTCGCGGGCCCCCTCGAGCCACTTGCCGAAACTTCCGTCCTTGACGTGCTCGGGAACCCAGGTGATCTCCTGATTGAGTGCGATCATGCGGTCCTTGATCTCGGTCACGGCGATGAACCACGACGACATCGCCTTGTAGATCAGCGGCGTGTCGGTCCTCCAGCAGTGCGGGTAGCTGTGTACATAGGAGTCCTCTCTGACCAGGGCGCCGATCTGCGCGAGGTCACGGATGATCTCGCGGCTGGCCTCGAAGACCTGCACGCCCGCGTAGGGGGGCACCTCGTCGGTGAAGCGACCGCGCTCGTCGACGGGCGACACGGTCGGAATGCCGACCTTGTCGCACTCGATCTTGTCGTCCTCGCCGAACCCCGGGGCCATGTGCACCACACCGGTGCCCTCGCCGGTGTCGACCCAATCGGCACCGAGCACCTGATGGGCGTTCTCGGTGCCGGCGAAGAAATCGAACAGCGGTCGGTACGAGAGTCCGACCAGGTCGGCCCCGACGACGTTCCCGATGTGGGTCATACCCTCGAGCTGGGTCTCATACGTGCCGACCGTCTCCTCGCCGAGCAGGTACTCGTGCTCGCCATCGGAGTAGACCGAGTACGAGATCGTCGACCCCACAGCGATCGCCAGATTGGACGGCAACGTCCATGGCGTGGTGGTCCAGACCAAGAGTCGCTGGCCGTTCGACAGCTCGAACCACACCGTGATCGCCGGATCCTGACGGTCACGGTACGACTCGTCCATGCGGGTCTCGAAGTTCGACAGCGGGGTCTCGCACTCCCAGCAGTACGGCAGGACTCGCAGCCCCTCGTAGGCGAGGCCCTTGTCGTACAGCGACTTGAACGCCCACATGACCGACTCCATGAACGAGAGATCCATGGTCTTGTAGTCGTTCGCCATGTCGACCCAACGAGCCTGCCGCGTCACCACCGAGTGCCATGCGTCGGCGGTACTGCCGACCAGATCGCGACACTCGCGGTTGAACTCCCCCACCCCGAGCTTCTCGATCGCCACCCGCCCGAAGGTCCCGAGGCGCTGTTCGGCCTCCTGCTCGACCGGAAGGCCATGGCAGTCCCAACCGAACCGGCGATCGACCCGCTTGCCACGCATCGTCTGGTAGCGCGGGATCGCGTCCTTGACGAACCCGGTCAACAGGTGGCCGTAGTGGGGTTGCCCGTTGGCGAATGGCGGGCCGTCGTAGAACACGAACTCCTCGGCACCATCGCGACGCTCGATCGACCGTTCGAAGGTCTTCTCGGCATCCCAGCGCGCGAGCACGGACCGTTCGATCGCGGGGAAAGAGGGATTGGGGTCGACGTCGGGATAGGCCTCGGTCATCGGATCATCCTAGGAAGCCGAGGCGTGCTGCCCGCGTCCCAGTTCTGAATGCTCAGGTTCTCGGTGCCGACTGCTCGGCGCCGGATGTCGGCTCCGTCGCACGTTCGTTCGCAGTCGACGTCGTCTTCGCCGGGGTTCGCATCTTCGTGGGCGGCGGCTCTGACTCGACGACGGTCGCTGCGGCCGGCTCGGGGACGGGCCTGGTGCGCTGCGTCAGGAGCCTGCGCCACCTTCGTCACTCATCGCCCGACGAAGCTGCTCGAAGTAGTCACCGTCGTGTTCGGACTCGTCTTCGTCGCGCGTCACCTCGTCGGGCTCGTCGTGATCCTCGAACGCATCGGCCCGGCGGACGTCACTCTGCGGCTCGGCGACCGGCGGGGGCGGCGGAAGATGCCGGGCTGCCGCCCGCTCAGGGGCCGGCTCCTCGTCCGCCTCGGCGGCGCCGGTCAGGTCGACGATGTGCTCGGACTCGACGGTCAGCGCCTGCTCGGGAGGCGGCCGGTCGCTCGTCACCGGTGGAGCGAACTCCTTGAGCGCCGTCGGGTCCTCGACGAGACGCTGCAGGTCACGGGCTGCAGTTCGCATCCGTGTCCGCTGATCGTCGAGATAGCGACGCAGGGCTCGCACGTCGCCTTGCATCACCTCGCGGGTTCGTTCCAGCGTCGTGATCTCCTCGAGAATCCGCCGACGGGTCTCCTCACCGGCACGCCTGGCCTGGGACTCGGACTCGAGGCGAGAGCGCTCGGCCGCGCTCCCTGCCTCCTTGAGCACGAACTCGGCCTGCTGTTCGGCCCGACCGATCAGCCGCGCAGCCTGCTCCTCGGCATCGGACACCGCAGCGTCCGCCGCCTTCTGCGCGAGCAGAAGCGTGCGCTGGATCGTCTCGTCGGTCGACGGCGCCTGGTTCGCGCCCTCGGCGGCGACCTCCTGTTCGAGTTGTCGCACCCTCGCGCGAGCGCTGTCGGCGTCACCGACGGCTGCCTGGAGCCGTTCGAGGAGCTGGTCGACGGCGACCGCCACGCGCTCGAGGAACTCGTCGACCTCGCGCATGTCGTAACCCCGGCGAGCTTCACGGAACTCCTGCTGGTGCAGAACGTCAGGCGTCAGGTCCATGGGCCAAGACTAGTGGTCAGCAGATCGAGCCAATGAGGATCTGAAGACCGATGATCAGCACGATCGGCGACAGGTCGAGCGCGGCGGCGCCCATTCGGACCGGCGGAATCGCGCGACGGAGTGGACTCATCACCGGGTCGGTGACCGACACGATCACCGCTGCAATCGGAGCGATGGCCGAGTCGGGCGTGATCCGCACCCAACTGAGGAGGATCCTGGCGAAGATCACGACCAGATAGATGGTGAGGAACGAACAGATGATCTGCACGGCGGTGGGATCGACCCTCAGCGGTCGACGAGTCCCCGATCCTGGAGGTGACGACGCTCGTCGTCGCTCAGTTCGACGTCGCTCGGGGTGAGCAGGTACACCGAATCCGCCACGCGCTCCATGTTTCCACCGAGGCCGTAGCAGAGGCCCGACGCGAAGTCGATGAGCCGACGGGACAGATCCCGGTTCACCCCCTGGAGGTTGACGATGACCGGATTCAAGGTCTTGAACCGGTCGGCGACCTGCTGGACGTCGTTGAAGGAGGTCGGCTGCACGACGTGCGGCTTGCTGGAGGGCGTCGGAATCGCTCGAACTGCACTCTGGCGGGCCGGGTCGGAGTCACGCCGCACAGGTTGTGGCCGGGCCGGTGGTCCGAGTGCGCGGACCGATCCGCTGTCGGGCGGCTCCGACGGCTCGGCCCGAGGTTCGGGGCGCGGCGTGCGGGCGGGGCGGGGTCGTTGGGGGCGCGCACCCTGCGGGGTGGACGGGCGTGGACGCTCCGGTCTCGCGGGCGGGGCCTCGACGGCGTCGTAGTCCTCGTACTCCTCGTCGGGCCCGAGCCCGAGGTACACCATGGTCTTCTTCAGCAGTGACATCGCACTCCTCCTCGGATCCCGCTCCCTAGTGTTTCACTTCAGCGCGTGGCGGGCGCGGACCGAACAGCGCCGTACCCACGCGCACCATCGTCGAACCGGCCGCCACGGCCGCCTCGAGATCGCCGCTCATCCCCATGCTGCGCTCGACGAGGCCGAGACGATCGGCCAGTTCGTTCGTCGATGCGAAGGCCTCCGAGGTTCGATCGGGGTCGTCGGCGTGGCCCATGGCCATCAGTCCTCTGACGACGAGTCCGAGCTCGGAACATCGTTTCACCAGCGGGGCGACCTCCGCCGGCGGGCACCCACCCTTGGCGGGCTCGGCCGTCGCATCGACCTGGACCAGGACTGCGGCCGACCCGGCGTGCTTGGCGATCTCGATCGCGAGCCGCTCACGGTCGACCGAGTGCCACAACGAGACCCAGGGCGCGATCGACCGCACCTTGTTGCGCTGCAGCCTTCCGATGAAATGCCAC
This sequence comes from Acidimicrobiales bacterium, assembly GCA_035529695.1. Classification (GTDB taxonomy): domain Bacteria; phylum Actinomycetota; class Acidimicrobiia; order Acidimicrobiales; family Salinilacustritrichaceae; genus DATKWD01. The sequence goes on along the minus strand of DATKWD010000097.1, from coordinate 44,448 downwards.
GTCGGACCGCTCTGTCCCCCGTCCTCGGACACCGCTACCGCCTTCGCCACGAACTCCTGTGCGTAGCTCTCGCCGAAGTCGACGATGCCCGCGTCGAGGGCCGACCTGACCACCTCGGGCCCGAATCCCTTGGTGACCCCGATCAGCTGAACCCGATCGTCGCCCCCGGCCGCCTCGATACGCCGTCGCACCGCCTGGGCACGCTGCTCGATGCTCACGCCACTCGAAGCCACACGACGGCGGCGTGACGACCCACGTCGGCGCGGAGCCGATGGGAGAAGAATCGCTGGTCAGCAGTGTCGTACCCGTGATCGATCAGGTCGCTGACGCCCGCGCGCCGGAGCGACTCGGCGACGAGTGCCGGGACGTCGAGGGCGGGCGAACCGTCGGTGGTCCGACCACGCACCGACGATCCGAACTCGGCGACGATGGGCTGCAGGTCCGATGGGTCGAACTGGTAGTGGCGGGGACGGATCACCGGTCCGAGATGCGCCTGGACGTCGGCAGGGTCGCCTCCGAGCGCGTCGACCGCGCGTTCGAGGACACCTTCAACCAGCCCGCGCCAGCCCGCGTGGACGGCCGCGACCCGTTGTGATCCGACGAGGATGACCGGTGCGCAGTCGGCCGCATGTACGGCGATCGGCGTCTCGACCTGCCCGGTCACCAGGGCGTCGCCTTCGACCGCAGCACCGGAGGAGGCCGTCGGGGCCTCGATCACCGTTGTCCCGTGGACCTGGCGCACTCGGTTCCACGACGCATCGGCCGCCAAGTCGCCGTCAGCCCGTTCGGTGAACCGGATCTCGGCGACTCGGCCGCCTGCGGTCAGGACCGAGACTGCCGGGAGCACTGCGGCTACTGGAGGAACGAGGGGACGTCGAAGTCGTCGTCGTCGTCGCCGCCGAGTCCGAGGTCGAGATCGTGGCCGTCGTCTCCGAACACGTCCGAGAGGTCTCCGTCGTCGCCCAGGTCGAACCCACCACCGGTGGCCCCGGCGTCGCGGCGATCCTCCCATCGGTCGAACCCGGCGGCGATGACCGTGACCCGGACCTCGTCGCCCATCTCGTCATCGACGACGGTGCCGAAGATGATGTTGGCATCGGGGTGCGCGACCCCGTGGATGACCTCGGCGGCCTCGTTGACCTCGAAGAGTCCGAGATCGCTCCCGCCGGTGATGGTGAGCAGGATGCCGCGGGCGCCTTCGATCGAGGCCTCGAGCAACGGGCTGGAGATGGCTTGACGCGCTGCGGTGAGCGACCGCCCTTCGCCGGCGGCGTAGCCGATGCCCATCAGCGCCGATCCGGCGTTGTTCATGATCATCTTCACGTCGGCGAAGTCGGTGTTGATCAGGCCAGGCGTCGTGATCAGGTCGGTGATGCCCTGAACGCCCTGCAACAGCACCTCGTCGGCCATCTTGAAGGCGTTCAGCATCGACGTCTTCTCGTTGGACACCGTGATCAGTCGATCGTTGGGAATGACGATCAGGGTGTCGACTTCCTCCTTGAGCCCTTGCACGCCGTGTTCGGCCTGCACTGAGCGGCGCTTGCCCTCGAAGGCGAACGGCCGAGTCACGACGCCGATGGTCAGCGCTCCGATCGACTTGGCGATCTCGGCAAGCACCGGCGCACCTCCGGTGCCGGTGCCGCCGCCCTCGCCGGCGGTGATGAACACCATGTCCGAGCCCTTGAGCGTCTCCTCGATCTCGTCGCGGTGCTCCTCGGTGGCCTGACGGCCGATCTCGGGATCGCTCCCGGCGCCGAGTCCACGAGTCAGTTCCCGACCGATGTCGAGCTTGACGTCGGCGTCGCTCATGAGGAGCGCCTGCGCATCGGTGTTGACGGCGATGAACTCGACACCCTTCAGGCCGGCGTCGATCATGCGATTGATGGCGTTGACGCCACCCCCGCCGATCCCCACCACCTTGATGACGGCGAGATAATTCTGCGGGCTACCGGCCATGGATCCTCATCACCTCGGGCGTCGCAGCCCCAACGGGACTGACCTTCAAGTTCAGGTCGAGCATGGCTCAACCTGCGCTGAACGTCGAGAACCTACTGACACGGCGCGTCACGGGTCAACACGGGCTGGTCGGCGATTCGGACGTCGATGGTCCGCACGCAGGTCAGGTCGACCTGATCGAGCATCGTGGCCACCGAGCGGATCTTGCTCTCGGTCCGTTCGGCGTCCCCGAGTCGAACATCGATGGCGTCGTCGATCAGCAACGAAGCGTCGCCACCGTCGGTCAGGGTGATGACCACCGAATGGCCCTGGATTCCGGATCCGACGGCCTCGGCGAGACCGAGCAGGGCGCGGGTGTCGTCATCGACCTGGCGTCCTGCGGCCGGGATCTCGGCGACGAGTTCGACGGTCGCGAGGTCACCGTGGCCCAGTTGGAGCGGGCCGAGCACCCGCCCGGACGCGTCGACGAGAGCCTCGACCTGACCGAAGCGCAGGATCCCGATCGGCAGGCGCTCGGTGATCTCGATGCGCACCCCTGATGGGAAGTCGCGGCGCACGATCGCCTCGTCGACCCACGGGAGCGCTTCGAGTGCTCGGGTGGCCTCGTCGACGTCGAGTCGGACCATGGCGTCACCTTCGGCGATTCCCGATGCCTGGACGATCTCCGGCGACGGCGTCATGGCGGCGCCTGCGACCGAGATCCGATCGACGTCGAGGACAGGACTGAGCGCGACCAGGACCGCCACGATGATCGCGAGCAGGCCGGCCCCGAGGATCATGAGCCGCCGGAGTCGGCGACGACCGGATGCGCGCTGCACCTCGATGCGCCGCTGGCGAATCCGCGGGTCGATCTCACGCCGGCTGACCGTGGTCATCGCTGATCCACCTCGGCGCCGAAGCCGACGATTCGCGTCTCGACCTCGAGCTCGATCCCGTGCGTGTCGGCCACGACCCTTCGGACGTGGCCCATCAGTGCGAGGACATCGGCGGCCCGACCGCCAGGATCGACCTGGATGAAGTTGGCGTGTTTGGCCGACACCTCCGCGGTGCCGAAGCGGTGACCCTTCAGCCCCGCAGCCTCGATCAGCCGACCGGCCGAATCGCCGGGCGGGTTCGTGAAGACCGAGCCGGCGTTCGGACCGCCCGGTTGGTGGGCCCGTCGCCACCTGACGATCTCGCTGATCGTCTCGGGACCCCGCGCGTCGGAGTCGGGCTCGAGATCGAGACGCGCGTCCAGGACGAGGTGCTCCGGTCTGATGGCCGATGTCCGGTAGCCGAGGTGCAGGGCCGACGCCGCCATGCGTGCATCCTCGCCCGAGGTGAGGTCGAGGACGCGGATGCTGTGGAGCGAGTCGCTCATGTCGGCACCGTGGCCTCCGGCGTTCATGCGCACGGCGCCGCCGACCGAGCCGGGGACGCCAACGGCCCACTCGAAGCCCGTGAGCCCGGCCGACACCGAGGCTCGAGCGACGACAGGCAGCTTCGCAGCCCCGCCGGCGGTCACCTGCGTTCGTTCGATCGAGATCGCCGCAAAGGTGCCTGCGAGGCGGACGACCAGGCCGTCGAAACCGGCATCGGAGACGAGAAGATTCGATCCGAGTCCGATGACCAGGACCGGCACCCCGACCGTGCCGACCACCGACGCGAGCTTCGAGAGCGTCGCCTCGTCATCGACGTCGACCGCCCAGCGAGCCGGACCCCCGACGCGGTACGTCGTGAACGGCGCCAACGAGACCTCACGCCGGAGCGCACTTCCCAACCCGTCGGACAGGAGCCGATCGGCCTCCTCGCTCATCGGCTCGACCCCTGCTCGAGGGCTTCCATCACCCGAGACGGCACGGTGGTCAGGTCTCCAGCGCCCAGGGTCAGGCACAGGTCGCCGGGGCGGAGTTCGGACACGAGGAATGCGGTCACGTCGTCGAGCGACGGCTGCCAACGCACGTCTCGGGTGGGATCGGCGGACGCGACCGCATCGACGAGCAGCCGACCGGTGATCCCGGGACGTGGCGCCTCGCCGGCGCTGTAGATCTCGGTCAGGACAACCAGGTCGGCATCGCTGAAGACCTCGCCGAACTCGGCCGCCAAGGCCTCGGTTCGGCTGAAGCGGTGTGGCTGGAAGACGCAGACGACCCGCGGCCAGTCGCCGAGGCGTGCAGCAGCCAACGCGCTGCGGACCTCGGTCGGGAGGTGATCGTAGGAGTCGACGAACGTGACACCCGCTGCCTGGCCCCGGGGTTCGAAACGCCGAGCGACGCCTCGATAGGAGGCGAGACCGGCCGCCATCGCGTCGGCATCGACGCCGGCGAGCAGGCCACAGCCGAGGGTCGCAGTGGCGTTGCGGAGGTTGTGCATTCCCGGCGAACCCGTCAGCCGGATCTCGACGTCACCACCGGGGTGGGTGACGGTCGCCGTGCTGTCGAGCCGGTCGGTGCGGGGTGAATGGACACGGAAGTCCGCGGCATCGTCCGTCCCGTAGGTCATCGCCCCCAGCCGCCGGGCGATGTCGGCAGCCACCGGATCATCGGCGCACACCAGTGCATGGTCAGCCTGATCCACGAACTGCTCGAAGCCGGCGATGAGCCCGTCGAAGGATCCCCAGAACTCGAGGTGATCGGGTTCGATGTTGGTGACCACGCCGATCGAGGTCTGCAGCCCGAGGAAGGTGGCATCGCTCTCGTCACCCTCGACGACGAACAGATCGCCGGAACGCCAGGCAGCGTTGCGCCCGAGGCTGGTGACACGGGCGCCGACGAGATAGGACGGGTCGGTGCCGGCGTGGTCGAGTGCGCTCGCGAGCATGGCGCTGGTGGTGGTCTTGCCATGGGTCCCGCTCACCACCAGCGATGTCCGGTGGGTGCTGATCACACCGAGGAGGTCGGCCCGCGTCAAGACCGGCACGCCGCGCCGAGACGCCTCGATGACGTCGGGGTGATCGAGCGGGGTCGCGGTCGACACGGCGAGGGCCTCGATCGCGGGATCCAACGGCGTTCGGCTCGACGACACCTCGACCTCGACGGACATCTGCCTGAGTGGCTCGATGAACACGGTCTCGTTGGCGTCACTCCCGGTCACCCGGTGGCCCATCTCGGCGAGCACCGTCGCAAGGGCGCTCATGCCCGCTCCCCCGGCATTGAGCACGTGGATGCGCCGCGGGTGACCGAGGTCGAAACGGTCGATCACCGTCGACGATCTCCTGCGTGAAGCTCGACGAGATCTGCGACGGACGCAGCAGCGTCGAGCCGGGCCGCGGACCGAATGGCGTCGGACATCTGCTGTCGTCGAACAGGATCGGCCACCAGGTACCCCACTTCGGCCTCGAGCCGATCGACGTCGAGTTCGTCGTCGGGCACGAGCACCGCTCCGCCGGTCTCGACCATCGCGCGTGCGTTGGCCGTCTGGTGATCTCGCGGGGCGATCGGAAGTGGAACGAGGACGGCGGGGACCCCGAACGCTGCGAGTTCGAACACCGTCCCCCCCGCCCTGGTGACTGCGATGTCGGCGGCGGCAAGCATCACCTCGACGTGGTCCTCGTATTCGACGGCCCGGTAGTCGATGCCGCCGGCAGGTGGCACCGGCAGCTCGGCCTGGTCGGCCTCCCAGTCGCGGCGGCCCACGACGTGGTGCACCACGATGTCGGCTCGGTGGGCCCACCGAGCAACGAGGCCGCGCACCGCCGTGTTGATCCGGCGAGAGCCGAGTGAGCCCGAGAACGCCGCGACGAGCACCTGGTCATCACCGATCGCCATTTGTCGGCGGGCATCGACCCGATGGTCACCGAGAGCCGCGGCGCGGAGCTCGGGCCGGAGCGGGTTCCCGGTCACGGTGGCACGGGGCAGATCAGTGCCCTCGAACGACACCGCACTCGCTTCGGCGAACCAACGCAGGACCCGGTTGACCGCTCCGGCGCGCTTGTTCTGCTCGAGCAACACGAGCGGGATCCGGAGGATGCCTGCAGCGAGCCCACACGGAAAGCTCGCGTGGCCCCCGAGGGCGATGACCACCTTCGGACGCTCACGGCGGACGATCGCGAAGGCGCGCACCAGCCCACGCAGGATGCCGAAGAGTGCCGCCACGCTGGCGGGGCTGGGGCGACGGGGAACTCCTCGCCCGGGCAACTGGTCGAGTCCGTACCCGAGCGGCGGCACCACCTCTGCCTCGACGCCACGGTCGCTGCCGACGACGTGGATCGACTCCGGGGCGTGTCCACGTTCAACCAGCTCGGCGGCAACGGCGAGACCTGGGAGCAGGTGCCCGGCGGTGCCTCCGCCGGCGATGATCGCGTAGGTGTCGGTCACTCGTCGGAGCGGGCTCGCGGCCGGCCTTGGGCCGCGACGTTGAGCAGCATGCCTGCGGCGAACATCGATGCGAGCAACGACGACCCGCCGAACGAGACGAAGGGGAGCGGCACGCCGGTGATCGGCAGGATCCCGATCACCGCTCCGATGTTCACGAAGGCCTGCACCGTGATCCAGGTCGTGACGCCGGCTGCCAGCAGCATGCCGAGTCGGTCCGGAGCACACAACGCGGTGCGTATTCCGAGGACGCACACCGCGGTGAACAGCGCCAGCACGACGAGGGTTCCGATGAGGCCGAGTTCCTCACCGATGATGGCGTAGATGAAGTCGGTGTGGGCGAAGGGAAGGAAGCCCCACTTGGCCCTCGACGCGCCGAGCCCGGTGCCGGTGAGGCCACCGTCGACGATGCCGACCGCGGACTGGATGGTCTGCCAACCGGTGTTGAGGGGGTCGTCCCACGGATCGAGGAAGGCGAGCACCCGGTCGCGCCGATAGCTCGCCGACAATGCCAACCAGGCGGCTGCTCCGGCTCCGATCACGCCCCAGCCGGCGAGCGACGGCAACGGCGAACCAGCGACGAAGAGCACGCTGATCACGATCGCTGCGAGCACCATCGTCGTCCCGAGATTCGGCTGCATCATGAACAGCCCGGCGACGAGTCCGCTGACCAGCAGGACCGGGCGCAACGTGACCCTCGGATCACGGATGTGCTTTGCCCGACGAGCGAGGAGGTTGGCCACGAAGAGCAGAACGGCGAGCTTGGCGAACTCCGAGGGTTGCACCTGGATCGGTCCGGCACCGAGCCACCGGGTCGAGCCGTTCACGGTGACACCGACGCCGGGGATCAACACGGCGACGAGCATGGCGATGGCGACCACCAGCATCGGGGCGGCCATGGCGGCCCAACGGTGGTAGTCGACACGCGCCGCCACGAACAGCACGGCCATGCCCAGCGCAACCCAGACGAGTTGGCGGCTGAAGTAGTACCAGGTCGACCCGAACTCATCGAGGGCAGCCACCGACGAGGCCGACAGGACCATGACGACCCCGAGCAGGTTGAGTCCGACGATGATCCAGCCGAGGGCCACGAACGACGGCGTGTACTCGCGTCGCGGCTTCGAGCGTTCGCGGGCAGGAGCCGCCTGACGGCGGCGGAAGAACTCGAGTGGGGTGGTGGTCGTCATGGCCGTCCTTGTGTCTCGAGGTACGCGCCGACGCACCGCTTGAAGTCGTCGCCGCGTTCACCGTACGAGCGGTACCAGTCGAACGACGCGCATCCGGGCGACAGGAGCACGGTCTGCCCGGGGCGGGCCCGATCGGCGGCGAGCCGGACGGCCTCGGCCATCGATGGCGCCCGGTCGGACGGCACTCTGTCTCCGAAGGCTTCCAGCACCTCGTCGGCGGCTTCGCCGATGGCGACCACCGCGGTGACCGACCCGGCCCCGGTGAGGTCGGCCAGGTCGAGGCCCTTGTTCCTCCCGCCGGCGATCAACACGACCTGCTCGAAGGCCGACGCAGCCGCCACTGAGGCGTGGGGAACGGTCGCCTTCGAGTCGTCGTACCACGCGACACCTCGGTGTTCGGCCACGAACTCGAGCCGGTGCGGGAGGCCGACGAACCCCCTGAGGACGTCCGCGACCGCGTCGAGTGATCCGCCCATCTCGAGCGCGCATGCAGACGCAGCCAGGGCGTTGGCGAGGTCATGCGGAAAGCGGCGCGGGAGCGACGCGACCTCGATGATGCGGCCCCGGGGCGCGACCAGCCATCCGTCGTGTACCCGGTAGTCCCCCGCCGAACCGAACGTGACCCGTCGCGCGGGTGCGGTGTCGAGATGGCGGCGAACCACCGGGTCGTCGGCGTTGCCGATGGCGACTTGATCGGGTGTCTGATCGCGCCAGATGGCAGCTTTGGCCGATTCGTAGTCGTCGAGGCTGGCGTGCACGTCGAGATGGTCGGGTGCGAAGTTGAGCCACGCCGCCACGCGGGGAGCGAAGTGCCGGCTCCGCCCCAGACGGAACGACGATGCTTCGACGACGAAGACGTCGTGGAGCGGGTCGGCGAGTGCCTCGACCAGCGGGATGTCGGTGTTGCCCACACCGACCGCGGCCAGACCCGAGGCCTCGAGCATGGCGACGACGAGCGTCGTGACGGTGGTCTTGCCGTCGGTACCGGTGATGGCGACGATCGGCCGCTCGTCCCACGCTGCGGCGAGATCGAACTCCGAGATGACCGGCACGCCGCGGATGGCTGCCAGTGCGAAGACGGCATGCGCATCGGGCAGGCCGGGGGCGGGGACGACGGCCGAGGCCTCTGCCACGAGGGCATCGAGGTGCGCGGCGTCGGGCTTCGGGTGGAACGCGACGTCGAGCCCGTCCAGCCCGAACGGTGCGGCGTCGAGATGGTCGTCGGTCGCCACCACTTCGGCGCCATGGTCGAGGAGAGCCCGTGCCACCGCGAGTCCGGTGACGCCGAGGCCGACCACGAGGAATCGATCGCCCATCAATCGATGCCGCCCGTCGCGATGAAGTCGGCGTAGAAGATCCCGAGCCCGAGCGCAGTGGTCAGCCCGGCGACGATCCAGAACCGGATGATGACCGTCGTCTCGGGCCAGCCCCCGAGCTCGAAGTGGTGGTGGATGGGCGCCATGCGGAACACCCGTCGGCCCCCGAAGAGCCGGAAGCTCCCGACCTGGAGCATGACCGAGAGCGTCTCGACGACGAACAACCCGCCGAGGATCAACAACAGGAGTTGCGTCGACGTGGCGAGGGCGAGCGTCGCCAGGGCGGCACCGATCGCGAGGGCGCCGGTGTCGCCCATGAAGATCTGCGCGGGCGCGGCGTTCCACCAGAGGAAGCCGGCACAACCGCCGAGCATCGACGCGCTCACGACTGCGAGATCGAGCGCGGCCGGGATGTCATAGGTCTCGGGGTGACGAAACGCCCAGAAGCCGATCACGACGAAGGCGATGAACGTGTAGACGCTGGCCCCGGCAGCGAGTCCGTCCGCGCCGTCGGTGAGGTTCACGCCGTTGGTCGTGCCGACGATCATCAGGACCGCCAGGATCGACCAGCCGACCGACCCGAGCTCGATGCCCGGTGAGTCGAAGCGGGTGAACGACAACTGGGTGTGGATGTCTGTCCACGCGAGCATCGCGATCGGAAAGGCTGTCGAGACGGTCAGCAGCCCGGCGATCTTGGCTCGTTTGCTCAGCCCGAGGTTTCGCTCGCGTGAGACCTTGATCCAGTCGTCGAGCAGACCCACGAGGCCGGCGCCGATGATCGTGAGGATCACCACGATGCCTGCGCGGGTGAACACCACGCCGCCTCGAACGTGGGCGATGGTGTAGCCGATGACGGCGGAACCGACGATGGCGAGGCCGCCCATGGTCGGGGTCCCGGCCTTGGTGTGGTGCCCTTCGGGGCCGTCCTCGCGGATCGGTTGCCCGACGTGGTGCCGGGTCAGCCAGTTGATGAGGGCCTTGGTCCCGAGGATCGAGATGACCATCGAGAGTGCGCCGGCGATGAGCAGGGAGATCATGAGAGGGCACGCCTCTTGACGGCCAGCGCCCGCGTCGCGACGTCGCGGTCGTCGAAGGGCACCGTCCGGCCGCCGATGGTCTGGGTGGTCTCGTGTCCCTTGCCGGCGATCAGGACGACATCGCCCTGTTCGGCGCGCTCGACGGCTCGGGCGATGGCGAGCGACCGGTCGGGCTCGATGTCGAGGGCGGGCGTCCGGCGCATCGATTCGACGATCTCGTCGATGATCGTCTGCGGGTCCTCGGTGCGCGGATTGTCCGACGTCACCGTGACCCGATCGGCCAACTGGTCGGCGACCTCGCCCATCAGTGGCCGCTTGCGGCGGTCCCGATCGCCGCCACACCCGAACACCACGTGCACTGCGTGCCCACCTGCCAGCGCACGGCTTGCGTCGAGCGCAGCCCGCAACGAGTCGGGCGTGTGCGCGTAGTCGACGATGACGACGAAGTCCTGGCCGCGATCGACCGCCTCGAACCGACCCCGGATCGGCTTCGCAGACGACAGTCCTGAGGCGATCTCCCCCGGCTCGAGGCCGAGAGCCGCCGCGGCCGTGGCAGCCGCGAGTGCGTTGGACACGTTGAAGTCACCCGGAAACGGTAGACGGACCTCGGCCCCCCGCCAGCGGAAATCGGTCCCGCCGGCGTGGTGACCGACGTCGTCGGCGTCATCGAGCGAGAAGGGGTGCACCGACATGTCCCCACGGCTCGCCAACCGGGCGAGCAGCGAGCGGCCGTGCTCGTCGTCGGCGTTGACCACGGCGTGATCGCACCGGCCCGGGTCGAAGAGGCGAGCTTTCGCCTCGAAGTAGCGGTCGAGGGTGCCGTGGTGATCGAGGTGCTCGGGACTGAGGTTCGTGAACACCCCGACCGCGAAGTGGGTGGCGTCGACACGTCCGGCCTCGAGCGCGTGCGACGAGACTTCGACGGCCGCCACGACCTGGCCCGCAGCCACCGCCTGGGCGAGCTCGGCCTGGAGCTCGGTCGCCTCGGGCGTGGTGGGGACTCCGGAAGCCCGCGACGGGCTGAGGGTGCCGATGACCCGGGAGGGGCGGCCTGCCGACGAGAACACCGATGCCAACAGGTGGGTCACGGTGGTCTTGCCGTTCGTGCCCGTCACCCCGATGACCGACAGCGAACGGCTCGGGTCGCCCCAGAGTCGAGCGGCGACCGGGCCGAGCGCTGCGCGAACGTCGGGCGTGACCACCTGTGGGACATCGACGCCGAGTTCGTGGTCGACCAACAGCGCCACCGCACCAGCCCCGACCGCGTCGCCGGCGAGATCGTGGCCGTCACTACGACTCCCACGTACGCAGCAGAACATTGCGCCGCGACCGACCCGCGACGAGTGCTGCACGACGTTGACCACGTCGGGGTCGCCGACGGTGCCGGCGAGCCGGAGCTCGACATCGGACAGGCCGTCGAGGAGGTCACTGAGACGCACGGTTTCAGTCTGGTCCGTACGGAACATCGCGTGCGGTGATGGTGGTCGTCGTCGTGACCGACGGGTCGGCAGGCGAATCTGCCGTGCCCCCGGTGCCGGCAGCAGGCACCTCGCTGGTTCCGGCGGGCTGCGCCCTGACCTTGTCGGGCACCGTGTCCGGATCGTCGGGGTCGACCGAGGAGACCGGGGGGATCTGGAGCTGACGAAGGCCGTACCGTGCGAGATCGGCGAAGAGGGGCGCCGACGCCGAGCCACCGAAGATCGTGCTCGAGGGCTCGTCGAGCACCACGATGATCGACAGCTCGGGGTGCTCGACCGGCGCGAACCCCACGAAGGTCGCGACGTACTGGAAGTTCCCCGCGGCATCTTCGTACCCACCCCCCGGCTGGGGCTTGCGGGCGGTGCCGGTCTTTCCGGCCACGGGGTAGCCGTCGACCTGAGCGTTGGTGCCCGTCCCCTCGGCGACCACCAGACCCAGCATCGTCCGCATCTGGTCGGCCGTCAGCTCGGACACGACGCGCCGTTGGTCGGGGACGTCGAGCGGGTGCCGATCGCCGTGTTCGTCGACTTCGGCCAGGACCACTCGGGGCGGTACGTACACGCCGTCGTTGGCGATGGTGTTGAACGCGAAGAGCATCTGCATGGCGGTCACGGCGATGCCTTGACCGATCGGAATCGAGCCGATCGAAGTCCCCGACCAGGCGTCGGGGTCGAGCATGAGCCCGCGGGACTCGTTCGGGAAGTCGAGGGCGGTGCGCTCGCCGAACCCGAACTCGCGGAGGTAGTGATCGAGTCGGTCCTTCCCGAGCATCTGGCCCAGCTTGATCGTGCCGATGTTGCTCGAGTCCACCAGGATGTCGGTGACCGAGTAGGTCCCGGTCGGGTGCGGATCGTGATCGGTGAACTCGTAATCGGCGACCTGGAGGTGGTCGGGGACCTCGATCCCGGTCTCGGGGGTCACCCATCCGTCTTCGAGGGCGCCAGACAAGGTGATCATCTTGTTCACCGATCCGGGCTCGAACACACTGATGAGCGCGCCGTTGCTCCCGCTCGAGTACACCTCGCCGGTCTCGGGGTCGGTCGCCATGTTCGCCATCGCGAGGATCTCGCCGGTCTCGGGGCGGGCGATCACGACCGTGCCACCCTTGGCACCGGTCTGTTCGACACGCTGGGCCAGGAGCCGCTCGGTCTCGAACTGGAAGCTGCGATCGATGGTGAGCTCGAGGTCGTGACCCCGTCGCGCCGGCTCGACGCGACGTTGCGCGGCAGCGATCGTGCGCCCGGTCGGATCGCGTTCGAGGATCAGTTCGCCGGCCTCGCCGGTGAGCACGGCGTCGTACTGCGCCTCGAGGCCGGTGAGTCCCACGTTGTCGACGTCGACGGTCCCCAAGAGCCCGCGGGCGAGATCGCCCGAAGGGAAGATCCGGCTCGGCTCGTCGAGCAGGTAGATGCCGTCCAATCCGAGAGCCTCGACGTCGTCGGCCACCGGATCGGGCGCCCGACGGGCCAGGTAGACGAACGAGCTGTCACGCTGCAGCTTCTCCTCGAGATCACTGCGCGAGAGGCCGAGCACGGGCGACAGGGCGGCCGCGGAGGCAAGGGGATCCGCGACCAGCGACGGGTCGGCCCACACGGTCCGCTGCGGAATGGAGACCGAGAGGTCGTTGCCGTTTCGGTCGAAGATGGAACCACGATCGGCTGCCAGCTCGACACTCCGCACCCGCTGTGCCTCGCTGAAGTCGGTGTAGCGCGCATCGCCGACGGCCTGGAGCGACACGAGTCGCCAGACGACCGTGGCGAAGAGGATCAACAGGACACAGCAGAGCGCGGCGAGGCGGCGCTGGGGTCGCACTCGGCGCGCCCCTGGACGTGGGTTCACAGGCGGATCTCGCTCACCGGCTCAGGAGCTGCGCTCGAGGTAGGGCTTGATGGCGAGCCAGGTCTCGTCGACATCGTCGCCGACCCGGTGGTCGACACCGCTCTCGGCCTCGGCGGGCGTGAGGTAGACGACGTCGGCCGGCTCGACCATGCCCAGACGGATGATGGCCTCGTTGACGATGCGCTCGGGCGCTTCGAGCCGCGCGACCTCGAGTCTTGCCCGGTGGTATTCCTCCTGCTGGGCGGCGACCGCCTCGTCGAGTCCGTCGAGGGTGACCTGCCCTTGGACGAGGAGTGCGTGCGATGCCGACAGCGCCAACAGGCCGACGAACAGGATTGCGCTGATGACCGGACCCTTACGGACGAAGCGTCGCGGCGAGGTCGCCGGTTGTTCGACCACTCGGAGACGGGGTCGTGGTTCCGGCGACGCCGGAGCCTTGGGCGAGACGAGACGCCTCGCCACGGCTTGAACGGGACTCATGAATCTCTCCGTGCTGGTTCTGTGCGACGCCGCACCGCTCGGAGACGGGCGCTGCGGGCTCGCGGGTTCTGGGCGATCTCGTCGTCGGTGGGACGGAGCGGTTTGCGGGTCAGTGGGGCGAACGGGCCCGTGGGCGTCTCCATCACGGGCACCCCGCGGGGGACGTTGGGGCCGCGACAAGCAGCGGAGAAGCGACGCTTGACGATGCGGTCCTCGCCCGAGTGGTAGGTGAGAACCGCACACCGTCCGTCGGGTGCGAGCACGTCCAGCGCCTGGTCGAGCGCCGACACCAGCGCACCGAGCTCGTCGTTGGTCGCGATTCGCAGCGCCTGGAACGTGCGCGTGGCGGGGTGCCCGCCGGTGCGGCGGGCGGCAGCAGGGACGGCGTCGCGCACGGTCTCGGCCAGGTGCTGCGTCCGCTCGATCGGGCGGGCGGCGACGATGGCGCGAGCGATCCGCATCGCATGTCGCTCGTCGCCGAACCGACGGAGCAGGTCGGCGAGATCGCCGGCGCTCAGCTCGTTGACCAGATCGCGCGCCGAGGTGGATTGTCGGTCGTCCATGCGCATGTCGACCGGACCGTCGGTGCGGTACGAGAACCCACGCTCGGGCCGATCGAGCTGCGGTGAGCTGACCCCGAGGTCGAAGAAGATCGCGGTCACCGGGAGGTCGTCGAGCCCGGCGATCACCTCGGCGAGTCGGTCGAACCGGGTCCGGACCAGCTGCACCCGGTCGCCGAACGGGAGGAGGCGTGTCCGGGCCACCTCGATCGCATCTGAGTCCTGGTCGAGTCCCAGCAACTCGAGACCCCGATGGGCGCCGAGCACGGCCTCGGCATGGCCGGCCCCACCGATCGTCGCGTCGACGTATCGTCCAGCCGGGGCCGCTGCGAGGATCTCGACGCACTCGGCGAGCATCACCGGGCGATGCACGAACGGGCCGCTCACCTGCAGCCCCCCGGTCGACGGGCGCCCGCCGGGATGTCTCCCCGGTTCGGACTCGATGGGAAGCGGGCGGAGAAGTTGCCTACCACCGTGTCGACCGAGAGGCTGCACGTGCGCGGCCCCTCGTCCCTGCTGTTCACGCGAACTCCCGCTCAACGGCGTTCATCACGGCGTCGTCTCCGGTGAGCTGGACCTGACGCCAGCGGGCCTCGTTCCAGATCTCGAGATAGGTCCACCCGCCGGTGAAGACGATCTGGTCGTCGAGTCCGGCGTGGAGTCTGAGCGCCGACGGCAGGAAGATCCGATGCTGACCGTCGAGCTTCACCGAGGCGGCCGCGGCCAGCCATGCCCGAACCTCGTCGCGGCTCAGCTCACCTTCGGCCGCCTGGGCCTTGAGCGCGTCGACCCGCGCCGCGAACTCGCCAGGAAGCCAGAGGCCGAGATTGCGCTCCAAGCGGCCGAGGTAAGCCCCGTCGGCCAGCTGTGCGCGGAACTCTGCCGGTACGACGACCCGTCCCTTGTCGTCGATCGCGCGCTCGTGCGTGCCCGTGAACACGTCCCTGCTCCCTGCCGTCTCCGCTTCCGAGGCCTGCCCTCGAAGTGATCCCCACCGTACGTATCAACTCCCCCACTGTCAATGCGTAATGTCCCAATTTGATGACTTTTTCACCCACAACCCTTGGATGAGGAGACGCGCAGACCCGCCCTGCTCGCTCGGTCGGGGTGTCCGTGCCGCCTCAGGCGGCAGGCAACGAGGCGAGCACCGCCGCTTCGAGGTCCGCGACCGTCCGGCCCGTCCCGCCTGCCGCTCGGGCGAGCGGCAGGCCGCCGTCGGACAGGTGGGCGGTCAGCAGGTCGAGGATCGACGATGGATCCCACCGCACGAGACAGGCGGTCTGGAACCGCGCCCAGGTCCTGGTGCGCCGCTGACTCACGCCGACCAGCTTCTCCCCACCTTCTCCCACCACCTCCCCCGGACCGAGCCCTGCGAAGCACACCAGGTCGGACCAGGCAGTCCGCACGAGTGGGCCACGATGCACCTCGGCAGTGACTCCGAGGCCGGCGAGCGCTGACTGCCAGAGTTCGCCCACCCAGTGCATGGCCCGTCCGACGTCGTCGTCCCACAACGGGTCGTCACGATCGATCAGCAGATCGATCCAGCAGAGCTCGCCCGGGACCACCAGGACCGCTCCGCCCCCGCTGCGGCGTCGAACCACGTCCACGCCGAGACGCGCAGCCACGGCCGGGTCGACGATCTCGGACGACTGCATCGAGCCGAGCACCAGCGCTGGCGTCGGGGGTCGGCTCACCCACACCGTCCTGGCGACGGGCTCGACGACATCGAGCGCGTGGAATTCGCCGGCCCCGAGACCGAACCGCTCGACCTGCCAGCGATCAGGCAGGGATGGCACCCGAGCGGAAGTACTCGTCCCATTCAGGCGGCACCGACGGGAGGCCCAGCGCCAGCCAGTTCATTCCCCGCGGCTCGCGCGGAGGACGCCGCAACCGCATGGAGGTCTCTGAGAGCAGGCGGTCGCGCTTGGAGAGGTTGCACGGCTTGCACGCGGCGACCACGTTGTCCCACGTGTGGCCGCCACCGCGGCTTCGTGGATGCACGTGGTCGATGCTCTCGGCGGGACCGTTGCAGTACTGGCAACGGTGCTCGTCACGGGCGAAGACAGCTCGGCGATTGAGCGGGGCGAGCCGTCGGTACGGAACCTTCACGTAGTCGCGGAGGCGGATCACCGAGGGCACGTCGATGCTGCACCGCTCTGCGCGCAACACCTCACCTGAGGTCACCACCGTGACGGCCTTCTCGCACAACACCAACACCGCCGCCCGACGACGCGCGACGACACCCAGCGGTTCGTAGGTCGCGTTGAGCACGAGGGCCCGACTCATGGGCGGCGAGGATAGACGGGCCGAATCGAGCAACGTCGGCCGTTTCGTTGAGCCTCAGCCGATGGTCCGGTGCCAGTTGCGACACCACTCGAGCCACGTGACGAGGTCGTCAGGAGCGAACGGCGCCTCGGCGTCGCCGTACGCGGTCACCATGCGAAACCGCATCAGCTCCGGATCCGGCAGGGGAAGGAACGGCCGCTGGGTCCACCACCGCCGCGGGGTGAACGCCCGCAACTCGCGCAGGGCTGTCGGCCACAGCCGCGGCCGCGTGATCACGACCAGGGCCCCCCGAAACACGACCCGGAGACTCAGCTCTTCACGTCCTTCCATGCGCCGCGATCGGACTTGGGCTCCTTCGGGAGGCCGAGGACCATCTCGCCCAGGATGTTCTTCTGGATCTGACTCGTGCCTGCGTAGATGGTCCCCGCCCGAGCGTTGTAGAACGCCCCGATCCAGCTGGCGCTGTCGTTCGGTGCGCCGGGGTCGTCGGTCTGGAACGAGCTGGCCGGCCAGCGACCGCTCGGCACCATTGCATCGGGCCCGAGGATGTCGAGCGCGAGCTCGGTGACCCGGCGGTGGTACTCGCTCCAGAACACCTTGAACATGCCCGACTCCGGGCCCGGCTGCTCGCCCTCGAGGTACCTGGTGAGCGTCCGCATGCCGGTGAAGCGCATGATCTCCACGTCGGTGTACGCCGCGGCGAGGCGCTGCCGGATGGTCGGGACGTCGTTCACGCCTCGCTCCTCGGCGAGCGCGAGCAGGCGGTCGAGCTCGGTGCGGAACATCAGGGGAAAGGTGGCCGCGGCCTCGCCCCGCTCGTAGCCGAGCAGGGTCATGGCCACGCCCCAGCCACCGTTCACCTCGCCCACCACGTTCTCCTTCGCCGTGCGGGCGTCGGTGAAGAACACCTCGTTGAACTCCGAGTCGCCCGAGATCATCTCGATCGGACGCACTTCGACGCCGGGCTGCTGCATCGGGCACAGGAGGAACGTGATCCCCTTGTGCTTCCCGGCGTCGGGATCGGTGCGGGTCAGCACGAAGATCCAGTTGGCCAGGTGCCCGGCCGAGGTCCAGATCTTCTGGCCGTTGATCACCCATTCGTCGCCGTCGAGGTCAGCCCGACAGCCCAGGTTGGCGAGGTCGGACCCCGCGTTGGGCTCGCTGTAGCCCTGGCACCAGACGTCCTCCCCACTCAGGATCCGGGGCAGGAAGTGCTTGCGCTGCGCTTCGGTTCCCCACTGGAGGATGGTGTTGCCGACCATCTGGATGCCGAACACGTCGTTCGGGCCGCCGGCGGGCACGCCGGCCCTTCCGAACTCCTCGGCGAGGACCACCTGTTCGAGCTCGGTGAGCCCGCCTCCGCCGTACTCGGCTGGCCACGAGGCAGCCAGCAGGCCGTTCTCGTGAAGGATCTTGCGCCACTCACCGGTCCACTCGTACACCGAGTCGCTCGGGAGCGATCCGATGCCTTCCCACGAGGCCGGAAGGTGCTCGGCGAGGAACGCCTGCACCTTCTCGCGGTACTGCTCGGCCTCAGGAGTGAACGCAGGATCCATGTGCCGAGTGTAGGACCAGCCCGTTCAGGCGAAGTGGGTCGCGATCTGGGTCATGAACAGGTCGCAGGTCTCGATCGATCGATCGAGGTTGCCGAGCGTGAAGCCCGGAACGATGAACTCGTCGCACCCGGCGAGCTGGTAGGCCGCGATCTGTTCGGTCACCTCCGCCGGCGTACCCACCAACGAGGCGCGCCCGAGATCGACTCGCTTGTCGGCCAGCCACTCCTCGTCGGTCGAGAGGAACAGAAGTGCCTGAGTCGACACCTTGATTCCGGCCGGATCGCGACCGAGATCGTCACAGTGCTTCCTCAGGACGCCGACCTTGTGCTCGAGGACGTCGGGGGTCGTCCACGCGTTCCACTCGTCGGCGTGGGTCGCGGCGATCTTCATGGTCCGCTTCTCACCCCCGCCCCCGATCAGCAGTGGGAGTCGGTCCTGGACCGGTGCGGGTTGGTTGGGCGCATCAGCGATGACGTAGTGCTCCCCCTCGAAGGAAGTACGGGGGTCGTCGAGCAGGCCGCGCAACACCGCGCACGCCTCGTCGAAACGATCCAGTCGCTCCTTCACCGATCCGAGGGCGAGGCCGTACGCCGCGTGCTCGTTCTCCTGCCATCCTGCGCCGACACCCAGCGTCAGCCGCCCGCCGCTGATGTGATCGACCGCCGCGGCGATGTTGGCGAGCACGGCGGGGTGGCGATAGGTGATGCTCGACACCAGCGGGGCCAGCCGGATGCGCGGGACGAGCGCGGCGAGACCGGTCAGCACCGACCAGCACTCGATCGTGGGGCCATCCATCGTCGTGGTATCGGCCGCGTTCGGCATGAAGTGGTCGGCGAAGTAGACGCCGTCCCACCCGGTGGCCTCGCAGTGCTGCGTCAGGGCGAGGATGTCGTCCCACGAGTTGGCGGGCGAGGGCCAGATGCTGAATCGCATGCGCCGACCGTACCGCCGCTCTGACACGAGCCGTCCCGATTCCTTGCGGCGCGCCACGACCCTGCGACGAACGGTGACCCGGCGGTCCGATCGGTGGCTCGACGACCCGGCCTCGCCGGCTGACGTACGCTTCGCCCACTCGGTGCTGGGAACCCAGGCCGAGCCTGTGGGGGTGCGATGAGTACATCTGGGCTGGTGACGATCCTGTTCACCGATCTCGTCGGATCGACCGAGGTCACCGCAGAGATCGGCGACGTGGCGGCCGACGAACTTCGTCGCGACCACTTCACCGACCTCCGTGGTGCCATCGAGGAGACGGGCGGCCGCGAGGTCAAGACGATCGGTGATGCGCTGATGGTCTCCTACACCAGTGCAGCCGATGCCCTCAGCGGGGCGGTGGCGATGCAGCGATCGATCGACCGCCGGAACCGGCGGGCCGAAGGCCCTGCGCTGGCCATGCGCATCGGCGTGAGCGCGGGAGATGCGACCTTCGAGGACGACGACTGGTTCGGCACCCCGGTGATCGAGGCCTCACGTCTCTGTGCCGAGGCCGACGGCGGCCAGATCCTGGTCAGCGACCTGGTTCGCGCGCTCGCTGGGTCGCGCAGCCAGCTCGCGCTCACGCCGCTGGGCGAGCTTGACCTGAAGGGACTCCCCGCCGCGATCGCCGTCTGCGAGGTCGCCTGGACACCCGAGAGCCACACGTCGGACGACGTCGCTTCGGTCCCGCTACCGGGGTTCGTCGAGACCTCACCCGCATTCCCCTTCGCCGGCCGATCCGCCGAGCGCGAGAACCTGATCACGGCCTGGAAGGAGGCGGCTGAGGGGACGCGGCGTGTGGTCCTCGTGTCGGGTGAACCGGGCGTCGGCAAGACTCGGCTGGTCACCGAGACGGTCAAGCTCGCCCACGAACAGGGTGCGTTGCTGCTTTGGGGACGATGCGCTGAAGAGCTCGACGTCCCCTACCAACCCTTCGCCGAGGCACTCCGCCACTACGTCCATTCGGTACCGGTCGACCGACTTCGCGACGAGCTCGGGGCGCTCGGCGGCGAGATGACGAGGCTCATCCCCGACCTTGCGCATCTCATCCCAGAGCTGCCTGAGCCGGTCCGGACCGAGAGCGAGACCGAGCGTCACCGCCTGTTCGAGTCGGTGAGCGACCTGCTCGAGGCCGTCAGCAGATCGACGCCGATCGTCCTGGTACTCGACGACGTCCACTGGGCCGACAAGCCCTCGTTGCTGCTCCTTCGCCATCTGCTCCGACGACCGGCCGCCACCCCGCTGCTCATCCTCGCCACGTACCGCGACACCGACCTCGACCGCTCGCACCCACTGTCCGACGTGCTCGCCGATCTCCGTCGCGAACCTGGGGTCGAGCGTCTCGATCTCCTGGGTCTCGACGCGGGTGAGGTCACGGACTTCATGGAGCACGCGGCAGGCCATGGCCTCGAGGAATCGGGGCTCGAGCTCGCCGCGGCCGTGCACCAGGAGACCCAGGGCAACCCGTTCTTCATCGGCGAGATGCTCCTGCACCTCGCCGAGTCGGGGCTGATCGTGCAACGGGAGGGGCGTTGGGAGAGCGACATCACGCTGGCCGAGATCGGGATCCCGGAGGGCATTCGCGAAGTGGTCGGCAGACGTCTGTCGCGACTGTCCGACGCGGCCAACACCGCGTTGTCGATCGGCGCCGTCATCGGGCCGGAGTTCGACGTCGCCATCATCGAGGCGTTGAGCGGACTTTCGAAGGACGATGTGTTCGACGCGCTCGACGAGGCCGCCGGCGCGTCGATCGTCCGAGAGGTCACGGGCCGGTTCGGCCGGTATGCCTTCGCCCACGCCCTGGTGCGCTCGACGCTCTACGAGGAGCTCAGCACCAACCGTCGGGTTCGGATGCACTGGCAGGTCGGCGAGGCCATCGAAGCTGCCCATGCGCTCGATCTCGACGACCATCTCGACGGGCTGGCTCATCATCTCAGCGAAGGTGCCTTGGCCGGCGACCCGGCCAAGGCGATCGAGTTCTGCCGCCGGGCTGCAGACCGTGCGACCGACGATCTGGCCTTCGAGGCGGCTGCTCGACACCTCGACCGCGCGATCACCGATCTCGAACTGCTCACGACTCCGCATGCCGATCTGCAGTTCGACCTGCAGATCGAATTGGCCAGGGTTTTACGGGCCGCCAACGACCCTCGGTTCCGCGACCTCGGGTTCGCCGCGGCCGAGACCGGCCGCGAACTCGCTGACCCCGAGCGGGTCGCAGAGGCGGCCACGGTCTTCACCAGCCCCGGAGCAGACAGTGGTGTCGATCACGAGCTCATCGCACTGCTCGAGTCGGCCCTCGACGGCATCGGCGAAGACCCTTCTCCGATGCGGGCACGTCTCATGTCGACACTGGCCGTCGAGCTCCAGTGGACTGGCGAACACGAACGTCGGCGTCGGCTCGCGTCGGAGGCGTTGGAGATGGCGAAGGTCACCGGTGACCCCCTCGCCATGATGGACGCCATGTTGGGCGGCTGGGCCTTGATCGACGGATCCGAGCCTTTTCTCGGGCTCCTGCGCCGCTTCGACGAGGAAGCCGCAGCGCAGGACTGGCGGGATCCGGTCGCCGACTTCTACATCCACTCCGGTGAGCTCTGTGTCAGTGCCGCCCTCGGCGAGCGGGCCGAGATGTTCCGTCGACTCGGCATCATCGAGGACATCGCCGATCGACTCCGTCGACCCATCTTCGTGTGGCTCGCCCGCAACCGCTCGGCGATGATCAGTGCGTTCGTCGGCGACCTCGACGAAGCCGAAGCCCAGATCCTCGACGCCATGGCGTACGGCACGGATCACGGGGTGAGCAAGGCTCAGGTGATGGCCTTCGTGGGCGGCCTCTTCTACATGGTCCGGCGGGCCCAAGGTCGGGTCGGTGAACTCGTCTCGGCTCTGGAAGACCGCGTCACTGAACAACCGGGTGCTCCTGTGTGGCGGGTGGCCCTCGCCGGCGCGTGCTCCGAGAGCGGGAACCCTGACGGAGCGGTCGAGCACGTTGCGTTCCTGACGGCCGATGGCTTCGCGGCGGTGCCACCCGACGTCGAGTACCCGGTCACACTGTGTGGGCTCGGTCGGCTCACGCGAACCATCCCGATCGACGAGGCCGCGATGCGTCACATCTACGAGCGCCTGTTGCCTTTCGCCGGCACATTCAACTGGAGCGGCGTCAGCATCACCGACGCGAACGACCACGGTCTCGCGGTGGTCGCTGCGCGCCTGGGTGACTTCGATGCCTCGGACGCTCACTTCCGCGCGGCCATCGGCTTGAGCGAGCGCGCCGGCGCCAAGCCCTATCTTGCCTCCGAGCACCTCGACTGGGCGCAGTTGTTGGCCGAACGAGGCGAGTCGGACCGGGCGCGCGAGCAGGCACAACGAGCGGGCGCCCTCGGCGAGGAGCTGGGTTCGACTGGCGAGTTCGGGATCCCGGCACGAGCCCGGCAGGTCCTCGACAGCCTCGACTAGAGCACCGACGACACCACCGACTCGAAGTGGTCCAGGTCGCCGACGAACCAGTCGGATGCTCGCGGCCAGTGCACGATCAGTTCGTCGACGCCGATGCCCTCGTAGCGGCCGACGGTCTCGCGAAACTCCTCCGCCGAGCCGAGTCCCGAGCTGAGGGTCAGTCCAGTGAGGGCGTAGCGCTCGATCGTCACCGGATCGCGGTCTTCAGCGTCGCAGGCCGCGCGCAGCCGGTCCATCTGTGCCCGCACCGACGCAGAGCCCTCGACGGCATCCATGCCGATCTCCCCACGGTTCGGGTCACCCGTGGTGACCCAGCCATCGCCTTTTCGGGCTGCCAGGCGCATGCCTCGCGGGCCGGTGGCAGCGACCACGAACGGAACCCGTGGCTCCTGTACGCACCCGGGCCCCATCGGTGCGTCGAGCGCGGAGAAGTGCCGGCCTGCCGACGTGACCGTGTCATTGGTCAGCAGCGTGTCGAGCAGCGTCACGAACTCCTCGAAGCGTTGCAGGCGCACGCGCGGGGACGGTCCGCCCTCCCCCAACACCGTCGCATCCCCGACCTGCGTACCCGCCCCGAGCCCCAGGCTGAGTCGGCCTCCCGCAACGTCATCGAGCGCGAGCACGTCGCGGGCGAAGGGCACCGGATGACGGAAGTTCGGCGACGCCACCATCGTGCCGAGGCGGATGGTCGACGTCGCAGCGGCCGCCGCGGTCAACGTCGGCATCGCGCCGAACCAAGGGCCCTGGCTCAGCGAACGCCAGCCGATGTGGTCGTAGGTCCAGGCATGAGCAAACCCGAGCTCCTCGGCCCGCTTCCATCGCCACCCACCGTCAGCCCATCGCTGGTCGGGCAGGATCACCACACCGACACGCATGACGCGACGGTAGCGACCGACCTCAGCCGAACAGCGCGACCGCTGCCGCTCCGACGAGCGGGCCCTCGTCGCCGAGCTCGCCCGGCACGATGCGCGTTCCGACCGAGAAGTCGAGCCTTGCGGTGCGATCGACCTCGGCTTGAGCCGCCTCGAAGAAGACATCGCCGAAGCCCAGCGCCACCGAGCCCGACACCACCGCGAGCCGAAGGTCGAGCAGGTTGGCGACTGACGCGACCGCCCGCCCGACCAGCATCCCGGTCCGCACGCGCACCTCGTGAGGTGCCTCGGCCGCGGGACGGCCGGTGCTCGCAGCGATCGCCGTGCCGGAGGCCTCGGCTTCGAGGCAGCCACGTGCGCCGCACGCGCAGGGACGGCCTTCGGGCTCGACGATCACATGCCCGATGTGCCCGGCGTTGCCGGCGGCACCGTCGAGCATTCTCCCGTCCAACACGATTCCGCCGCCGACGCCGGTGGACACCACCATCGCCACGAAATCGCTGACCCCGGCTGCCGCCCCGACCCACCCTTCACCCCTCGCCAGCGCCTTGGCATCGCCGTCGACCCCGACCGGGCGCGCGAACTCGGCCTCGAGCCGCGATCGAAGGGGAAAACCGCGCCAGGCGACGATGTTCAGCGGCGACACCTCCTCTCCTCCCTTGGTCATCGGCCCACCACATCCGACCCCGATCGCCGTGCACGAGTCGAGCAGGCCGGCATCGAGCCCACGAACGAGCTCGACGAGCTCGGCGAAGAGAAGCTCGCCGGTCGAGGCGGCCGAGGTCGGGCGCTGGGCCCGGGCCAGCAGCGCTCCTCCGTCGTCGATCACGCCGACCGCCAGCTTCGTCCCTCCAACGTCGATTCCGAGCACGACCATCAGCGCAGCGTAGGGATGTTGTCGCCGCGACGGCCCGCCACGACCCGCGGTCCAATACCATTTCACCTCTGCCAGCCCTGATGAGAGGAACCCAAGGCGTGACGACCGCGGAACGCACGACGCCGAGAGCGGCGAGCTTCTCGGAGTACGTCCAGCGCCTCGTCGACAACATCGAGACCGTCATCCAGGGCAAGCGCGACGTCGTCGAACTGGCCGTCCTCTGTCTCGTGGCAGAAGGCCACATGCTCATCGAGGACGTGCCGGGGGTCGGCAAGACAAGCCTTGCGAAGGCGCTGGCCGCCTCGATCGACGGATCGTTCGGTCGGGTGCAGTTCACACCCGACCTGCTCCCCACCGACGTCGTCGGGGTCTCGGTGTTCCACCGTGGAACCGACGAGTTCGAGTTCCGCTCGGGTCCGATCTTCGCCAACGTCGTGCTGGCCGACGAGATCAACCGGGCGTCGCCGAAGACCCAGGCCGCACTCCTGGAGGCCATGGCCGAACGGCAGGTCACCGTCGACGGCACGACCCATGTGCTCGAGGCGCCGTTCATGGTGATCGCGACGCAGAACCCGATCGAGCACGAGGGCACCTATCCCCTGCCCGACAGTCAGCTCGACCGCTTTCTCCTGCGCGGGTCGATGGGCTACCCCGACCGTGCAGCCGAGCTCGACATGCTCGACCAGCACGGCGAGCACGACGCCCTCGAGGACGTCCGGCCCGTGCTGCGTGCGACCGACATCACGGCCATGGTGCAAGCGGCGCGTCGGATCCATGTCGCCGAGCCGCTCAAGGCGTACCTCGTCGATCTCGCCGAGGCGAGCCGACGACATCCGGCGCTCAGCCTCGGCATGTCGCCACGGTCGGTCCTGGCACTCCAGCGGGCAGCCCGAGCCCGGGCGGCGATGAGCGGACGCGACTTCACCACGCCCGACGACGTGAAGGCACTGGCTGCCTCGGTCGTCTCCCACCGCGTGATGATCACGCCCGAAGCCGAACAGCAGGGCCGCGACGCCGCAGGGATCCTCGACGAGATCGTCGCATCGGTTCCGGTGCCTCGGGCAACGGGCTGAGGCGACGTGCTGACCCGAGCCGGGCTGCTGGTCGGGGCCACGGCGGCCGGCCTGCTCGTCGGCGGCCGGGTCTTCGGGCTCGTCGAGCTCTACATCTGCGGAGCTGCAGCCGGAATCCTGCTGGCGATCTGCTTCGGCTGGGTCGTCCTGTCGCGGCTCGACCTCGGTGCCGGGCGGAAGATCACGCCCTTGCGGGTCCACGCCGGCACCCCCGCGCGTTCGACCATCCGGATCCGCAACCTGCGGGCGTCGCGTACGCCGGTGCTTCGCCTTCTCGACCCGGTGACCGGAACAAGCGGAGCCGATCTGCTGGTCAACCCCCTGCGCGGTGGCGAATCGGCCACGATCGCGTATCGGCTGCCGTCCGATCGACGCGGCGTGGTCGAGGTGGGCCCGCTCGACGTCGTGGTCACCGACCCGTTCGGCCTCACGTCGGTCAGGACGAGGGCGGCGGGAACCGCCTCGCTGACCGTCTTCCCGCGGGTCGACCAGATCGAGCCACCCCGGCAGGCCGCCGGACCGGATCCGACCTCTGGTGCAGCTCACCCGAGCGCGCTGGGTCGTTCGGGTGACGAGTTCCATGCGCTGCGGCCCTACGTCATCGGCGACGACCTCCGACGAGTTCACTGGGCATCGACTGCCCGCACCGGCGACCTGGTCGTCAGGCAGGACGAACTGCCGTGGCAGGGCCGCACGACCGTGCTGCTCGACCAGCGACACGGATCGTTCGTCCCGCAGGTGTTCGAGCAGGCGGTGTCGGCTGCGGCCAGCATCATCAACGCGGCTTGGCGGCGGGGCGACCTGGTCAGGCTCGTCGCCACCGACGGCAGTGAGACCGACCTCGGCAGCGGTCACGCGCACCTCGAGTCGATCTTCGAGCGTCTCTCCCTCGTTTCACGCTCGAACCGGTCGGACCCGGCGACGACGGCTCGAACGATCGGGCGAAGTGGGAGCAACGGAGCGCTCGTCGTCGTGAGCGGAGCGCTCCGTGGCAGCGAGCAGCTGGGCGTGAAGCGGGCCGCGGTCGGGTTCGGTCGACTGACCTTCGTCATGTTCGGGACCTCGGGTACTCCCAGCGCGCTCCCTGGCGCCTCGATGCTCAGCATCCCCACCGGCACGTCGTTCCGTTCGGTGTGGCAGGGATCTCACGCGTCCTCCCGTTCGCGCGCGAGGGTCGGCACCCGATGACCGTGGTCGAGCCCAAAGGTGCCCGGTGGTGGGAAGACCGCCTCGAGGTAGGACGCGAAGTCACCCTTCTGGGACTCAGCATCGCGGCACTCGTGAGCCTCGGCCGGCTCTTCGTGGGCAACGACCACGTGGCGCCGCTTCTCGTCACCGCTGTGGTCGCACACCTCTTCCTGATGGGCCTCCGTCGCACCGGACGATCACTCGCGCTCGTGGCGTGCCTGCTCCCGTTCGCTGCACTGGTGACGACGGTCGTCCTGTTCGAACCACGCTCGACCGTGTTGGGCCTTCCCACACCGAGCAGCTTCGACCGGCTGGCCGGCGATCTCGACACCGCCCTCGCGCTCTTCGGCGAGACCCCCACACCGACGGTTCCGGTCACCGGCTTCCTGATCCTGTGCGCAGCCGCGCTCTGGATCTCGGCCTTCGTGTCCGACTGGGCCTGCTTCAGGCTCGACCTCCCGGTGGAGGCCATGCTCCCGTCAGGGACCATCTTCGTGTTCAGCGCCGTGCTCGCCGACGACCACCAGCGCACGCCGGCCACGTTGGTCGCAGTCGTCGCAGCGCTTGCGTTCTTCCTGGTGCACCGGGTCGCACGCCAGACCCGCACCGGCCAGTGGGTGGCCGGCAGCTCAGGTCGCGGGAGCGCCGCCCTCATCGGCACCGGCACGATCATGCTGCTCATCGCCGTCCTGGCGGCGTCGATCAGCGGCCCGAGCCTTCCCGGTGCCGGTGCTGCGCCCCTCGTGGAACTCGAGCCGAACACCAACGCGCCGCAGTCACGCGTCACGGTTTCGCCGCTGGTCGACATCCGGCGCCGGCTCGTCGATCAGGCGAACGTCGAGGTGTTCACGGTCGAGAGCGACGTTCGGGCCTACTGGCGGCTCACGGCGCTCGACTCCTTCGACGGACGGATCTGGTCGTCGAGCGGCTCGTACGGGCGGGCGAGCGGTGGCCTCGAGGGGAGCGGCGAGTCGCCCTCGACGTTCGCGCCGGTGAGCCAGACCTTCGAGGTCAAGGCACTGGCGGCGATCTGGTTGCCCGCGGCCTTCGAGCCCCGAGAGGTCGAGGCCGACCTCGATCTCCGCTACGACGAGTTCTCCTCGACCCTCATCGTCGACACCGACATCCTCGACAGCGACGGGGTCAGCTACACGGTCCGATCGGACCTCCCGACGTTCGACGCCGACACGCTCCGCGACACGACGGGTGTCTACCCCGAGGACATCACCGAGGCACACCTCCAGTTGCCCGATGACTTCCCCTCCAGCGTGGCGCAGTTGGCGGTCGAGAAGACCTCCGGTGTCGTGGCCGACCCCACGCCCTACGAGTCGGCGTTGCTCCTCCAGGACTTCCTGCGCGGCTTCAGATACGACCTCAGCGTGCCAGGCGGCCACACCGGCGACGACCTCGAGCGGTTCCTCCTGGTCGATCGGGCGGGATACTGCGAGCAGTTCGCCGGTGCCTTCGCGGCGATGGCCCGCTCGCTGGGGATCCCGGCGCGTGTGGCGGTGGGCTTCACACCGGGCATCGAGGTCGAGCCCGGCCTCTTCTCGGTGCGCGGCGAACACGCTCATGCATGGCCCGAGGTGTACTTCGCAGGTCTGGGCTGGGTGCCGTTCGAACCGACACCGGGACGGGGCGCACCGGGTGCCGAGACCTACACGGGGGTGCCCGAGCAGCAGGTGCAGTCGGGCGGGAACCCCAACACTGCCACCACCCTGCCGAGCGCGACGACGCAGCCCGAAACGCAGACCACGCAGCCGCCCGACGACCTCAACGTCGAGGCCGCCACGCCCGACAACGCCCCTGCGGCCGACGCGGCCGCAACCGCCGACGCCGGTTCGGACTCGAACGGGCTGTGGCGTTGGTTCGTCTGGACCGCGATCGCTCTCGGCGGCATGCTCCTGGTGGCGGCGGCATACGTGCTCGTCGCCCTTGGACTCGACCACCACCGCCGAACACGCCGGCGCGCCGCCGCCGAGTCCGCCGCCGACCGGGTCCAACTGGCCTGGGACGAGAGCCTCGCGCAGCTCGGCCTGATCGGCTTGGTCGACGTGCCGAGCGAGACGCACGCCGAGACCGCTGGTCGGGCAAGCCAGATCCTGCCCACCGGCGCTGAGCACGCACGGACCATCGGCGTGCTCGCCGAGGCGGCGGTCTACGGCCCCAGCGGAATCGGCGACGCCGAGGCCGAAACGGCCGAACAGGCGGCCGGCGAGATCGGGCAGATCGTCCATGCCGTCACTTCGGTGACGACTCGCTCTCGCCGCCTGCTCCGGCCCGCGGTCATGTTGGGCGTCGGGCCGATCCGCCGCATCGGTGGCGACCGATCGGACGTCGCGTTCGACCGGGGATCCGACGTCGAGGTCTGAATTCGGCTATTCGTCTTCGCGCTTGAGGCGATCCTTGACCCGCTGCTGCGTGTTGCCCAGGTAGTCCTTGAACCCACTGGCACGAATCGTGCTGGTGGCCTGGTCCCATCCGGCCTTGCCCATGCGGCGAGCGTTGCGCTCGATGATGAGGGCCGAGGCGAGCATCGGGACGAACCCGACGAGGAAGGCGATCAGGAACGAGGTCGAGAGCATCGCCACGAGGAGCACGAGACCGATGACGAACAGCAGGCCCGCCCACTTGATGTTGCGGAACGAGTGGTTGTAGAGCGTCGTCTCGGCCACTTCGCGGGCGAACGACGGGTCGTCCTCGTAGAACTGTTGGGCAATCTCGGAGAGGATGCGTTCCTCGTCCTCGGAGAGCGGCACGTCGGTCATCTTTCCATACGTTACCGGGCTCGACAACGCGCGGCACAGGGACCCGATCAGCGCGTCGCCGGGGCATCGTCCGGGCCCCACTGTTGATCGCCCCGCTTCTTGGTCCGCACTCCGTCGCGGCCTGCGAGGGTGGCCGGGACCACGGCGTCGCGGCCGAAACGGGCACGCACGTCCTCCATCGCATCAGCCACGTCGCTCCAAGCCTGCTGATCGTCGGCGTCGAGGCTGAGCTGGATCGGCGCCTCCCGCGACAGCCCCGTGAGGCCGATCCCGAGGAGCCGGACGCCCGGGCTCGGGTCGAGTTCGGCCAACAGCGCCTTACCGTGGCGGGCGATCTCGGTGCCGGTGTTCGTCGGCCGGTCGAGGGTGAGCGAGCGGGTGACCGTCCGGAACTCCTCGCTGAAGCGCAGCTTGAGGGTCACGGTGCGGCCGGTGAAGCCGCTGGTCCGTGCTCGGTGAGCGACCGAGTCGGCGAGACGCACGACCTCGCGGGCCAGGGAATCGTGGCTGTGCTTGTCCCGGCTGAACGTCTCCTCGTGGCTGATCGACTTCGGATCGCCGTGGGCCACCACGTCGCGGTGGTCGATGGCATGGCTCAGGTCGTACAGATGCGTGCCCACGGCCTCGCCGAGGTGCCGCACGAGCAGCTTCTCGGGCAGCTGTGCGAGTTCGCCGATCGTCGTCACCCCGAGCCGCTCGAGTTTGGGCTCGGTGGCCTTGCCGATCCCCCACAGCGCCCGCACGGGGTGCGGGTGAAGGAACGCCAGCTCCTCGCCGGGCTCGACGACGGTGACCCCCGTGCCCGGCACGGGGCCGATCGGGCTGGCCGTCGGTTTGGCGTGGACGCTGGCGAGCTTGGCGATGAACTTCACGGCCGAGACCCCGACCGAACAGGTGCAGCCTTCCTGCTCCTCGACCCGCCGTCGGATCTCCTCGGCGATCGTTCGCCCGTCGCCGTGGAGACGGCGGGCGCCGCTCACGTCGAGGAAGGCCTCGTCGAGCGAGAGCGGTTCGACGAGCGGCGTGTACGAGCCGAAGATCTCCATGACCCGCTCGCTCACCTCGGTGTAGCGGTCGTGGTGGCCCGGCACGAAGATCGCCTGCGGGCACAAGCGCCGGGCACGGACCGAGGGCATCGCCGAGTGGACGCCATGGGCTCGGGCCTCGTAGCTGGCCGCCGCCACCACGCCGCGTCTGCCGTCACCACCCACGATGACCGGCTTGCCCCTGAGTGACGGATCGTGCTGGATCTCGACCGACACGAAGAACGCGTCCATGTCGACGTGCAGGATCGTCCGAGGCGGGGAAGTCACCGCCCCCAGGATCGCAGGTTCGGCAACGCGATCACCGGAACCTCGAGCGCTCGGTCCCCACCGGTGAGGCGAATCGGCAGGCGGTTGATGTCACACCCCCTCTCTAGAATTGCGGTATGGATCTTGGTTCGCTCGACGGCTCGGTGGCGCCGAACGAGTGACCCTCGAGCGGCTCGGCCTGCTCGGCCGGGTCGTCCGGCTCCACTCCGACTCGGGCTGGAAGGTCTCGGGCGCCCGCACTGCTGCGTGCTGGCTGAAGGCCTACGCCGGGCTATCGGGAGCCGAGGCGCAGCGCCTGGCCAAGATGGCCCGACTCGCCGCGACCTACCCCGAGTTCGCCGACGCGGTGTTCTCACGCCACCTCACGTGGTCACAAGCGGAGTCGCTGGTGCAGTAGGTCAGCGAGGAGCGGGAGCCTGCGTTCGCCGAAATGATCGCGACGCTCGTCGGCCAGGCCGGCCAACTGGCCGACCCCGACGACTTCGCCACCGTCGTCCGCCACTGGGCAGGGCTGGTCGATCAGGAATTGGCCAAGCCACCCCGCATCCAGCCCCACTCGCTCTACCTGTCCCAAGGTCTGTTCGGCGGCGGCGAGATCCACGGCCGGCTCAGCGAATCGTCGTTCCTGACCATCGCCGCGGCACTCGAGGCGTTCGACTCGGGGCCCGACCCCGCCATCGCACCACAAGCGGAACTTCGTGCAGTCAGTTGACCCGATGCTCGACCTCGTGCAGTCAGACCGAGGCCCCGCGTCCGGTGCGCGAGGTTGGCGCCCCGGTCGATGGACTGCGCGAGGCTGAGCGTCGCGCATCCAGTCAGCCGTGCAGGAGGTCGTATCCGGTGCGGAAGAACCTCAACGCCTCGCCTCGTTGGTCGTCGGCTGCCAACAGGCGCTCGAACGGCAGCGTGGCCCCGGCGAACGTCGTGGCGTTCCAGTAGGGGTTCGCGGCATCGACGTCGCCCCATGCGCCGACGTAGAGGTATGGCTCGGCCGACGAATCGTCGCCTGGCGAGGCCCCGAACGTGGCGCGACTCCCTGCCTCGGCATCGCCGATCTCGACGGCCGGGTCGAAGTGGCCCGGCCACAGCTGCACCCGTCCGACGGCATCGGCCGTGGTGCCGACGAGGCGCAGTTCTTCGAGCACGGAGGTGGCGAAGCCGAACCAGTCGCCGAGGAACGCGCCCACGTCGGCCCGAAGGTCGATCGACGCGTCGACATCGCCGAGATCGGGCGAATCGTCCTCGGCCGCAACGGTGCTCGGCTCGACGCCGACGAACATCGCAGCCTCGGCAATCGATCGGGGCACCATGCTCGTCGCCGACCCGCCCGACTGGAGGACCATCACGTCGCCCACCATGCGCACCTGCTCGTCATCGCCGAAGAACGGGGTGCCGAACCCACCGGCGGTGAACCGCAGCCCGAACTTGCCGTTGGTCTGATGCCGGGCTGCGGCGACCACCGAGTAGGCCAGCCGGTGAAACGCCGTTCGACCGGCCGGATAGTCGTCGGGCACCGCGCCCAGGCGGCGATGAGCGCCGAGCCACCGGTCGGCGGCGAATTCGGCTGCCTCGGCGCCCGACGCAGCGACCTCGCCCCACGTGACCGTCCCGGCCGACGTTGGGGTCACCACCGGTCCGTCGACGGGTCCCACTGCGGCGGGATCGTCTGCGAAGAACTCCCCGTCGATCAACGCCGGAGGCGACGGTTCGAGCGTGCGGACGTCGTGGCCCGCGGGAGCGAACGCTCGCGCTTCGGCCCTTGCATCGCGGACCACGGTCAGATCGCCGCTCACAACATCACGCCGCCGTACGAGATCCCGGTGAGATGCGCCATCTCGCGGTCGAAGGTCGTGAGGTCGTCGGCACAGAACTGGTCGAGGTGGTCGTGACCACACGCTCGGGCGAGCACGGCCATGAGGTCGACCGAGGCGGAGAAGAACCGTTCGAGTCGTCGGGCCGCCTCGTCGATCACGAGCCGGGCCCGAAGATCCTTCTTCTGCGTGGCGATGCCGACCGGACAGTTGTCGGTGTGGCAGGCCCTCATCCCGAGGCACCCGATGGCCTGCATCGCCGCGTTCGACACCGCCACCGCGTCGGCTCCGAGCGCGAGGGCCTTGGCGAAGTCCCAGGGCGTCCGGAGACCGCCGGTGACCACGAGGGTGATGTCGCGGCGGCCACGCGAGTCGAGATGGCGGCGGGCGCGGGCCAGCGCCGGGATCGTCGGGACCGAGATGTTGTCGCGGAACAGCACCGGCGCCGAGCCCGTGCCTCCGCCGCGGCCGTCGAGGATGACGTAGTCGACCCCGATGCGCAGCGCGGCATCGATGTCGTCCTCGATGTGCTGGGCCGACAGCTTCACGCCGATGGGGATGCCGCCGCTCTCCTCTCGAACCTGCTCTGCCAGCTGGGTGAAGTCGTCCTCGGTGCTGAAGTCGGGAAACGTGGCCGGCGACACTGCGGTCTCACCCTCGGGCAGGCCACGCACCTCGGCGATGCGACCGACGACCTTCGCCCCGGGAAGGTGGCCCCCGGTGCCCGTCTTCGCTCCTTGGCCGAGCTTGAAGTGGAACGCCTGGACGTCGCGCACCTTGTCGAGCGACCACCCGAACTTGGCCGAGGCCAACTCGTAGAAGTAGCGACCGTTGGCATCGTGCTCTTCGGGCAGCATGCCTCCCTCACCGGAGCAGATCCCGGTGCCGGCGAGTTCGGCGCCCTTGGCGAGAGCGACCTTGGCCTCTTCGGACAACGCTCCGAAGCTCATGTCGGACACGAACAGCGGCAGCTCGAGCCGGAGCGGCTTGACGGCGTTGGGTCCGACGACCACCGACCGTCCCACCTCGACCTCGTCGAGCCGGGGCCGAGTCGCCAACTGCGCCGTGACGAACTGGATCGAGTCCCAACTCGGCAGCTCCTGCCGGGGCACCCCCATGGCGACGCTCGGGCCGTGTGAGCCGTAGGAATCGAGACCCGATGCCGCGAGCGTTCGGATCAGCCCGACATGGGGCTCCTCGGGCGCACCGTGGACGTCTGCATACGTGCCCTGGTAGGCGTCCCGGTCGTAGGGCTGGGGGTTGTCGTTCTCCCACGCCAGCAACTCGTCGAGGTCGATGAACAGACCGTCGTCCTCGACCCACGACGTGAATCGGTGCAGGGCCTCGTCGTTGTCGTAGGACGACACGCCGGAGTCCATGCGGTAGTCCCAGCCGTGGAGCCCGCACAGCAGGTTGTCGCCGGAGACGTGGCCGTCGGCCAGCAAGGCGCCGCGGTGCAGGCATCGTCCGTACAGGACGGAGTGGGTGTGGTCGCCCTCATCGGCCCCGAACCGCACCACCACCAGGTCGACGTCGGACACCAGCACGCCCACCGGGACCCGATCTGCGATGTCGCTCCACTTGGCGATGCGATGAGGATTCATATCGTCTCCTGGGCTCGACAGGCGGGCTTCATCATTGCAGAGCCTGGATCGTGAACCCGGTGGGGCCCGCGTTCAGTCCAGCCGGCTCACCTCGAGCGAACGCACGTCGGTTCCGTCGATGCGGTAGCGGAATGTGCGGGTCCCTCTCCAGCGCTCGTCGAGGAACTCGAGCAGGGGTTCGCGGACCCAGGGGGCGCCGTCGCCGAGCAGCTGCTCGGCCTCGGGTCGTTCGACGTGCTTGGCATCGACCACGATGCCGTCGGGGTCGTCGATCAGCATCACGCCACTCACGACCAGCGCCTGGTGGGCCTCGACACGGAGCCGCCAACCCATGTCGGGAGCCTCGGCGACGATCTCGTACAAGGGCCCTCGCCACTCGGCCACCACGAGGCCCGTCTCCTCGATGACCTCTCGGGTCAACCCGTCGATCAGCGCCTCGCCCTCGTCGATGACCCCACCCGGCGGGCTCCAGTCGAGGCGCCCGTCCCGACGCTGGTTGCAGACCAGGAGGAGGCAGCCGTCGGTCTCGATCACGGCACCGCCCACCAACCAGTCACGCACCGGGCCAGTCTTGCCGATCTGACACGACTCCAACCCCTCCCGACGCATGCGACTTCGCGGCTACTCTCAGCCGGGTTCACCGACGAGCACTGGAGGACCACGGGTGGGTTACCGACTCGGAGTCGATCTCGGCACGACGTTCACTGCTGCCGCCATCGTCCGCGACGGCCGCGCCGAGATGGCCTCGATCGGCGATCGGGGTGCTGCGGTGCCCTCGGTCATCTGGATCGACGACGACCAGCTCCTCACCGGAGTCGCAGCTCAGCGACGAGGAGCCGCCGATCCGGGCGGCATCGCCAAGGAGTTCAAGCGCCGGCTCGGCGATCCCGCACCGCTGCTGCTCGACGGCATGCCCTTCTCCGCCGAACAGCTCTCGGCGAAGATGCTCCGCTGGGTCTACGACGAGGTCACCAAGCTCCAGGGTGAGGAACCTGAGCTGGTCGCCGTCTGCCACCCCGCGAACTGGGGCCCGTACAAGCACGAACTGCTGGGGCAGGCCATCCGGATCGCCGAGGTCGAACCAGCGGTGACGCTGACCGAACCACAGGCCGCAGCGATCCACTACGCCTCCAATGCCAAGATGGAAACCGGCGAGGTCATCGCGGTCTACGACCTCGGCGGCGGGACCTTCGACGCCGCCATCCTCGGCAAGTCCGACCACGGCTTCGACATCCTGGGCGATCCCGAGGGCATCGAACGTCTGGGTGGGGTCGACTTCGACGCCGCGGTCTACGGCTGGGTGGTCGACCATCTCGACGGTGCGCTCGACGACCCGCCGATCGACGAACCCGACTGGGTGGCCGCCATCACCCGCCTCCGAGACGAGTGCACCCTCGCCAAGGAGGCCCTGTCGTCCGACACCGAAACGTCGATCCAGGCGTGGCTGCCGACCGGACTCAAGGAAGTGCGCCTGACGCGCGAAGAGTTCGAGCGAATGATCAAGGTGCCGCTCCAGGAGTCGGTCAAGTCGATGCGCCGCGCGCTCGAAACCGCTGGCCTCACGCCGTCGGAGGTCAGCGCGATCCTGCTCGTCGGTGGGTCGTCACGCATCCCGCTGGTCGGCCAACTGGTCGCCAAGGAGTTCGGGCGCCCGGTCGCGGTCGATGCACACCCCAAACACGCCATTGCACTCGGCGCAGCGATGCACGCCGATGCCCAGGACAGCGGCGTCAGGTCCGAAGACATCGAAGCCCACGTGACGCCGGCCCGGATCGACGACGAGGAGGCCGAAGCACAGGATGCGGTGACCGCCGACCGCGAGCGGGAGCGCCTCGACCTCCTCGAGGACGCCACCAAGCTCGCCATGGAAGCCGGGCGCGCCGACCTCGCCGAGCGACTCCACGATCGGGCCGGTGAAGGCGAACGCCAAGGTGTCCGCGTGCTCATCGTGGGCGACTACAAGGCCGGGAAGAGCTCGCTGGTGAACGCGCTGGTCGGCGAACCGGTGTGTCCGGTCGACGCCGACCAGGCCACGATCGTCCCGACCATGGTTCGGTACGCCACCGAACCCGTCGGTCGGGTGTACGTGCAGCCGACCGGCGCGGACCAGCCCGAGGCCCACGAGGTCCCGCTCGCTCAGCTGTCCAGCCACATCACCGAAACCGCCACGCGCGACGACGGCGTCGTCCGGAGCTGCGAGATCGGCGTGCCCTCACCGCTGCTGCAGGAGGGCATCACCGTCATCGACATGCCCGGTGCCGGCGGGCTCGATTCGAACTTCGGAGCGCAGGCGCTCGTCGAACTCGCATCGGCCGACGTGGTGATCTTCGTCTCGTCGGCCGCGCAGGAGCTCAGCCAACCCGAACTCGACCTCCTCCACGCTGCGTGCGAAGCCGTCGACCGGGTGGTCTATGCCCTCACCAAGGTCGACTACTACCCCGAGTGGCGCAAGATCCGCGAGCTCGACACCGGACACCTGCTCAACGCCGGGCTCGACGTGCCGATCCAGCCGGTGTCGTCGGCACTGGTCGAGCTCGCTCGCCGACTCGGCGACAACACCTTCCTGGCCGAGAGCGGCGTCACCGACCTGATGCGCCAGTTGCGGCAGCAGGCCGACGAGGTGAGGCGCAACGCCACGACGGTTCTGGCCACCGAGGTGCGCAACGCACTCGGACAACTCCAGAGCGTCACGCTCGCCGAGATCCAAGGCCTCGATCCGGCGCAGTCCGAGCGTGTCGTCAAGGAGCTCGAGACCGCGCTCGGCCGCACCGAGGACCTCCGCATGGAAGCCGCCGAGTGGCACCGTGTGCTGCGCGACGGCATCGAGGACCTTCGCACCATCTCCGCCGAGGACAGCACCCGCCTCGTTGCCGCCATCCTCGCCCAGGCCGACGACCTCATCGGGGCGTCCGACCCGGCCGAGACCTGGGAAGAGCTCCAGGCCTGGCTGCAGCGACAGGCCAGCTGGATGGTGACCACCATGTTCGACACCCTCAGCGAGAAGGGCACCGAGCTCCGGCGCGAGGTCGCCGTCCGCCTCGCGGAGAACGAGAATGACCTCCTCGACGAATCTCACACCGACTCGCCCTGGGTGGGTGCGTTGCGGCTCGACAACTTCGCGCCCGACCTCGACGACGACGGCCGCGGCATGACCGTGTTGTCGGCGTCCTGGTCGTTCACCGAGCCGATGGTGGCGATCGGGCAGGTCGTGCCGTTCATGTCGACCATCGGCCTCGCCGTCGCGGCCGTCGGTGCGCTGACCTTCGGGCGCAAGGCGTTCATCAGCCGCAAGGCCAAGCACATGGCCGCCAAACGCGAACACGCCCACGAGCAGTGCCGGCTCTATCTCGAGGAGGCCGCGGGACTGGCGGGCAAGGAACTCGACAAGGCGATCACCCACCTGTACCGCTTCGTCCGCGATCACGGCTACGAGCGGGCCGAAGAACTGCTCCAGTCGCTCGACGACGCCCTCGAGGGTGCCCGCCGCCAGGCCCACCGCGCCGAGGCCGACCGGGCCGAGCAGCAGGTGCTGCTCGATGCCCGGAGCGCAGCAGTGACCGCACTCATCGACCGAGCCGAGGCACTCGCCGGGAAGGAGCTCGTGAGTGCCTGACGAGAAGGTCAACCTCAAGATCCCTGGCATCGTCGACGAGAAGCTGGTCAGACGCGGCGACCACACCGAGCTGTATCAAGGTGTGCAGGAGCAGTTCCGGCGGCGGGTGGCGATCAAGATCCACACCGCTGACGGGATGAAGGACGAGGCGCTCGAGCAGTTCCAACGCGAGTGCGCAGTGATGGGCGACCTGTCCAACCACCCCTACATCGTCACGTACTTCAAGTCGGGCATCCGCAAACGCAGCCCGTACGTCGTCAGCGAGTGGCTCGACGACGGCACCCTCGCCGACCGGCTCGCCGGAGGCGACGCGCTCGACTGGCGCACCGCGGTCGACATCGGCGTCAAGCTCGCCGGAGCGCTCGAGACGGCTCATCGGGCGGGCATCCTGCACCGCAAGATCAAGCCGCAGGACGTGTTCCAGTCGCCGTTCGGTGAGCCCCTGATCGGGGACTTCAGGCTCGACACGACCGACGAGAGTCGCAGCGGCGACCCGTACGACGCGCTGCTCCACGCTGCGCCCGAACTCGCGAAGGAAGGCGCCCGAACCGAGGATGCACGGACCGACGTCTATGCCCTCGCGTCGGTCATCTTCACGTTGATCCGTGGTCGCGCCCCGTTCCTCGAAGCCGACGACGAACCGCTGGTCCGGGTGAAGGGGCGTGCGCTGACCGCCACGCCACCACCGCTGCCCGATGTCCCCGGAGTCGTGCAAACCGTCCTGGGGTGGGCGCTTCGTCCCGACCCGGACCAGCGGCCGCAGACCGCGCAGGCCTTCGGCCGGGCCCTCCAGGCTGCCCAGACCGCGACCGGCGAACCCCAGTCGAGACTCCAGATCCGTCCGCGGACCGTCGAGGATCGAGGCCTTCCCGAGCCGTCGATCCCGGCCGCCGCTTTCCTCGCCGGCACCCCCACCGCCCCAGCCGCAGCGCCGCCGCCCGCAGCGCCGCCCCCGGCCCCGGCAGCCGCGCCCCCGCCGCCTGCAGCCGCGCCTCCGCTGCCCGAAGCGCCGCCCCCGGCCCCCGCAGCTGCGCCTCCGGCTCCGCCTGCCGCCACCGAACCGGGCGCGGCACCGCCGCCCGGGTCGTTCGCTCCGCCCTCGGCGCCCGCCGTGACCAACCTGCCGCCACCGCCCGGAGCCCCCCCGCCCCCGGCTGCCCCGGCACCGCCACCCCCGGCTGCCCCGGCACCCCCGCCCCCGGCTGCCCCGGCACCACCACCCCCGGCCGACCCCCCGGCACCACCACCGGTCGTGCCCGCTCCAGAAGCCGCTCCCGTCCCTGCTCCCGCTCCCGCCCCAGCGGCCCCCGTCGATGCGCGTCCATTGCCACCGCATCCCACCCCCGAGGCACCGGTCCCCGTCGCGCCGGCGGCCGACGCAGCACCGGTCGTCCCGGCGGCCGCTCCGGCGGCGGTCGAGGCCGCGGCAGCGTTCTCGCCCGGTTCGCTCATCGAGGACGTCCGGAACCTGATCAACCAGGCGATGCAGGCGTACGTCGGCACCCCGCAGCTGGAGAAGATCGAAGCGATCGAGGCCCGCCTCGAAGAGCCGCTCCGCGTGGCCATCGCCGGGAAGGTCAAGGCAGGGAAGTCGACCCTGCTGAACGGCCTGGTCGGCGAGGAACTCGCCCCGACCGATGCCGGTGAGTGCACCAAGGTCGTCATCTGGTACACCGACGGCATCACCTACCGGGCCACGTTGCACGGCCGGGACGGAACCGAGATGCCGACCGCCTTCTCCCGCGAGTCGGGCGCGCTCGACATCGATCTCTCTGGCAAGGACGCCGAGTCGATCGAACGCATCGTCATCGAGTGGCCGTCGTCAGCCCTCGGCGAGATGTCACTCATCGACACCCCCGGCATCGCCTCGATCTCGACCGACGTGTCCGCTCGCACGACCCGGTTCCTCACCGCATCCGATGACGACGACGGCCAGGCCGATGCGGTCATCTACCTGATGCGGCACTTCCATCCGACCGATGTCCGGTTCCTCGAGTCGTTCCACGACGACGAGTTGGCACGTCCGAATCCGATCAACGCCATCGGAGTGCTGTCCAGAGCCGACGAACTGTCCGGCAACACCGCCGACGCGATGGAGACCGCGACCCGGGTCGCCGCCCGCTATCGAGACGACCCGCAGATCCGGCGCCTCTGCCAGACCGTCGTGCCCGTTGCAGGCCTGCTGGCCCAGGCCGGGCCGAGCCTGCGCCAATCCGAGTACAACCTGCTCGAGCGTCTCGCTCAGCTCGACGATCGTGAGCTCGAGGTGCTCCTCGCATCGGTCGACCGCTTCACCGACGGTGACCTCGTGGGCAACGTCACTTCGATCGATCGCGAGGCGCTGCTCCGGCGGCTCGGGCTCTACGGCGTCACCCTCAGCATCGGCCTCATCAGGAGCGGGGAGGTCGACGGCTCACCAGCTCTGGCCAAGGCCCTGGTCGAAAAGAGCGGCCTGGTCGAGCTGCGCGAGACCCTCATGTCACAGTTCGCCGCCAGGCGCGACGTCCTCAAGGCGCGCGCCGCGCTCCACGCCATCGAGCAGATGGTGCGCAACGATCCGCCACCGGGCGAAGCGGCCGGCCCCCTGATGTTCGATGCCGAACGCATCCGGACCGGGGCCCACGTCTTCTCCGAGATCCAGCTGTTCTCGAGCCACCGGTCCGGCGCGGTCGACTTCCGAGCCGATGACGTCGACGAGGTCGAGCGACTGCTGGGCGTCCAGGGGTTCACCCCGACGAGCCGCCTCGGCCTCGACCCCGCTGCCACCACCGACGAGATCCGCACCGCCCTGATCGACAAGGCCCGGAAGTGGAAGACCCGGGCCGAGAGTCCGATGTCGGACCGCGATCAGCAAGAAGCCGCCCGGGTGCTGGTCCGAACATGCGAGGGCATGCTCGTCGGCCTTCACTAGAGCTGCCGCTGAGGTGGGCACTCAGCGCCGGAGTCGGATCCGCTTCACCCGATGGTCGGCGCCCTTCTCGAGGATGAGGCGAGCTCGCTCGCGGGTCGGTTCGATGTTCTCTCGCAGGTTCGGCCGGTTGATCCCGCGCCAGATCTGACCAGCAAGCGACTCGGCGCTCGCACGGTCGAGTTCACGCCACTGGTGGAAGAACGACGCCGCGTCGTCGCGACTTCGTTCGACGAGCGTCCAGAAGCGATCGACGTACCACTGCTCGATGTGCAGCTCGTCGGCGTCGACATAGATCGAGAAGTCGAAGAAGTCCGACACGAACAGTGACGTCGGAGAGCGGGTCTGGAGCACGTTGAGCCCCTCGACGATCACGACGTCGGGAGAGGAGATCCGCTCGGTCCGGTCGGCGACGAGGTCATAGACGGCGTGGTCGTAGACCGGCACCTCGACCTCCGGTGCGCCTGCCTTGAGCGCAGCGAGGAACCCGATGAGCGCCCCGACGTCGTAGCTGTCGGGGAACCCCTTGCGGTGCAGCAGGTCGTGCTCCTCGAGCCACGCATTCGATCGGAGGAACCCATCGGTCGTCACGAGCGCGACCTGCGGATGGTCGGGCCAACGTGCCAGCAGCGCCCGGAGCACCCGGGCGGTCGTGCTCTTGCCCACGGCAACGCTCCCGGCCAGCCCGATCACGTACGGCACGGGCCGGGAAAGGGCGCCGAAGAACGTCTCGGTGGCGCCTCGCACCTGCGCCGTTCCTGCGACGAGCAGGTTCAGCAGGCGAGAGATCGGCAGATACACATCGGCGACCTCGGCCATCGAGAGGTCTTCGTTGATGCCCCGGAGTTCTGCGAGTTCGGACTCGCCGAGCGGCATGGCCGTCGAAGCTCGGAGACGGGCCCAGTCGTCGTGGTCCAACGTCAGCCAGCCCAGGTCGCCCACGGTCTCGTCCACGAGGACCCAGCGTAGGAGCGCGGCGCCCGACGATTCGAGACGGCGAACGAGCGCACCTACGCTGTGGCGGTGGATGAGCCCGTCGTTCCCGATGCCCCCGACGACGACTCGGCCCTGCCGTCGGTCTTCGCCCGGACGCTCGCGTTCGCCGCGATCCTGATCGCCGGCGTGTGCGGCGGGCTGATCGGCTACGCGTTCGTCGACCTCCAGTGCGAGGGAGACTGCACCGTCCCGGCCGGCCTGTTCGGGATCGCGGGCGCGGTGATGGCAGCCGTGGGCGTCGGCGTCGTCAGCGTGCTCGCTCTTCGCGCCATGACTGAGTGGCGTCGCGTCGAGCACACCGAGCGTTGAGCATCGCGACCATCAGTCGGGTGGCGCTGGACACCGCCGTCGAAGCAGCCGATCTTCTCCGTCGGGGGATCGAGCGTGAAGATCTGGTGATCTCGACCAAGTCGACCGGCACCGACATGGTCACCGAGATGGACGAAGCGAGCGAACGGCTGATCGTCGAGCGCCTGCTCGGGGCTCGACCCGATGACGGCATGCTGGGCGAGGAGGGCACCGACGTCCGGGGCACCTCGGGGGTCCGTTGGATCGTCGACCCCCTCGACGGCACCACGAACTACCTCTACGGCCACACCGGCTGCAACGTCTCGATCGCGGCCGAGGTCGACGGCCGACTCGAAGTCGGTGTCGTCGTCGACATCATCGCGAACGAGGTGTTCGTCGGTGTTCGCGGCGAGGGGGCGACACGAAACGGCGTCCCGATGCCGCAGCTCCCCGCGCCGCCCGACCTGGACGGAGCGCTCATCGCCACCGGGTTCGGATACGAACCGGTCCGCCGCATTGCCCAGGCAGAGCTCCTGGGCCGCATCATCGGGCAGCTACGCGACGTGCGACGGATGGGTGCCGCCGCGACCGACCTGTGCTCAGTGGCCGCCGGTCGAGTCGATGCCTACTACGAGCGCGGTCTGGCGGCATGGGACCACAGCGCCGGATCGGTGATCGCCATGGCCTGCGGTGCCCGGGTCACCGGCCTCGACGACCCGGCCCCGAGCGACGACTTCGTCGTGGCCGCGCACCCCGACCTGCACGGTCCGCTCACCGAACTCCTCCTGGCCCACGGCGCCTCGTCGCTGCCCTGACAGCGGCGATCCGCGCCGGTGTCACCACCGAGGGCCCGCCAGGTGGCACGATCAGGGACGTGAGTACGCGCATCCTGACCGTCGAGGACGACGAACGCATCCGTACGGCTGTGAAACTCGCCCTCGAGGACGAGGGTTGGGAGGTCGTCGAGGCGAGCACCGGCGAGGACGCACTCGAGGCGTTCCATCGCGAACCCACCGACGTGGTCCTGATCGACATCATGCTTCCGGGCATCGACGGCTTCGAGGTGTGCCGGTCGGTTCGACGCAGCTCCGACGTGCCGATCGTGATGGTGACGGCCCGAGCCGACACCCACGACGTCGTGGCCGGCCTCGAAGCGGGTGCCGACGACTACCTCACCAAACCGTTCGCACCGAAGGAACTCTCTGCCAGGATCCGGGCACTCCTGCGCCGAGCCCGTTCGACCGATTCGGGCAGCGCCCACCTGCGGTTCGGCGAACTCGAGATCATCCCTGACGAAGGTGTCGTCAGACGCAACGGACAGGACGTCCACCTGACCAAGACCGAGTTCCGCCTGCTGGTCGAGCTCGCATCGAGTCCCGGGCGGGTCTTCTCTCGCGAAGTGCTGCTCGAGCGGGTGTGGGGCTACGGCTACTTCGGCGACGGTCGGCTCGTCGACGTCCACATCCGGCGGCTCCGGACCAAGGTCGAGAACGACCCGGCCAACCCACGCCACGTCGTCACCGTCCGGGGTCTCGGCTACAAGCTCCAGGTCTGAGGCGACCCATGCGGCTCCTTCGCCGCCTCGGCCTGCGCGCGCGGATGATCCTGGCGTTTGCCGTCGGGGCGCTCCTGCTGTCGACGATGCTGTCGGGCATCGCGTGGGGACTGACCCGCACCAACCTCGTGACCGAGAAGGAGTCGTCGGCCAGCACGCAGTTCTACCTGAACGCACGCACGGTTCGTCGCCAGCTGAATCCGATCGACCCCAGCCAGTTGGAGCTGCTCCAGTCGTTGCCGACCCCGAACGGCTCGCAGACGCTGCTGTTCGTCGCCGACGAGGCCGAGGGCCAGTGGTTCTCGCCCGACTCGGCCATCGACGAGTCCGCGCTCCCCGACCAGCTCACCCGCGCCGTGCTCGCCGGCCAACCCTCGCTGCAGCGCTACGACCTCAACGGTGAGATGCGCCTGGCCATCGGCGTGCCGATTCCGGCGCGACAGGCCGCCTACTTCGAGATCGCCTCTCTCGGCGAGATCGACTCGAACCTCGAGTCGCTCGCCATCACCCTGGTCGCCGCCGCCCTCATCACCACCCTCGCCGGCGCCGGCTTCGGCGCCTGGATGGCGCGCCGCGTGCTCCAGCCACTGACCCAGCTCGGTGAAGCTGCTCACGAAGTGGCCACCGGCAACCTCGATACCCGCCTCGGTGCCACCGACGACCCCGACCTCAAACCGATCAGCCGGTCGTTCGACGAGATGGTCGAGGCGCTCTCGTTACGCATCGAGCGCGACGCCCAGTTCGCGTCAGACGTCAGCCACGAGCTCCGCTCGCCGCTGATGACGTTGTCAGCGTCGATCGAAGTCCTCGAGACCCGGCGCGACGAGCTGTCCGAGCGCTCGCAGGCCGCCCTCGATCTCCTGGTCGCCGACATCGACCGGTTCCGCCAGCTCGTCGAGGACTTGCTCGAGATCTCGCGCTTCGATGCCGGCGTCATGCAACTCGAGCTCACCGAGGTGCACCTGGCCGAGCTGGTGATGCAGGCGGTGGCCTTCAGCCACGACGAGGTGCGAGTCGAGGTCGACCCGTCGCTCGCAGGCGCGATCGTGCACGCCGACAAGCGCCGTCTCGTCCGGGTGATCGCCAACCTCCTCGACAACGCCCGCAAGTACGGCGGCGGAGCGACGCTGGTGACGATCGACAAGGTCGGCGAGCATGTGCACCTCGGC
>DATKWD010000096.1:0-25144 GCA_035529695.1 Acidimicrobiales bacterium | reverse complement strand
CGGGCACGTCGATGATCGGCAGTACGTCGAAGACGTGGACACGGAAGTCGAACCGTGGTCCCTCGTCGGTGTCGCAGTCGATGTCGAATGTGTGGCGTCCGGTGCCGTCACAGTCGGGGCAGGGGCGGTAGTTGGTATTGGCGAGCGGTCGCAATTCCAGCACGGTGCCGTCCCCGTCGCAGGTGTCGCACGAACGCTCCCAGTGCTGCGGCAGATGGTCAGCGTCGGGCACCACCCATAGCGCCGTGTCACCGTCCAACAGGAAACTGGTGGCGGGGATCATGGTTTCAGCACGCTCCAGAGCACGGCCTCGGCGACCTGGGGGTTGACGGCGTTGCCGCACTGGCGGAACTGGCTCGTCTTCGTG
The DNA here is from genome assembly GCA_035529695.1 of Acidimicrobiales bacterium. Lineage (GTDB taxonomy): Bacteria > Actinomycetota > Acidimicrobiia > Acidimicrobiales > Salinilacustritrichaceae > DATKWD01. Next base: position 24,777 of record DATKWD010000096.1, on the reverse strand, counting down.
CCCTGCCACGGGAAGCGTGCGGGGAAGCCCTGGAGCACCCCGGCCTCCTCGATGGTGACCCGACGGGCCTTCTTGCCCGCTCGGTCGCCGTAGCGCTCGTCGGCGTCGGCGTGCCGGTCGCGGTCGGTCTGGTTGACCTTGTGACCGGGGGGCCAGATGCGGGGGTCGCCCTGCACCGTGGTCGAGGGTCGCAGGTGCGACCAGTCTTCGCCGGCGTCGTTGGCCTTGCGCCGGTCCCGACCGTAGTGGTCGTCGGGATCGTCGGTGACGCTCGCGGTGCCCTTCGCCGACATGGTGGGTGCGGGCTCGGTGCTCGGCCGGGGCTTGCCCTCGCCGCTGACGCCGCCCTGCATGAGGTAGCCGAACGCCTCGGTCTGGTAGCCGACGTCGCTGTCATCGAACGTGAAGCGCATCTGGGCCATGTCGTTGCCGAATGCGATGGTGCCCGACGGGTGGTCGACGGCTCGAGTTGTGGCTCGCTCCTGCGCGCCCTGGCGCCAGTGGGTCCAGGACCGGGCCTTCTCGGTGAGCCCGAAGCTCGGCTGGTCGCCCTCGCGCAGGTCTCGGGCCCGGTAGTCGACGCCGTCGAGGTGGACGGTGTCGTCGTTGTCGGCACGCCGCGGAAAGCCGACGAGATCGCGGCTCCCCCAGCCGAGGGCCTCGGCCATCGACACCCACGGCGACACGCCGGCGTCGAGACGCTCGGGCTTGCGGACGTGGTAGCGGCTGTGGGTCGGGGCGGGCGGCTCGACGGGCTGATTGAGGCTGGCACCGAGCCATGCGCGTGTGCGGGTCTGGGGGACGCCGTACTGCTCGGAGTGCAGCAGTCCGGTCCAGACGTGGTAGCCGAGGTAGGGCAACCAGTGGGCGTACGCCTCCCAGACCGGCAGCACCGATCGGACCTGCTCCAGGCTGATGGTGTCGGGGCGCGTCTCATGGATCCACCGGGCGGGCTCCAGTACGAGCAGCGAGCCCTCGGGCACCTCGGAGAGATCGATCAGGTCGGCGTTGCCGTACTGCAAGATGTAGGCAACGGCCCTCGACAGGGTCTCGAGGTGCTTGCGGCCCTCGCCCTTGCCTGCGTTGCTGAACGTCTGGCACGGGGGCGAGGCGTGGAGATGGAAGTGCGCCCCCGCGACTTCGCGCCGAGGGTCGTAGTCCTGGGGGTCGAGCGTGGTGACGTCGGCCTGCTCGCACGTCATACCGGCGGCTCGCTGAGTGGCGACAGCGTCGGCGTCGAGTTCGATGCCGAGCACCTCGCCTGCCACGCGGTGAGCTCCGAGGCTGAAGCCTCCGGCGCCGGCGAAGAGGTCGAGGGCACAGATGCCGTTGAGGCGCAAGTACAAGAAGTGCCAGTTGATCATGACGCCTCCAGCGCTTCGGCGGCGCGCATCTTGGCGAGGCGGCGGGAGCGGTCGACTCGGCACTTGTTCGAGCAGGTCTCGGCGTCGGAGCGGCCGGGGTAGAACGTCTTGCCGCACTCGGCGCACTTCAGGACGGGGCGCCCGCAGGTGGGGCACTGCTTGGATGGGGTGGTGTACTCGGGGTTGACGGGCATGTTACTGCTTTCTGTTCAGGATATACGGGTGAGTGTATCGGGTGGTGGGGTGGTGTAACGCTTACCCCATTGTTCGTGGGTGTCGTACTGGAGGTTGGCGACGACGTCCTCGAGCGCCTCCAAGATGTAGAGCTGCTCGCGCAGGGAGCGGGGACCGATCGTGTCGCCGATGCCGGCGGCGATCTCATCGATGAGCTGGTCGCAGGTGCGGAAGTCGATCACAGCTCGATCTCCCGGCGTGAGCCCTTCGGTCGGCCGTGACGGTTCGCGTTGTGCCAGGGGATGACCACCTGGCGCCGCTTGCCCTTCTGGCCGCACTCGCACTGGGTGGTGGAGCGCTGCTTCGCCATCATGCGCCACGATCCGCAGGGGTCGTGAGCGAAGGGAAACGATGCAGGCTTCCCCTTCCATTCGACGGCACCCCACCACATGTGGCGCAGGGCGGGCTGCATCGACTCGAGCAGCTCGGCGCCGAGGGGGTGGAGGTTGCGGGGTTCGGGGACGAGCACGATGCGCCCGTCGACCAGTGTCAGCTCGCGATCGCCGATGAGTTCCAGGAACACCTCGAGGTTGCCGAGGTCGACGCTGAACAGGGATCGGGAGCGGGTGGGGTCGGTGTCGGGGCCCACCACGCGCTCCTCGGGGAAGCGGGTCATGACCGACCTCGCAGCCACTCGAGCAGGCCGACGGCGAGCGCCGCGCCCCAGAAGAGGATGTTGAGGCCGAGGAAGGCGCCGCCGATGCCGGCCCAGCCTCCCAGCCAGTAGAAGTCGATCGCCGTCACTTGGACGACCAGCCGGAGAGGGCGCCGACGACCATCAGGGTGATGAAGACGACGGCGATGACTTGTGAGATGTCCATCAGAGGGTCCAATCGATGAGGAGCTCGCAGACGAAGCCGACGAGCAGGAGGGCGGGGATGAAGAGGACGAGCACCAGCTCGTCGCGGGTGAAGCGGGGGCGGCTCACGGGAAGGGGAACCCTTCCTCGATGAGCAGCTCCTCGGCGTACTCGCTGGGCGGGACGCAGTCGGCCCAGGAGTCGTACGACGGGCCGTCGGCGAGGTCATCGAGGCCGAGGCCACAGACGGCGCTGACGGCTCGGTTGGCGGCGGCGTACCACTGCTTGAAGGTCAGGCCGTCGTCGTTGGTCTCGGCGGCGCCCATCAGACTTCGTCCCCCCACGATGTGAGGCCGTCGACGTCGTCGCGGCACTCGACCTCGGTGGCCCACAGGAGGCCGGATGCGAGGCGGGGGATGATGTAGGCGTCGAGGGTCCAGCCTGCGACGTCGATGCCCTCGATGATGACGGTGTCGCCGTCATCGCCGGTGATGTCGGCGTCGACCACCCGGTAGTTCGCCGGGAGGTAGCGGGCGACCATCTCGCCGGTGATGTGGAGCCCGCTGACGATGGCGAAGCGGGTCTCGGGGTCGGTGTCGGCGGGCGGGGTCATTGGGGTCTCCTTCTTCCACGTCAGGTTGCCCTGGTAGCGGTAGGTGTTGCCTCGGTAGACGAGGTCGGTTTGGGGCCAGCCGCTCGAGGGCGACACGGTGACGATCGGGAGCGGGCTCATTGGGATGCCTTTCGGTCGGCGAGGATGCGGGCGCAGTCTCGGCAGGTGATGTTCAGGGAGTTCGGGGTGGACTGGAACCGCCATGCGGTTGTGTCGCAGACGGTGCGGGTGGAGTTGTCGCCGCCCTGCATGTGGACGACCAGCGGGACGCGCTGGCGACGGTAGGGGATGCCTCCCTCGCCGCCGCTCATGACAGCACCGCGAGGGCGTCGTGGATCTCGGCGGCGAGGTTCGCCACGGTGAGCAGCTCCGACCAGTCGAGGTCGAAGCCGACCTGCTCGCCGATGCAGTCGTCCAGCATCTGGTTTGGGTCGAACTCGTCGTGGAGGTCGCGGAACGGGGCGCCCAGCTCGTCGGGGGTGAGCTGCGAGCGGAACTCGAGCACGATGGCGAGGAGCTGATCGGGGGTGATCGGGAGCGGGGCGGCGAGCGCCTCGCCGATCACGGTGTGCGGGGTTGGGTTGGTGGTTTCCATGAGGTGTACGTTACTCCTAGGTGTGTGGGATTGCAACATGTAGGTGTGTGACATCGGTCACCCTCGAGCGGCGAGGCGTGCGGACCAGTAGAGGTCGTTCGCGTAGCGGGCGGCGTCGTTCCGTGCGGTCTCGCCGCGGAACCGCTTGTGCTTGCCGTCGAAGGTGACGCGCCAGGCGCCCTCGGAGAAGGTGTTGCCGTGCGTGTCGATGAGGTCGGTGACCTCGAGCACGATGTCGCCACCAGGGCTCTGCATCGTGTCGTGGTGGGCCCAGGGGCCGGAGAGTGTGTAGCGGGAACGGGACATATCGGGTCAGCCTTTCGGAGCGGGTTGGGGGGTCGGAGTCGGGCCCGGTGCCGGCCGGCACGGGATCCTGGATCGGTCGTGCCGGCCGAGGAGCATCAGAACGGCCTGAACGGCTCGTGATCCCACCGGATCGGGGAGAGGCCGAGGTCGATGCGGCAGGTGTCGACGGCCATGCGGGCGACGGTGCGGAGCAGGTCGAAGGTGTCTTCCTCGTCGGCGACGCCGGTCAGGTCCACGATCTCGCACTCGATTTCGTAGATGTGGGCGCCGAGGTTCTGACGGTGCTGCTGGGCGCTGATCGGGTGGCCCTTGGCGAACGGGATGTCGCCGACACCGGCCACGTTGCGGACGGCCCAGATGCCGTTGCCTCGCACCATCGCCATGTAGGCGGCGAGCATCTGCTCGGCGGGCATCGGAGCGGGGAGCGGGTTGGACCCGTGGAGGCGCTCGGCCTCGCCGCCCCAGAGCAGACCGGCGAGCAGGATCCCGGCCTCGGTGATCGGGACGTGATGGTAGGCCAGGGCGTCGCCCATGTCCTGCATCTGGGCGTCGGTGTAGATGTTGACGTCATAGACGTCGTCCTCGGTCCAATCGGTGACGACGATGTTGAGCGGGAGGGAGGCGTGCCAGAAGTGCGCGCCGTCGGGGTGCCATTCGCCCATGAACCAGGGCGAATCGATCAGGCGCTGCTCATCGAGCTGGGCGCAGAGGACGTCGTAGACAGGGAGGTCGTTCAGGGGGATCATGTCGGAACCTTTCGGGGTGGGATCGGGTTGGGGGTCAGTACCACTCGGCCCAGCGGCGAGCGATGTGGATGACGAGGAGCGGGTCGGAGTCGGAGCGGCCACGGCGGGCCATGGCATCGCGGAAGGCGTCTGTGACGGAGTGCGGGGGCCATCCAGCCTCGGCGGCGACGACGAGCACCTCGGTGGCGATCGTGTCGGGCTCCTGCCAGCAGGCGCCGCAGACCGGCATGTTGTGCATGCCGTTCCATACCTCATTGACAGCGGGTCGGCCGCACTCGCAGGTCGGAGCGTCGGTCTGGAAGGCGCCGCAGTCGGCACACTCGGTGCTGTCGGCGATGCGAGTAGCGGGGGCGTCGCACGCCCAGCAGGTGGAGGGGATCGGGTTGGTTTCCATGAGGTGTACGTTACTCCTAAGCGTGTCGGATTGCAACGGGTGAATGTGTGACGTTTGGCACATGAGCTCAGCGGGTCGGGGCCAGCGCCACCTCGGTGGCGAGGAACCGGAGCAGGGTCGCGGCGTAGGCGGCGGCGTCGGTCTGCCACGTCTGGGCGCCGATGGTCAGCGGGTCGGTCATCGTCTGGCCGGTGTCGTCGTGCCACTGGGCGGCGACGCGGGCGGCGCGGGCGGGGTGCTCGATTGCGTAGGCGGCGAGGGAGTCGTCGGAGAGCCAACACGATGCCACCTCGGCGAGGAACCACCAGACGTCGGGGTCGTCGGCGATATCGGCAACGGTGACGGCGGCGTCCTCGGCGGGGAGGAGGGACAGGTAGCGGGTGATGGCGGCGAGCACCAGCACGACGTCGGCCATGACGAATTCGTCGTCGCCGCCACATTCAAAGGCGAAGAAGGCTTCGATGAGTTCGTCGGCGAGCGGGTGGGAGGCATCGCGGGTCAGCTCGCCGAGGTGATGGGTAGCGGGTCGGGGCAGGTGGCCGAGGGCGGGGAATCGGGATGCGATGAAGCGGAGGGCGTCAGCGGGTCCGGCTTTGGGATGGTCGTAGCCCGCGACGTAGTCGGCGGCGAGGGCGGATCGGGTGAGCGGGGGATGGATGTTGAACATGGGGTGTGGCCTTTCCAGGATCTGGGAGCGGGTAGGTCGGAGTCGCACCTCGAGCGGTGCCGGCGTCGGTTATTGGATCGGGTTGGGCCCGCCCCGGCGGAATGCCGGGGGCGGGCGAGGGAGCGGGCGGGCCCGCCGGGCGGATCAGCTCGCCGCCCCATGGACGAAACCGCTACGTCCGATCAGCTCGCGGGCGGAACCTTTCGCCGAGAGGTCGCCGATCGTGGGCGTCGGCGCCATCATCCATTCATCGGTGAGGTCGGCATCGGCGACGCTGTAGCGGGCGGCGAGTTCGGGGCCGACGATGTCGGCGAGTTCGGCGAGGAGTTCGGCGGATCGGGTCGGATCCGCTGGGCGGCGGGCGGTGACGGCGGCGATTGGCCGACCGATGGCGGCGGCGGCGGCGAGCATGGCGGGCGTTGTCCGCTCGCCCCACGACAATGCTTCGAAATCCAGAGCATCGGCGGCGAGGTCTCGCTTCGTGTAACCATACGATGTCACTCCATCCAGACGGCGGAACGTGTCGCCGATGACAGCATGCCAATCGACATCGGAATTGACATTGGGGCGGAACGTGATCGCGCCGAAGCGATCGGACGCCCGGCGGAGTTCGAAGCCGATCAGCGTGAGGGCGGCGAGCGGATGGCGGGCGAGGAATTCCGATCGGGCGTTGCGGGCCCGCTGAACACTGGCATATCGGCCGTTGCCCCTGTTGAGTACGCAATGGACAACGCAATGGCCCGCCATGGGGCAAGCGTTGGCGCGGGATCCATCGGCGAACGTTGTCAGATGGGATTGGATCGTGAGCCCATAGGCGGGCGTTGCGCCTTTGTCCAATTTGAGATTGGCGGCGGGCGGCGTGAGGAGTACCGGGCGGCGAACCATGGCGAAACCGTGATCGGCGCGGACGGCGGCGAACGTTGCATAGGCAGAGTCGACGGCGGCGCGATCGGCGAGCCATCCATCATCCAGAGCGGCGACACGATCGGCGAGGGTAGAGCCATCGACCATCATCGTCGTGATCGTGCGGCGGCGAGTCGGGCGAGCGGTGGGAATTGCGGTGTTTGTCATGGGGATAATGATACGCCTAGGCGTGGCAGAATGCAACCCATAGACGTGTGGCGTTTGTCACATCGAGCGGCGTTGGAATTCGGCGGCGGCGGTGCTACGGGTCGGGGCCCGATCGGCGGGCGAGCGGCGGGCGGGCGGAGTAGCGGCGAGCGGCGCCGATCGCAACCTCTGCCGGCCGTGACATCCGTCACACGTCCAGGATTGGAACATCGGCCGGCATGTTCCAATCCTTATTGCGAATGGTTCGCATCTAGGTGGATTGGAACGCGGGGCGGTGAGGTTCCAATCGTCACCTCCGCTGCCAGAACGCATGGCCACTCGATTGCATGCATGCCTATCCACACAGGCTGTGGACAACCACCCTCGCGTTGTCCACAGAGTTGTCCACAGAGCTCATGTGCCGGGGGCTGTGGACAAACCTGTGAACGGCCCGCTCGAGTTGTCCACATTTCCACAGCCGCCTGTGGATAACGGGGTCGGGGAGGGGGGGTATAGGGGCCCGCCAGGGCCTCCTATGAGAAGGAGGGAGTCGGACTGCGGCCCAGAATGTTCGAGGTTCTGAAAGCACTGAACATGTGTTCGATTCAGGGGTGTACCGAGGTGTACCGATACACCCCTGCCACTCGCAAACGGTCCACGCCGACACACAGGCGAGCTGTAAAACCCCTGGTAAATGACCTCAATCGGAATCCCGCGTATAGGGAGAGACAGAAGGGGGGGTGTACCGGTACACCCGGTACACCTCACAGCACGATTTCGTCGCCGTCCTCGGTGAGGACGCCCAGCTCGATGTTGAGGTCCAGGATCTCATCGAACTGGTCACGCATGGAGCTCTTCAGCTTCTTCCGCAGCTCGCCACGGGAGATCCTCCCGCCGGCCTCCTCGACGTGCCGTGCCTGTGTCGCCGCCATCTTCGTGAGGCGCTGCCGAGCCGCCCGATCCAGCTCCTCGCCGACCATGATCCGATGGCCGGCTTCGGCCTTCGCCTTGCCCGCCGCGGCGACCGCTCGGTGCCCGGCCTCCAGCTCCTGCATGTGGCGGCGGATGCGAGTAGACGTCTCGATGATGGTCCCGGCGAGATCCCAGTCGACCATGTCGACGGCTAGGCGCCCGTCCATCATCGCGAGCAGCCCCGAGATCTTGAGTCGCGACAGCCGGAGGTGCCCGTCGATCGGCAGCTCAATCGTCTGCCCGGTCTGCTTGCGCCAGTGCGCCTCCCTGATCTCGGCGACGACCTCGGCGGGGTACTCGAGGTCGCGCTGCGTCGTCGGGTGAACCGGCAGGGTGAGGGGGCCGGGGAACTCCGGCTGCTCCTCGGGCCGAGGGAGCTTCGGGTCGGTCGCAGCGAAGAACGTCACCCGGCCCGAGAACCCCTGCCTGGCGAGCTCCTCGGTCAGCAGGTGGTAGCCGAGGTCGTACTGGATCGCCGTGACGCCCGAGATGCGGAACGTCCCCGGCTTCAGATCCGGTCGATTCCGATCGGCCGAGGCGGCGGTCGAGCCGGGGTTCCCACCCGACCAGGCCGTGCAGAGCACGCTCGAGATCGTGGACGAGTCCCGCTTCGAAGCCTGGACGAGCGCCATGCCCTCGTCCGAGCTGAACATCACCGCCGTCTTCGTCTTCTTGAAGTTCCGCTCCTTGCGCCCGCCGTTGTCCTCGACCACCCACTCGTAGAACGCAGCGATCAGCCCCTCCCCCGTGGGGTTCGGGCAGTTCCACACCAGATCCTTGCGGGTCGGTTCGGGGAACAGCTCGCCGGCGATGCTCATCGCGCCCGACTTCCCGCCCGCCGAATCCGACGCCAGGCACGTCAGGTGATCGAACGTCGAGCGAGCCATCACGATCGGCGGGATGTGGAACTGCGTCGGGACCACGCAGGCGTAGCGCGCCAGCAGCGTCCCGAGGATCGCGTCGGCGCTCGCCCCACGGCTCCACGCCGCCGTACGAATGTGCTCCAGGAACGGTCGCTGCGCCCAGAACTCGTCGGGCAGGTTCAGCCCACCCCCGCCGTCGGAGCCCCCGGTGTCGGCGACAGGTGGCGTCGAGCTGACCGTCATCGAGCGGCGAGTCGCAGACGCCGCTGCTCGGAAGTCCCCGCCGTGGCGCACCGCTGCGAGCAGCCCGACCGGCGAGAGCTGCTCCTTGCCACCGAGCGCCTCCCGCCACGCCTGCGGCAACGTCGAGGTGTACACGCTGAAGTGCCCGTCGGGCCACAGCTCGCCCGAGTTGCCCCAGTCCTTCCCCGGCCGGCGCCACAGCTCGCTCCCGCTGCGCTGCGCCCGCACGAACGTCCACCCGGCCTCGACCAGCAGCTCCCGAGGATCGATCTGGTCGTGCAGCTCGCCGTAGTCGCTCCCGGTCTCGAGCCCGATGCCGGATCCCGGCTTGTGCAGCTCGGCGACGTACCTCGGCTTCTCGGGCGCCTCATCGAACTCCCGAGCCAACGCATAGAGCGCATCGCGCTCCTCGCAGGTGATCACTGCCAGCCTGCTCGGCTTGCCTCGCAGGATCCGCCACGACCCGCCGTCGGGATGGATGCTGCCGTTCGACCCGGCGAGGATGGCGAAGCCCCGGTCCCCCCGAGTTTCGATCAGCGGTCGGATCGTCCCGTCGACATCGCGCCCGGCGAGCACCGTGTTCGGCGCCGCCGGTCCCTCGGTGCGGAACAGCAGATGGATCCCACCCGACGGGCTCGCCAGCTCGTAGCCCTGGCGGATCCGCTCGAGGACGTCACCGAGGCCGCGGTCGTTGCACGCCGAGATGAATTCGTCCCACCCGTCGTCGGCCACGAACCGGCCTTCGAATTCGAACAGCTCGGTCAGGTCAATCCCGGTGATGATCCCCATCCCGGTGTCGTTCGGCCGGAACATCTCCAGCGTCGTGGCCCGGTCGAGTCGTTCGGGGAGTTCGTCACGGCCCCACCCGTCGCCCCTCGGCGCCTTCGAACCGTCGTGGCGCACCGGCCACGGTTGGAAGCCCAGATCCCAGGCTTTGCCGGCGTTCTCCTTGACGGTCACTGCGGTTCCTGGGTGCTATCATTCATCACGTTGGTTCTCCTTGTGGATCCGACATCGCCCATCCTTTCGGGGCAAGCAATGCGAGGTGGCCCGTCGTCTGGGTTGGACGACGGGCCTCTCACATTACCAGGCGCGCCAACCCCCCTCGGGAGGCGTGACCGACGTCACACCGCCCCCCGTCGCTCGACATGCCTACGATGGTGCGATGGCAGAACCACAGATCATCCCGGCGACCGGCACCCTCTACGTCATCTGGCGCCCCGACCCCAAAAACCTCCAAGAGGACGGGGTCGAAGAGGACGAGTACACCGACCGCGACGTTGACATCCTTCACGTCGTCGGGGTTCTGGTCCACACCGATCAGGAGAAGATCGATGCGAACGGAGAGGAGCGCTGGTTCTTCAACGAGCCCCTCTGGATCGCGGCGGGAAACGACGGCACCCTGGAGATCCAGGACTGGAGCATCAGAGACGTTCACGTCTATCGCCCCGGCGACCACGACCGCGACCTTGCGGTCGATGAGGTCGTCAGGAGAGCCGAACGTCGCAGGCTCATGCGATGATCATCGTCGGCGTCGACCCAGGCCAGACTGGCGCCATCGCCACCCTCACCGACTCCGGCATCCTGCTCGACGTCGTGGAGATGCCCGTCATCGGCGGCGAGCCGATCGCCTCCGACTTCGCAGCACTCCTGGAAGCCATCGGCTCGGAGTCCGAGCTGTTCGTCGCCCTCGAGGAACCCTTCGCCGTCCAGCGCGCTTCGTCGCAGTCCCAGATGACCCAGGGCATCGGCTACGGCATCCTGCTCGGTGTCGTCGGCTCCATGCGTCTGCGGCACGAACGCATCCGGCCCGCCGACTGGAAGCGCGAGCTCGGCATCCCGATGGGCAAGCAGCTCACCCACGCCCAGAAGAAGGCGAACTCCCGCAAGCGCGCTTCGCAGCTCTGGCCCGACCTCGCCGACCGCTGGGCGAAGACGAATCAGGACGGCCTCGCCGAAGCCGCCCTCATCGCCGAGTGCCTGCGCCGGCGCACGGTCGGATCGTGAACTGCATCCGCTGCGGCGCCCCCGTCGGCAAGTTCACCGACGACGCCGGCAAGGCCAAGTCACGCAACTACGACGAGATCCGCCTCGGCACCGTGTGCGCCGACCGCAAGTCGTGCAAGAACCGTCAGGCCAACTCTGTCACACCCCCCTGCGAGAATGAACCCCAACCACCAACGAAAGGCAGCAATGGAGTACAAGACATTCATCGTGTTCTGGAAGGACGGGTCGATGACGACCTTCCCGAACAGCGTCGGGTCGAACCGGGAGGGCAACCTGCTGTCGCTGACGAGCGACACCGACAACGTGATGCTGATCAACTTCGACTTCGTGATCCGAGTGGAGATCATCCCGCAGGACCACGTCGAGGATCCCGAGGAGTACAAGTGAGCGGCATCGGATCAGAGGAACTCGAGCAGGCCCACCAGGCCAAGCCCGACTTCAACCGTGGCGCCGGCGGCGAACCGCTCGTCGCCCGCCCCGACGGCTCCGGCAAGTTCGACCGCGTCGCCCGCACGTCGTCGCTCGGCGACACGCTGGACGAGAAGTCCGGCCTCCACAACTGGCTGACCTCCAAGGCGATGGAGGGCCTCGGCCGCAAGCCCGAGCTGGTCGCCAAGGTCATCTCGGTCTCGCCGTACGAGGACCACAAGTCCGAGTGGACGACGCTGCGCGAAGAGGCGATCAACGCCGGGCGTGGCTCCTGGAAGGCCGACATGGGCACCGCGGTCCACGCCATGAGCGAGCGATGGGAGAAGGAGCCCGACTGGGATCCCGGCGACCCGTTCCGCACCGCGCTGGAGGCGTACTCCAAGGTGCAGTCGGCGCTCGGCCTCAAGTCGCAGATGTTCGAAGTGCAGATCGTCAACGACGTCCTGAAGGTCGCCGGAACGGCCGACCGCGTCTACGAGCTGACGCTCCCGCTGCTCACCCCGTCGGGCGACATCCTGCCGCCGGGCACGCTCGTCATCGGCGACCTCAAGACCGGCTCGTCGCTGGAGTACTCCATCGCCGGGTACAGCATCCAGCTCGCCGGGTATGCCGGCGGCGTGCTCTACGACGTCGAGGCGAACCGGCGGATGCCGACGCCGTCGATCAATCAGCGGTGGGGGATCATCATGCACCTCGCTGTCGATGAGGGCACCTGCGAGTTCCTGTGGGTCGACCTCGAGGTCGGCCGCTACGGAGCCAAGCTCGCCAACGACGTCCGAGAGTGGCGGCGCAACTGGCGGCGCAAGGAGGGCTACAAGGCCGGCGTCCAGTTCGTCTCGGTCGCCGACGCCGACGACTACATCGTCAGCGAGGATCCCGACGAGGGCAACCTCGAGGATCTCGACGCGTGGCGCGAGTACGCCCGCAAGCGGCTCGACGCCATCCGCTCCCACGCCGAGGCGAAGGAATGGATGCTCGTCCGATGGCAGCCGACGATGCTGCCGCCCAAGAAGCTCGAGACGCTGGAGCAGGCGCGAGCCCTGTCGGCGTTCCTCGACCGTGTCGAAGCCGAGTTCGGCCTCCCGTTCGTGGAGGGCCAGCCGATGGGCCCGAAGGAGAAGAAGCAGTGATCGTTGCGTACACCACCGACGGCCGACCGATCGAAGCACTCGACCGGCAGGTCCACAACGAGGTGCTCACCCCGTACCAGCAGGCGTCGGGCACATGGCTCTGCCGGATTGTGACCGATGTCACACCCGACGAGCTGGACTCTGTCACACCCTCCGAGTAGGGTTCATCTCTCCGAACACACACACATTCAGAACCTCGAAAGTTCAGAAAGAAGGCAATCATGGGTATCGGCGCTGAAGACCTCCGGTCCGGTGTCAAATGGTGGGGCGGCGAAGGATGCAACATCGGTGACAGCGTCACCGGCATCGTCGTGTCGGCCGACCGGGCACAACAGACCGACTTCGACACTGGCGCTCCGATGGAGTGGGACAACGGCGATCCGCGGATGGAATCGGTCGTCATCATCGACACCGACCTGCGCGATCCCGAAGTCGAGAACGACGACGGCAAGCGCTCTCTCCACCTCCGCGGCGGCAACTACGACGTCGAGAAGGGCGAGGGCCTCGCAGGCGAGAAGGCGCTCCTGGAAGCGATCAACAAGACCGGCGTCCGTTGCGACACGGGCGTGAAGATCACCGCCAAGATCACCGGCCTCGCCAAGGTCACCGGCCGGGGCAAGAACCCGGCGAAGCTGTGGACGATCAGCCTCGAGGCCGCTCCCAAGGGGATCGGCGAAGAGGATCTGTTCGGCGACTGACGAACACGACATAGGACGGGCCGGCAGGATCGGTTCATCTCAACCAGACGGTCGTGGGTTCGAATCCCACCGGGGCAACCCGTAGCTCAGTGGTAGAGCATCCGGCATTACAACCGGTTCGACCTTCTCGCCCGTCCGCTTACTCCGTTCGGGCCGGAGCGCCGGGGTTATCCGCCATCTTGACCCCCGGCGTAACAGCTCGCCCGAACACCTCTTGACAACTGAAGACGATGCGGGCCGATGAGGTCTGCGGCTTACCTCTTTGAAAAGGTGCCTACGGGGTTCGATTCCCCGCTTGGTTGTGGCCGACAGCATTGCCGCCCTCGCAGCTCGCCCGCATCACACTCTCGAGTGGGCCGACGCTTGCCGGTTATGGTTCGAATCCATTCCAGTTCAAATCTGGCTCCCCGGCGTGGGAAGGCTGGTGCCTGGCATCCAGCACTTCCGGCTTGCACACCTCGCCCACTCCCATCCTCGCAAGGCCGACAGGGCCGGAGGCGATCGGTTCTCTTGTAAGAACCTCCGGTCGCTATTCACTCGCCCCGTCGGCTTTCGCATTCCTAGGATCACCGAACACCAACGAAAGGCAGCAATGACCACCGACCCTCTCACCCGCATCAGCACTCGCTTCACTCCGCAGCGCGAGCGCACGCCGGGCCGAACCGACGAGATCAAGAACAACGCCGGCGGCTACGTCTTCGGCGTCAACAAGTGGCAGCGGCTCAACCGCTTCCTGATCCTCGGCACGACCGGCGGCTCGTACTACATGTCCGAGCCGAAGCTCACCAAGGAGAACGCTGACGTCGTCTTCGAATGTCTCGCCGAAGACCCGACCCGCACGCTCGGCCTCATCGAGCAGATCTCGGTCGATGGTCGTGCGCCGAAGCAGAACGCGACGATCTTCGCCCTCGCTGTGGCGGCGTCCGACGCGAACCCGGTCACCCGCCGCCGGGCCCTCGAGCTGATGCCGAAGGTCTGCCGCATCGGCACGCACCTGTTCATGTTCGTCGGCTACGTCGAGCAGTTCCGAGGCTGGGGTCGCGGTCTCCGCAGCGCCGTCGCCGACTGGTACTTGGAGCGCACCCCCGATCAGGTCGCCTACCAGACCACGAAGTACGCCCAGCGTGGCGGCTGGTCGCACCGCGACCTCCTGCGCCTCGCCAAGCCCCGCCCCGAGCGCGGCTCCGACATGGACCGCGTCCTCGGTCACGTCGTCGGCAAGGTCGAGGCTCGCAACGCCGGCGGCTACATCGCAGCGACCGACGCCGTCAAGCAGTTCCGGCCCGGCATGGACCTGAAGGCGCTCGGCTACCTCATCGAGCACTACAACCTGCCGTGGGAGGTGCTGCCCTCCGAGCTCCTGCGCGATCCGAAGGTCTGGGAGTACCTCGTTCCGCACATGGGTCTCACCGCGCTGATCCGCAACCTCGGTCGCCTCACCGACATCGGCTACATCGGCCCGATGTCGACCGGTGAGCGGCTCGTCGTGGAGCGCCTCGGTGCCGCCACCGAGCTGCTGAAGGCTCGAGTCCACCCGTTGCAGATCCTCACCGCCGAGGGGACGTACCGGACCGGCAAGGGCCTGAAGGGCTCGCTGTCCTGGACTCCGAACTCCGCGATCCTCGACGCTCTCGACACGGCGTTCTACGAGTCGTTCGGCAACGTGGAGCCCGCCAACAAGCGCACCCTCATCGGCCTCGACGTGTCCGGTTCGATGGACTGGGGAACGATCGCCGGTTCGCCCCTGACGCCTCGCGAGGCCGGGGCGGCGCTGGCGATGCTGTGGATGCGGACCGAGCCGCAGGTCGCCACGATGGCGTTCTCGCACGAACTCATCCACCTGCCGATCTCCAAGTCGATGTCGCTGCCCGACGTCGTCGCCATGACGAAGCAGATCCGGTTCGGCGGCACCGATTGCGCCCTGCCGATGCAGTGGGCGCTGGAGCACAACGTCGAGGTCGACACCTTCGTGGTGATCACCGACTCCGAGACGTGGGCCGGTAACACGATGCACCCGGCGCAGGCGATCCAGGAGTACCGTCGGCGCATGGGCATCGATGCGAAGCTCGTCGTCGTCGGCATGGTCTCCAACGGCTTCACGATCGCCGATCCGAAGGACGCCGGCATGCTCGACGTCGTCGGTTTCGACACGGCGACGCCCGACGTGATCGCGGGGTTCAGCCGGGGCGACTTCTGATGTGGGTGCTGCTGAGTGCGGTGGTCGTGTGCTTCACGATCATCGTGCTCTTCCGCATGTACATCGACCTGAAGCGCGTCGAGTACCAGCACGGCCGACTGATGGCAGACGACCAGCGCGCCTACGAGCGGTTCGTCGCCGTCTCCGGCCTGCCGCATCCGAAGCCGAGCCTGCCCGACTTCGGTGCGATCGTGGACCGTCAACTTCAGAAGCTCGAGATGGAACGAGCGAAGAGCGCATTCGAACTGAAGCAGCTCGAGGCCCGCTACCTCGAGCGCACCTACCCGGTCGGCTACCATGTCGGCAATGAGCCGTGGATCGACCCAGCCATGACCGAGCTGATGCGTCGTGGGTGACGTCATCGACCTCGAGGCCCACCGGCTCAAGCGCCGCGTCGGCGCCGACCCGAACATGAACGTGGCGGCGTGCATGTACTGCGGCGACGAGTTCCCGTGGGGCCGGCGTCACGATCATCGATGCGGGGAATCATCGATCCACCGTCATCCATCATCGCTCTAGATCTCTCCTCCGTGGTTGTGGGAGAATGAAGGGGCCCCCGGTGTGTGAGGTTATGGCTCACACACCGGGGGCCCTTTCGCGTACGCTGTCCCCATGAGGATGACGCCCGAGAAGGAACGGCTGCTCACTTGGCTGATGACGCCGAGGGAGGATCGTGAGCCTCGCAAGCAGGCTGACCTCGCTCGCGAGATGGGGCTCGACCCGACGACCATCTCAAACTGGAAGAACGACTCCGAGTTCCTCGAGGAGTGGAACCGTCGCTACCTGAAGGGCATCGGCTCGCCCGAGACGAAGAACGAGATCATGTCGACGCTGCTCCGCACGGCGACCGACCCCGACGACCCGAAGCATGTGCAGGCGGCGAAGGCGTACTTCGAAATCGAAGGCTCGCTGCGCCCCGTCAAGAATCAGGTCGACATCAGCGTGTCGGCGAAGGCCCCCTCCGACCTCTCCGACGACGAGCTGAAGAAGCTGCTCGCTGCGAAGGCCGACGACGAGCTGGCCCGCCGGCGAGAGGTGAGCTGATGGTCACCCCGACCCCGGTCGGCCGATCCGGTTTCGAACCGGCACCGGATCCGGCGACCCGGCGCGCTCTGCTCGACCTGCGCCGCATGATCGACAACATCACCAGCGGTCCACCCATCCAGAGGACCGACAGGACCGAGTCGATCAACCCGGCGCTGCTTCCGCCGTTCTACTTCATCAAGGTCGCCGATGTCATCGACATCCCCGACACCTACACCCCGGTCGCCGCTCTCGCCGTCGCGTATCTGCCCGAGGCTCTGTACTTCGTCGGGGTGTCGATCACCTATACCTTCCCTTCCGCCAACCGCAGCGTCTACTTCCGGTGGCGCACCAACGGGGGACCGTGGAACGAATGGATTCACGAAGCCCCCGACGCGCAGGACAGAGTCCCGATCGTCTACGGCTTCCCCCGCTACTACGGCCCCCAGGAGAACTTCACCCTGGAGTTCGAGGCGCGCAAGGCGCCGGGGATCGCCCAGTTCGACATCAAGTACCTCGACCTGTGGCTGGACCTGAAAGGCCCGCCTGCGTGAGCGTCGACCTCGACGCCGACCAGTACTCCCTCGAGCAGCTCTGGCAGGAGAGCGAGTTCCGAGCGATCGCAGCTCTGACGTCGACCGTTCCCAACGAGCACCTCGTCGGCTTCCTGAAGTTCTGCGAGGAGTACGTCCACATCCGCCACCCCGAGTTCGGCCGCATCAAGTTCGAACCGTTCGAAGCTCAGGTCGAGGCGGTGACGTCGTGGCTGTCGTGTCGCTACTCGCTGGTGCTGAAGGCTCGTCAGATCGGCTTCTCGACGCTCGTCGCCATCTTCGCCCTGTGGAACGCAGCGTTCCATCCCGACCGCCCGATCCTGATGTTGTCCAGGACCGAGCGCGAGGCGATCAAGCTCCTCCAGAAGTCGAAGTACGCGTTCCAGTTCCTGCCCGAGTGGATGAAGTTCCGCATCGGCCCGATCAACATGACGCAGACGCGCATCGAGTTCACGAACGGCTCGTACATCGAGTCACTGCCGTCGGCATCCGACCCGGCCCGTGGCGAGTCGGCGTTCCTGATCATCGTGGACGAGCTCGCGTTCCTCCCGAACTCCGAGGAGGCGTGGTCGGCCATCGAGCCCGTGGCCGACGTCGGCGGTCGAGTCATCATGCTCTCCACGGCGAACGGCGAGGGCAACCTGTTCCACAAGCTGTGGGTGGAATCGCAGGCCGGCAACAACCGGTTCGAATCGCTGTTCTTCCCGTGGTCGGCGAACAACCGCGACAAGGACTGGTACGAGGCGAAAGCAGCGGACCTGCCCGAGTGGCAGATGGCGCAGGAGTACCCCGACAACGCCGAGGACGCCTTCCTGAAATCCGGCCGTCCGGTGTTCGACCTCCGCATGCTGCGCGAGATCGAAACCCGCGAGCCGATCGCCAAGGGATGGTTCAAGGCCGACGGCGAGTTCGATGACATGGGTGGCGACGTGTGGATCTGGGAGTGGCCCGAGGAGAACGAGCGGTATGTGGTCGGGGTCGACGTCGCCCAGGGGCTCGAGCACGGCGACTACTCTTCGGTCCATGTCATCGCGTGCCGATCGCGCAAGATGGTCGCGACGTATCACGCTCGCATCGACCCTGACCTACTGGGTACTGAGGTGCTTCCTCGACTGGGCCGCTTCTACCGTCAGGCACTCATCGGCGTGGAGTCGAACCAGCACGGGCTCACCACGCTCAAGTACCTCCACGGCAAGAAGTACTTCCCGATCTACTACGAGCGCTCGCCCAAGTACAAGAAGTCGGTCCCTACCGACGTGCTCGGCTTCCGCACGACGCAGGTCTCCAAACCGCTGATCATCGATGAGCTCGCCGAGGCGCTCCGCAACGATCTGGAGATGCCCGACGCGTTGACGCTGGCCGAGCTGAAGACGTTCGTCCGCACGTCGAAGAACAAGATGGAGGGCTCGCCGTACGACGACCGCACGATGTCGTTGGCGATCGCCAACACGATGCGGAAGTTCGTCTTCTTCGCCGAGTTCACCCCCGACGACAACCCGCCGCCCGGCTCGTTCGGTGATTGGGAGAAGCGCGTGTACGGCGAATCGTTCAAGGAGCTGCTCGAGATGGGCGAAAAGCGCAGGCCGGCGCTGGCACGCAAGCCGATCGGCATCTACGCTGTGCGAGGTCGCACGCCTTTCTGAGAATCTCACCCATTCGGGTGAAAATCTGCCACAATCAGACAAACGAGAAGGAGAAGTACTCATGGGTCAAACACGAATGGAAAAGAAGCAGCGCCACCACAAGCGCCTGCAGGCGTTTGTGCAGCTGGACGGTCTGGAAGCCCCAGATTTCAAGTCGGTTGTGGCGTGGAGCGGAAGGCTCCCCCGCCAGGACTTCAAGAGCTACCCCACCTACGCCGGTTTGGGCCAAGAGATTGGGCTCTGGTGGGACGCATGAGCCGCCACAACCCCTCCCTGAAGTTCCCGGTCGAGACGCACCGCGAGGGCACCCTGCCCCAGCCGAAAACCGAGAAGCCGAAGCGCAAGCGCACCAAGAAGGCCGACGACGACCAATGACGGCGTGCTCCAACTGCTCCACCGAGCACGACCGCGACGGCGACCTGTGCTTCCGTTGCCATGTGCAGGGCATCCGCTTCGCCTTCAAGGGCTCGGTCACCCCAGGGCGCAAGGGGTGGAACCGGACGGCGAACGAGTACAAGCAGGAGCATTTCGGTACGACATCGGACAAGGAACTCGAGCAACGTGGAATCGTGAAGGCCAAGGACTACGGATGGTGACGTGATGGCGAAGAAGAAGATGTCCAATACGGACCTGCTGAAGTTCGCCCGCAACGAACTCAGCCGATCGAAGAGCTGGCGAGGCAACGAGGGCGGCGCGAACTACGACGACGCGTGGCGCCGCTACATCGACCTCTACGCCGGCTACCACTACAACGCTGCGAGCGGCACCGACCAGCTCGTCGTCAACCTGATCTTCGCCACGATCAACGTGATGGCTCCGGCCGTCGCGATCAACAACCCTCGCTTCGTCGTGAACGCTCGCAAGCCCGAGGCGTCCGGTCAGGCGATCGTGACCGAAGAGGTGCTCAACTACCTCTGGCGCAAGAACGACTACCAGCGCGACTTCCGACTCGCCGTCCTGGACTGGCTGATCACCGGCCACGGCTGGCTGAAGATCGGCTACAAGTCGATGAAGGATCCCGAACGCAAGGGCATCGAAGACGCCGACGGCAGCTCTTCGAACGCCGGCGAAGGCATCGGCTCCGAGGGCTCCGAAGAGGGCGTCGATGATCGCGCCGACGTCGAGGGCAACGTCGAGTCCGAGCTGAACATGTCCGACGACGAGAGCCGACCGTTCGTGGAACGCATCTCGGTGTTCGACATGTACTGCGACCCCGACGCCCGCCACCCGAAGGAGATGCGGTGGATCGCTCAGCGCACTTGGCGCGCCGTCCCCGACGTCCGAGTCGATGAGCGGTACTCGCCGACACAGCGAGCCCGAGTCTCCGGCGGGCACTACTCGCAGTGGGACACCGATGGCGGCGACGGGCGAGCGACGACCGACGGCATGCTCTCCGGCAAGCCGAGCGCCGGCGCCGTGGCATACGCCGAGATCATCGAGTTCTACGACGTCAAGCGCAACATGGTCGGCACATTCGCCGTGCAGAACTCCGACGGTGACGACGACGGCCCCGACAGCGGATGGCTGATCAAGCCGACCGAGATCCCGTACGCGACCGGCCATCCGTTCGTGATGCTCCGCAACTACGAGGTGCCCGATCACTTCTACACGATGGGCGACGTCCAGCAGATCGAAAGCCTCCAGCTCGAGCTGAACGAGACCCGCACCCAGATGCTCAACTACCGGAAGAAGTTCCGGCGAGCATGGACGTACAAGAAGGACGCCTTCGACCGCGACGGCGTGCGAGCGCTCGAGTCCGACGAGGACAACGTCATGATCCCCGTCCAGGGCGACGAGAATCCTGCCAACGTCCTCGCTCCGGTTCCGGCGGCGATCACCCCGCCCGAGTTCTTCGACCAGTCGGCGATGATCACGAACGACATGAACGAAGTGTCGGGCGTGTCGGACTACGCGCGAGGCAACCCGCAGCAGACGGTGAAGCGCACGGCGACCGAGGCGGCGATGATCGCCGACGCTGCCAACGCCCGAGCCCAGGATCGCCTGATGAAGATCGAGCTGGTCCTCGCCGAGGCGGGCCAGCGCGTCATCCAGCTCATGCAGCAGTACATGACCGGCGAGCAGGTCGCCCGTGTCGTCACCCTCCCGATCAACGGCTGGGTGAACTACGACGAGGAATACATCCAGGGCGAGTTCGACTACGAGGTGCGTGGCGGTTCGACCGAGCCGCAGAACGAGACGTTCCGCCGGCAGTCGGCGCTCCAGCTCGCCGACATCTCGGCGATGTTCGTGGAGATGGGTGTCGCCGATCCGGTGGCGCTCTACATGAAGCTCCTGCGCGACGGCTTCGGCGAGAAGGATCCGCAGCGGTTCATCGCCAAGCCCGCCGCACAAGAGGCCGTGCAGGAGGAGCTCCCCCCAGGTGCCGGCCCCGGTGGCCCGCCGCCCGGCCCGCCGATGGGCCCCCAGGGGATGGAAGGTGGCATGCCGCCTGGTCCTCCAATGGACGGCGGCGGCATGCCACCACTTCCACCCGGCATGGACCCCGGCATGATGGCGCCAGGGATGGGCGGGCTCGAGATGGCCGGAGGTATGCAGCCTGAGCTTGGCCCGCCGCCGATGGAGCTGACACCCGAGATCCTGGCGGCGATGCTCGCCATGGAGAAGGGTCTGCCGCCCGAGGCCGGCCCCCCGCCGGAGATGATGTCGGTCGCCCCGCCGATGTAATCGACTAGGTGGTCAGTGACATCGGTCACATCATGTGCGTATGATGGCGCCGTGACCAACCTCGATGAGACGTCCGTTGAAGCAGAGAGCCAGGAGGCCCCCGTTGTTGACGGGGCAAGCCCAGAAGGCATCGAAGCGACCGAAGACACCGAAGCCGAAGCAGCCGTCGAAGAGCGCGAATACCTCGACACCTCCGAGATCGGAGATCGATACGTCAAGCTCACCATCGACGGTGAGGAAGTTTCCGTTCCGCTGAACGAAGCTCTCTCTGGGTACAACTCGAGCGCTGCATCGACCAAACGCTTCCAGGAAGCGAGTCGAATCAAGGAAGAGGCCGAGGCGGAGATCGCTGCCGCCAAGGACGCCCTCAACCTCGCACAGGCAGTGTCGAACAACCCAGGGCTGACGATGCAGGTTCTGGCCGCACAGGCCGGCCTCACCGTCGAGCAGTTCCTGAACCTCACCCCGCAGCAACAGCAGGATGTCGCCGAGGCGACAGAAGCCGAGCCCACGTTCGATGATCCGCTGGAGCGGATGTTGTACGAGGAGCGCAAGGCCCGCCAAGAGCTGGAGCGTCGGATCGAGCGACAGGAGCAGACCTACGCGCAGCAGCAAGCGGATCAGACTCTGCGAGCGGCAATCGGTGGACTTCAAAGCCAGTTCGGCGCCACAGACGACGACGCCCGATCAGTGGTTCAGCAAGCCCTCAACATGGGTGTTGGACCCGAGATGTTCCCGATGATCTACCAAGCGCAGCAGTACCAGAAGACGCAGGTGCAGACGCAGGCCCAGCAGGAGGCGGAAGCCGCCAGGCAGGCCGAGCAGGCACGACGTCAGCAGGCTGCGGCGCAGGCAGGTCAGGTAGTGGGAACGGGATCTGGGGCAGTCGGCACGGCACCGCAACAGGTAGTCCGACCGATGACGGCTGAAGAGGCAATCACGGCGTCGCTCGACCAGCTCGGCGTCACCTGATCCCCTCGGAGGCCCCAAGCCCTTGAAAGGGGCCCCTCATGGCACTCGCCAACCACACTCCCGCAACGTGGACCGACATCTTGTCGACCACGATGCACAATTACCACAAAACCCTCACCGACAACATCTTCAACACCCGTCCGCTGCTCCAGTACTACATGGGCTCCGGTCGCGTGAAGACCCTCAACGGTGGCATCAGCAT
This sequence comes from Acidimicrobiales bacterium, assembly GCA_035529695.1. GTDB lineage: Bacteria > Actinomycetota > Acidimicrobiia > Acidimicrobiales > Salinilacustritrichaceae > DATKWD01. Next base: position 2,391 of record DATKWD010000096.1, on the reverse strand, counting down.
CGTTGAGCCGGTGATGTACGCCGAAGGCGACGCGGATTCCTACGCCGAGTGGGATCAGGTCGTCGTGACGCCGAAGAACACGGCGACCGCCGCTCAGTACGACTGGAAGCAGTTGTACGCGACGATCGCCATCTCCGGCCTCGAGGAAGCACAGAACAACGGCCGCGAGCAGATCATCAACCTCCTGGAGGCGAAGATCAGCCAGGCCGAGGAGACGCTCAAGCGGCGCCTCAACGGCATGTGCTTCGGCACCTACGCCTCCAGCACGGCAGCGAACGACTTCCTCGGTCTCCCGACCCTGGTCGACGCCACCACTCCGGTTGGCGGCATCGACCCGGCCACCGAGGCGTGGTGGGCTGCAGGCGAGGCCACGGGTGGCGCCGTCGACGCTGCTGGCCTCGAGGCGAAGCTGCGTGACCTGTACAACGCGGCGTCCGACGCCGGCCCCGACACCACCGATGCGATCTTCACGAACGCATACGGCTTCGGGTTCTACGAGAGCACCTTGACCCCGCAGGTCCGGTACACCGACAAGGCCAAGGCCAACCTCGGGTTCCAGAACCTGATGTTCAAAAACGTCCCCATCATGTGGGACTTCCAGTGCTCGGGCGGCACCGAGGGAACCGTGTCGACCACGTCGGCATCGTTCTACGGCCTCAACTCGAAGTACATCGGTCTGAAGATCCATGCGGACCGCAACTTCAAGCAGAGCCCGTTCACTGAGAACCTGAGCGGATCGGTCGCCTCGACCGCTTCCGCCGGCGTGGGCGCCGCTTCGGCGAACGCCCTCGACGCTCGGGTGAGCTTCATCACGACGTTCGGCAACCATGTGACCCGCAACCGGCGTCGCCTCTGGAAGCTGACCGGCGTCACTGAATCCTGATCCCACCAGTGCGTTCGGGGAGGGGAGTTCCTGCCTTTCTCCCCTCCCCGAGCAGCTCAATCTGGAAGGATCTAGGCATGCCCGATTACTTCGCACACCAGCACAGCCAGAACGCGAACAACGACGAGAACGTCGTCACCGTCGCCTCCCTCTACGCCGAGCACGGCCAGGAGGTCAAGGAGGGGTCCGGTGGCGTCGAGCACGAAACCGGCGACATCGTGCGCGCCACGCAGACGATGTTCCGCGACCACAAGCGCCGCAAGGCCGACTACGCGCCCGGCAAGCCGCTCTGCTCGGTCGAGGGGTGCAAGGCGTTCCCGATGAAGACAGAGACCGTCTGCTCCGGCCATGCGCGCAGCATGGGCCTGATCGACAACTGGTCGACCAAGAAGAAGGAGGCGCCGGATGAGGCTGTCGGAGCTTCGTGACTACGTTCGCACTCAGACGCAGACGACGCCGGGTGAGCTGCCCGACGCGACCATCGATCTCTACCTCCAGGAGGCGTTCAACCGGACGATCGCCCTGGAGAACCAGTGGCCGTTCTACGAGAAGAACTGGGAGCTGTCGCAGCCCGTCGGCGCCTACACGATCGTGCTGCCGGGTGACGTCAACGTCCCCGGCATCGTCTCGCTGTTCGATGCGAGCGGTCGCAGCATCGAACTCGCCGACCATGCCACCGCCGGCCAGACCTACGGCACGGCGATCGTCGGCAACCTCGGCTACGCCGAGTTCTCGGTCTGGGCGAACGAGATCTTCCTGTGGCCGAAGGCGGCACCCTCCCAGGATCTGACCTACCAGCTCCAGGGTTTCCGCAAGCCCGTCGCCTGGATCTTCCAGGGCCCCGACGCTTCCCCCGACTGCGACGTTCGCCTCCATCAGCCGCTCGCCCACTACGCCACGGCGCTCGCCTACGCCCAGCAGGAGGACGAGCAGCTCGAGTCGGTCTACATGAAGCGCTGGGAGATGGACGTCCAGGCTGCGCGCAATGCGATCATGGAGCCGTCGCAAGACCGGCCGCTCATGTTCGGCCCGCAGCGCATCACGCCGATCGGCTACTCCGGCAGCTCCGGCGCCCCGCGCACGACGGCGATCGCACCTCGAGGCCCCGTTGGTTCTCAGGGCCCTCCCGGCCCCGCCGGCGACACCGGGCCTGCGGGCCAGGACGGCGCTGACGGCGCTGACGGTGCGACCGGTCCTCCCGGTTCCAACGCTCTCGTCAAGGGCGTGCTCGGCTACGTCGGCCCGCCGCTGTTCCCGATCGGCACCGTCGGTGATCTGTGGATTGACGACAACCAGGACGGCTGGGTCACGACCGAGCAGGGGCAGTGGGTCAACGTCGGCCCGATGCAGGGGGCTCCCGGCCAGGACGGCGCCGACGGAGCGACCGGCCCGAAGGGTGATACCGGCGACACCGGGCCGGAAGGTCCACAGGGTCCAGCGGGCGAGAACGGCCAAGGCATCACCATCCAGGGCGCGATCGGCACGGTCGGTCCCCCGGTGTTCCAGGG
>DATKWD010000095.1:0-5582 GCA_035529695.1 Acidimicrobiales bacterium | reverse complement strand
TTGCCGCTCTGTGCCAGCACGTCGTGGTGATGAATGGCGGCCGGGTGCTGAGCCGGGGAACCCCGGACGACCTCGTCGAGACGGCGCGGGGCCGGGTGTGGGTCTCCGACGAACCCGACCCCGCCGCCCGGGTGTCGTGGCGCACCGGATCGGGGCAGCACCGCCTCATCGGCGACCCCCCGCCCGGCGCCGCGCTGGCCGAGCCGGCCATCGAAGACGCGTATCTGCTGCTCGTCGGCCAGGCCGCCAACACCGAGTCGGTGGGCCCGGCGGTCCGACCATGGAGGATGCGGCGATGGAGCTGATCTTCCTGATCGGCGTTGTCGCGCTGGCCTCGTGGAAGCTGCGCCCTCGACGCGGTGCGGTCGACCCGGCCAGCCTCATCGGTCCGGTTGCATCGAGTCCGACCACCGTCTGGGGGGTGGTGGCTCCGCTTGCTCGCGCCGAGACGAGGCGGGTGCTGCTGCACCCGGCGTTCATCGTCGGCGTGCTCCTCACCCCGCTCATGCTGGTCGCCGCGACTTCCGATCCGGAGTCCTGGCGGGCTGTGTCGGGCGGCGTCGCCCTCGGGTTGGTGCCACTCGGTTGGATGACGATCATTGCCAGCAACCTCGTTGCGCTCCGGCCAAGTCGCTCTGGCACCGAAGAGCTGTTGGCGGCGCTCCCGGCCCCGCAGTCGACCCGAACGAGCGCGATGCTGGCGACCGTCGTCGGACCTACGGTCATCGCTGCGGTGTTCGCCGTGGCGTCGCTGGTGCTGGTCGGGCGGGGCACGACGGTGCTCAGCGGGTCGCCCGAGCCCCTCGAGACCTTGGCGGGGATACTGATCGTCGCCGGCGCTGTGACCGTAGGCGTGGCGGTGGCGCGGTGGCTACCCGGCGGCGGCTGGGGAATCGCTGCGGTCTTCGTGGTGATCTTCCTCCAGGCCCGTTTCCTCGATGTCACCACCTGGCCGTGGAACCGTCCCCAGGGCGACCCGATGCGCTTCATCGGGTTCCTCGCCGAGGGAACCAATGCCGGCGTGAACTTTCTCGAGTTCCGACCGGCCGGCTGGCATCTCGTCTACCTGGCCGCACTCTCGGTCTTGATGGGTGGCGTGGCCCTGGCCCGCGACGGCCTGCGCCGAAACGTCCGCATCCTGGTCGGCGGTGCGCTGGCCATCGCGCTGGCTGCCGGGTGGATCCAGACCCGTCCGATGTCGGAGGCACAGGTGACGGCTCGGGTGTCGTTTCTTCTCGACCCGGCCGAACACCAGGTGTGCGAGCAGGCCGACGACGTGACCTACTGCGCCTATCAAGACTTCCTCGTCGACGTGCCCGATTGGATCGATCGAGTGGGTGCAACGTTGGCCGCGCTGCCCACCGACGCGAGGGTCCGTCGACCACCGCTCGAGGTGCGCCAGCGTCCAGCCATCGTGATCAGCGACTCGGACTGTTCGCCCGCTGGGTACCTGACGACGCTCACGTCGGACATCGCCTCGCGCATCCCCGTCGACGATTTGTGGCCGGCCGACGGCGCCGTTCACCCGCCGTTCGGCACCGACCACTTCCCGTGCTCGAGCCGCGGCGCGTTCGGCTTCTTCCTGGCCGTCCAGACCGGCGCCTGGGCCGTCGGCCTGCCACCGGCCCCACACGGCGCCAACGTGCGGTGCGTCGCGTCGGGTCAGGCCCGATCGGCCATCGCGCTCTGGGCCGCAGCGGCGGCCAGTCCTGATGGCGAGCGAACCCTGCGCGACGTCACCAACGACGGATCGCGGGGCTTCCCCCTCATCGACTTCGCCGATTGGGACAGTCCGCCGACGTGGGGGGTCGACTACGCGGTCGCCGACGCAGGCCTCGCGGTCGAAATGCTCGGCGTCGCTCCCGGCGACGTGCGTGACGTGCTCACCGCCGATTGGGACCAGTGGATCGACCCGGCCACCACCACCGAGACCTTGGCCGCCGAACTCGGCCTGCCGGCGCCAAGCCTCACAATCGGGTCATCGTCACGATCGAAATGCCCGTGAGCGCCCTTCTGTCGCCGGTGCGCGCAAGCCGACCATGACCCGCATTGCGATCATCGCCTCGATCCGGGTGACGCGGTGGCGCCCGCTCGCGATTGCGATGGCTGCTGCAGCGCTGTATGCGGTGCTCGGGTCGAAGGTCACGGCGATCGACCGGCTCGTGCTCGCCGCCGCCGCCGTCGCCGCCACGAGCGCCTTCGTGATCGACGACCCCGCGGCCGTCACCGTCGCCTCGACGCCGCCGTCACTCCTCGTCCGTCGCATCGGCCGAGTGCTCATCGCCGCCGTTGCCGTCAGCTTCTGGTGGACGATCGTCGTCGCCGCCGGCATCGCCCGATCCGGACCGGTGCCGATCCGCTCCATCAGCGTCGAGCTGCTCGGGCTCGCGGGAGTCGCCCTCGCCGTCGCAGCCGTGGCGGCAGGATCGGGCCTCGCCGAACGTGACGGGCTCGCCGGAGCGACGGCGAGCATGATCTTCTACGGACTCACCCTCGTCGCGCTGCCCTCGTGGAGCCCGCTGCCACGAAGCCCCGGCACCCCCGGCACCGTGACCCGATGGCTCGTGGTCACCGGGATCTCGGCCGCCGTGTTCCTGTGGACCTCCCGCGATCCCGCGCTCGGCCGGTGGTCCAGACCGCAGCTGACCCGCAGTCGTGCACCGAGAGCGCTCCTCGGCGCGACGAGAGCACGATGATGGAGCGACACCGCAGCCCCGTCGATGACCCCTACGGGATCCTCGGCGTCGACCCGACGTGCACCACCGAACAAGTCCGCGCCGCCTACCGCGCTGCGGTTCGCAGCCTCCACCCCGACCACCGCAACGGGACCGAACCCGACCACGTCCACTTCACCGCGCTGGTCGACGCCTGGCGCGTGCTCGGCGACGCGAACGCCAGGGCCGAGTTCGATGCGGCTCGGGTGGCTCAGCCGAGGCCCGCAGTGTCGGTAGCAGCGGAGGACGAGCCCGTGAAAGCGTGGGAACCGCCGGTCGAACTGCTCGACAACCGGGCGAGCCGTTGGATCCGCTGCATGTTCTTCATCAGCATCATGATCGTCGCGGCCAGCATGGCCGTGTTGTTCACCATCGGCATGTCCCAGTCAGTCCGATACTGAGCTCAGCGGACAACAGGGCCCAGCCGAGCGCACGCGATCAGCGAGGTCGGTAGATGTCGCTTCGGTGATCGATTGCCAGGACGATCACGAGGTGAAGGTGATCGTCGATCTCGTAGACGACTCGGAAGTCGCCGCGTCGAGCGCTGTGTTTGCCTTCAAGGTCGAACCGAAGAGCTCGCCCGACCCGATGTGGATTCTCGGCCATCCCGCCGTACACGAACTCGATGCACGCAGTGGCGATCTTCTCGGGCAAGCGGTCGAGTGAGCGGAGCGAACTCGATGACCACTCGATGTCGAACGGACCCGATGTCACTGGATCGTGATGCGAGCCAGCGCCTCGTCTCGGGAGAGGCGTTCGGTCCGCCCGGCCGCGACGTCGTCAACTCCTTCACGAATCTTGTCTCGTAGCGCGGAGTTGCTGAGGATCTCGAGCGTCTCCTCCAGTGATTCGAGATCGTCCACGTTGAGCATCACGGCCGCCGGCTGTCCGTGCTTCGTCACCACGACACGGCCGTGTTCGCGCTCGAGCTTGTCGATCACCTCGGAGAACCGGTTCTTCACGTCAGCGAGGGAGAGATGTTCATTCAACGCCATAGCCAGAAGTATGGCTAGATCCCGAAAGGCCGTCAATTCCACCACGGGGCCGAGGTGTGCGTGACCGCCTTGACCCGACAGGTGCCAGACCTATCGACGCGCAGAACGGAACCAGCCGGCTTCGGCGATCCGCGCCGAACCGGCGTTCGCTCGGAGCTGAGAGCGGCTGTGGTGGCGGCAAACTGACCACGTGCGCAGGTACGCAGAGGACATCGGTGATCGTGAACCGTTGGCCGACGTCGTCCGCTCGAACATGCAGGTCAGGGCACTCGGCACTCGAGCGGCTCGAGGTGCGGCTGCCCGATGCGACCCCGATTCCGTTCAAGAATGTGGTCTATGTGTGGTCTGCGCTCCGCCGGCAGCACCCTGGGCGAAGGGCAGAAAATCGCCCGTGACCTGCACCTTCTTCTGAGTCGGGTGGGGGAGATTTGAACTCCCGGCCTCTGCGTCCCGAACGCTGTCAAGCCGGACCACCGGGGACGTCAGCGAACGATCACGGCAGGTCAGGGTTGGTTTCAGACCGTCGGCGAACAGCAACGAACGGCTGCGGTCGCGCGAAGTTCGCGCGATGGAACCGGCCGTGCTCAGGCCGCGCTGGGACCGCCCAGATCGGCCCGCTCGGTGACGTTGATGCCGAGCGCGGCGGCGACGTCGCAGATCCGCGCCAGGCTGGCCGAGCGGTACTCGGTGGCCTCGTACCGCTGGATCTGCTGCTCGGCCACACCGAGCGCCTCGCCGAGCTGTCGCTGCGTCCAGCCCCGAACGATCCGGGCCTTGATGAGCAGCGTCGCCAGCTCAGCGAGCGACGACGCCTCGATGGATGACACCTCGCCGGACCGGAGCCGGTCGTATTCCTCCAGTTCTGCGCGAAGGTCCGATGCCTGAGCACGGACCGCCCCGATTTCGACCTTGGCGAGTTTCGTCGGCTCGTCGCCGGCCTTGGCTTCGAGGTTCGCGAGGGCCTCCTCGAATCGGCGCAGGTGAGCCTCGGTGGTACGGCGCTGGACCTCGTTCGTGATCATCATGAGCCTCCGTTGTGCAGTAGGACGATCCCCTTGCGGGACCCGTCACGTTGGTTCTGGAAGAAGTCGGCGAAGTCCAGGCCACTCCCGGCTTCGACCACATTCGGGAACAGTTCTCCACCGAAGCGGTCCTTCTGACGGCGCCGGCCGTCTGGTGAGAGATCGAGGAGGACCGGGTCGAGAAGATCGATGTCGACGGCATCCGGGTCCCAACAGGCATCGAAGTCGCCGGGCTCATCCTTCGAAGTCACGAAGCTGCCGTTGAGCCAGACTCGCTGACATCCCGCAGCGGCAAGCAGATCGATGGCTTCGGCCAGTCCGTCGAGTTGTCGGCGGCGCTTCTCTGTCCACCCGAAACGCTCCACGATCTCCTCCCACGTCGCCTCGTGAACTCCCTCGGGCAGCGCTCCCGTGTCTGGATCGAGCGATGGCAGCACTCCACAACTATATCAATGTGATCCGCTTGTGGGGGCTGCGTGGTTGGGATCTGGTAAACGGCCGTCAGTCGAGCCAGTCGCGGGACAGACGCTGCGTAGGATTCGCTGGACCCTGTGGGGGCCGAATATTCGGTCGTGTGAGTTGACCAGGCGAAACGCTGTCGATGATGGTCGGCTGCGTCTCGCCTTCTGTACCAACTCATCGCCGCCCTGGCCCGCCTCGCCATACCAGCGGCCACCGCTGGCTACCGAGACGCCGCCGCCCCTGGACCCGCGCCACCCTCAGGTCGTGAAATCGACCCCATGCGACGGGCTCATCAACGAGTACCGAAAGGCCGCCTGACCAGCCACGACAGGGTTTCGGGCACCCACAAGTCCTCCTCGAGGACCCGACGCGCCAGCGCCTATGCGATC
>DATKWD010000094.1:0-50146 GCA_035529695.1 Acidimicrobiales bacterium | reverse complement strand
CTTCGTGGCGGACCTCGCGGGCTTCGACGACGAGGCCATCCGCAAGATCATGCGAGACAACGGCATGGCCCTCGCCACCCCCCGCCCCACCTGATCCGACAGCGGTCGGCTTGACGAGTGCGAACAGGTGTTCGATACTCGTGGAATGGGTCGGAGAACCGCAGTCCTCGCCGAGCAGGTGGCGCCGACGACCCTGGCGCGCGAGCAACGACTCGAGGTCATCGACGCACTCGAACCCCTGCTGCCCATCGGACTGCGCCGTGGTTCGACCGTGTCGGTCAGTGGTGTCGGCGCCACGTCGCTCGCCCTGGCGACCGCAGCCGGACCTTCGATGGCGGGTTCCTGGATCGCCACGGTCGGATTCCCGTCGCTCGGGCTGGTCGCAGCAGCCGAGTACGGGATCGATCTCGGCCGGTTCGCCATGGTCGCCGCGCCCGATGCTTCGTCGTGGGCAACGGTCATCGCCGCACTGGTCGACGCGTTCGAGGTCGTCCTCGTCCGAGCCAGCCACCACATCGGTGAACGCGACGCCCGACGGCTGACAGCTCGGGCGCGTGAGCGTGGGGCAGTGGTGATGCAGGTCGGTGGCATGGCCTGGCCCACCAAGGCCGAGACCACGCTCACCGTCACGGCTTCGGACTGGGAGGGACTCGGAGTCGGCCACGGGCACCTCAGAGCCCGACGGGTCACCGTCGCCAGTGGAGGTCGACGCGAGGCCTCACGGCCCCGAGAAGTCGACCTCTGGCTCCCCGCCGAGGGCGGAGGGGTCCAACCGGTCGAGGTCCCCACCCTCGTCGCCGTCTCATGACCACCCCCCCGGATCTTCGTTGCTCTCCGGCCAATTATTGGCGCGAGAGCAACGAAGATCGTGGGGGATTGGGGTGTTCGACGCGGTGACCGGGGTTCGGACGTTGGTGGTGTGGGTGCCCGACTGGCCGATCGTCGCAGCCGGGGTGGCCGCTGACGCCGCCGCCGCGGTGTTCCACGCCAACCGGGTGGTGGCATCGTCGGCGGTCGCCCGTCACCACGGTGTGGTGCGTCATCTCCGGCGCCGCGAGTCGCAGTCGCGTTGCCCTCGGCTCGACGTCATCGACGCCGATCCCGACCGCGATGCACGCCGATTCGAACCGGTCGCCGCAGCACTCGACGAACTCACCCCCCGGATCGAGCTCACTCGCCCCGGATTGTGCGCGTTCCCGACCCGGGGACCGTCGCGCTACTTCGGTGGCGACGATGCGCTGGCGGCCAAGGCCAAGGCGCTGGTCGACTCGGTTCTGCCCCCGCACGTGGCCGCCCAGATCGGCATCGCCGACGGCCCGTTCGCCGCTCGCCATGCGGCCCGTCGTTGCGAGCTCGCTGTCGTTCCGGCGGGGGAGAGCCCCGCCTTCCTCGCACCTCTGCCGTTGGCTGCGCTCGATCTCCCCGACCTCACCGATGTGCTCGCCCGCCTGGGGCTTCGGAGCCTCGGTGACCTCGCCGCCCTGCCCGCCGCCGATGTGCTCGGCCGTTTCGGGACCGAGGGCCAGCTCGCCCACCGGTTGGCCTCGGGTCTCGACGAACGCCCGCCGTCGACCGATCCGCCGCCCGACGACCTGATGATGACCGCCGAGCTCGACCCGCCGGCCGATGTCGTGGCCCCGGCGGCGTTCGTCGCCAAGGCGCTCGCCGACGAACTCGAGCACCGGCTGGCATCACGGGGGTCGGCGTGTACCCGGATCGTGATCGGCGCGGAGACCGAGCACGGCGAGATACGCGAGCGTGTCTGGCGTCACGAAGGAGCCCTGTCGGCCGGCGCCATCGCCGACCGACTCCGTTGGCAGCTCGACGGGTGGCTCAACGGATCGGTCCGGCACCGCCCGACGGCCGGGATCGTCCGCCTCTGGCTGATCCCAGAGGAGATCGTGGCCGCCAACGGCCGTCAGCTCGGCTTCTGGGGCGGTGACGCCGCGGCGGCACAACGCGCGGTCCGGGCACTCGCCAGGGTGCAGGGACTGCTCGGGACCGAGGAGGTCTTCGTGCCCGAGTTCCGTGGAGGGCGGAGCCCGATCGAACAGGTCGCCCTCGTCCCGGCGGCCACCGTCGACCTCGAAGGTGCCCGGCCGGCCGCCCGGCCATCGGCGGTCGAGGCGCCGTGGCCGGGCAAGATCCCGGCGCCGTCACCCGCGAACGTCTTCACCGACCCACCCCGTGTCGAGGTGCTCGACCGAGCCGGCATGCAGGTCGGGGTCACCGGTCGTGGCGAACCCACCGCCGACCCTGCCAGCATGCGCATCGGGCATCGCACACCGGTCGCCATCACCGGCTGGGCCGGACCGTGGCCCGCCGACGAACGCTGGTGGGAACCCGGGCAGCACCGTCGCCGCGCCCGATTCCAGCTGGTGACCGTCGAAGGCACGGCACACCTGGTCACCCTCGAGGACGGCCGGTGGTACCTCGAGGCCACCTACGATTAGTGGTGCGTTCACGTGCTGTTGCGGTCGGCTCCTTCGTCGCCTCCCTGCTTCGCTACATCTTCGCGTAGTCGACGGTCCACCAGCGTTCGGGGCGCATGGTGAACTTCGTCGATTCACCCTCGCTGCCTTCGATGTAGAGGTCGCCCATCTCCTCGCCGAAGTACCGGTGGGCCATCGGACGGGCATCGGCTTCGCGGTCTGCGGGTTCGACCGAGGTCACCGGGCCTTCGACGCTCACGTACGCATAGAACGGTGGTGTCTCGACCTGCGCACACAAGCTGAAGCGCTGGGCCGAAGCAAGCAGCCTGCTCTTCAGCGAGTCGCCTCCGGTCAGGACGGTGACCTCGCCGCCGGGTTCGTAGGAGTACCAGATCGGAACGGCGAGCGGCGGGCCGTCCGCCCTGGCGATGGCGATCACCCCCACGTGGAGGTCGGCGAGGAAGGCCTCACGTTCGTCTTGGGTCATCTGCAACGACATGGCTTCATCGTTGCACGTCAACGAACCGATCGGGCAGGCTCGATCGCACCGAGGTCGACCCCACCGATCCCGGCCGCTGCCCGCAATGCATCGGCTGCCAGCGGGGCGAACATCGGCCCCGGCTCCGGCGCGACCTCGGCGAGATCGACTCGCAGCATCGAACCGGTCACGGCCGGCCCAACGGTCGCCTCGATGGCCGGTTCGCCGGGCGAAGCAGCGACGGTGGTCTGGCCGTCGAGGAGGAAGCGGAAGGTCGTGGTCTCGGCGAGGGGAGTGTGCAGGAAGGTCCAGGCGCTGAAGCTGCGATGTCGATCGGCGTCCGTGAGCACGACAGCCTCGAGTGTCTCGGCATCGGGGTCGTAGGTCGGGTCGGCGATCAGCTCGCGGTGCAGTTCGACGAGCGGCAGTGACTCGACCCCGCCGGCGATCCGGGCCATCCCGCCGCCGAACCGTGGATTCACTTCGGTGACGACGAACCCGTCGGTGCTCATGATCCCGTCGACCGTGAACGTCCCTCGGAAGTCGACCTCGGTGCGCAGCGTGGACCCGACCCTTCGCGCGGCCTCGCGCATGGCTTCTCGGTCATCGGCGTCCGGATCCCAGGCCGTGGCCACGCCGCAGTAGACGAAGCGGCGATCGGGGCGGCGCATGATCAGCATCTCGCACGGACGGAACACCGCGATTTGCTCGGGCCCGACCAATCCGTGGATCGAGCAGGGCACACCTTCGACGAAAGGCGCAACGCGAACCGTGTCGTGCTCGGCACCGAAGAAGGCGACCGCGTCGTCGATGTCGCGCTCGGTCGCGACCCACCGCACTCTCGTCGCTCCTCCGTTGAAGCCCTCGCGTGAGTCACCCGACCACACCGTTCCCGCCCCCTCGTCGAGGCGGCGCGCGGCCCAAGGCGCACCCGCCACGTCGACGACCTCTGATCGAGGGTGGGCCACGTCGGCGCGGTCGAGCAGGGCATCGACACGCGTCTTGTCCTCGAAGTCCACCCACGCTCGACGCCGTCCACCGTGGATCGGCCGGTCCCCGAAGGTCTCGAGGGGCGTGGGGGGCGTGCACAGGAGAAGTGCCGTGTGGTCAGGATCGAACGCGTCGAGCGCAGCGGCCAGCCGCGCCGGTGGGTCCGAGGCCAGTGCTGACCACACCCTGAACTCCTCGATGATCTCGCCGGTCGGGATCGTGACCTCGGCGTCGATGAGCAGCACGTCGTCGCCAGAGGGCACTGAGCCGGTCCCCGGTCCGTGATGCAGCACGAGAAATGAGTCGACATCGCGTCGCCGGAGGTCCGTCACGGTCGGCATCCACCCTGCGGCCACCCCACCCAGGCACACGACGCGAGCCCCTCGATAGCGGGCATCGACTCGGTGATTGATGTCCTGCACGACGTTGGCCATGCACCAGCCCATCACGACATGGGTCCGTCGGTCGACCGACTTCACCTCGACAGACATCTCGACCTCGACGTCGTAGGTTTCCGAGTCGATGGTGGCGACCGAAGACCCGGCCATGGCCGAGCGCGAAGACCGCTGTGGCGAGTGCGAAGACTGGTTCCTCGATCGCGGGACCCCGCACCTCATTGCCGACTACCGGGCCACCACCGACGTGTTCACCCGTGCGCTTCCCGTCCTCACGCTGGTGTTCCTGGTGTCGGTCAGTGGGGCCGGAAACCTCGAATGGAGCTGGGCTGCCAACACCGCTGCGATCGTCGGCGGGTTCGTGGTGCTCCTCGGCATCTGGGCTGCGGCCAACCGGCTTCGCGGTCGACCGATGGGACAGCGACCAGATCAGATCGGCACGGTCGAACTGGCCATCTTCGTGCTCGCACCCACCACGCTGCAGGTCTTGTTCGGCGGCCAGGTCCGCGCCGCGCTCGGCACCATGGTGGCCCTGCTGATCCTGCTCGGAGTCATCTACGTGGTCACCAGTTACGGACTGATACCGATGACGAGGTTCGCCCTGGTCGAGACCTTCACCCAGCTCCGAGCCGTTCTGGGCCTGGTGGTGCGGGCGCTTCCCCTGCTGCTGCTCGTGAACGCGTTCCTCTTCATCAACGCGGAGATGTGGCAGGTCGCCGACGGCCTGACCGGCGCAACGCTGGCTGCGGTCTTCTGCTTGTTCGTGGGCCTCGCAGCGGTGTTTCTCGTCATTCGTCTGCCGGCCGAGGTCGATCGACTCGCCGAGGAGACCCCGCGACCGGACCTCACCGAGCACACCCCCGCCGAAGGCCTCGCCTGCGACCTCGTCGACGGCCTCGGACGGACCGAACGGGTGAACCTGCTGCTCGTCCTGCTGTTCAGCCAGGTACTCCAGGTGGCCATCGTGAGCGTGCTGATCGGCGGATTCTTCGTTGCGTTCGGGCTGATTGCCGTCGCCCCCGACGTGATCGAGGCATGGATCGGCACCACCGGTCATGTGCTGGCCGAATTCACGTTGTTCGGCAACCCCGTCGTCGTCACCGCCGAGCTGCTCACCGTGGCTGCATTCCTCAGCGCGTTCAGCGGCCTGTACTTCACGGTCCAGGTCGTCACCGACGGCACGTACCGAGAAGAGTTCTTCGAGGAACTGCTCGACGAGATCAGGACGACGTTGGCCGTCCGCAGCGCCTATCGGACCATGCTCGCCGCGACCAGCGTCGGCTCGACCCATCGGGAACACTGATCTCTGGTGGAACCTCGTCGACGAACGCGCTCACGATCCGGGCAGACCGTCGCAACCGGTGCGTGGGCGCCGCGCCGCAAGGGCTCCGATGTGTACGCCCGCCGTCGCCTCATTGCCATCGTGGTCGTCGGCCTGCTCGTCGGCGTCCCGCTGTTCCTGATCACGCGGCCGTCGGGTTCGGGTGACGAGCAGTCGCTCGCTCCACCTGCCGAACCGACCGACGAGCCGCAGAGCTGCCGGCAGGCGGTCGACCTCCTGAGCCAGCGCAGCCGTCTCGCACTGCTGTTGATGGTCGGGTTCGACGGCGACAATCTTCTGCTCGCCGAGGCGTACCTCGGGGGCACCGACCGGCCCGGTGGCATCTTCGTTCAATCGGGGACGGCGGTGTGGGACGAAGGTGTCTTCGAGACCAAGCGTGAGGACCTGCTTCCGCAGATCGTCGCCGTCGACGACGAAGGCGGTCGCGTGCAGCCCTTGGCCGGCACGCTCGATGACATCCCGGCGGCAGCGACCCTCGCGTCGTCGACCCCAGCGGAGGTGGAAGCCGATGCGGCAGGACGAGGCGAGGCGCTGCGGAACCTGGGGATCGACGTGGTGTTCGCGCCGGTCGTCGACGTCGGGGGCGGGGCCGGGATCGGTGACCGTTCCTTCAGTGACGATCCTGCGGTCGTGGCGAGCCACGCCGGTGCCTACGCGCGGGGCCTCCGGGAGGCCGGCGTCCTCCCGGTGATCAAACACTTCCCAGGCCACGGCCGGGCCTCGGGCGACACACACGACGGTCCGGCCACGACGCCGAGCCTTGCGGAGCTCATGCAGGTCGACCTGCTGCCGTATGAGGCGTTGCTCGCCGAAGCTCCCATCGGGGTGATGGTCGGGCACCTCGATGTCCCGGGCTTCACCGAGAGCGGGGTGCCGGCATCGCTCTCTCCGGCCGCAGTCGGACTCCTTCGAGGCAGCTACGAGTTCGATGGCATCGTCTTCACCGACGATCTGGTCGCGATGGATGCGGTGACCGGGAGGTTCGGCGTGCCCGAAGCGGTCGAACGGGCGATCATCGCCGGTGTCGACATGCCGTTGCTTGCTCGTGAAACCGACATCAGCGCCGTGCTCGACCGACTGACCGAGGCCATGCAGGCCGGCCGTCTCACCGAGACCCGAGTCGCCGCTGCCCTCGATCGGATCGTCGAGGCGTCAGGCTGCGAAGACCGAGCCAACTGAAGTGGCGGTCTTCAGGCTGCGAGCTTCGCAGCTGCGCTTCCCATGAGGTCGAGGAAGTTGTCGGCGTAGAAGCGCCGGCGGGTGTCGTCGCTTCGGTCACCGAGGCTTCGCTCGAAGCGCTCGATCGGCCGACGGCCGCCTTCGACGTGCGGGTAGTCCGAGTTGAACATCGCGACGTTCGGACCGATCTGATCGATGATCCAGCCGATGTCCTCGGTCGGATACGGCGTCACCCGGATCTGGCGCTCGACGTACTCGGCGGGTCGCAGGCTCAGCGCCGCGAGTCGATCCTCGTGCCGTTCGAAGGCGTCGAAGGCCGACTCCATCTGCTTGATCCAACTCGGCAGCCAGACCGCCCCCTGCTCGATCACCCCGATGCGAAGCGATGGAAAGCGGTCGAGGACGCCGTCGAAGATCATCGTCGCCAGGGTGAGCATCGGTGGATGGGGGATGCCCATGTAGTCGACCGAACGGAAGTTCTCGTCGCCTCCGTGGAAGTCGGTCGGCTGAGGAAGCCCGTTCTGGAAGTACGTGTAGTCGATCAGGTCGCCGGTGCCGCCGACGTGGAAAACGATGGGCACGCTCGCCTCCTCGGCTCGTGCCCAGACCGGATCGAGACCGATGTGGCTGGGAGCGTGACCTCGAGGGCAGCCGCTGGCGACCAAGAGCGCCGCAGCGCCCTGGTCGAGGGCCTCGTCGGCCATGGCCGCGGCTCGGGCGAAGTCGGCGAGCGGCACGTAACACGTCGGGAGCAGTCGTTCGTCGGTCGAGCAGAACTCGACCATCCCTCGGTTGTGAGCGCGCGCCGTGCCATACGCGAAGTCGAGATCGTCGGCGTGTTCCCAGTCGTGGAGGCGACGGTTGTGGAATGTGTTGAACACCAACTGACTCGAGAAGCCGAGCAGGTCGAGGGCTCGGGGTCGGTCCTCGGGCAGGAACGACCCGGTGGCGGCGAAGTTCTTCCGATTCATGATGTCGGCGGCCTCGGTCGAGCGGTACTCGTCCGAGCCGTGTTTTTCGGCGAGACGGTCGAAGGTGGCCGCCAGGTCTCGCAGTTGCTCGTCCGGATCGCCCGTCTGGCGGAGTTCGTTGCCGCCGCTGAGGTCGAGCGGCGCGATCCGATCGCGGATGGCGGGGTCGGCGTGGTCGCGCAGCCAGGTGGGCGTCTCCATGATGTGTGCGTCGGCATCGTGGATCACGCGGATTTCGTTGTAGGCCATGGAGAGAGTCTCTCGCGAAGTCGAATGCCGCGCGCGGCGTGGTCGCATCCGCGACCATTGTCGGCATGGGAGCGCAGCGTCGGGGAAGGGCTGGGGGAGCCGGCGGTGGACGCCTGTTGCTCGCCGATGCCGGCATGCTCGCCGGGTTTCGGCGGGCGAGGGCGAGCCTCGATCAGATGGACGACGCTCTGGCCGACCTCCAGTCCGATGACCTGACCATCGTCGTGCTCGCCGACGCGAGCCTGCGGAGAGATCTCGAGGATGGTGATCAGGATCGTTTCGAGCAGTATCGAGGCGATGGCACGGTCACCTGCGCAGCTGCGGGTTCCGACGGGGGGCACACGGGGTTCATGCGGGCCGTTGCCGAGCGTGCGTGTCGCAACGGGAAGTTCGACGAGGTGCTGGTGCTCACCGCCCGCGACCTCGGATCTGGCGGATGGACCCTGGCCCGACTCGGTCAGGTCGAAGGTCGATGGTCGCTTCTCGAAGCGACCCCGACCCAGGCCGCCTGAGCGCGGCGCGGTGATCCGTGCCGTGAGTCAGCGCCGGACGGTGCGCATCGGAGCGAACCTGCTCGCGGCGGCTGCGCTCGTGGGGTTGTGGATGCTGTTGACGGCCCCGACGGCCGAGGCAGCGCCGGCATCGGCTCGCCGGCACGAGAGTGGGTCCGCATCTCAGTTCGTGAGTTCGATCAATGCCGAGCGGTCGAGCCGCGGTCTCGCACAGCTCGCCGTCCAGAGTCCGATCGCTGCGACGAGCTGCAGCTGGAACCACCACATGCGCGACAACGCCACCCTTGCTCACGATCCGAACCTGGTCGGCGCCGCCAATCAAGCTGCACCGACCTGGCAGCACGTTGGCGAGAACGTCGGTGTCGGGTTCAACATCGGCGAGCTGCATGCGGCGTTCATGAACAGCCCCGGGCATCGCAAGAACATCCTCGACCCGACCTACACGCACATCGGCGTCTGCGTCGACACCGGCGGTGACGGGCGGATCTGGACGACGCACCGGTTCGTCCAGCTCGGTGGGGCCGCGCCACCTCCTCCTTCACCAGCACCGCCTCCCACGTCATCACCGCCGCCACCTCCGAGCACCGCCGCGCCCACGACACCGCCGCCCACCGTGAGCAGCACCACCGCCTCGACTGCGTCATCGACCTCGTCGTCGGTGCTCGCTTCGACCACGACCTCCGAAGCCGCCACGACGACCCCTCCGCCCACCGAGCCCGCCGAGCCCACCGAGGTTGTCGCGCCGTCGAGTTCGGCCGGGCGCGAGCCGGCGAATCCGTTGGTCGTCCTCGCGTTCGTGATCGTGTCGTTCGGACTGGCCGGAGCAACCTTCTTCGTCGGTCGGCGCCGTCGTCCATGACGCCTGATCTCGACCTGCTCTACCACCTGGCGCTCCGTGGCGACTGGGAGCGTGCGCAGACCGCTGGTGTCTACGAGATGTCGACCCTCGGGATGACCTTCGCCGAGGTGGGGTTCGTGCACGCGTCGTTCGCGCACCAGGTGAAGGCCACGGCCGACCGCTTCTACGTGGGTCGCGACGACGTGGTCCTGCTGTCGATCGACCCCGCTCGGCTGCCCTCTCATCCGGTCGTCGAGGCGATGGAGGGTTCTGATGAGGGCTTTCCGCACCTCTTCATGCCGCTCGCAACCGACGCTGTCGTCGACGTCGCGGCGGTCGCGCCGGCATCTGATGGTCGCCTCGACCTGCCCGACTTCGATCCGCCGACCGAGGTGTCGTTCGAGATGGGGCGCCTCACCGTCGACGATGCTGTGGCCGCGGCGGCAGTGAATTCGAGGTCGTCGGTGGCGGGATTCGGCCATGTGTTTCCGGCGGACGCTGCACCCCCTGCGCTCGGTCTCCTCGTCGAGTTGTGGCGCGGCTGGCTCGATGACTCCGGGCAGGTCGGCCATGCGGCACGGACGCTCGAAGGACGGCTGATCGGCATCGGGATCTCACGGACCGACGTGACCGACCCGAGGACCGGCCACGTGGCCAAGATCTACGTCGAGCCCTGGTTCTGGCGTCTCGGCGTGGCCAGAGCGATCTCCGGCGCCTGTCTCGGTGACCTCCGTGGTCGAGGATTCGAGCGCGCGACGCTCCACGTGCTCGCTCGAAACCTCCGAGCCCGTACCTGGTACGAGCGCCTCGGCTGGGTCGAATCCGTCCACCCGCTCGAGCAGGTGGATGGTCACCTCCTCGAAGTCGAATACGGGTTGGCTCTCTGAAGATTCCACTGGCGTGCGAACAGGTGTTCGACTAACATCGAACACCCCATGGGGTTCAACAATCCTGGTGTCCCGTGGTCCGAGATCGAGCGCACGCTGTCGGACCGACGTCTGCCGAACGGCCGCGCCGACAACGTGCCACCGAAAGCCGACGGGGGTGACAGCCCGGCGTGGTCGCGCAAGCGGATGCCGTTCGAGACCACGGTTGCCCGCCGTACGGCCGAGGTCGCCTATGCCGAGTTGCACTGTCACACGAACTTCAGCTTTCTCGACGGTGCGTCGCATCCTGAGGAGCTGGCCGAAGAAGCCGCTCGTCTCGGGCTCGAGGCCTTGGCGGTCACCGACCACGACAACTTCGCCGGGGTGGTGCGCTTCGCCGAGGCAGCCCGCGAGGTCGGGATCCCCACCGTGTTCGGTGCCGAGCTCAGTCTCGGGCTGACCCGACCCCAGAACGGCATCGCCGATCCCGAGGGTTCGCACCTTCTGGTCCTTGCCCGTGGCCCCGAGGGATATGCCCGTCTGGCCGATGCTCTCAGCCGGGGTCTGCTCCGTGGTCGACAGAAGGGCAAGCCCGT
Source organism: Acidimicrobiales bacterium (assembly GCA_035529695.1). GTDB lineage: Bacteria > Actinomycetota > Acidimicrobiia > Acidimicrobiales > Salinilacustritrichaceae > DATKWD01. The sequence continues at coordinate 39,298 of DATKWD010000094.1, read as the reverse complement.
CTACGAGTGGGCCGATCTCGCCGACGGTCACGGCGGCCACTGGCAGGTGCTCACCGGCTGTCGAAAGGGGGCCGTCCCCAAGGCCTTGGTCGATCATGGGCCGGCGGCCGCCCGGCGCGAGCTCGATCTGCTGATCGACACCTTCGGTCGTGAGCAGGTGGTGGTCGAGTTGTGGGACCACGGAGCGCCACTCGATTCGGCCCGCAACGACGCGCTGGCCGAACTGGCGGCTCGGGCCGGGGTCGACGTGATCGCCACCAACAACGTCCACTACGCCACGCCGGCCCGCCGTCGGCTTGCCACTGCCATCGCAGCGGTTCGTTCGCGACGCAGCCTCGACGACATCGAGGGCTGGTTGCCGGCCGCCTCGACCGCCCACTTGCGTTCGGGTGCCGAGCAGGCCCGCCGGTTCGCTCGCTATCCGGGAGTCATCGAACGTGCTGCCGAGTTGGGCGGCGAGCTGGCGTTCGACCTCAAGCTCATCGCTCCGTCGCTCCCACCGTTCCCATGTCCCGACGGCCTCGACGAGATGGGCTACCTGCGTTGGCTGGTGGCCGAGGGTGCCACCCGGCGTTACGGCACCCGCGACCGTGAGCGCATCCCCGGGGCATGGGAGCAGCTCGCCCACGAGCTGGACCTCATCGAATCACTCGGGTTCGCGGGCTATTTCCTGGTGGTCTGGGATCTCGTCGACTTCTGCCGGCACGCCGACATCTATTGCCAGGGGCGAGGGAGCGCGGCCAACTCGGCGGTCTGTTATGCGCTCGGCATCACCAACGCGGACGCGGTGGCGCTCGGGCTGCTGTTCGAGCGCTTCCTGTCGCCCGAGCGTGACGGCCCTCCCGACATCGACATCGACATCGAATCCAACCGTCGCGAAGAGGTGATCCAGTACGTCTACGAAAAGCACGGTCGGCGGCACGCGGCCCAGGTGGCCAACGTCATCACCTACCGGGCCAAGTCGGCGATCCGCGACATGGCAAAGGCGCTCGGCTACGCCACCGGCCAGCAGGATGCCTGGAGCAGGAACCTCGATCGGTGGTCGGGCCTCGATGAACAAGGATCGTCGGCCGGGGAGAAGCGCCAGCGCCCGGCCGACCAGGGAGACGCCGCGAAGCAAGTCGACCGCAGCAGCACGGACCTCAACAGTCACTCGACCGGTGACATCTCGGAGATTCCCGACGACGTGCTCGACCTCGCCCGCCAGGTCGAGCACTTCCCCCGACATCTCGGGGTGCATTCGGGCGGCATGGTGATGTGTGACCGGCCGATCGTCGAGGTCTGCCCGGTCGAGTGGTCGAGTTTCACCGGTCGCCCCAACGCCTCGCTCAAGTCGTTCGATGGTCAGCCCATCCGCAGCGTGCTCCAGTGGGACAAGGACGACTGTGCCGCAGCGGGGCTGGTGAAGTTCGACCTCCTCGGCTTGGGAATGCTCACCGTGCTGCACGAGGCGATCGACTTCGTCGCTGACGTACACGGCGCCGACGTCGACTTGGCGGCCATGCCGCAGGACGACGAGGTCTACGACATGTTGTGCCGGGCCGACACCATCGGGGTGTTCCAGATCGAGTCACGGGCTCAGATGGCCACCCTGCCCCGCTTGAAGCCCCGGAGCTTCTACGACCTGGTGGTCGAGGTCGCCCTCATCCGTCCTGGCCCCATCCAGGGCGGCTCGGTGCACCCCTACATCCGCCGGCGCAACGGGCTGGAAGAGATCACCTACCTGCACCCGCTCCTCGAGAACGCGTTGAGCAAGACCCTCGGCATCCCGCTGTTCCAGGAGCAACTGATGCAGATGGCCATCGACGTGGCCGGCTTCACCCCGGCCGAGGCCGACCAGTTGCGCCAGGCCATGGGTTCCAAGCGCAGCCGTGAGCGCATGGAGCGCATCCAGGCCCGGTTGTACGACGGCATGGCCGAGCGGGGCATCACCGGCGAGACGGCGGATGTCATCTGGACCAAGTTGGCCGCGTTCGCCAACTACGGCTTCCCCGAGAGCCACTCGGTGAGCTTCGCCCATCTCGTCTACGCCAGTTCGTGGCTCAAGCGGTTCTACCCGGCGGCATTCTGCGCGGCGCTCCTCAACGCCCAGCCCATGGGCTTCTACTCGACCCACTCGCTCGTGCAGGACGCCCGACGTCACGGGGTCGAGGTGCGCACCCCCGATCTCAACGCCTCGGCTGCCGAGGCCGTGCTCGAAGCCGATGTTCCCGATCTCGATCTCGGTCCGGCCGCCCGCGGGTCCGATCCGGTGACCTGGGGTGTTGGTCAGCCCGCCGTCCGTCTCGGGGTCGGCGAGGTGCGAGGGATCAGCGACGACCAAGCCGTGCGCATCGCTGAGGGCCGGCCCTATGTGTCGATGGAAGACCTCCACCGGCGAGCCGGGCTCACCCTTCCCCAACTCGAAGCGATGGCGACCGCCGGAGCCTTCGGGTGCTTCGGGCTCGAGCGGCGCGAGGCCATCTGGCAGGCCGGCGCCGTCGCCCAGAGCGGTGCTGACCGCCTCGAAGGCATCGTCACCGGGGCCGTGGCACCAACGCTCCCGGGTATGGAACCTCCCGAGCAGGCCCGGGCCGATCTCTGGTCGACCGGGGTCTCGCCCGACGGCCACCCGACCAAGTTCCTGCGCGACGATCTCACCCGCATGGGAGTGGTCCCGGCCTCGGGCCTGGCGGCCCACGACCAGCCGAAGGTGTTGGTGGCCGGCATCGTCACTCACCGCCAACGTCCGGCCACTGCCGGCGGCACACTGTTCATGAACCTCGAGGACGAGACCGGCCTCATCAACATCGTGGTGTCGAAGGGGTGCTGGAAGCACCATGCCCGGGTGGCCCGCCAAGCTCCGGCGTTGCTCATCCGCGGCCGCGTGGAGAAGAGCGAGGGCGTCATCAACGTGGTCGCCGAGACCATGGAACCCCTTCGCGTGCAGGCCCACACCAAGAGCCGCGACTTCCGCTGACCACACGGGTCTACGGTGCGGGCATGATCCCAGTTCGCCCCTTTGGTTCGACCGGCCATGCCAGCACTCGCGTGATCTTCGGGGCGGCGGCGCTCGGCGGCATGAGCCAGGATCGTGCTGACACCACGCTCGAAGCAGTCGGATCAGCCGGCGTGAACCACATCGACACTGCGGCGAGCTACGGCGAATCCGAGCTCCGTCTGGCTCCCTGGCTCGAGGACCATCGCGACGAGGTGTTTCTCGCCACCAAGACCGGCGAGCGCAACGGCGCCGGCGCTCGTGCCGAACTCGAGCGCTCGCTCGATCGACTCGGCGTCGACCACGTCGACCTCATCCAACTGCACAACCTGGTCGAGGAGGACGAGTGGCACGTGGCGTTCGACACCGGGGGAGTGGTCGAGGCCGTGGCCCAGGCGCGGGAGGAAGGGCTGGCGCGATTCATCGGTGTCACGGGCCACGGGCTGCGGATCGCCGGGATGCACCAGCGCAGCCTCGACGAGTTCGCGTTCGACTCGGTGCTGCTGCCCTACAGCCCGGTCCTGATGGCGGACGCCGGGTACCGCGCTGATGTCGATCTCCTCCGAGCGACGTGCCGCGACCGGGGTGTCGCCGTGCAGACCATCAAGGCCATCGCCCGGCGGCGTTGGCGCGACGACGACCCCTCGAAGAAGTTCTCGTGGTACGAGCCGATCCGCGATCCTGCCGCCATCGAGCGAGCGGTCCGGTTCGTGCTGGCCGAGGACGACCTCTTCTTCAACACCAGCAGCGACGCCACGCTGCTGGGCGCCGTCCTCGAGATCGCTGGAAGGCTCGGCGATCCGGTGGTGGCCCCCTCTGCGGATGACCTCGCAGCCGACGCGGAAGTGCACCAGATCGAACCGATCTTCGACGGCGGCAGCCTCGAACGCATCTGAACGACGGGCATCTCCGGGTCAGAATCGACGGGATCTGGTCGATTTCACCCCACGTGAACGAAAGCCGGCGAGCAGGACGCCGGCAGTTCGGATGTATCGCGAGCTGACCTGGGTCAGTCCTTCTCGTCGGGGTCAGGATCGGGGAGCACGGCGTCGAGCTTCTCCTCAGCCTTCTCCGGGGCGACGTCGAGAGACAGCGCGAGCTCAGCGATCAGCAGGCCCCGAGCGTGCTCGTACATCGTCGTCTCCGACGGCGAGAGGTGGCGCTTGTGAAGGCGAATGGCCAGGTTGCGAACGACCTCGGCGAGCTGCCAGACGTCGCCCTCGTTGAGTCGGCGCTGGTTGTTCTTGAAGCGGCGTGAGAAGTTCTGGGGGATCCGCACGTCGTGATCGCCCAGGAGCTCGAAGAGGTCTTCGATCTCGGACTCGGGAACGGGCTTGCGCAGTCCGACCTCGTCGGCCTTGTGCAGCGGCACGCGGACACGCATGTCGTCCAGCTCGAGTTCGATGACGAGGTAGATGACGTCCTCGAAGCCGTCTTCTTCGTTGCCGTAGGATCGCTTCTCGGTCTCGATGATCCGTCCTGCCCCGTGCTGCGGATAGATCACTGCGTCACCGACTCCGAAGTCGGACTCGTCCACCATGCTCATCGATGCGTCTTGCCTCTCCTGTACGGAACTGATGCTGGATCGTATCGGTGCCAGCTCCGAATCGACGACACGCCGGGTCGTCGCAGTGCGAACTCAGCGGCCGACGCGTCCTAACTTTGTGCCATGGCGAAGCAGCGACCCTCGAAGGACAAGCGCCAGGCGCAGAACCGAGCCCGCCGCGAAGCCAACGCGGCCCGTGCCGAAGTCGCACGTGCCCGCGCCGAAGCCGAGGGGCCCGGGTCCGGCGACGACAAGCCGCCCAAACAAGGGTTCTTCTCGCGGATGATCAGCCCCGGGCGGGTCGATGCGCCCAGTTCCGGGTCGAAGGAATCGAGCGCCCGGTCATCGACAACCGGCAAGGGCCGTGGAGAACGTCCGGCGCCCATCCGCGGTCGACCCGACGGCCCGATCCCCCGGAACGACCGGGGCCAGGTGCCGGGCTACCGGGCTGCGTTGTTCGCCATGGTGTTCGCGGCGGCTGCGGTCACCTTGCTGTTGTTCATCCCCATCCCGATCGAACGCACCATCGATTCGCCGGCCGACGCCCCAGCGGGGTGCGTCGTGGAGACGACCACGACCACCACCACATCCGCGACCGACGGCGAGGACGAACCTGTTGACGATGTGCAGCTCACGTGTCGGGACTCGGTCACGATCCCCGACGAGTTGGGCTTCGTGGCCTACCTGATCCTGCTGCTCCCCTTGCTCATCACCGGTGTCGGATTCTGGGCCACCACGCGGGACCGTCAGTCGCGCATCTGGACGTTCTGCCTGGTCGCACTCGCGGTCTACCTCATCTTGTTCACCATCGGCGGGCTGCTCTTCGTCCCGTCGATGATCGCGTTGACCGTGGCTTCTTTCCAGAGTCGCCGAGCCGAGCAGAAGTTGCTGGTGGTCCAGCGGATCGCCGGGGGTGGCGAGGTGATCGAAACGACCGCCGATGACATCGGCGACGACGAGGTCGACGATGACGACATCGACGACGACGACATCGACGACGACGAGGTCGACTAGCGGAGCATCTGGGCCAATGCCCCGAGGTGTGCCGCCATGTCCTGGTAGTGGGTGCCGTCGGTGCCACGGCCGGCATCACTGATCTGCTCGCCGAGGCGCCGCAGCGTGAGTGCCACGGTCTCGGCCTCCGAGCGGGTGACGTCGTTGCGGTCGCTGCGGAGCAGATCGCCGATCTGTTGGCGCTGCAGTCCGAGGACCTGAGCTCCGACTGACGGCTCGAGCTCGTCTCGCAACACGGCGCGCGCGGTCTGGGTGACGATCCGGACCCGCTCGGCCGGGTTCACGGTCCGAAGCCAGGGAACGGTGAACGGCCCGAACCGGGGTGCTGTCGACATGAGGTGCGCTGCATGACGTGCGTGACGCTAGCCAAAGTGGCCGCTACCAGAGGCCAAGGGCGCCGGCGACGAACAGTGGCAGGACGAACCCGATGATGATCAAGCCGTTGTAGGCAGTGTGGGCGCAGGTGCTCTCGTGAAGACCGTGCTGGGGTCCGCCCCGTGCCACCCCTCGCAGGTAGTGGGCGGTGAAGGCTGCTCCGGCCAGCGACAGCCCCAGGGCCACCCCGATCGGGATGCCGATGAGCGTGTGGACGAGTCCGAATTCCACGTTTCGGCGCCATCGACCCCAGAGAGTCCGGCGCTCTGCACCGAGTCGGAAGATCTGCTCTTCGCGTTCGGCGAACAGCGGCAGAGCAGGGAGGAGCGCGATGAGAAAGACGATGGGAACCAGCCATTCCAGCGCCGTGCCGGCGGTCCGGTCAGTCGAGCCGGTGACCGGGTTGCCCGTACCCCCGAGGGCCGACCACCACCCCCATGAGAGCACGGGGAGGCTCACCAGGACGATCGCCGCGGTCACGACGGCCATGAGCGTCGGCAAGGCCCAGAGGACGTGGCGGACCCGGATGCCTCGAAGGATCCGGATGACGTCGCTTCGACGCGACCGGATCGCGATGTCGGCTCCGATGGCGACTCGGTAGCCGACGAAACCGAGGACACCGACGGTGACCACGTCGACAGCGAGGTCGTTCACCCGCCTGCCGGACCGTAGGTCCCGGTTGTGCTGATGGCCTGGATCGTTGCCGACTCGATGAGCCCGACTGCGACGTCGGCGTCGAGGTCCGGCGCCATGCCGAGCGGTTCGGGGAGGAGGTGCAGGCTGAAGAGGTACGTGTGGTTTGCCGGCGGGCAAGGGCCGGCCCATCCGACGGTGCCGAAGGTGTTGCGTGATTCGACCGCACCTCGGGGCACCTCGCCGGCGGCGATCCCGGTGCTGTCGGGCGACAGTCCCGTGATGACCCAGTGGGTGAAGAAGTCGGCCTCCGGGTCCGAGACGACGATGGCGAGTTCGGCTGCGCCGAAGGGAACTCCGCTCCAGGTCAGCTCGGGCGACAGGTCCTCGCCGTCGCACGTGTTGGCAACGGGAATCGGACCTCCGTCTGCGAAAGCAGGGGCCGAGAACACGAACTCGCCCCGAGTCGATTCGGTCTCGGACCCGGCGGCGGGTTGATCGGCGCCGTTCGCCGCGGGCGGATCGGCCACCGGGTCTCTCAGTTCACGCCCGTCGTTCGCACACCCCGCGATGGCGATCGCCCCGGCGACCAGCGCAGCGGCCACTCGTGACGTCATGGTGCCCAGTGAAGCAGGTTCGGCCGACGCGACCGTGTCGCCGGCGTGCTCAGGCGGGAGGAGGTGGCGGGGGCGCCAGCGTGGCGCCGTCGTCGGCACCATTCGAGCTGAACAGCTCGGCGATCCCGGCGACCGAGCCGGCCAGTCCTGCCATCTCGGTCGGGACGATGATCTTGGTCGATCGGCCGTCGGCCATGCGCTGGAGAGTCTCGAGGTACTTGATGGCGATCAGGTCGGCGCTGGGTCCGCCGTCGTGGATCGCCTGATACACGCTGCGGATGGCATCTGCCTCACCCTCGGCGACGGTCGTCTGCCGGAACTGTTCGGCGGCGGCCACGGTTCTCACGGCCTCGGCCTGACCCTCGGCCTCGAGCACGTTCTGGGCCTTCACGCCCTCGGCTTCGAGGATGGCCGACGCCTTCTGGCCCTCGGCGGTCGTGATGGCGGCTTCGCGCCGGCCCTGTGCCTCGGTCACGACGGCACGGCGAGTCCGTTCGGCCTTCATCTGCTCGTGCATCGCCGACATGACGTCCGGTGGTGGGTCGATGCGCTGGATCTCGACTCGGACGACCCGCACCCCCCACTTGTCGGTCGCATCGTCGAGGATCTCGCGGAGCGCGACGTTGATCTTGTCGCGGGAGGTGAGTGACTCGTCGAGCTGGAGATCACCGATCACGTTTCGAAGGTTCGTCTGCGCCAGCTTGGTGACCGCCAGGATGAAGTTGGCGACGTTGTAGACGAGCCGCTGCGGATCGGTCGGCTCGTAATAGATCACGGCATCGACCGAGACGGCGACGTTGTCGGCGGTGATGACCTCTTGCGGTGGCACGTCCACCACCTGCTCACGCATGTCGACGGTCCGCAGCGTCTGGATGAAGGGGATGATGATGCGCAGGCCCGGGTCGACGGTCTCTTTGTACTTGCCCAGCTGTTCGACGATGCCGCGCTGATACGGCCGCACGATGCGGACACCCATCGCGGCGGTGACGAACAGCAGCAACGCAAGGAACGCAAGGACGATGACGGCGGCGGTCATGGGGGGTCTCTTCTCTCAGGCTTCGCGGGCAGGGGGTTGGAGCGGTGCGGGCGATCCCTCGGGCCAGACGACGACGGCGGTCCCCTTGACCTCGATCACCTTGATGTTGGCGCCAACAGGCACGGCCGTGCCGTCGACGCTCTCGGCGCGCCATTCCTCGCGGCCGACACGAACGAGGCCCACGGCCTGTGGTCCGGCGGGGATCTGGTCGAGCACGACGCCGGATTCGCCGATGAGGCGCCGAGCTCCGATGCCTCGGGCCGGTTCGACCTGATCGAGTCGGCGGGCCAGGGGTCGAAGCGCTGCGAAAGATGCGCCGCTGACCAGCAGGAACGTCAGCCACTGGAGGCCGACGTTCACGTCGAGGAAGCCCAGGACTGCCGCAGCGCCTGCGCCGACTGCGAAGGGTGCGAGGAAGAAGGATCCGGGCGAGGCGAGTTCGCCGATGGCGAACAGGAACGCACAGCCGAGCCAGATCCACTGCCATGTCTCGGGAGAGTCCACGCGCTCAGCGTACCGGGACACACCGCCGGCGATAGCGTGACCGGCGATGGCTGGCGATCTGTGTCTGTTGACCGTGCACGCTCACCCCGACGACGAGGCGAGCAAGGGTGCGTGCACGCTTGCGAAGTACGGCGCCGAGGGGGTGCGGACCGTCCTGGTGTGCTGCACCGGTGGCGAGGAGGGCGACATCCTCAACCCGGCGATGGACCGACCTGAGGTGCGCGACAACCTGGCCGAGGTCCGTCTCGCGGAGTTGATGAAGTCGGCCGCGGCCATCGGGTTCGACGAGGTCGTGATGCTCGGGTACCGCGACTCCGGCATGCCCGATTCCGACTCCAATCACCACGACGACTGCTTCGCAGCAGCCGACCTCGACGAAGCCGTCGGCCGTCTGGTCGAGGTCATCCGGAGGGAACGGCCGCAGGTGATCATCACCTACGGCGATGACCAGCAGGGATATCCGCATCCCGACCACCTCCGCGTCCACGACATCTCGCTGCCTGCGTTCGAGAAGGCGGGTGACCCCGACGCCTATCCCGGCCTCGGCGAGCCGTGGACGCCGCTCAAGCTCTACTACTCGACCTGGTCGCATCGCCGGATCGAGGCGATGCACGAGAAGTTCCTCGAGCTCGGCCTCGAATCTCCATTCGACGAGCGTTGGCTCGATCGTCCTTCACAGGATCATCGCATCACGTCGACGATCGACGTGGCCGAGCATGCCGATGTCCGCCACGAGGCTCTGACGGCGCACGCGACCCAGGTCGACCCCGAGTCGAAGTACTGGTTCGGGCTCCCGCGCGATGTTGCCAGGACCGTGCACCCCTACGACGACTTCGAGCTGGCACGTTCACTGGTCGAGTCGACATTGCCCGAGGACGATCTGTTCGCCGGGGTCCGCGAGCCCGCTGCTCGGACGTGAGCCCGTTTCTCAGCGACGACTGGTTCGACCGGCTGAGAGAGGAGGCTGCGGAGCTTCCCGAGGTCACGGGTGCCTCCGCCGAGGTGGTCGTGGTGGTGTCCGATGCCCCGACGGGGCAGGTGCGGGTACACCTCGTCGTCGAGGACGGAAGGCTGGTCTCGATCGACCCGACGACCGACGGCGACGATCCCCTCGAGCTGGGCTGCCCGTACGAGCTGGCTGAGGCCATCGTGCGCGGTGACACGTCGGTCTCCGTCGAGTTCATGCGGGGCGCTCTGAAGGTGAACGGTGACATTGGCGCGCTGCACCGGATTCTCCCGCTCACTGATGACCAGCGGTTCGTCGGGCTGCTTCGCACGCTGGCGGCCCAGACCGAGTTCTGAGCTTCAGCTCGCCGGGGTCACCTCGATGTCGAGGGTGGCCTCGGGGCGCTCGGCGTCGTGTGCCTGCACGGTGCCAGGGGTGGTGAGCACGATCACGCTCGACTCGCCGGGAAACAGTGGCCCGGTGTCGATGATCGGGTCGTCGATGACGAAGGAATGGGGATCGTCGCCTTTGTTCACGACCTCGAACGCCTCACCCGCCTCGACCGAGAGCGTCGTGGGGTCGAATCCGTCGTCGCTCACCTCGACCGTGACGGCCGGTTGTACGTCGACCTCGTCGAGGAGGTCGGGCCCGGGGTCGCGCCGGCCCGAGTCGCAAGATGCGCCGAGCAGCGCCGTCACCACCAGGATGCCGGCGAGTCGGGAGGAGACGGCCATGTGCGAAGTGGTCTACCACGAGCGAACATGACGGTCATGGAGGCCTGGCACCCCGAGCGACTGACCGAACTCGCCGATCTCTGGAACGAGGCGGCTCCGGATGAGCCCCTGGTGGAGGACGAGCTCGAGGCCTGCTGGCGCCCGGGGAACACCGTGATCGGCGACGACCACGGCGCGGTGGTCACGCATCGGACAGGTAGCACCGTGTCGCTCGATCTGCTTGCGGTCCGCCCCGAGGCGAGGCGTCGCGGGGCCGGAACCCGCCTCGTGGTTGCGGCGATCGAGGCCGTGGGGGGCGACCGGGTGCAGTGGGGTGCGTCGGCGCCCTGGTACCTCTGGCCCGGCATCGAGTCGACCCGGACCGAAGCGTTGGCCTTCGCCGAGTCGATGGGATTCGAGCATCGCTCGCCCGCGATCCAGAACATGGCGATCGACACCCACTGGCAGGTCGGGGGTGCGCCGCCGGCCGGCTTGATCGTGCGTCGGGCTGATCCGGAGACGGCAGGATCGATGCTCGATCTCGTCGCGAACGAGTTCCCTGTCTGGGTGGACGAACTGACCCGGGCCGTCGAGCACGGCACGGCGCACATCGTGTTCGACGACTCGTCCGACCATGCGGTTCCGTTGGGGGTCGGAGCTCACTCGGTCAATCGCCTCGGCTGGATCGGGCCGATGGCGACCTTCGCGTCGGCCCGTGGACACGGGGTCGGGACCGAGGCACTGCGCGCCGTGTGCGCTGACCTGGCGTCGGCGGGCTATGCCAGGGCCGAGATCGCGTGGGTCGGCCCGATCAGGTTCTATGCCAAGGTCGGCGGTGCGACCATCGGGCGGACCTTCCTGCCCTTGAGCAGGCGCCTCAGGCCGCCCGCATCAGGTCTCTGATCTCACGAAACCCGATCAGATGCGCGCCGGCACGCTCGAGCATGGTGCGGAGCTCGTGGTCGTTGGTCACCAGGTCCAGGTCGTCGACCCTCGCCGGCCAGTCGTTGCACGCCGCCCGGAGCTCGGGCGTGTCGGCGGCAGGGTGGACGTAGACCTCGGTGACGCCAGGACGGAGATCGTGCACCGCCTTGTTGATCGCTCGGCGTGACCCGACGCCGTTGACGTACACGAACGAGTCGGGGAACAGCACACCCTCTTCGGCGGCGAGTCGGCGGAAGGGGAAGCCGATCCGGCGCTCGGTCGATGCGCCGCTCAGGCGGAGCGGGAGGGAGAAGTCGATCGCGAGTTCGAGGTACACGTCGAAGAACTCGGGCCGCAGTTGGAGGGTTCCCATGTGTGAATCGAGGTGACTGATGTCGAAGCCCCAAAGGATCGCCCGCTCGATCTGTGCGCGGCACTCGCGACGCACCTCGTCGAGATCTGCGTGGTCCCAGACATCGGCGACGGTCCGCGGGAAGCCCCCGTCGCCGTCGAGCAGCGAGGGCGATGTCGTGATCGGCCCCCACCGGTAACGCTCGTACTCGGCGTTCAGCGTCAGGTGGACGCCGACGTCCTCGCCCCGGTAACGGTCGGCTGCGTCACGGCTCCACGGACACGGGACCATGAGGGTGGCGCTCGTTGCGATGCCGTCACGCAGCGCGTCGTAGACCCCGACGTTCGCCGCGTGACTCATGCCGAGGTCGTCGCAGTTCAAGATGACGAGGCGGTCGTCGTCGGTGTACCCGAGTCGTTCGGCGAGCGTGCTCACGACGACCGACGCTACCGGGGTCCTACCTCAGCAGACCGCCCAGAGTCCGAGGTCGTCGCGCCGAGCGAGTGCGACGGCATCGGAGATCGTGCCGGCGTGGGTGTCGTTGGGTGCGATCGTCAGTGGGTAGGCGAAGCCATCGGTGGCCATCTGGAGGTTGACGAACTGGCCGTCCGAAGAGCGGTAGATGTAGCCGAGGAGGCGATCGAACTTGTCGCGTGCCTCGGCGTCGCGCTCGATGAGGATGTCGGTGCCAGGCGGAATGAGCGATTCGAGATGGTCGCTTGCCTCGGGCCCGAAGCACTCCGGCGGCGTGTCGGGGATGACCGATTCGGGGGTGTCGATGCCGATCAGGCGGATCCGCTCGTCGCGCCCGTCGAGGTCGGCGATGATCGTGTCGCCGTCGACGATACGAACCACCGAAGCGTTGGGCTCGAACCCGGGCAGGTCCCCGTCGGTGGGCACAGGGTCGGCTGCTGCGCCGGTGTCGCTGTCAGTCGTGCATGCGGCTGTCGCGAGCCCGAGGGCCGATGCGACGAGACACGCAGTGGTCAGCGAGCGGCGCAATCAGATGCGTTCGAGGATCGTGCCGGTGCCGAGGCCTCCGCCACAGCACATCGTGACGAGGCCGAGGTTCTTGTCGGTCCGCTCGAGTTCGTGCAGCGCCTTGGTCAGCAGCACAGCCCCGGTGCCACCGAGGGGGTGACCGAGCGCGATGGCTCCGCCGTTGGGGTTGACGGTTGCCGGATCGACGTCGAGTTCCTTCTGCCACGCGAGCGCAACCGACGCGAACGCCTCGTTGATCTCGGTCACGTCGATGTCGTTCATCGAGAGTCCGGTGCGGTCGAGGAGGTGCTGGGTGGCGTCGATCGGACCGGTGAGCATCAGGACCGGGTCGACTCCGACGAGGCAGGTGTCGACGATGCGGGCCTTCGGGGTCAGTCCGAGCTCGGACGCCTTGTCGGCGGTCATCATCAACACGGCCGCAGCCCCGTCGCTGATCTGCGACGAACTCCCGGCCGTGTGCACACCGTCTTCGCGGGCCACCGGCTTCAGGCCCTGCAATGCCTCGAGCGTCGTGTCGCGCAAGCCGCCGTCGCGGGTGACGGTGAAGGTCTCGCCAGTCGGCTTTCCGTCGTCGTCGAGCACAGGGGCCTCGACCGGGACGATCTGCGTGGCAAATCGCTCCTCGGCCCAGGCCTGCGCGGCGAGCTGCTGGCTGCGGAGCCCGAACGCATCGGTGTCGTCGCGGGTGATGTGCCACTTCTCGGCGATCCGCTCGGCTCCCTCGAACTGTGAGGTCATCTCGTACTGCGGGAAGTAGGTCCGGGGGATCGGGATGCCGAGGCCGAAGTCCTTGCGTCCGCTCGATCCGATCGGGACCCGGCTCATGACCTCGACGCCGCACGCGACGGCGACGTCGACAGCCCCGGATCCGACGAGGCTCGCCGCCAGGTTGGTGGCCTGCTGCGACGAACCGCACTGTGTGTCGACGGTCGTCGCCGCGACCGACAGGGGAAGGCCAGCAGAGAGCCACGCCGTCCGGGCGATGTTGAACGCCTGTGCCCCGACCTGGCTCACGCAACCGCCGACCACCTGACCGACCTCGGCCGGGTCGATGCCGCTGCGGTCGATGACTGCCTTCTGAGCCGCGGCGAGCAGATCGGCGGGGTGCATCGTCGAGAGCTCGCCCCCGCGGCGGCCGACGGGGGTACGGACAGCGTCAATGATCACGACTTCGGTCATGGGATCATCTTGACCGGTGGGTCAAGCGGCCGCCAGCCCACCTCAGGCTGCCCTTTCCGCCTCGTGCTGCGTGTCGTCGCCGGCGAGGTGGCGCCGGGCATCGAGCAGTGCAGCGCGTGCCCGCTCGACGCCGCGACGTCCGGCTTCGCGGGTCGAATGGTCGAGCTGCCAGTCCTCGCGGCCGCCGATGAATTCGAGCTGTCCGGTCATGTCGTCACCATGCAGAAGAACACCGACAGGCATCGTTCGAATCCCGATGTTCGCGTGACGGATGTCACACTGACACCGCCTCGGTCGTCGTGTGTCACGATGCGGTGATGGCGCGCTACGGCATGACGATTCCTTTCGATGGCATCCCGCTTCACGAGCAACGTGAATGGATCGTCGAACTCGAAGACCTCGGGTACACCGACGTGTGGTCGTCGGAGGCCAACGGCGCTGATGCCTTCACCCCCCTGACCCTCGCCTCGCAGTGGGCGCCGTCGCTCCGCCTCGGGACCGCGATCGTGCCCGCGTACACCCGGGGTCCTGCGTGTATGGCCCAATCGGTGGGCTCGCTCGCCGACGCAGCACCGGGGCGATTCGCCTTCGGCATCGGTACCTCGTCGAACGTGATCGTCGAGGGCTGGAACGACATCGCCTTCGAGGAGCCCTACAAGAAGACCCGCGACATGGTTCGGTTCCTCCGCAAGGCGCTCAGCGGCGAGAAGGTCTCCGAGGAGTACGAGACGTTCAAGGTCCGAAGCTTCAAGCTCGGGCAGGTGCCCGAACAGGTGCCGCCCATTCTCATCGCCGCGCTTCGCAAAGGGATGCTGCGCCTCGCCGGCGCCGAGGGGGACGGCGCGATCATCAACTGGCTGAGTGCCGACGACGTGCGCACGGTCGTGCCCTACGTGCACGAGGGCGGTGACGACAAGGAGGTCGTCGCCCGCATCTTCTGTGCCCCCAACAACGATGCCGAGACCGTGCGCAACATGGGCAGGTACGCCATCGCCGCCTATCTGAACGTCGAGGTGTATGCGAAGTTCCACGAGTGGGTGGGGCGCGGCGAGCGCCTCGCTCCCATGTGGAAGGCCTGGAAGGACGGCGACCGCAAGGCGGCGCTCGAGGCCATCCCCGACGAGGTCGTCGACGAGCTCATCGTGCACGGTTCACCCGAGGAGTGTCGCGAGCACCTCCAGCGCTATGTCGACAACGGCGTGACCACCCCAGCCATCGCCTTGTTGCCGTTCGGCATCGATCAGCGCCAGGCCATCCGCGACCTCGCGCCTCGCTGAGGAGCGGCCGTGGCACCCGACCCGATGAGTCAGGATTGGCTCGATCTGATCAACGAGCCCATCGTCGACCCCGACCTCGAGATCGTCGACCCGCACCATCACCTCTGGCATGACCTCGGGGTGATGGGGCAGTACCTGCTCGACGAGCTGCGCGCGGACACGGGCTCGGGTCACCGCGTCACCAAGACGGTGTTCGTCGAGTGCGGCTCCGAGTACCGCACCGAGGGTCCCGAGCACCTCCGGCCGGTCGGTGAGACCGAGTTCGTCGCCGACGTCGCCGAGGCGAGCCGGGACGGCGGAGGCGCCGTCATCTCGGGCATCGTCGCCCATGCTGACCTCCGCGACGACCGACTCGACGAGGTGCTCGACGCCCACGAGGCGGCCGGCCGTGGTCTGTTCCGGGGCATCCGTCACGCGTTGTCGAGCGCTCGTCATCCCGACGAGTTGCTGATCCCGGGTGGCGCGCCGCCCGACCTGTCGACCAGCGCCGACTTCCGCCGCGGGGTCGCGGCTCTCGGCGACCGTGGCCTCAGCTACGACACGTGGCACTACCACCACCAGATGGCCGACTTCATCGAGCTGGCTCGCGCGGTACCAGGAACGACGATGGTGCTCGACCACTTCGGCACCCCTCTCGGCGTCGGGAGCTTCGCCGGTCAGCGCGACGAGATCTTCGAGCACTGGTGCGACGACATCGATGAGGTCGCGGCCTGCCCGAATGTGGTGCTGAAGGCCGGCGGGATGGCCATGCCCGACAACGGTTACGGCTGGCACGAGCGGGACCGTCCGCCCGACTCCGACGAGTTCGTCGAAGTCCAGGGCGACTGGTATCGGCACGCCATCGACGCGTTCGGCCCCGACCGGGTGATGTTCGAGAGCAACTTCCCCGTCGACCGCTTGTCGCTGCCCTATGCCGTCTACTGGAACGCCGTCAAGAAGATCACTGCATCCTTCGACGACGATGCCCGGGCCCAGATGTTCCGCGGGACCGCCAGCCGCGTGTACCGACTCTGAGAGGAACGACGATGACCGAAGTCACCTCCGCCTGGCCCAGCCATCCGGACTACGAGATCGACTGGCAGCAGATCGACTCGACCGTGCGTGTATGGCAGGGCGACACCCTGCTGGCCGAGAGCGAGCGGGCGCTGCTCGTGACCGAGACCGACCACGCCGACGTGATCTACCTGCCCCTCGTCGATCTGAACCTTGCGTTGCTCACCGCCACCGATCACCACACGATCTGCCCCTTCAAGGGCGAGGCCAGCTACTACTCGCTGACCGGCACCGACGAGCTGCTCGAGAACGTCGTGTGGTGGTACCCGACACCGATGGAAGAGGTGGTCGGGATCGCCGAGCACGCCGCGTTCTACGCCCATCGGGTGCGCATCGAGCTCGTCGGCTGAGGTGGCCGACGAGCGGTTCCGGCCGTGGGGCGACGTCTCCGACCTGCTTCGTCTCATCGACGTCGAACCCGTCGCCGAGGACCGCTGGCGTGCTCCGCCGTCTCCTGGCTCGCAACGTGGCGTCGTGGACGGCCAGCAGATCCTGGCCGCGACCGTGGTCGCCGCGGGCAAGGCCGAGCCGTCGAAGCGGGTCGCGAACGCGCACGCGGTGTTCTGCCGAATCGCGTCGGTCGACGTTCCGCTCGACTTCGTGGTGCGCAGGGTTCACTCGGGCCGAACCTTCGCCACGCTCTCGATCGAGGCACGCCAGGTCGACCGGGTGTGCGCCGCGGCCCTGGTGCTCCTCGACAACGCCGCCGATGACATGATCACGTCGTCTCTCAGGCCCCCGGAGATCGGGGGGCCTGACGACGCCACGCCGATCGACATGGGGATCACGGGTCGCGATCTGCGGATCGTCGACGACACCTACTCGCCGGATCCCGAGCTGATCGGATCACCCGAGATCCACGCCTGGATGCGCTACGACCGCGTCGGCGACCGGGCGGACCTCCATCGAGGCCTCATCGCTCAGCTGAGTGGCCACTTCCACGTGGCGGCGGCGATGCGACCCCATGCCGGCGTCGGCGAAGCCCAAGCCCACCGCACCCTCTCGACGGGCAACCTGGCCATCACCATCACCTTCCACCGCGACGCGAGCCCGGGTGAGTGGCTCCTGTTCACCAACCGGAACACGAACGCCGGTCGCGGCCTCACCTTCGGGACCAGCGAGGTCTTCACCCAGCTCGGCACCCACGTGGCCAGCTTCTCGGTCCAGGCGATGGTGCGGGCCTTCGAACCGCATGCCCGTGACTCCGGCCGCGACGAGGCAACCACGATGTGACCGAGGTCAGGTGTCGTTGCCGCCCACGGCACACGTCACCAGCGCGACCGGTTGACCACCCGAGAGGGCGAATTGCGATGACCGCAGGAGCTGTGCGGGGCGGGCTGTCGCGAACGCGTCCGCGTGTTCGCGATGTGCACGGGAAGCAGGAGAGCCGGCGCGCCCGGAATTCGGCCCGTGCCACGAGGGCCCGTGCCCCTCACCCGATGACGTCTGGCATCCAGTTGCCGTGGAACCCGAAGGGGACCCTGCGGGGGAGGTCGATGCGGGCAACCGGGCCGGCCTCGATGTCTCGGGCGTCGAGGATGACGAACTCGGACTGGTCGGTTGTCAGGTCGGTGCTGAAGTTGAGGAGCCAGCCGTCGTCTTCGGCGCTACCGTCGGGGTCAGCCGCGAACACGGCTTCGCCCGACGATGCGTGCTCGCCGTAGTGATGGGTCGTGGTCGACCCTGTCGTGAGGTCGTACTTCACGACCCGGTCGAAGTTCGCGATCTCGGGACCGAAGGCGCCTTCGGCGACGTAGCCGAACCGGTTCGGTCGTCCGACCACCGAGTCGGCCGTGCGCGGGAAGTCGACCGTTCGGTCGTCGAGTTGCTCGACGGTGGCCGAACCACCGTCGATCCGCCAGCGATGCAGGCTGGGCGGGCACGGTTCGGTGAGGGGCTCGTCGCCGAAGTTGGCCATCAGCCGCGAAGAACGGCAACCGTCGACGACGATGGCTCCGTCCTCCTCCCAGGCGTTCACGAAGTGGAAGACGTAGCACGGCTCGATCTCGGCCCACCGCACATCGCCCTTCTCGCCGTCGAGGGGCAGGACACCGATGCGGGCGCCCTGCTCGGGCTGCCAGGTGATCGCGGGCTCGCCGGTGATGGCCGCGTCGAGATCGAAGACGGCGGGCAGGTCGAAGAAGATCGCGAAGTTCTCCGTGATGACGAAGTCGTGCATCATCACGGGCTTCGGGATGTCGATCTCGACGCTCCGGGTGAGCACGCCGTGCGCGTCGACCGTGCTGTAGCGCAGGTAGGGCGGAAAGGGGCTGTAGCCGAACAGGTGCATCTCGCCGGTGTCGGGGTCGACCCGGGGGTGTGCGGTCATCGGCCCCTCGAGCTTGCCGTCGAAGTCGATCTCGCCGATCGTCGAGAGGTCGGGCGCGAGCTGCGTCGGCTTCGCACCCTCCATCAACGCCAGGATCTGACCGGCGTGGCTGATGACATTGGTGTTGGCCGTGTTCTTCATGACTCCGACCGTGTCGATGATCTCCTGGTCGGGCATCACGAACTCCATGAGCCCACCGAAGATCGCGTGGCCCGCCTTGCGCTCGGCCACCAAACCTTTCGACTCGACCCAGCGGTTGCGATAGCGCGCGCGGCCGTTCTCGAAGGTCATGGCGTGGATCATCCCGTCGCCGTCGAAGATGTGGAACCTGCCGAGCGGCGGAAAAGCCGGGTTCCCGCCGTTTCGGAGGTACGAGCCATGAAGGGCTTCAGGGATCTCCCCGTGCACCGTGAGATCGGCGACATCGAGTTCGTCACGAACCGGCTCGTACGGACCGCTCATCATCGGGTGGGCGGGGGCATCGGCCGTGTCGGTCATGGGTGATGTTCTACCCCACGCACGGCAGCGCCCCGTTCTCCTACAGTCGCCGACATGATCGAAGACGTGCTGGAGCTGGTCGACAAGCTCTGGGAGGGCGACGAGGTCATCTCGACCGAGCAGTTCCACCCGGTCAGTGGCAACTTCGGGAAGATGGTCGAGGTCGCCGACGACACCGCCTTCGTGCCCAGCCTGGCCAACATCAGTGCGTTCCGGACCGGCGGCGGACTGGTCCTGGTCGACACCGGAAACGAGGTGTTCGCCAGGTCGAACCATGCAATGGTCCGCACCTGGACCGACGAGCCGCTCGACGCCGCGGTGTTCAGCCACGGGCACATCGACCACGTCTTCGGCGTCGGCCCGTACGAGGAGGAGGCCGCAGAGAAGGGCTGGGCGCAACCGACGGTGTTCGCGCACGAGCACATGCCCGCCCGCTTCGACCGCTACCAGCTGACCAACGGGTACAACTCGGTGATCAACCAGCGGCAGTTCCAGATCCCGGGTCTCCAGTGGCCCATGGACTACCGCTACCCCGACGAGACCTATCACGACCACCACTCGATCACCGTGGGCGACGAGGTCTTCGAGCTCCACCACGACAAGGGTGAGACCGACGACCACACCTGGACCTGGATTCCGGGACGCAAGGTCGTCTGCCCCGGTGACCTGGTGATCTGGGGCTCGCCCAACGGCGGCAATCCCCAGAAGGTGCAGCGGTACCCGAAGGAATGGGCGGCGGCGCTGCGGAAGATGCAGGCGCTGCGGCCCGAGATCCTGCTGCCCGGGCACGGCTATCCGTTGCTCGGCGCGGACCGGGTCGATCAGCTGCTCGACGACACCGCCACGCTGCTCGAATCGCTGGTCGAGCAGACGCTGGCGTTGATGAACGAGGGCGCGTCGCTCGACGTCATCCTCCACACGGTGCAGGCGCCCGACGGGCTGCTCGACCGGCCCTACCTCCGTCCGGTCTACGACGAGCCCGAGTTCATCGTGCGGAACCTCTGGCGGCTGTACGGCGGCTGGTACGACGGCAATCCATCGAGGCTCAAGCCGGCGCCCGACGCCGACCTGGCCGCCGAACTCGCATCGATGGTCGGCGGGGCGTCGACCCTCGCAGCGAGAGCGATCGAGCTGTCGGCGGCAGGCGAGCACCGCCTGGCCTGCCACCTCGTCGAGTTCGCCGCAAAGGCCGCTCCCGACGACAAGTCCGTCGCCCAGACCCGCGCCGACGTCTACTCGGCTCGGCTCGCGGACGAGACCTCGACCATGTCGAAGGGCATCTTCAACTGGGCGGTCAAGGAGAGCACCGACCGGGCCAACGGCTGATTCGGCGCCCAAGCGACCGACGCGGTCATGATCACTCGGCGATGCCGACCGGCTCGTCGTCGATGATCTGGTCGAGGTACTCCGACAGGCCATAGCCGACCCGTCCGTCGTCGAGGGTCCACTCGGTCATGCCCTCGGAGATACGGGTCACCAGCATCTCGCCGGTGTTCGGATCTTCGCGCCGGTTGCGCAGCGGAATGAGGTTCATGACCGTCCCGGTGACCTTCCACTCCTGGTCGCCGGCGCCGATCGTGGCCGAGATCGTGCGGTGGTAGGTGTCGTCGCCCTCCCACTCGGTCGAGATCTCGAACTCTCGGCACAGATGGAGCTTGTCGGAGTCCCACACGAACCCGCCGCGTGAGCCCTCGCCGTCGCGACGGGCGACGCGCGAACCCATGAAGCCGAAGTCATCGCCGAAGTTGGCGGTCAGCCACCGGTAGTACCAGGGCGCCTGCCAGAAGCGAGGTCCCCACGAGTGGTCGCGCAGGCCGTAGCCGTTGATCTCGAACTCGTCGTCGCCGACGCGGATCGATCCCTTTCCGGCGACCAGCTGCTCGTAGTGGGCCTTGGCGAACTCCTCGCCCGGCTTCTCGTGACTCTCGTCGGGTTCGCCGCCGAACATGTCAGACACCCGGGTGTAGGTGATCTTGATGTCGGCCTGCTCGTACGGGTTCTCGGTGAAGGCCTTCTTGGGGTCGGCCATCTGGAGCGGATCGTCGAGGATGACGAGCTTGCCGTCGTAGCTGACCTCGAGGTGTTCGAAGGGCTCGATGCACTCGAAGCGCATGCCGGCGGAGTCGAACGCATCGTTGCTGGTCACCTCGGGGCGCTTGAACATGAAGCCGACCCGGCCGTCGGGCAGGTAGACGCAGCACGTCATCTCGCCGGTGCCCTCGTTGGGGCGGTTGCCGATGCGGAAGAACCCGCCGACGTGATCGGTCGGGTCGAAGACGTTGAAGTACATGCTCTCGTTGAAGTTCGACTCGGGGCCGACCTCGTGGGTGTACTCGTCGTGGGGTTCGAGACGGACTGCCATGCGCCGGACCGTAGTTCCGTCGCCGGTTCGGTGCGCTCAAGCCGCCCGGTCAGCCAGTGCGAGGGCGGCGCGGAAGTGGTTGACGAAGTCGGGGTGTTGGCTACTGCCGTTCAGGCCGCTGGTCGAAGGCACGACGTAGACGGGGCGCCCGCCGAGGTCTTGTCGCTGCGGGCCGGCCGTCGCGTTCCGGTCGGCGGCGGCCCGCCAGCCCGCGAGTCCGACGAAGCACACGGCACCGGGCCGAAGCCGTCGGCACAGACGATCGATTCGGTTCAGGCCTTCGCCGTACTCGGGTTTGGTCAACTCGGCAGCTCGGGGCGTGGCTCGCTTCACGAGGTCGGTCATGCCGAGACCGTGATGTCGCAGCGCGTGCTCGGGGTCGCGGTCCCTCGAGGCGAGTCCCGCCTCGATCGCCGCCGGCCAGAACCGGTTGCCGGGCGTGACGAAACCGATCCCGGCATCGGCGGCGCGCAGGCTCGGGTTGAGTCCGCACACGAGCAATCGGGTGCCGGCGGCGACGGTGTCCGCGATCGATCGGACGCGTTCCGTCTCTGCCCACACACAGCTGACGTCGTGGCCGTCGATCTCCCGCGCGTGGAGCGCCGACCTGCCGCCCTCGAACCCGGCGCCGACCAGCAGGTCGTCGAGGTGGTCGGCGTCCCACGTCCAGAAGGTGCGTCCCGGGAGGTCGTCGCCGGAGACGAAGCTCAGGGGTGCTCCGTCGCGCCGTGCGATCAGCGAGAGGCTGAGCGGCGCGCCGACCGGAATCGTCCGGCGGAGCTCACGAAGGACCATGGGCAGCTCGTCATGTGGGGTGTGGACGCAGCTGTGACGCGACCACACGCCACCCATCGACTCGTCGGCGAACGGCAGGTGCTCGTGGCTCGCCTGCACGAGCGTCCCTCGTGCCCGCGCCAGCATCGCCGCGATGCGGTCGGTGCCCACGACGTCGGCGGGGTGCGCCGCCAACGCCGGTAGGTAGATGCCGGTGCCGCACCCTGCGTCGAGCACCGGACGGTCGGGGTCGGCACGGTCGAGGAACCGGGAGAGGTGGTCGGGCCACGCTGCGTGTCGGTTGGCGTCGTAGACATCAGCCAGGCGGTCGTACACCGCCTCGGTCGCCTCATCCATCCCGCACCCCGCTCCGCCGACCTCGCGCACCCGGATGAACGCCGCCCGAACCTCGTGCACCCGGTCGAGATGTCTGCCCCGGCTGCACGAGATTCCCGTTGGGTTGGCCTGACTGCACGAGGTTGGTGGTCACAGGAGATCGAGCTGTTCGGTCTCGTCGCGCAGGTCGGTGGCCGGCACCCACACCGTTCCGCCCCTCGGACCCGTTCGTCGGACCTGCACTCGGCTCACGGGCATCGAGCGCGAGGCGCCCTTGGCGTCGCGAATGGCGAGCGAACCGTCGCGCTCGACCGATTCGAGCTTGGCCTCCTTCCAGCGCTCGTCGTCCCGCCGGCGAAAGCGCACCCGCTCACCGACGCGGAGCCCGAGGGCGACGAGATCACCGGGGGTGTCGGCAGCCGCCATCGTGGTCAGCCGCTGAAGTGGCGCGCCTGGAGCTTGCGCATGCCCGCCAGCCACTTGTCGTAGTCGTGGGCCTTGAACTGGAAGTAGTCGAGCACCTCGGGGTGGGGGAGGATCAGGAACCGCTCGGCCCGCAAGCCCTCGACGACGGCCTCGGCAACATCCTCGGGCTCGATGACTCCCTGGGATCGCACCGCCTCAGCGCCGATGTCGTCGCCGTCCACCCCGGGCGGGAACAGCATGTTGGTGCGGACACCCTGCGGGCAGAGGCACGACACCTTGATCCCTTCGTGGCCATGGGTGATCGACAACCACTCGGCGAGCGCGACGGCGGCGTGCTTGGTCACCGAGTAGGGCGCTGCGCCGAGGTTGGTGAGCAGCCCTGCAGCCGAGGCCGTGTTGAGCAGATATCCCTCACCCCTGGCCCGCATCGACGGCAGCACGGCCTTGGCCGCCCATACGTGCGCCATCGTGTTGATCTCCCAGATGCGCTGCCAGTCGGCCGGATCGGCCTCGACGCCTCCGCCGGTCGCGACACCGGCGTTCGAGCAGTAGAGGTCGATCGGGCCGAAGCGTGCCTCGGCGGTCTCGACGATGGCGACGTGCTCGGTTTCGTCACCCACGTCGGCCTCGACCGCCAGGACGCGATCGCCGAGTTCGTGGGCGACGGTCCTGGCCGCTTCTCCGTCGTAGTCCACTGCCAACAGGCCACGGACGCCTTCGGCGACGAAACGCCGGCTGAGCGCTCGCCCGATGCCGTTTCCGGCACCGGTGACGACCACGACCTTGTCCTCGAGTTCCATGGTGCAGACCGTATCGCTGCAGTCGTCGGGGCCGGCTCCGCCTCGCTCCGGGGACCGCTACCCGACGCCGATGGCGGCGCGCATGGTGGCGTCGATGACGGCCTGGCGGTCGGGACCCCACGGGAGGGGCATCAGGATCGGCACGTCGACACCGGCGTCGACATAGCTCTGCATCGTGGCATGGACCTTCTGGGCGTCCCCCATGACATCGATGGCATCGACGAAGTCGTCGGTCACTGCGGCCAGCGCGCCGTCACGGTCCTTCTCAGTGTGTCGTTCGCGAACAGCGGCCACCGAGTCGCCGAAGCCGGCCCGCTCGAAGTTCCGTGCATACGAGTCGACCACTGCGTACGAGAAGAGGTCGCGGCGGGCGTAGTCGATCCCGTCGGCCCGCTCGCACACTCCCGCATGCACGTAGGCGTAGATCTCGGCGTCACCTCCCTCGCGGACCTGCTCGATCGACCAGGGCACGTGCGACGCAGGGAGGTAGTTGAGCAGCACCCCGTCGGCGAGCTCGCCGCCCAGCGTCAGCATCTTCTCGTTGAGGGCACCGAGTACCAGCTTCGGCGCACGCTCACCGAGTCGCACCCCGAGGCGGAATCGCGAGACCTCATAGAAGTCGCCCTTGAACGAGACGCTCTCGCCACTCAGGCACTCGCGCACGAGCGTGAGGTATTCGCGAACCTGCGCGAGCGGGCGGGTGGTGTATTCGACGCCGTGCCACTTCGAGGTGACGACGGGTGAGGAGATGCCGACGCCCAGGAGGACGTCACGCTCGGGATGCAGCGACTGGAGTGTGGCTGCGGCCATCGCCGCGACCATGGGCGTGCGCAGTTGCAGTGCGAGGACTCCGGTCCCGAGATCGAGCGAGGGCGCAGCAGCGCCCACTGCGCCCAGCAACGAGAACGCTTCGGGGCCGGTCGTCTCGGCTGTCCAAAACGACCGATACCCGAGTCCCTCGGCTCGGCGGGCGGTCTTCAGTGCCAGCTCGGGGCCGAGGCCCATGAGGCTGGCGAAGGTGAATCCGGCGCGGTCCATGCCCATGCGGCACGAACCTAGAGCGTTCGGGAACACTCGGACGCGGTCCGGGGTTCTCGGGTCCGTGGCTTCCGAATCGATCGCGTTCTACTGGCGCCCCGGCTGTGGGTTCTGCATGCGGCTCGACCGCGGCTTGAGCCGTCTCGGTGTGGCAGTCGACAAGCAGAACATCTGGGATGAGCCCGACGCAGCCGCGTTCGTCCGCAGCGTGGCCAACGGCCATGAGACCGTCCCGACGGTGGTGGTGGGCGACCAGGCCTTGGTCAATCCGTCGCTCGACCTGGTCGTGGCCGCGCTCCATGAGTTTGCTCCGGACCTGATCCCCGACGAGCTTCCCGAACGACAGGGCCTCGTCAGCCGGATCTTCAGCAGCTGACCGCGGCCGGCAGTCAGAAGCTGCCGCGACGGGTGATCACGTAGTTCAGCGCGCTTCGATCAGATCCGATTCCGGTCACCTCGAGCGTGAGGGTCTTGCTGTCGTTGCCGCCGCAGGAAGGCTCGATGATCGACAGCTCGTCGGTGACACCGTCGGCGCTGGTGATCTCGCCGAGCACCGACCCCCCTGCATCCCGGACCACCAGCTTGACGGCAGTTGCCGGTGCGGACGTGAGCGTCAACTTGAAGGTGCCGTCGCAGAGCAGCTGACCACGGTCCTTGACCACGGTCACGAACGTGTCGACGTCGCCCGCGGGCACGAGGTTGGCTTCGAGCCGCTCGACCAACTCGAAGCCGTCGGGCAGCCCGTCAGGCGCGGCCTCGCAGCCGTTGATCGGGTTGTCGTCGTAGTCGGCATGGTCGTCGATGCACTGCTTGCCGTCGGTGAACGGTGCCGGCTCCGACTGGCCGCAGGGTTGAAAGGGCAGCGCGACGCACGAGGTCGTCGTGGTGATCACCTCGACCGTGCCCACCGCGGCCTCGGTGTCGTTGGCCCCCGATCTCGACAGCGCGACGCCGGCCAGCAGGGCTGCGAGCGTTGCCGCGACGACGGCCGGCACCATCCAGCGTGACGGTGCGACGTGGGACGGCATCACGAGAGTGCCGTCGGGCCCGGCGGCCAGCTCGGCCGCTGACGGACGGCGCTCGGGCCGCGCCTCGAGCATCGAGTTCAACTGACGCCGCAGGTCGGAATCGAAGCTGCGTGCGATCGAGATCGTGTTGGCCTTCGCTGCCCGGGCGATCACCACGTGCGGGTCGCCCTTGCCGAAGGGTCCCTCGCCGGTCAGGGCGTATTGGAGCGTCGCCCCGAGGGAGAACACATCGCTCGCCGTGGTGGCCGTCTCGCCACGAGCCTGCTCGGGGGCGAGGTAGCCGGGAGTCCCGATGACCAGCCCATCCGCGGTCAGTCCGGGGGTGACGTCTCGGGTGGTGGCGATCCCGAAGTCTGCGAGGTGTGGATTGTCGTCCGCGTCGAACAGCACGTTTCCGGGCTTGACGTCGCGGTGGACGACGCCGGCACGGTGTGCCGCTGCGAGTGCGCCGAGCAACACCTGGCCGATCCGGCGGACTTCCTTCTCGCTCAGCGGTCCAGAACGTTCGACCCGGTCAGCCAGGGTCCCGCCAGAGAGGTGGGGCATGACGAGCACGAGTTCGCCGCCGTCGTCCTGGACCTCGATCAGCCCCACGATCGCTGGATGGTCGAGGCGGTTGAGCAGCTCGGCCTCGCGTTCGAGGCGCTGGCGAGCCGACCGCATCTGATCGGCGGTCCCGCGAAGGGTCAGACGCTTGAGCGCGACGGCATGACCGTCGGCGTCTCGGCCGAGCTCGACGACGCCCATGCCTCCGCGGGCGATCGTCGCCACGACCTCGTAGGTCATCACCAGCAGGCTAGGCCCGCATTGCCCCGGCGGGCGCGCGGCATGCGCTGCAGAGGCTGGCTGCGGCGGCAAGGATGGAGCCGTGTCCGGTCCGCGAGTCGCTCATCTCGCCACGCTGGCGGCCGTCGTGGCGGCCGCGTGCACCTTCCTGGGGTGGGCGGCGTCCGGGCGCAGCGTCCGGTCGAGCTACGGCCTCTTCCAAGCGGCGGGCCGGGCCGGGCTGCTGCCCGAGTCCGTCGAGCAGCTCGGGCTCCTGTTCTTCTTCGTCCCAGCGGTGGCGGGGGCGGGGGTGATCGCCGCCGGCCTGGGCCGGGGCCGTCTCGCCGCCACGTTGGCGCTGGTCGTCGGCCTTGCCACTATCACTGCCGCGCTCCTCGTAGTACTCTCACCACTCAGCGTGCGCTTTCCGGTGATGATCGCTGGCTTCGCAGGAGTGCTGGCTGCGGGGGCATCAGTGGTGGTGCTGGCCGCGCCAACCGACCGTCAAGTGAGGGACCGATGACCGATCCGACCATTCCTGGCTGGCAAGAAGGGCTCGCGGGCACGCCGCCGGCGTCACCGCAGATGCCACTCGGGCCACCCCCGGGCTCGTTCGACTCCGATCCCACCCAGGTGTTCGATCTCGCCTCAGCCGAAACCGTCTCGGGCCCTTCGACGAAGTCACCGGGGCGACTTGCCGTGCTGGGTCTCGGGGCCGTGATGCTGGTCGGCGGGACGGCCTTTGCGTTGACCTCGGCCGGAAGCGGTGGGCCCGAGACTCCCGAAGAGGCGGCTGCGTCGCTGTTCGACGCGATCGCCGACGAAGACGCCCTCGGGGTCCTCGGTTCGCTCGATCCTGCCGAACGTGATGCGGTGCGCGAGCCGATGCAGCAGATGGTGCGCGAGCTCGAACGGCTCGAGGTGCTCGACGAGTCGTTCGATCTGACCAGCGTCTCGGGGTTCGACTTCGAGTTCGAGGGTCTCGAGTTCGAGGTCGAGTCGGTCCGGTCCGATCTGGCCCGGGTCCACGTCACCGCCGGCGCCGCTTCGGTCGCAGTCGACGGTGACGAGGTCGCAGTCGGCTCGTTCGTCGACGACGTGCTCGACGAGTTCGGCGGCGACATGAGCGAGCTCACCACGTCTGACCGGTCCGAGCTCGACGGTGATTCGGGCGGCTTCCTCGTCGCCCGGAACACCGCCGACGGCTGGCGGATCAGCCTCGGCTACACCGCCGCCGAGGCAGCGCGTGATGCGCTTGGTGGCTCGGTGCCGGCGGCCGGGGACGGCATCGTCGCCCACGGCGCCGACTCGCCCGAAGCGGCCGTCGACGGCATGCTGCGTTCCGCGGCGGCAGCGGACCTCGAGGACGTGATCGCCCGGTTCTCGAGCGAGATGCGCCCCCTCCGCGAGTACTCGTCGCTCTACGCGGAAGGCATGGCAGCCGCAGAGGCCGAGGCCAGCGACGCAGTGCAGATCGATGTCCGCAACATCGACCTCGAATCCACCGAGAGCGGATCGACCGCGCTCGTGCAGGTCCGCGGGTTCGACCTCTCGGTCGAGGCAGACGGCTCCCGGTTCGACGTGCTGGTCGACGGCGACTGCATCACGCTCAGCGGCGACCTCGCCGACCTCGACCTCGAGGACACTCCGTTCGAGTCTGGTGAGGTGTGCATGTCCGAGTTCAGGGAGCTGTCCCGCGAGGGCTTCGACGACTTCCGGCGAGAACTCGAAGCCGAGGGGATCGAGATCCCTGAGTTCGGTCCGTTCAACGAAGTGCAGGTGGGGATTGTGGCCGTCCGCGAGGACGGCGAGTGGTTCGTGAGCCCGGTCCGCACCTCCATGGATCTGGGTGTCAAGGCCCTCCAGGCGCTCAACCGTGAGCATCTCGATGCCGGGGTCGACTTCGTCGAGGCCCTCGTCGACTCCTTCGTGTCGGAGTTCGAGACGTCGTTCGACGACGGCTTCTCGACGACGGACGACACCTTCGCCACGTTCGAGGAGGTCGACGAGGTCGAGGTCGACGGCGGTGTCATCGATGACGAGCAGGCGGCCGTCCCGATCGAGGACGTCGACCCCGATCAGGTCCCGGGGACCAAGGGCGGGATCGACGACGAGTTCGACTTCCCCGACACGTTCGATGAACAGATCGAGCTGATGTTCGGCGAGGATGCGAGTTGCATCCTCGCCGAAGTCGACGGACTGAAGCCCGAGCTCCGGGATCAGATCCGCGGCGACTTCACCGACGGGGCGCTCTCGATCGAGGCGGGCGAGGCGTTGAACCAGGTGTTCGACCGCTGCGGAGCGTTCTCGTCGTGACTGACGTCACGGCCCTCCGGAGCTCCTCTGACCTGGAACGCGCGTCAAGGCTCGGTTCCACTGGGTAGGGTGCTCTCCATCCAGCCAACTGCTGGGCGAACGAAGTCCACCATTCAGCCGACCAAGCCAGAGGAGCGAGCATGACCGAGACACCGTCAGCGGACGTCATCACCGAGGCGCTGGCCCTCATCGACGACGGGCTCGGCACGCTGCTCCATCGCGAGCTCATCTCCTCGATCGAGGTCACCGACCTCCTGCTCGACGTGCGGACGCTGCTCAGCAGTCCTGCGTCGGCGGTCGATCCCGGCGCCGTCGACACCGAGCCGGTGCCGGTCGGCTGATCAGGCGAGTTCGATCAGGTCCGCGTAGGCCTCTTCGAGGCGGTCGCGGAGCTCTTCGGGTCTCGCGACCGCGCCGGTGTCGATGTTCACACCGACGTCGAGGCTGCCGTTGTAGGACATCAACGTGATGTTCCACGCGGTGCCGCCCGTGGGTCCCATGGGGTAGTTGGCCTCGATCCGCGCTCCTGCGATGTAGAGCGGGAACGGCGCGGCCCTCACGTTCGATGTGGCGAAATCGACCGTCTCGACCTGCTGACGGGCGAAGCGCACCGACACCGAGGTCGGCAGGAGGTTCACGAAGCCGGCGAGGCTGTTCGTTGCGCTGATGGCCCGTTCCTGTTTGGTCGCGTCGAGTCGTTCCCGGATCGCATCGAACCGCTCTCGTGGATCGTCGATGTCGAGCGGGACGAGGAGTCGTGTCGGCGTGAACGCGTTCCCACCCGACGACCCCTTGGTCCGGGTGCTCACCGGCATCGAGACCCGAAGTTCGTCGACAGCGACGTCGCGGGCCAGGTGATACTCGCGTGCCGCGTTCGCGGCGCCCACCACGAAGAAGTCGTTGAGCGATCCGCCGAGTGATCTGGCCGCAGTCTTCGCGTCGTCGAAGGGGATCTGCAGCGTCTCGAAGCGGCGGCCGAGCGTCCGCTCGGACCACAGCGGTGAGTGGGCGGGATCTGACACGGCGATCTGCCGAACAGCCGACTCGACGAACTCCCTGGCCTCGCCACCGATCGAGCCCAGCCGCGCTGGATGAGCGACCACGCCACCGACGTGCTCGACCGCGCGGCGGCCGATTCCGACCCCACGACGCAGATTGTGGCTGAGGGAATCGATCGTCCGTTCCATGATCGAATCCGGCCCGGCCTCGGCCTCGACCGGATCCATCGTGACCAGCGGCTGTTCCGCGTCTCGTTCGACATCGATGAACTGCTCGGACATCCGGATGCCACCCTCGCCGTCGGTGACGGCGTGGTTCAGCTTCTGGATCATGGCGGATCGAGCGCCCTCCACTCCCTCGACGACCGTGAACTCCCAGAGCGGACGCGTGCGGTCGAAGGGCCGGTTGGTCAGGTCGCAGGCGAGATCGAGCACGTCTCGATGGGTTCCTTTGCCGGTGACCCGGAGCTTGCGGAGGTGGTAGCCGAGGTCGAACTCGGGATCCTCTCGCCACTCAGGCGGCGCGAGCCGCCCGAACGAAGGCACGACCCGTTGCCGGAGTCGGGGGATGCTCATCGCCGCGGCTTCGAGCCGCGCTCGTAGCCGGTCCTCGTCGGGTGCACGATCGAGAAACGTGACCGTTGCGATGGACGAGCTGAGGTGCGGATCCTTCTCGAGGTTCCACATCAACGCTTCGACGTCGGACATTCGCCGTTCGTTCACCATCTCGCGCTCGGCCATGGGGGCCGAGGGTAGGCGGGTTCAGCTGTCAGTGCCTGGTGCAGCCGGCCATGCACGACGCACGAGGCGCGAGAGGCCGTAGCCGAGCGCCGCGCCGGCGATCACGTCGGACGCGTGATGGATCTTGACGTGGATCCGGCTGGCGGCGACGATCACGGCGAGCCCGTAGTAGAGCGGTGCCAATCGGTCGCCCTCGGATGCGACACCGGCGAAGGTGAACCCCGAGCTGGCGTGGCCACTCGGAAAACTCGACGTGCGGGGTTGGCGGAGGCGGTGGGGGCGCACGCCTTCGGCCACGGGGCGATGACGATTGAACAGCGACTTGACTCCGCCGTTCACCAGCGCTGACTCGAGGCCCAGAACCACGGCCAGCCGCGCCGCTGACTCGGGCCGTCGTCCGGGTCGGAGCGCCTGCGCCATGCCGACGAGGTGCCAGATCAGGCTCCAGTCACCCAGTTCGGACGCGGCATACATGACACGGTCGACGCCGGGACGTCCGCGAACGGAATCGAACCGTCGATCGACTGCGGCATCGAAGCGGGCGACGAGAGCGGCGAAGTCGGATGAGACCGTCATGGAGCGGCGAAGCGTACGCCGCGAACCGTCCTCAGCCGACCGCGACCAGAGGGTCGGGCCGCATCTCGACCGCCGAGGCGGGGTCGCCGCCGAACGCCGGGCAATAGGCCTTGAACCCGCACCAGTCACAGAGCTTGCCGGGGTTGGGCCGGAAGTCTTCGCGCTCGCAGGCACGTTCGACCGCCTGCCAGATGGCCCGGAGCTTGCGCTCGAGGTTGACGGTCGCCCGGTCGTTCGGGGTGTGGATGATCATCTCGGGCGAAGACCCGCCGAGATAGACGAGTTGCACCCGTGCAGGCCGCCGACCGAACAGCTGCTCGCAGAGCATGGCGTAGAACTGGACGCCCACCAGCCTGCCCTGCTCGAACCGCTCGCTCGGGGCGCGGCCCGATTTGTAGTCGGTGACCACGAGTTCGCCGTCGTCGTCGAGTTCGAGCCGGTCGATGATGCCGCGCAGCCGCACGCCGTCGAGCTCGATCTCGAGCATCACCTCGATGCCGATGGGGCTGATGGCCGTCGGGTCTTCGAGCAGGAACTCGTTGGCCACCAGGGTCCGTGCGGCGCTGAGCATCTCGTCGGCGGTCTCGGTGTCGAGGTCGAGGCCGACGAACTCGGTGTCGGTCTGGAACGCCGCCCACGCTTCGTCGAGGCAGTGCTGCGCACGATCGGGGGTTCGGTCGGCTGCCTCGAGCACGAACAGGCGCTCGAGCGCAGCGTGCACCAGAGAGCCTCGGACCGCCGGCAGTGAGGGGGGCTCGGGAAGCCGGTCGATGGCCGAGAACCGGAACGCGAGCGCACAGTCGGTGAACGACGACACCTTCGACGGGCTGAGGGTTTCGGGGAGCGGAAAGGCCATGCCGCGACTGTACGCACCCCCAGTGACAACTACCGGGAGGAGGCCGTCACGACGGCCGGTTCCTGGCTCCACTGTCCGGCCCGTGAAGGATCTCCGTACCCGCCTCCCGCCGATCCGCCGATCGCGGTACGTTCCGGCGCCATGGTGCAACAGGTCAAGGGCGTCATCGCCCGCGCAGAGAAGGTTCCCGTCGAGGTCGTGACGATCAACGTGCCCGATCCCGGGCCCGGCGAGGCGGTGGTCGTGGTCGAGGCGTGTGGGGTCTGTCACACCGACCTCCACTACCGCGAGGGTGGCATCAACGACGAGTTCCCGTTCCTGCTCGGTCACGAGGCCGCCGGCCGGGTCGAGGCGGTGGGCGAAGGGGTCACGAGCGTGAGTCCGGGCGACTTCGTCGTGCTGAACTGGCGAGCGGTCTGTGGCGAGTGCCGCGCGTGCAGCAAGGGGCTCTCGCATCTCTGCTTCGCCACGCACAACGCATCGCAGAAGATGACCCTCCAAGACGGCACCGAGCTGAGCCCGGCGCTGGGCATCGGGGCGTTCGCCGAGAAGACGCTCGTGGCGGCAGGCCAGTGCACGAAGGTCGATGATCGCGCCGATCCGGCGGCGGCCGGCCTGCTGGGCTGCGGCGTGATGGCCGGGTTCGGCGCAGCGGTCAACACCGGCGAGATCGCCCGTGGAGAGTCGATCGCGGTGTTCGGCTGTGGCGGCGTCGGCGATGCCGCGATTGCCGGAGCCCGACTCGTCGGCGCCTCGACGATCATCGCCGTCGACCTCGACGACCGCAAGCTCGAGCTCGCGCGCGAGTTCGGTGCCACCCACACCGTCAATGCCGGTGAGGTCGATCCCGTCGAGGCCGTGCGCGAGATCACCGGGGGCTTCGGTGTCGACGTGGCGGTCGAGGCGGTGGGCCGCCCCGAAGTGCTCGAGCAGTGCTTCTTCGCCCGTGATCTGGCCGGCCGCGTGGTGCAGGTCGGCGTGCCCACCCCCGACCTGAAGTTTCCCGCGATCCCGATGATCGAGTTCTTCGGTCGTGGGGGCTCCCTCAAGCCGTCGTGGTACGGCGACTGCCTGCCGAGTCGCGACTTCCCGATGCTGATCGACCTCTTTCTCCAGGGCCGCTTCGCCCTCGATCGTTTCGTGAGTGAGCGGATCGGCCTCGATCAGGTCGAGCAGGCCTTCGAGAAGATGGAACGGGGCGAGGTGCTCCGCTCGGTCGTCATCCTCTGAACGCGACTCGGACCGCAGCAGCGATGCGGGCCGGGTCGGCGAAGGGGCCGAAGTGATCGAGGTCGTCGAGCCGGACGAGCGTCGCACCGTCGATGCGATCGGCGATCGTCGGTGCGAAGGTGGCCGGGCCCCCGCCGTCGCCGCTCGCGGCGATCGTGACCCGAAGCGCGAGCTCGCCGAGTCGTTCGAATGCCCCCGAGGTGGTGCTCATGTCGTAGGTGCTGGCCTCGTCCTCGCCGCGGCACTTGATGCGCACCCCGTTGTCGTCGAGCGGTTCGAACCCGAAGCGGACGTAGGCGTCGAGGGCTTCGGGGGCGAACACCGACAAGGGGGGCTTCGAGGCGAAGTTGGTGATGGCGGCGTCGAAGCTGTCGAAGGTCTCGCGACGTCGGCGGGCCGACGCGGCCAGCGGATTCTCTGGCCTGGCCCCCTCGAAGGGAGGAAAGATGATCGGCTCGTAGAGGTAGAGGTCCGAGAAGGTGCCGGGGCGTGCGAGTTCGGCGATCACCAGCGCCGCTCCACCCTTGGAGTGCCCGAAGGCGACGATCGGGCGATCGGGCGCCAGGTGGTCGATGAAGGCCATCACGTCGTCGCCGAACCCGGTCCAGGTGAAGTCGCCGTCGGTCGGTGAGGTGGCGTCGCCGTGGCCGCGGAAGTCGCCGCCCACGACCCGGTAGGTATCGCTCAACTCGGCGGCCAGAGGGAGGTAGGCGCGAGCATGGAAGCCGGTGGCGTGCGCGATGAGCAGCAGTGGCCCGTCACCGCCGAGCTCGTGGAGCGCCACCCGTGCCCCCTGCGTCGAGTCGATCATGACCATGCGCCATGCTGGCTGGTGTCAAGGCGTGCTCCCAATCCGAGCGTGCGGGCTACCGTCGCACGCATCGCATCCGTCGACGACACCATCACCGAGGCCGTGCTGGCAGCCAATGCCGAGTTCTACCGGGCGTTCGAGGCCCAGGAACTCGACGCCATGTCCGAGCTCTGGATGCACGACGAGCGGGCCGTCTGCACGCACCCCGGGTGGCCGACGCTGCGCGGCTGGGCATCGGTCAGTGCCTCATGGTTCGCCCTGTTCACCGAGTCGTCGCCGCTCCAGTTCATCCTCACCGATGTCGCTGTGCACCGCCACGGCGACATCGCCTGGGTCACGCTCGACGAGAACCTGATCGCCGAGGAGGTCGGCGGCACCGTGGCGGCGCTCAACCTCTTCGTGCTCGACGACGACCGGTGGAGGATGATCGCCCACCACGGCGGCGCCGTGCACCGCCGGTCGCCTCTGGACCCGTCGTGACCGACGCAGCCGAGGGCGTGAGGATCGACGGGCGGATCGCACGATCGCAGCGGACCCGCGACGCGATCGTCGATGCCTGCATCGCGCTGGTCGAGGCCGGCGACTACCGGCCGACGGCGCCGCGCATCGCGGAAGCAGCCGGCGTGTCGGAGCGCTCGGTCTTCCAGCACTTCGACGACCTCGAGTCGTTGTTCACCGCGGTCGCCGAGCGGGCGGTCGAGCGGGTGTCGATGTTGCTCGTCCCGGTCGACCCCGACCTCGAGCTGAACGAGCGCATCGGTTTGTTCGTCCGCCAACGCTCCCAACTGTTCGAGGCGGTGTGGCCGATCCGTCGCGCCGCGGCGGCTCAGGAGCCCTTCGCCGACACCATCGGTCGGTGGCTCGACCTGGCGGCGACGTTCCTGCGGGCCGAGGTTGTCCACACCTTCGGTGTCGAGGTCAGCGTGGACGAGTTCGCCGACGTCCGCCTCGAAGCGCTCGACAGCGCGCTCGGATGGTCGACGTGGGACGGACTGCGTCGCCGATCGAAGCTCGACGTCGACCGCGCGGTGGCCACGGTGTGCTTCAGCGTCGTCCAGATCCTGGCGCCGGCCCGATGACTCGAATCGGGCTGATCGGACCGGGAGCGATCGGTGGGGTCGTGGCGGGCGCACTCCTGGGCCTCGAGCGCCATGCGGTGGCGATCGGTGCACGGACGGGGTTCGACGAGCTGGTCGTCGAGCGCCCCGGCGTGATCGACCGCGTCCATCCCACCGTGCTCGTCGAACCTCCGGTCGGCGCGCCGGTCGACCTGGTGGTGCTGGCCACCAAGGCCCACCAGACCGACGGCGCCAGGCCATGGCTCGATGCCTGGTGCGGCCCGTCGACGGTGGTCGCAGCCCTCCAGAACGGCGTCGAACACGTCGCACGGCTCGATGGGGTCATCGGACAGGCGTCGCTGGCACCCACCATCGTGTTCTGTCCGGCCGAGCGGCTCGCCCCGGGTCATGTGCGTCTGTCGGGTCGTGCGGCTCTCACCGTGCCCGACGACCGCGCCGGACGATTCGTCGCGTCCGTGTTCGACGGCTCGTACGTGAAGGTGCGTACCTCGGCAGACTGGCTGACCGATGCCTGGATCAAGCTCCTGTCGAACTGCGCCGGGGGAGCGGTCACCACACTGGCGCGCGGCTCGAATCGGCTCCTCGACGATCCTGATGCGGCCGAGCTGTGTCGAGGGCTCATGAGCGAGGCCGCTGCGGTCGGCCGTGCCGAGGGTGCCCGCCTCCCCGACGACATCGCCGACACCGTGATGGCCGGCATCAGGTCGATGGCAGCCGACCACCACTCGTCGATCGTGGTCGACCGTCTGGCCGGTCGGCCGACCGAGTGGCGGGTTCGCAACGAGATCGTGGTGCGCAAGGCCGCCGAGCACGGCATCGCCGTTCCGCTCAACCACGCAATGACGACGTTGCTTCGGCTCGGCGAGCCGTCAGCTGAGGCTCACGCGCAGAAGATCGAGGCGTAGGGGTACGGGTTGACCGAGGTGCCGTCGGGGGTGCGCACTTCCCAGTGGAGATGTGGTCCGCTCGAACTGGCGTTGCCCGACGAGCCGACGGTCCCGATCAGGGTCCCGGCGGTGACCCATCCGAAGGGGTCGAGGATGCCGTCGGCGATGAAGCTCTGCATGTGGCCACCGAAGTACTCGGTGCCGTCGGGGGTGGTCAGGTAGTAGGAGAGGCCGCCGAGGCTGCTGCGGTGTTCGCGCACCCACCCGTCCTGCGGCGCGAGGACGGGTGAGCCGTGGGGCGCCATCATGTCGACGCCCTGGTGGCGACGGCCGCCCGAGCGTGAGAAGCCCCACGAGTCGATGAACTCGGCGCCGGGTGCCGGGCAGGCGAAGGTGGGGGCGGTCTCGATGCGGGCGGGATTGGGTGCTGCCACCTCGGGCAGGGTGAGGACCCGACTGGCGATGCGGGTCACGGAGTCCCGAGCTTCCTGAGCTTCCTGGGCTCCGGCGCTGTGGTCGTCCAGAAGGAGCGTCGTGAGGATGAGGGTCGGCATGAGCACGATCACGGCCACGACGGTGATCAGGCGCGCGCGCATGCGACGGAGGGCGGGGGTGAGAGTGGTCATAGTATTGCGATTGAGTGACGGAAGCTACGGTGACCGCGATCAAAACGCAACATTGGCGCTACGCATGGTGGGGCTGGTACGACGCGGCGAAGTGAAGGCGAGGGTGCGCGGTCGGCGCGGTCGGCTGTGCCAAGATCGCCGGCCTGCCATGCCGGTCACCGGACCGGTCGTCCTCGCGTCTGTTCCCGAACCCTCTCCGACCTCATGTCGACCACCGTCCGCCTCCGCCCCTGGCAGAAGGCCGCCCTCGAGAAGTTCACCGTCGACCTCAAGGCCGACTTCCTGGCGGTTGCGACGCCGGGCGCCGGCAAGACGACCTTCGCGCTCACCGCCGTCCGTCACCTCCTCGCCCAACGACCCCACGCGCGCATCGTCGTGGTGGCGCCCACCCAGCATCTGAAGCTGCAATGGGCCGCTGCTGCGGTTGGCTTCGGTCTCCAGCTCGATCCGGCTTGGTCGCCGAGCGCGGGCCTGGCCGACGACTTCCACGGGGTCGTGACCACCTATCAGCAGGTCGCTTCGGCCGCTGACCGAGTCGCCCCGCTGGCACACGACGGCATCGTCGTGCTCGACGAGATCCACCACGCAGGCGACGACCGGGCGTGGGGTGACGGACTCCGCACGGCGTTCGCGTCGGCCGATCGCCGGCTGTCGTTGTCGGGGACGCCGTTTCGCTCGGACGCCAACCCGATTCCGTTCGTGACCTACGAGTGGGAGGAGGCCGTGCCCGACTACGAGTACGGCTACGGCGACGCGCTCGGAGACGGGGGCGTCGTTCGGCCGGCCCACTTCCCGAAGATCAAGGGTCACATGGAATGGATCGCTCCCGACGGGCAGTTCCACAGCCACGACTTCGACGACGAACTCGACCGGGCCCGGGCCAACCAGCGGCTCCGAACCGCATTGTCGGTGGAGGGTCGGTGGTTGCCGACCGTGTTGGCCGATGCACACCGCAAGCTCAGCGAAGTCCGAGCCGAACAGCCCGACGCCGGCGGTTTGGTCATCGCCATGGACGTCGAACATGCCAAGGCGATCGCTCGCATCCTGCGTGTCGAACACGGTGTCAAGGCTGCGGTCGCGACGTCCGACGACCCCGAAGCATCCGACAAGATCGCCGCGTTCGGCGATTCGACCGAGCCGTGGATCGTCGCCGTGCGGATGGTGAGCGAAGGAGTCGACATCCCACGCCTGCGGGTCGGCGTGTTCGCCACCAACACCACCACCGAGCTGTTCTTCCGGCAGGCCCTCGGCCGACTTGTTCGCTGGACCAAGGGGTCACGACGGCAGCGAGCCTGGATGTACCTGCCCGACGACGTCCGGCTTCGGGGGCACGCCGAGGTGGTCGAGCAGCAGCGCAGGCACAGTCTCGCCAAGCGGGCCCGCCGGTGGGAGGACGCCGAACGCAACGAACTGCTCGATCAACTCGGCGACGAGGAGCAGATCAGCCTGTTCGCGGCGGTGTCGTCGGTGGTGACCGGATCGGAGGACCACCGCGTCTTCGACGCCGACTCCGGCGTCGAAGACGGCGAACTGGTGGGCGCCGGTGGCTTCGACGAGCCCGGTCTCGAGATCGACCTCCCGCCGCTTCCGGCGGCGGCCGTGCGCCCGGCCGCCGCCTTCGGTGGCGGATCAGGCATCTCGGTGCTCGAACGCAAGGCCGATCTGCGTCAGGCGAATGCCGACAAGGTGGCTCATCTGGTCGAGGTGACAGGGATGGGCCACGCTGAGATCAACAGCCGTCTGAACCGGGTCTCCGGTGTTCGGCGGGTCGATGCGGCCACGATCGATCAGCTGACGAAGCGTCTCGCCGAAGCCGAGAGCTGGCTCCGAAACCTCTGAAGACCCCCGAACTTCGGTGCTCGGACCGACCCTTCGGGGGGTGCCGACACCTCAGCCGACGAGGCGGGCGAACGGCTCCGGGCCGACGTTGCCGCCCGACAGCACGACCCCGACACGCTGGCCTCCGAAGTCGTGACCGTCGAGCAGGGCGGCCATCCCGACTGCTCCGCTCGGCTCGACGACCTGCTTGGTGCGCTCGAACAGCAAGCACATCGCGCGGGCGATCTGAGCATCGCTCACGGTGACGACCTCATCGACGAGTTCCTGGTTGATGGGGAACGTGATCTCGCCGGGTGTTGCGACCAACAGGCCGTCGGCGATGCTGTGGGGCGCGTCGACCTTCTGGCGTGTTCCGGCGGCGAGCGAGGCGAACGAGTCGGCTGCCCCGTCGGGTTCGACGCCGACCAGACGGCAATCGGGTCGTAGACTCGCCGTCGCCACGGCACACCCTGCCATCAGTCCGCCACCGCTCATCGGCACCAGGACCACGTCGAGGGTGGCCTGCGAGTGGAGCTCGAGCGCGACGGTGCCCTGTCCGGCCATGA
Source organism: Acidimicrobiales bacterium (assembly GCA_035529695.1). Taxonomy (GTDB): domain Bacteria; phylum Actinomycetota; class Acidimicrobiia; order Acidimicrobiales; family Salinilacustritrichaceae; genus DATKWD01. Next base: position 290 of record DATKWD010000094.1, on the reverse strand, counting down.
CGACGGGATCGTCGAACGGGTGGACCAAGGTGCCGCCGTGCTCGGCGATGTGCTGCTGCGAAATGGCTTCGCGGTCGCCGGTGGCCCGGTCGTAGGTGATGACGGTGGCGCCGTACCCCCTGGTCGCTCTGAGCTTGAGTTCGGGCGCGTCGGCGGGCATGACGATGGTGGCCGTGCACCCGAGGCGTTGGGCCGTGAAGGCGACGGCCGCGGCGTGGTTGCCCGACGAGACGGCGACGATGCCGGCGGCTCGCTCGGCAGCAGTGAGCGAGGTGATCTTGTTGGTCGCG
>DATKWD010000093.1:0-3510 GCA_035529695.1 Acidimicrobiales bacterium | reverse complement strand
CGCCCTCGGGCGTAGCGCGCTCGTCCAGGCCGAACGCCTGTCGAGGCTGCAGTCGTTCAACTACGGCGCCCACATCGGCAAGCTGGTGTCGACGGTCGTGCTGGTCATCTCGTTGGCGTTCCGGCTCGCGGCGTTCACGGCAGTCGCGGTGCTCGGGGTGATGGTGTTCTCCGACACCAACAACGGCGACCTGAACGAGGCGCTCTCCACGGTGCTTCGCTGGTGGCCGTTCCAGGTGTTCCTGGCGGTGATGGCGCTCATCAGCGTGCGCCGGATCATGTTCCGCCTCAAGGACAACGAGCTCTGATCCAGCTCAACCGGACCCACGGGTCGACCCCGACGATGCGCGCCACGGTCGCGGCACGCCGCAGGGGGTCAGGACGGGTCGCCGAGCTCGCGCAGCGCGGCGTCGATCACGTCGAGTTCGAGGTCGAGCTCGTGGCTGACATCGTGTCCTGCCACCGCCAGATCGCCTGCCACCACGACGGAGCGTTCGAGGGTGCTGACCAGCTGGTCCAGTCGTCGTGCGGGCGCGCTGTTGCCGGCGGCGCCCGTCGCCTCGACGATGCGGGTGACCCGGTCGGCTTCGACCGCTGCCGCGTCGACCGAGCGCCCGATGTCGGCCAGACGGTCGTGCAAGGGCCCCGGCGCGACGTGGCGGAGCACCTCGTGATACCCCGCCCGGGCCCGTTGGGCCCGCCGGTGCAGCTCGTGGGCGGGATCGATGCTGGTGAGCAACCCCCGCGCGATCATCAGCAGCGTGCCACCGGCGACCACCGCCGGGACCAGAAACACGAGCACGCGCACGATCAGCGACGGTACTGCCCATCCTCGACGTTGCGCGTAGCCTCGGGTTCATGGCGAGTTCCGAATCCAAGGTGCCCAGCACGGCGCTGACGAACCCGTTCGCCGAACCGGGGCAGGGATTCTGCGAGCTCTTGCTCGTCCGCCACGGCGAGCAGGCCTATCGGGAGAACATGACGGTGGGCGAGGGGATCGACGCGCCGCTCTCCGAGCTGGGCCGCAAGCAGGCCGCAGCCGTCGGCGAGCGGTTGGCACCTCTGCGGGTCGACGCCGTGTACGCGAGCCCGTACCAGCGGGCACTCGACACCGGGCGAGCCATCGCCGAGCACCACGGGACCGAGCCGACCGTGATCGACGATCTCCGCGAAGTCGACCTGTGGGGTGAGCTGCCGCCCGACCAGGGTCTGCTCGACTCGGTCGGCCGGGACGAGCTGCGGGCGATCTTCGCTCGGGTCAAGCAGGACCGCACCTGGGACGCCTACCCGTACGGCGAGGGGACCGATGCGTTCCGGAACCGGGTCCGGGCCGCCTTCGACGGCATCATCGCCGACCATCACGGCGACCGCGTCGTGGTCGCCTGCCACGGTGGGGTGATCGCCACGGTGCTGGCCATGGCCATGGACTCACGCCACGACTACGGGGTCTCGGTCCACCACACCTCGATCACCACGCTGCGAGCCGCCGACGAACGCCGGCTCATCCACTCGGTCAACGACTACCACCACGTCCTCGGGTTCCAGACCGCACTCAATCCGCTCAACCTGCACTGATCGCCGACGGCTCGACGACGGCGCCACGCGTCCGCTCACCTGTGCCGATGACCGGTGCCGATGATCGGGTCAGGCGGCGTCCTGGGCGGTCAAGGTGTAGGAGCTGCCGACGGCGTTCGGGATGAACGCATCGGGCAACGCGGCGGCGAAGCGGTGCTGCGCCTTCCAACCCGTGCAATGGGCCGGCACGATGATCGACGGCGCCATCGCCTCGAGCGCCCCGACGGTGGGTTCGATGATCGGTTCGAACGCCGGGCCACCGAGGTGGAACCCACCGAACATGGCGTGGAGCCGATCGACCCCGGTGAGCCGCATCGCGTGGCGGACGATGTTGATGGCACCCGCGTGCGCGCACCCGGTCAACACCACCAACCCGCGATCTCGCACGTGGACCACCAGTGCCTGGTCGTCGAGGATCAGCGGGTCGGGCTCCCACTCCTCGCCGTTGAAGCGTTCGTGGAACGGGAAGCCGGTCTCGAAATCGGTGGTGCGGTCGACCTCGCCGGTGAGGAGCACGGATCCGTCGAGCAGCAGCGACCGCTGCCGGCGTTCGATCACTTCGAAGCCCTCGCGCTCGAGCGACCGTTTCGAGACCGTGGGGAGTTCGAGCGCCGGCATGTCGGGGATGGCGAAGCGACGACGACTCCAGACCAACGGGTGGACGACGATGGGCGGGCCCGACCGGCCTCGGAGTCTCGCGAGGCCCTCGAGGCCACCGGCATGATCGAGGTGGCCGTGGCTCAGGACGGCCACTTCGATGTCGGCCGTGTCGAGCCCGAGGCGCTCCATGTTGTCGGCCATGCCGTTGGGCGAGATGCCGGTGTCGAACAGCACGGTGTGCGATCGATCGCCGCGGGTCACGGTGACCAGGGCCGAGAAGCCGTGCTCGGCCACGAGGCCCGGCCTGGTCTCGCCATCGACCATGACACTCGAGGGCGCGGCCGGAGTTGCCATCAACCCGTTGCGGACAACCGGCCCCCCACCAGCGAGCAAGCCGTCGTAGGAGTTGTCCATGAGCATGGTGATGACGACCTCGTCCACCGGTTCGAGCGTGATCGGGTCGACCGCCTCGCCTTCGACGGGTCGGGGTGCGGAATGCTCAGTGGCGCCGTGATCGTGTTCGTGGTCATCGCACATACTGAAGCCGTAGCACACCGCAGCCAGGGTCGGGCACGACTCTCGCACACCAGCCGCCGATGACGTTCGGTCGCATGACGACGACCAAGGTCGGTATCCAGCTCCATTCCCCGACTGGACTGGCCGGTGTCAGGTGACGCCGATCCAGAGGTAGTCGGTTGCGCCTCCGGGGGCGTGCCACACGATGAAGTCGCCCGACAACGACACCGCAGGGGTGTAGAGGCCGTTCACGGTTCCCGGGGCGACCGTTCCGAAGGGTGGGGGCGGTGCACCGAGAGGGCCGAACAGCAGATCGGGGTCGGCGCCGGGGCCGTACATGATGGCGACGGGGTTGTCGCCGAACACGCCGAGCGGGATGTGGGTACCCGAGATGTCGACCGGGGTCGAGATCGGCGCCTGGTTCCCGAACAACACCTTGTCCAGGACGTAGTCGGTGCCGGGCCCGGGCCGGTGGAACAGCATCGTGTCGCCCGGTACCCCGCTGTCGAGGTCACCGAGACGGATGGGCCGGTAGTCGGTGCCGTTGACCGTCGGGCCCGGTGCACTACTGAACTGTCCGCGGCCGGGGCCGCCCAACCAGATGTACTCCTGACCGGCGCCGGGCGCGTACCAGAACACCCCACCGATGCCAGGTGCCGGGGCGATGGCGGTTGGGATGTAGGTGCCGTTGACGCTCACCTCGACCGACTCGAAGGCCGGGCCGGGCCCGTCGAAGTACCACACGTAGTCCTTGGCCGGTCCGGGTGCGTACCAGAAGATGTCGTCGCAGTCGTCGTTGTCCCAGTCGCCGGTGAACGGG
>DATKWD010000092.1:0-175255 GCA_035529695.1 Acidimicrobiales bacterium | reverse complement strand
GGCCGGTGGCGTCGACCTCGATGCCCCCACGATCCGGGACCTCGCCGACAAACGCGATCCGATCACCGTCGATCGCGACGTCGATCGTTCGCTCGGGACCTCCGGTGCCGTCGACGACCCGGGCGTTGCGGAAGACCAGGTCCAACGAGCTCAGGCGCTGCCGGACCCGGGCGCAGGTCGGAACTGATCGATGAGGATCGGGTGCCCGTCGGGGTCGTGCAGGCCGAGCGATGCGGGGCCGGTCTCGTCGGGGTCGAGGTCGGTGTCGATCTCGACCCCGGCACCGGCACCGAGCAATCGCTCGCGGATCTCTCGGATGTCGGTGAAGGTCTCGGGGTTCGACATGTCCTGACCCAGACCCGGATTGAACGTGAGCATCGGCTCGGTGAAGTCCATCCCCTCGAATGCGAAGAGTCCGATGGTGGTCTGCTGGTTGCGAAGGATGAGCCACTGCTCCTCCTCGTCGCCACCGGCCACCTCGAACCCGAATGCCTCGTAGTACGCACGTGACCTCGCCAGGTCAGTGACCGGGATGCTGATCGAGAACGCACCGAGCTCCACGGCTGCGACCGTACCGGCCCACGGCACGCTTCGTGGGGCGAGCCACCACCTCGGAGTAGACCGCTCCGAGAAGTGTGTCATTGTTCGCGCGTGACGTATGGGCTGGGGGTCGATCTGGGCACCACGTTCACCGCGGCGGCCGTTGCCCGCGACGGTGTCGTCGAGATGTTCAACCTTGGTTCGGCCGCCGCGGCGATCCCGTCGGTGGTCCTGCTCGAAGAAGGCACCTTTCTCATCGGCGAAGTCGCTGATCAGCGGTCAGGCGCGAGTCCGGTTGCGAGCGCGCGTGAGTTCAAGCGGCGGATCGGCGACCCCGCTCCGGTGCTCGTCAACGGCTCGCCATACGCGCCGCACCTGCTGTTGGGCAGGCTGTTGGCAGGGGTCCTGGCCGCCGTCTCAGAACGTGAGGGCGGTCCCCCGAGCCACATCGCGCTGACACATCCGGCGAACTGGGGCGAGTATCGGCGCGAACTGTTCGTGCAGATGGCACGAAGCGAGTGCGGCGCCGCAGCGCTCGAGTTCCTCACCGAGCCCGAGGCTGCCGCCATCGACTACGCGAACCGCGCGCCGGTTCCTGACGGCTCGAGCATCGCGGTGTACGACCTCGGCGGCGGCACCTTCGACGCCGCGATTCTCCGTCGTGACGGTGATCACTTCACGTTCCTCGGATCGCCTGAGGGGGTGGACCACCTCGGCGGCCTTGACTTCGATGCTGCGCTGCTCAATCTCGTCGCCGAGCAAGCAGGTCTGGACCATCTCGATCCCGACGACACATCGACGATTGCGGCGATGCACCAGCTCCGACGTGCGTGCGTCGAGGCGAAGATCACCTTGTCGACGAGCACCGACGCGACGGTTCCGGTGTTCGTTCCGGGCGCACGAGCGACGGCGATCCGGGTCACTCGTGCCGAGTTCGAGGAGTTGATCGGCCCGTCTCTCGACGAGAGCGTGCGGAGTCTGCAACGAGCCGTCGCGGGCGCCGGTCTCGATCCGACGGATCTGCACTCGGTGCTGCTGGTCGGCGGATCATCACGGGTCCCGCTCGTCGCTCAGCACGTGACGAGCGCACTCGCGAGACCGGTCGCCGTCGATGCCGACCCGAAGAACGCGATCGCACGCGGCGCGGCACGGAAGGCGATGCTCGAAGCTTCCACGCCCTCTCCGACCACCCCACCCGTCGTGCCGCCACCCGTCTCGCCGACCCGGGCGGACGCCGCCGACGAGAACCGGCGCAGCTCGCGCCGAGCACCGCTGTTGATTGGCGCGGCGGCCCTGATCGCCGTCGTCGTCATCGCCACGGTTGTCACGACCCTCGGGGACGGAGGAGAAGACGCACAGGCAACGGGGGTGCCTCTCTGCGTGCCAAACAGCACCGACGGCACCTTCTCGGTGGGCGTAGCGGCGTCGAAGACCGGGGTGAAATCCGATCTGACCGGAATCGAGAGCGGCGCGCTTCTCGCCATCGAGGACATCAACGAGGCCGGCGGGGTGCTCGGCAGGCCGATCGAGGCGACGGTTGTCGACAGCGGCGACGCCGACGCAACCGGTGTGAGCGCCTTCAGCCGCTTGGACGGCGACGACGCCGACCTCGTGATCGGCCCGACCACCAGTTCGATGACCCGTGCGATCGCGCCGTCGCTCAGCGAGCAGTGCATGCTGACCATCTCTGCGTCGGCCACCGCAACCGACCTGGCAGCGCTCGACGACGACAATCTGTTCTACAGAACGATAGGGACGACTGGCGACGAGGCCCGGCTCATCGTCGAAGACGTCGGCGTCGAGGGTCGCGTCACGCTCATCGATGCAGGAGGAGACTTCTCCGCCGAGCTCCGTGGCGACCTCGAAGATCAGGCCGGCCGAATCGGTTCGTCGTTCGAGTCCGTCGATGCCGTGGGGGAGATCGACCCTGCAGAGGTCGGCACGGTGGTCTTGTCTGCTGACAATCCCTTCACCGACATCTCCGACCTGGTCGACCTGGGCGTACCCGCCAACAAGATCGTCCTGGTCGAAGTCGACCTCGCGTCCGTGCTGAACGATCTGCCTGACCGGACGGCCGACCTCGTCGGCCTCTCGATGATCGCCCCGGGCGCGGGCCTTCCTTCGGAGCTGGCCTCGCGAGTCTCCGATCAAGGGGTGGTGGGGCTCTACACGCCCGAGGCCTACGACGCCGTCGTGATCGCCGCCCTCGCGGCCGAGTCGGGATCAACCGACGATCCCGCCCAGATCGCCAGCCGACTCGGCGCCGTCACGGGCGACGTCGGCACGAAGTGTCGGTCCTACGCAGACTGCGTAGAGTTGATCGGGGAGGGGGTCGACATCAGCTACGAAGGCTTCCTGCCGACCTTGATCTTCGACAGCGATGGCGACCCCGGCCGGGCCACGTTCTTCACACAAACCGTCGAAGCAGACGGCCAGATCGTCCAGGACCTCGTTGTGGCCGAGCGGCCACGCTGACGAGCCTCCCTGGCCGTCGCTGCTCTCCCACTACCGTCGTCGGCCATGGGCGACCGAGACCTCCTCTTGGGCGGCGTCGTCGACGCCGTCAACCATGAGCGCACCGTGGACGACCTGAGGTTCGACCCCGACGAGCTCACCACCCATGGCGTGATCGTCGGGATGACGGGTTCGGGCAAGACCGGCCTGGCCATCGACCTGCTCGAGGAGTCGTTGCTCCAGGGCATCCCGACGCTCGTGCTCGATCCCAAGGGCGACATGACCAACCTGCTGCTGGGCTTCCCGGGCCTGAGCGCAGACGAGTTCGCGCCGTGGGTCCCACCCGGCACCGATGCCGCAGCCACGGCGGAGATGTGGAGGACCGGCCTCGAAGGCTGGGGTATCACCGGCGACCGGATTGCCGCGCTCCACGCGAAAGCCGACCTCAACGTCTACACCCCCGGGTCGTCCGCGGCGACTCCCCTCAACATCATCGGGTCGATGAAGGCACCCGTGGGGGACGACGACGAGTCGCGTAGCGACGAAGCCGACGGTCTCGTCTCGGGCCTGCTCGGGCTCATGGGGATCGATGCCGATCCGCTGTCGAGCCGCGAGCACATCCTGCTGGTCAACCTGGTCGAGCGGGCATGGAACGAGGGCCAGGACCTCGATCTCGGGACGCTCGTCCAGCAGGTCCAGGACCCGCCGATGCGCAAGCTCGGCGTGATCGAACTCGAGACGTTCTTCCCCAAGTCGGACCGTACGAAGCTGGCGATGCAGATCAACGGTCTGCTCGCCTCGCCCTCGTTCGCAGCGTGGGCCGAGGGCGCACCGCTCGACATCGGTGCGCTGCTCGGCACGACCGACCGGCCCAACGCGGCCATCGTCTATCTGGCACACCTGTCCGAGCAGGAGCGCCAGTTCGTGGTGACCCTGATCCTCTCGAAGGTGGTCACCTGGATGCGGTCGCAGCCCGGATCGCCTCAGCTGCGTGCGCTCGTCTACATGGACGAGGTGTACGGATACGTGCCACCCACGGCGGCACCTCCTGCCAAGAAGCCGATCCTCACCATTCTCAAACAGGCGCGTGCCTATGGCGTGGGCATGGTGCTCGCCACCCAGAACCCGGTCGACCTCGACTACAAGGCGATCTCGAACGCCGGAACCTGGATGATCGGTCGGCTCCAGACCGAGCGCGACAAGGCGCGACTCCTCGAGGGCATGACCTCGGCCGGCGGCGAGGTCGACGTCGCCCAGATCGACGCGACCATCAGCGGGCTCGACAAGCGCGAGTTCGTGCTGCATCAGACCGGGACGGAACTGCCGTCGGTGTTCACGACGCGCTGGGCCATGTCGTACCTGGCTGGGCCGCTCACCAAAGGGCAGCTCGGCTCGCTGCCCGGCGTCGAGCCAGCTGGTGATGCACCGACGACGGCGCCCGAACCCACCGAGGCCCTGAGCGCGGCGACCCCGGCCGCGCCGCCCGTCCCGGTCGAGGCCGAGGTCGGCGAAGACGAAACCACCGTCATGCCCGAGGTCACAGAGGGTCGGTCGGCCCGTTTCGTGGTCCCCGCAACTCCGTGGCTGGGCGAGGTCGGCGGCAGTGCCGACGGCAACCGACTGCAACCGGCGGTGATCGCCAGGCTCCAACTGTTCTTCGACGAGACCAAGGGCGACCTCCGACACACCGAGGAATGGGAGGCCGTCATACCGCTGTCGGGCGAGACGTTCGATCCGACCGCACTCGTCGAGGTCGACTTCGATGACCGCGACCTCGGGTCCGAGCCGCCTGCGGGCCGGGTGTTCGTGCTCCCCGAGGCAAAGCTGAACACCAAGAACTGGTGGACCACGGCCGAGAAGGCGCTCAAGGACCACCTGTACGCGCGCGAGACCCTCGACTTGTTCCAGAACCCCGAACTGAAGTTGGCGAGCCGCCCCGGCGAGTCCGCGGAGGAATTCGCCGCCCGGTGCCAAGCAGCAGCCGACGACGCCATGGATGCCGAGGCGTCCAAGCTGCGCGACAAGCTGACGAGCAAGGCCGAGCGGCTTCGCGATCAGATCGAGGCGGCGCAGGCGCGCATCGAGGAACTCGACGATGCCAAGGAGAACAAGAAGCGCCACGAACTGCTCTCGGGCGCAGGCGACCTGCTCGGCAGCATCCTCGGCGGCAAGAAGTCCGCGAGTTCGATCGTCGGCAAACTCAAGGGCGCCTCGTCGCGGCGATCAACCACCGATGCAGCCCAGTCCCGGCTCGAGACGGCCAAGGTGAAGGCCGACGCGAAGGTCGAAGAACTCGAGGCGGTCGAAGCCGACCTCGAGGACCAGCTCCTCGAACTCGACGACGAGTGGTCGACCAAGGCCGAGGCCATCGAACCGCTCGCAGTCGGCCTCGAGAGGAACGACATCACCGTCGGCGAGCTCGGCCTCGTCTGGATCCCGACGTAGAGCCCGAACGGATCGGCGGCGTTCGCCAGCACGCAACCGCTCGACCGTGGCCAGGACAGCCCGTTGCGAGGAACGAGCGAGAAGAGCGGGAACTCAACCGCCAATCGCGCGGCACATGGCGTCGAGGTAGTCCTGGGTCGCCTTCGCCTGCATGCGTCGGCCGATCGGGCCCGCCAACCGCACGAGGATCGAGTGCGGGCGCGAGAACGCCTCGATGCGGAAGCGGACGGTGTCGTCCTCGCTGCGCTCGATCACGAACAGTTCCTCGCCCGACTCGGGATGGCGACCGAGCGTGCCGTAGGCGAACCCGAATCGCGATGGCTGGTCGATGACCGCCACGATGCGGCAGACGACGAGGACGAAGCCGACGGGAATCGGTGCGGCGAGCGCGACGACGGAGCCCTCGACCAGCGCTGCCCCTTCTGCGACCACCAGCCCCGAGCCCCGCTGAGGTGCCCAGCCACGCAGCGCCTCGCTGGCCGCGTCGAAGATGTCCGCGCCCCGCCCGAGCTCGACCTGTGTGGCGATGTGGTGGAAGCCTGATGGTGCCGCGCCGGCGAGCGTGCCCCCGACCTCGTCATAGGTCAGCGCTCCGTCGTGCGCATCGAGTGCGATCGCAGCGAGCTGTTCGGGCGACGGGCGCCGCAGGCGGATGATCCCCATCGCTCAGGCGTCGGCGATGGCCCCGGCGACCTCGCCGAAGCGGTCGAGCATCGTGGGGTCCTTCGCCGCCATGCCGTCGATGAAGTACATCACGACTCGACTGGCCAGTCCGCCGTAGCGGTCGACCAGCGCACCCGGCAGGTCGTCCCAGGTCGAGGTGATGGCGTAGTGCTCGAGCATCTCGTCGGTGATCAGCTCGGCCATGCCCCCGATGTCGCCCACCTTCATCTTCTCGTTCAGGCGCGCCGAGGTGCCCTCGAAGCCGAGCATGTCGAACATGAACGCGTAGTTGCGGGTCGAGCCGTAAAAGGCGATCTGGGTGCGGGCCTGCTGGCGGAGCGGCTCGCGTTCCTCCTCGGTGTCACCCACGATCGTGAAGGCCGGGATGACCAGCTCGATGTCGCTGGGGTCACGGTCGGCATTGACGGCGCCCTGCGCCACGGACGGCAGCAGCCGCTCGCGCAGGTAGGTCGGCGAGTGGAACGGGTGCACGTGGATGCCATCGGCCACCTCGCCGGCCATGCGGGTCATCCACGGACCGACTGCCGCGACGAGGATCGGCACGTCGGGATGATCGATCGGTCCTGGCGACCACATCGCAGGCAACAGGGACAAGTCGTGATAGTCGCCGTGGAAGTCGAGCTTCTCGGTGCCCTGGAACCCCCGGAAGATCGCCCGAAGGGCCAGGACGTACTCGCGGAGGCGTGGCCCCGGTGGGTCGAAGTCGGTGCCGTACCGGCGCTCGATGTGGGCACGCACCTGCGTGCCGAGGCCGAGGTGGAACCGTCCGGCTGACGCATCGGCGAGTTCCCAGGCGCACTGGGCGGTCACCATGGGCGAACGGGGAAACGCGACCGCGATGCCCGTGCCGATCTCGAAGTCCTCGGTGGCGAGCGCGGCCGCAGCGGCACTGAGATACGCGGTCCGACCGCCTTCGGTCAGGATCATCCCCGAGATCCCGGCCGCCTCGGCCCGACGGGCCAGGTCGGCGACATCGCGCAGCTTGCGACCACCCGTCATCAGGTCGAGCTTCATGGATCCTCCGTCGTCTGGTCGGGTGGCAGCATCCCACTTCGGCATGGCCCACGCGATCAAGTACAACTCTCCGCGATGCCCGGCCACGAACGCCTCTCTGAACTCGTCCTCGCCGACGACCCCACAGACGGCTTGTGGGAGGCACATCACTCGGGCGAGTTGGGCGAACTCGTCCCCGAGTTCCCGCGACTCGAGATGGAGCAGGACCCGGTCCACAAGCACAAGGACGTGTTGGCCCACACCATCGCCGTGACCGCCAAGACCGATCCTCGGCTGGTCGTCCGGCTGGGGGCGCTGTTCCACGACATCGCCAAGCCCGACACCCGCCGCTTCGAGAACAACAACGTCACCTTCCGGTTCCACGAGGCCGTCGGAGCCCGCATCACGCGCCAGCGTCTCACCGAGCTCGGATACCCGCAGGATGTCGTCGACGACGTCAGCCGTCTCGTCGAGATCTCGGGCCGCTTCCACGGCTTCGACTCGTCCTGGACCGACGCGGCGGTCCGCCGCTACGCACGCGATGCCGGGCACCTGCTCGGCGAACTGAACCACCTCGTTCGCTGCGACTGCACCACCCGAAACCCCAAGAAGGTCGCGGCACTTCACCGCCGCATCGACGAGCTCGAAGAACGCATCAACGACCTGGCCCGCGAAGACGCCAGGGCCGCCGAGCGTCCCGACCTGGACGGCACCGAGATCATGGAGCACCTCGGGCTGGAGCCCGGACCACTCGTCGGGAGGGCCCGCAAGCATCTGCTCGGGCTGCGGCGCGACCGAGGCGAGCTGTCGCACGAGGAAGCCCTCGAGGCGCTCGACGAGTGGGCGGCCCAGCAGGGCATCCGCAGCTGAACTCGCATCCGGTGCGTTGGCACTGGCCGCGACGTTGGTCCGAGCTGTGGAGGCTGGGCGATACTGGCAGCCGCTCGCGCACTTCGAGCGACCGACCACCCAGGGGACCCCATGCCAGACCTGTTCGACATCTCGGGCAAGACCGCGCTCGTGACCGGCGGAAGCCGAGGCATCGGCCTGATGATCGCTCGCGGCTTCGTCGAAGCCGGTGCCCACGTGATCATCAGCTCGCGCAAGGCCGAGGTGTGCGATTCCGTCGCAGCCGAACTCGATGCACTCGATGCCGGGTCGTGCCGCTCGATCCCCGCCGACCTGGCTTCGGAGGAGGCGTGCCTGACGCTCGGCGAGCAAGTCGCCGAGCTGATCGACCACCTCGACATCCTGGTCAACAACGCCGGCGCCAACTGGGGTGAGCCGTTCGAGACGTTTCCCGCCTCGGGCTGGGACAAGGTCCTCGACCTGAACCTCAAGGGACCGTTCTTCCTGACGCGTGCGGTCAAGCCGCTGCTCGACGCCGCGGCCTCGGCCGACGATCCTGCTCGAGTCATCAACATCGGATCCATCGACGGCCTTCAAGTACCGCTGCTCAACACCTACTCGTACTCGGCGTCCAAGGCTGCGGTGCACCACCTGACCCGGGTGCTGGCCCGCGAGTTCGGACCACAGCACATCACGGTGAACGCCATCGCACCGGGGCCCTTCGAGTCGAAGATGATGGCTGCGACCCTCGAGGCAGCAGGCGATGCCATTGCGAAGTCGGCTCCGCTCGGTCGCATCGGTCGGCCCGACGACATGGCCGGCGCCGCCCAGTTCCTGGCAAGCCGCGCGGGGGCCTACGTGACCGGCGCCATTCTGCCGGTCGACGGCGGGATCGCGACCACGAAATGACCCTCGCATACGACGAGGCCGTCGCGCAGGTCACGGCCGCCGGCCAGGCGTACGAGACCGAGGACATCGAGATCAGCGGCGTCACGGTGAAGGTGTTCAAGAATGCACCAGGCACACTCCGGGACCTGCTCTCGGTTGCCCGGACCCGACCCGATCAGGAGTACCTCGTCTACGAGGACGAACGCTGGACCTTCGCCGAGGTCATGGCGCGGGTGGACGAGATCGCGGCGATGCTCGTGCACGACTACGGGGTCGGCAAGGGCGACCGCGTGACGATCGCGATGCGCAACTACCCCGAATGGGTCATGTCGTTCGCGGCCATCACGAGCATCGGTGCAATCTCGGTCTCGGCCAACGCATGGTGGACCGCCCAGGAGCTCGAATACGGTCTCACCGACAGCGGATCGAAGGTGCTGATCGCCGACCGCGAGCGCATCGACCGAGCGGCCGAAGCGCTCGTCACCCATGGCATCGATGCCATCGCCGTGCGCGCCGAGGGCTCGCTCCCCGAACGTGCCCAGCATCTCGAGGATGTGCTGACGCCCGGCGCGGCCATGCCCGACGTCGGCATCGATCCGGACGACGACGCCACGATTCTCTACACGTCGGGCACCACCGGATTCCCGAAGGGTGCGGTGTCGTCGAACCGGGCGGTCGTCCAGGCCCTGTTCGGCTTCTTCTGTCGGGCGACCGCCGAGCAGCTCCGAAAGGCAGACGGTGTGGCCACCGACGATGGGCCGGCCGACAAACCGTGCTTCATCCTGTGTGTGCCGCTGTTCCACGTCACCGGCTGCATCCCGATCATGCTCTCGACGTTCACGACCGGGGCGAAGCTCGTGATGATGTACAAGTGGAACCCCGAGCGCGCGCTCGAGCTGATCGAGCGCGAGCGGGTGACCAACTTCGTCGGGGTGCCGACCATGTCATGGGACCTGCTCGAGTCGCCCGACTTCGCCAGCCGCGACACGAGCTCGCTGCTGTCGGTCGGCGGCGGCGGCGCGCCCGCCCCGCCCGAGCTGGTGAAACGGGTCGAGTCGGGGTTCAGCCGGGGTCGTCCATCGATCGGCTATGGCATGACCGAGACGAACGCCTACGGGCCCCAGAACAGCGGCGACGACTACGTCTCGCATCCGACCAGCACCGGCCGGTCCACCCCCATTCTCCAGGTCGAGGTCTTCGATGTGGCGACGGGTGAGGGACCGCTTCCCCGTGGCGTCCAGGGCGAGATCTGCTTCAAGGGCCCGACGCTGATCCGTGGCTACTGGAACAAGCCGGAGGCAACCGCCGAGACGATCGTCGACGGATGGTTGCGCTCGGGTGACCTCGGACGGATCGACGCCGACGGGTTCGTGTACGTCGAAGACCGGGCGAAGGACATGATCCTGCGCGCCGGCGAGAACGTCTACTGCGCCGAGGTCGAAGCCGCGATCTACCAGCACCCTGCGGTGTACGAAGCGTCGGTGTTCGGCGTGCCTCACGAACGGCTCGGCGAAGAGGTGGCGGTGGCGGTCTACGTGAGACCCGGCGCAGAGCTCACCGCCAATGAACTGCAGCGGTTCCTGGCCGAACACATCGCGCCGTTCAAGGTGCCCAGCATCGTGACGTTCCACGACGACCAACTCCCCCGAAACGCCAGCGGCAAGATCCTCAAGAAGGACCTCAGGGCCGAACACACCGAGACCAGCCCCGACACCTGACCCCCACCCGGATCCTCGTTGCTCTCCCGCCAATTATTGGCCGCAGAACAACAAGGATCGGCGTCAGGTCGACGGTTCGGAGCGGTCCGCGAGCAGTTCCCAAGGCGGCGGGGTCGGTCGATGCACGGTCGGGTGCGGATCGGTCGATGTCAAACACGACGCCACCGCTCGCCGCACCCGCCCGGCTCGGTGCCACACGTCGTACTCCCAGATCACCAACACCGACCGACCGGAGGCGAGAAGTCGCTCGTATCGGTCGTCGTCAGCAGCCCGGTCGGTCCGGCTGGTGTGGAAACGCTCGCTGTTGACCTCGACGACGAGAGGCCTGCGAATCGCCAGGTAGTCGACCCTTCCGATCAGGCCTCGGTCGTCGAACAGCTCGACCTGTCGGCGGAACGCATGTCGATGCAGGGCGATCACCTCTTCGAACCTGGCTTCGAGGCCGCTCTCCGGCGGAAGGTAATCGGGAGGACGAACGCGGAGAAGTTCGCGGAGCACGATGATGCCGGCCTGTCCATGGCCTCCCATGCGATCGGCCATCGCATGGATCCGCCTACCGTCGATGAATCCCATTCCCCACGCGTGATCGAGCACTGGCGCCATCCGTCGCACGACGGGAAGAAGCGCCTCCACCTCGGTGAGGCCGGAGTTCCGAAAGCGGGTGGGCTTCCACTCGCGCGTCGCAGCTGCTGCGAGGCCGAGGATGACGCGTTCAGCACGAGCGATGGGGACGCCGTGATGGTCGGTGACATCGTCTTCGCAGAGGTCGACCAGTCGGTGCACTCGACCCAGCGCACCGGGAACACCGTTGCCGACACGCGCCACCTGCACCACGGGATCCGAATCCCGGCCGAATCCGTACCACCGTGCTCCCGACGCGTCCCACAGGACCGCCGGGAGCGCGTCGAGTACCGGACCGATGAGCTGCGCACCGAGCGACCGCGGAGCCACCCGGTGGCGAACCACGCGGGTCGAGAGGTGCTCGACCTCGGGATGCCGATAGACGCGTCGCCGATCGCTCGGCGACAGCCGATCGAGAAGCTGACGTTTCGCGAGCAGCCCGTGTTGATGATGGAACAGTTCGACTGCGACGGATGGAAGCACGACGACCCCGACATTCGGTGGGAGATCTCGTCGTCACTTCCGGCCAGGACGCGAAGGCGCTGGAGCGAACCTAGAAGACCGGCCGCCGAACAGCCAGAGATCGACGAGATCCCACCAAACCACTCGATCTTCGTTGCTCTCCTGCCAATAATTGGCGCGAGAGCAACGAAGATCGGGGCGGGGCGTCTGTTTCCCGGTCAGGGGCGGTGGGCGATGCACTCCATCTCGACCCTTGCGCCGAGGGCGAGGTCGACGCCGCCGATGGTGATGCGTGCGGGCGGCGTGGCCTCGAAGAACTCGCCATAGGACTCGTTCATGGCGCCGAACTCGACCATGTCGGCGAGGTAGACGCTCACCTTCGCCACGTCGTCCCACGACGCGCCGGCAGCCTCGAGGATCCGGCCCATGTTCTCGAGCGTCTGGCGCGTCTGGGCCGCGATGCCCTCGGCCAGCGTGAGCCCTTCGGTGGTTCCGAGCGTGCCCGAGACGTAGACGACATCGCCCGCCACTGCGGCGTGGGCGAACTGCGGGAGACGACCCAACCCCTCGACGACGATCCGGTCGACGGTCATGGGGTGCGCCTCATCGCCGGAGTCTTGCAGCCGGATCAGATCGGTGCGTCGGGCAGTCCGAGAAGCGCGGCGAGCTGATCCATGTGGCCGAAGACGGTCACGCCATCGCCCGCCAACCGGTTGGCCGGGATGACGCTGCCCGCGAATCCGAACGGGGTCATCCCAGCGGCCAGCGCCGCCTCGATGCCATAGGGGCTGTCCTCGACCACAGCGCACCGCACGGGATCGGCGCCCAGCTGGTATGCGGCATGGAGGAACAGATCGGGTGCGGGCTTGCCGCGCTTCACCCCAGGATCGGTGGCGCTGAAGATCCGGCCGGCGAATCGGTCGAACAGCCCGGTCTTGCCGAGCGTGAGCTGCATCTTGTCGTGACTTCCGCTCGACGCCACACACGTCGGGACGCCCGCACCGTGCAGGCGGTCGACGAGCCCAGCCACCCCCGGGACCACTTCGAGATCACGAGCGAGCGCCGAGCGATACCGATCGGCGTACTCGGCATCCCAGTCGGGTCCGAGGTCCTCGCCGACGAGTTCGGACAGCCGGGCGCGCATCGCCTCATCGGAGAGCCCCACGAACTCGCGGATGACGTCGGACTCGGTGAGGTCCCACCCTCGCTCTCGGCAGATCTGCGCCTCGACCTTCACGATGAGCCGCTCGCTGTCGACCAACACGCCGTCACAGTCGAAGATCACCAGGTCGAATCGACCCGACGACTCAGAGGTCATCGGGAACGTTGCACACCAGGTTCCGGTGCAGACAGGCGCCGATCTCGCGGGCGAGACGGCCGGGTTCCCAGCCGCTGACGAAGTCGGCGTGCGCGCTCGCCAGTTCCCCGCTCGCGAGCGACAACCGATCGGCGATGTCGCCGTTGACCGTGGAGTGGATCGCGAACGTCACCTCGGTGATCTCGACCGGATGCGACGACGGACACCCGCCTGCCACGGCCTCGGTCACGTGCGACCGGTGATCATCGCTGCCGAGCGACCGACCGTCCCAACACGACGGAAACGTGAGGCGAGCAGCAAGGGTGCCAACGGGGGGCAGTCGGGCGGCAGAGCGGACGTCAGGCGACAGGGTGGACGTCAGGCGCGAGCGCCCGCACGCCCACTCGGCCTGGTCGGTGATCATGGCGAAGCAGCGCAGACCAGCGCCGCCCGTCGAGAAACCGACTCATGCGGGGGTCTCCTCGGGTTCGACGACTTCGATGACGCCAACCATGCCGACGTCAGGTGTTCCGTGAAGCGAGCAGTAGTAGCGGAACGTTCCTACTTCGGTGAACCGGAACGATCCGACATCACCGGGGGCGAACTCCTTGGTTTCGACCAGGATGTCCTTCGACTCGGACAGGATCACGTTGTGGTCGTTGCGACCGACGTTGGTCCAGACGACCTCGGTGCCCGCCTCGACCTCGACCGACTCGGGCCGGAAGAAGTCGTCGGGCGCCTCGACGTCGACCGTCACGCCTTCTACCAGCGGTCCATCGTAGGCGCCGCCACCGGCGTCGCTGGAGCTGCCGCAAGCGCCGAGGACCGATGCCGTACCGAACATGGCGGCCAGCCCGGCCATCACGAAACGGCGCCCCTCGATCATCAGAGCATCCTAGAAATCTGAGTGGGGGCCAGAACAAGCCGGATCCCCGCCTGACCGACGATGCAAGGCGCCGGAAACCCCACCGTTAGCCTCGTCTGTTCCCCATGCAGACCCGTGACGACCTCCGCAACGTGGCGATCATCGCCCACGTCGACCATGGCAAGACCACGCTGGTCGACGCCATGCTCTGGCAATCCGGCGCGTTCGGCGAGCACGAGGCCGTCAACGAGCGGGTCATGGACTCGGGCGACCTCGAACGCGAGAAGGGCATCACGATCCTCGCCAAGAACACCGCCGTGACCAAGGAGGGCGTCACCTACAACATCGTCGACACCCCCGGACACGCAGATTTCGGCGGTGAGGTCGAACGAGCACTCACCATGGTCGACGGCGCCGTGCTGCTGGTCGATGCAAGTGAAGGACCCCTCCCCCAGACCCGCTACGTGCTGCGCAAGGCGTTGGCCGACGACCTCCCGATCGTGGTCGTCATCAACAAGATCGACCGCCCCGACGCCCGCATCAGCGAGGTCGTCGACGAGGTCTACGGGCTGTTCCTCGACCTCGACGCCCACGACCACCAGATCGAGTTCCCGGTCCTCTACGCGATCGCGCGTGAGGGTCGCTGCGGGACCGACCCCGACGACATCGGCGACGACCTCGAGCCCCTCTTCCGGGTGCTCCGCGACTCCATTCCTGCGCCGCGCCACGACCCCGACCATCCGTTCCAGGCATGGGTGACCAACCTGGATGCGTCGCCCTACGTGGGTCGCCTCGCCATGTGCCGGGTGATGCACGGCACGGTGAAGCGGGGTCAGACCGTGGCGTGGTGCCGCACCGACGGCACCATCGAGCCGGCCAAGATCACCGAGCTCTACCGCACCGTCAACCTCGATCGGGTCGACGCCGACGAGGCCGGCCCGGGAGACCTGATGGCCATCGCCGGGCTTCCCGACGTCACCATCGGCGAGACCCTCGCCGACCTCGACGACCCTCGCCCGCTGCCGGTCATCACGGTCGACGAGCCGAGTCTGTCGATGACCATCGGCATCAACACGTCGCCGCTCGCCGGGCGCGATGGCTCGAAGCTCACGGCCCGCCTCGTGAAGAATCGCCTCGACTCCGAGCTGGTCGGCAACGTCTCGATGCGCGTCTTCCCGACCGACCGCCCCGACGCCTGGGAAGTCCAGGGTCGCGGCGAGCTCCAGCTCGCGATCCTCGTTGAGCAGATGCGGCGTGAAGGGTTCGAGCTGACGGTCGGCAAGCCCGAGGTCCTCACCCGCGAGATCGACGGCAAGCTGCACGAGCCGGTCGAGCGGGTCACCATCGACCTGCCCGACGAGCACGTCGGCGACGTCACTCAGCTGCTCGCCTCCCGCAAGGGACGGCTCGAGCAGATGGTCAACCACGGCACTGGCTGGGTCCGTCTCGACTACCTCGTCCCGGCCCGTGGCCTCATCGGCTTCCGGACCGAGTTCCTCACGACCACCCGCGGAAGCGGCCTGCTCCACAGCGTGCACGAGGACTGGGAGCCGTGGTTCGGCGAGATCCGCACGCGCTCGTCAGGCAGCCTCGTCTCGGACCGCCGGGGTCCGGTCACCACCTACGCCCTGGTCAACCTGCAAGAGCGCGCCACGATGATGGTCGCTCCGGGCGACGAGGTCTACGAGGGGATGATGGTCGGCGAGAACCGTCGCGGCGACGACATGGACGTGAACGTGTGTCGAGAGAAGAAGCAGACCAACGTGCGAGCCGCGGCGTCCGACAACACCGTCAAGCTCACTCCTCCCCGCGATCTCAGCCTCGAACAGGCGCTCGAGTTCATCAGCTCCGACGAATGCGCCGAGGTGACCCCGACATCGATCCGACTCCGCAAGGTCGAGCTCGACCCCAACCTGCGGGCACGCCAGAAGAAGTCCGAGAAGAACGCCCGAGCCGATTCGTGAGCCGCGCTATTCGGTGACCGCGTCGGCGCCCCGGGGCGCCACCGGGAAGGTCACCTCGACGGCGAACCCGCCGAGTTCGTGTCGCACGGCACGAGCCGAACCGCCGCTCGCCTCGGCGAGCTGACGAACCAATGCGAGCCCGAGTCCCGTTCCGTCGGCCACGGGGTCAGGGCCTCGCCGGAATCGCTCGAACACGACCTCCCACTGGTCTTCGGAGAGGCCGTGGCCGTCGTCCGCGACCGTGACGACGACCTCTGCCTGGCGGAGGCCGAACGACACCGAGATCTGACCGCCGGCCGAAACCGCGTCGGTGGCGTTCGCCACCAGGTTGTCGAGCACCTGGCCCACCGCGGTCGGGAGGGCGAGCGCGGTGATTCCTGAGGCATCGTCGAAACGCAGGTCGATCCCGCGCTCCGAACAAAGCGGCTCCCAGAGATCGAACCGCGCACGGGCCACCGCCTCGACGTCGACGGCGACCGGAACCGCCGCACCCGAGTCGGCCCGGGCCAGCGCCAGGAGTGCATCGACCAGAGCGACGAATCGGTCGGTCTCGGCCATCGCTGCGTCGAGACGCTCGCGGTCCTCGCCCTCGACACTCTCCTCGAGACTCTCGAGTCGCAGCCGCAGAGCCGTCAACGGTGTGCGGAGTTCGTGAGATGCCGCCGACACGAACCATCGCTGGCTGTCCACCAGATGCTCGAGACGCGCCGCCATGGCGTTGAAGGTCGATGCGGCTTCGCGCAGCTCGGGCGGGCCACGGTCGGCTGAGACACGCGTCGAGAGGTCACCGCTGGCCAGCCCCACCGCCCCCGCCTGCAACTCACGCACCGGGCCGGTCACCGTTCGGGCCGTGATCAGACCGACCACCGTGACGGCGAGCAACACGACCAGCGCGAGCACCCCCAGGTTCCGCCAGTTGTCGGCGACGCGATCGTCGAAGCGGCTCGCAGGCATGGTGATCCGAACTGCGCCGAAGATACCCCCGGTCGACGCGACCGGAACCGCCACGAAGAAGATGCGCTCGCCGATGGTCTCGGACATCCGGTCACCGAGTGCCTGACCACCGCCGAGTGCCTCGATGAACTCGGGACGAGTCGAGAAGTCACGACGAGGCGCATCGGGTCCGGCGTCGGTGTCGACCGTCGACACCCCCTCGGCATCGACGACCACCACCCGAGCACCCGCGTCTCGTGCGTACTCGACGATGCGTGGCGAGGCCTCGACGAGGTTCCCCGTCTCGAGCGGATCCTCCACCTCCGAGGCCATGACGCGCGCGTCACGCTCGAGGTCCGCCAGCACGAGCGTCCGCTCCCGGTCGGCAAAGGTGAACCCGAGCGGGACCGCAAGCACGGCCAACACGAAGATGGTGATCGTGAGGTAGCCGGCGAGGAGTCGACGGGTCATGGATCGCCGGCGTCGACGACCCGGAAGCCCACCCCGCGCACGGTTTCGATCCACGCCGGCGAACCGAGCTTCCGACGGAGCGAGGCCACGTGGACGTCGAGCGTCTTGGTCGACCCGTACCAGTGTTCGTCCCACACCGACCGCAGGATGTCGGCGCGCGTGAACACCCGCCCGACATCAGTCGTCAGGAAGGCGAGCAGATCGAATTCCTTGGGTGTCAGCACGATCAGCTGACCGTCGATCGTCACCGTCCGCGAGCGGGCGTCGACGACGAGCCGGCCGACATCGGAGCGCTCGGGTGGGTACTCGTCGGGGTTCGACCCATCGCTGCGACGAGCCACGGCACGTATCCGGGCGACGAGTTCGCGGAGGCCGAACGGTTTGACGACGTAGTCGTCGGCACCGAGCTCGAGCAGCATCACCCGGTCGATCTCGTCACCACGCGCGGTGACCACGATCACCGGAACGTTCGAGGTCGCACGAATTCGTCGGAAGACTTCGGCACCGTCGAGATCGGGGAGCCCGAGGTCGAGCAGCACGAGCTCGTATCCCTCGGCGGCGAGCGCCTCGGCCCCGCTGCAAGCGTGTTCGACCGCGAATCCCGCCCGCTCGAGTCCGTCGAGCAAGGGGTCGGCGATGGCCCGGTCGTCCTCGACCACGAGTAGGTGCACGAGTTCACCGTGACACGAGTGCCATCGGCACGTGTGGATCTTTACCGTTTCCTTGCCTTGTGCTCGCCCCCACTTTGTGCGGCCGGGCGTACCTTCATCTCCATGCAGAAACGAACCGCAGTCACCACCGCCGCAGCCGTCGCCATGACCGCCGCCGCCGCCGGAAGTGCCCTCGCCGTGAGTCTCGGGGTGTTCGCCCAGCCCGAGCGACAGGTCGTCGGCAGCCTGACCTCGAACCCGACCCCGTCGAGCACGACCACCTCGACCACCTCGACCACCGAACCCGAGGTCTCGATCGAGACGATCTACGTCGACGCCTTCGGGAACCCGATCGACCCGCCGTCCGGTGACAGCCCGGCCGCCGCCCCGGCGAGCTCGGCCTCAGCCGGCAGCTCGTCGGCAGTTCCCGCCTCATCGCCTTCGCCGGTGGCGAAGGCGCCGAGCTCCTCGGTCGGACACGAGAGCGAGGACGAGTACGAGTACGAAGACGAAGCCGAGTACGAGGACCACGAGTCCGAGGACCACGAGGAGTACGAGGGCCGCGAGGACGATGACTGATCGGCGTCCCGTGCGTCCTGACGTGGCGGCCCGGCCGAGGCGGACCAAGCCCGCCGTTGCGAGCCGCATCGCCATCGCCGGGCTCAGTGCCTCGGCCGGCTTCGCCCTCGTCGCTGCCATGGAGGCCGCCAGCGCCTCGGACGATGTCGAGTTCGCCACCGTTCCGGCGGACACCGTGCCCACGGCAACACCGACCACGGTCCCGCTGCCACCACCAAGCCCACCCGCCCAGAAGCGGATCGTTCGGGTCGTCGTCGTTGCGTCACCGCCCACCGCGGCGACGGCGGCCCCTTCCTCGTCTCGACCGTCGCGCTCGGCACCGTCGAGGTCCAGCTCGACCCCGGCGCCTGCACCTTCGGCGGCGCCCGCACCGGCACCCGCGCCCGCGCCCACGACCGTGAGCAAGTCGTCGTGAACGATCGGTGTGAGCGCCGGTTCGCAGTGATGGGATCTGACGCACACGTGCTCGTCGTCGGGGGGACACCGCACCATTGCTGCGTCGCCGAGACCAGGTTGGGAGAGCTCGAAGCCAAGTGGAGCCGCTTCCGTTCCGACTCCGAAGTCAGCCGGCTCAACCAGGCGAGGGGCGCACGGACGCCGATCTCAGCCGACACCGAGATGCTGCTCGAAGCCGCGATCACCGCCCACCGACACACCGACGGAAGCTTCGATCCGAGCGTGCTGCCGGCACTCACCTCCGCCGGCTACCTGGATGACTTCGCGTTCGTCACCGACGACGACTCGAGCCTGCCCCTGGTCACCGTGACCGTTCCGGGCATGGACGGCATCGAGGTCGGCGACGGTCGGGCTCGACTGCCCGCCGGCGTCGAGTTCGACCCGGGCGGTATCGGCAAGGGGCTCGCTGCCGACATCGTGGTCGCCGAACTCATGGCGGATGGTGTCGCCGGCGTGAGTGTCAACGTGGGCGGCGACGTCGCCGTCCGTGGACGCCCACCGGTTGGTGACGCCTGGCGCACCCAGGCGCAGGACGTGACCGAGAAGGGACGGATCATCAGTCTCACTGCTGGAGCCGTCGCCACCAGCTCGATCGAGCGGCGACGCTGGGGGACCGACCGTCATCACATCATCGATCCGACGAGCGGCCGACCTGCAGCCGCCGGCCTCGCGGCCGTGACCGTCGTGGCCGGTGCCGGCTGGTGGGCCGAAGCCCTCTGCACCGCGTTCACGGTCGAGGGCACCCGAGGGGCGCGTCACCTGCGCGTCGGCGACGCCGCATGGGGCCGGACACGTGACGGACGGCTGTGCGAGTTCGGAGCGATCGACCTCCTCGGCACCGAGGACGCCGCATGAACGAGCAACTGTGGTGGTACATCGCCCGGGCGTCGGGCCTCGTTGCGTGGTGGCTCCTGGCGTTCGCGGTGAGCTGGGGCGTGCTGTACCGAAGCAAGCTGGTGGCCGGCCGCAAGGTGCCCAAGTGGCTCCTCGCAACCCATCGATTCACCGGAGGGACGGCGATCACGTTCACCGGAATCCACATCGGCGCTCTGGTCGCTGACAGCTACGTGCACTTCGGCTTGGCCGACCTCTTCATCCCGTACGCCTCGGACTGGAAGTCTGGTGCCGTGGCCTGGGGCATCGTGGCCTTCTGGCTGCTCGCCGCGGTCCAGATCACCTCGTGGCTGATGCAGCGACTGCCGCGCCGTCTCTGGCTGGCCGTCCACCTGACCAGCTATCCGCTGTTCGTCTCGGCCACGATGCACGCAGCCACGGCGGGGACCGATGCGCAGAACCGGCTCTGGATGGCAGCGGTCGCTCTGGCCCTGGTCCTCACCACCTTCCTGGTGTCCTTCCGGATCCTCGGGGACCCGCGGAAGACCCGAACCTCGACACCGCCGCGTGCAGATCTCCCTGCTCGCGAACGTGTGACGGCCGACAGCACCGCCCCCTGACGACAGGATCTCGACCGCGGGCAGAGCTCCTCGGCACCGCGACCCACCATGGGAACTGACGCAGATCTGATGCGTCAGTACGAGGGGCGCCTGCGCTGCCTCTTGAGTTCGCCCCGCTGCTTCTTCTGATCGACCCGACGGCGCTGTGAGCCACGTGAAGGCTTGGTCTTGCGGCGCGCCTTTCGGAGGACGAGGGCCGAGCGAAGTCGCTCCTCCAGACGATGGAGGGCGATCGACCGGTTCCGGGCCTGTGATCGCTCGTCATCGACGGTCACCGACACCTCGGCCCCGAGACGGTTCTGGAGCCGCCGCTGCACGCCGGGGTGAGCGGCGAGCGACGGCGACGACACCAGGTCGAGCCGCGCTTCGGCCCTGGTGTTGGCTCGGTTGGCGTGCTGACCGCCTGGGCCCCCACTCGCGCTGAACCGCCACTCGATCTCCGAACCCGGCACGACCACGCCGTCACCGAGGTCGAGGTCTCGGACGTCCATGGCAGGGAGGGTACGGACCGCGTGTCCATGCCGCGAGCAGGCCTCCGACAACAGTGCCAACATGTGCTCATGAGCAGCGCGGAAGATCTCGGCTTCAACGGCGAACGGCTCGAACGCCTCGATGCGCTCCTGCATCGCTACGTCGACGAAGGCAAGCTCCCGGGTGTCCAGACGGTGATCAGTCGTCACGGGGAGATCGCTCACCGGGACATCTACGGATTCACCGACGTCGAGGCCGGTACCAAGGTCGAGGAGGACTCGATCTACCGCATCTTCTCGATGACGAAGCCGATCACCAGCGTGGCCCTCATGATGCTGTTCGAGGAGGGCCACCTCCTGCTGGAGAACCCGGTGAGCCGATGGATTCCGGCCTTCGCCGATCCGAAGGTCTGGGTCGGCGGCAGTGCGGCCATGCCGCAGACGCGGCCGGCCGAGCGCGAGATCAGCGTTCACGACGTCCTCACCCACATGTCGGGCCTGACCTACGGCTTCCAGTTCCAGCACCCGGTCGACACGATGTACCGCGAGCACCAACTGGGTGACTTCGGCGCTGCGCCGACCTACGACCTCGCCGAGGGCATCGACCGGCTCGCCGCACTCCCCTTGCTGTTCGACCCCGGGACGAGCTGGAACTACTCGATGTCGACCGACGTGTGCGGTCGGCTTGTCGAAGCGATCAGCGGACAGACCCTCGACGTGTTCTTCAAGGAACGGATCTTCGAGCCGCTGGGCATGACCGACACCGGCTTCTCCGCGCCCGAAGCTGACCTCGACCGGTGTGCCCCGCTGTACTTCCGGGGCAACGACGGCCTCGTGGCGATGGCACCCGCCAAGGCCATGCTGACGCCATCGACGTTCCTGTCGGGTGGCAGCGGGCTGGTGGGAACGACCGACGACTACGTCCGTTTCGCGCAGTTCCTGCTCAACGGCGGCGAGCTCGACGGCGTGCGCCTGCTGGGCGACCGGACCCTGGCGTACATGACCACGAACCACCTCCCCGACGGCAAGCGGCTCAACGACATGGGCCAGAGCACCTTCTCGGAGATCGCCATGGCCGGCGTGGGCTTCGGCCTCGGCTTCTCGGTGATCGAAGACCCCGCGGCAGTACAGAACCTGTGCTCGAAGGGCGAGTTCGGCTGGGGTGGTGCTGCGAGCACCGCCTTCATGGTCGATCCCGCCGAGGACCTGACGGCGGTGTTCATGACCCAGCTGCTGCCCTCGACCACCTACCCCCTCCGACGCCAGCTCCGCAACGGCATGTACCAAGCTCTCGTCGGTTGAGCCGGACGGGCGCGTTGCGCGGCAGGCTTGTCGGGTGACCAGCATCACGACTCACGGCGGGCCGGTCGCGCTCGAAGTCGACGACACCAGAGTGTGGCGCCGGCATCCGGGCGACGTCGCCCGGATGGTGTTCCGTTCGCTGCTCCTCGGCGCACTCGTCGCAGTGACGGCCATCGCCCCCACTGCGTTGCGGAATGCTTCGAGCGATCTGATCAAGTTGCTCGCCCAGGCTCCGAGCCTGCTGCGCGACGCGCTCGTCGGGACATCGCAGCTCGCGGCGTTCCTCGTTCCGATCGGCGTGCTGGGGGCCTTGTTGATCAGGCGACGTGTCGCCGAGGCGGCACTCATCGCAGGTGCGGCGACCGCCAGCGGCGTGATGATGTCGTTGCTCATCGACTGGCTCGACCGCGCTGCGCCCCCTCAGGACGTCGCGGATCTCCCGTCTGACTGGTTCATCGGGTCGGGCTTTCCGTCGGTCAGCTTCGTCGCAGCGCTGGTCGGTGGCGCCGTGGCCGCCTCGCCGATGCTCAACACGTCCTGGCGCCGGGCGACATGGATCGGCGTCGGGGCAGCCGTGACCTTCCAGCTGCTGACCGCGACGCGCGCCCCGGTCAACCTGGCGGTCACCGTGGCCCTCGGTGCCGTCGTCGGGTCTGCGGCCCTCGTCGTCGTCGGATCGCCGCAGCGGCGGCCCGGTTTTCACACCTTGCGGACGGCACTCGCTGCAGGGGGACTCGACGCCGACGACCTGCACGACGAAGACAGCCACCTCGGCCGTCGGGTCTACGGCGGATCGGCGGGTGGCGAGCCGATCCGAGTCTCCTACGTCGACCGCGACGACCGAGACGCCGACCTCCTTGCGCGAACGATGCGTTCGATCCGCGTGCACAGCATCGACGACGAGAACCTGTCGAGCCAGCCTCGCCGAGTCGTCGAGCACGAGGCGCTCGTCACGGTGATGGCCAACCAGGCGGGCGCATCGGTGCCGGCCGTCCTCGCCGTCGTGCCCTGGGAAAGGGACAGTGCGTTGATCGCGCTCACACCGCCGCGGGGCCGAACACTGAGCGACTTCTCCGGCAGCGACGTGAGCGACGACGAGCTCGACGAGGTCTGGCGACAGCTCGGCGCACTTCACGCTGACCGGATCGCCCACCGCGCCCTCACCGCAGATCGCATCGTCATCGATCAGGGCAGCGCGTCTCTGCTCGGCTTCGAACACGGTCGACTCGCAGCGACCGACGACCAGCTCGCTGCCGATGTCGCCCAGTTGCTGGTGACGACCGGTCTGGTCGTCGGCGAACGGCGCGCCGTCGACGCAGCCCTGCGCACGACGCCACCTGAGTTGCTCGAGTCGGCGCTCAAGTTCGTGCAGCGGGCGGCGCTGCCCGCCGAGACACGCAAGTCGCTTCGTCACGACAAGGGCCTCGACGAGCGGCTGCGGGCCACGATGCAGGAGCGTCTCGGCATCGACGAGCTCGAGCTCGCCGAGCTCGACCGGATCAGCCTGATGCGAATGGTGACGTGGGTCGGGTTCGCAGTGCTCGCGTTCTTCATCCTGACGCTCGTGAGCAGCTGGTCGGAGATCAGCGATGCGATGTCCGGCATCCAGTGGGAGTGGGTACCCCTCGTTCTCGGCGCCACGCTCCTGGGCACGGTCGGCGGCGCCATGTCGTTGACCGGATCCGTCGTGAGGAAGGTGGCGCTGGGCGAGGCCACCATCATCATGTTCGGACAGTCGTTCCTGAATCGCTTCACTCCGGCCAACGCGGGCGGCATGGCGATGCGGATCCGCTACCTCCAGAAGGGAGGGACCCAGGCGGCGGTGGCCACCGTCGCGGTCGGTCTCACCTCGGCGGCCAGTGGGGTCCTCCAGATCGTGTTCATCGTCTTCTTCTTCGTCTGGAGTGGGTCGAACCCGACCTCCGACATCGACCCCGCAGGCGGTTCCGAAGGCGCCGGACCCGACGGAACGATCATCCTCGTCTTCATCGCGGCGCTCGCGGTGGCCCTGGTCGTGGTGGCGATCACCCCGAAGCTGCGCCGCTGGCTCGTCGAGGTGGTCAGGACGACGCTCCAGAAGATCCGATCCGACTTCGGCGAACTCGCTCGTCGGCCCGACAAGCTCGGCCTGCTCTTCGGCGGGGCGGGGATCGCCAAGCTCGCCACCCTCGTTGCCTTCGTCATGGCCTGTCGGGCGTTCGGCATCGATCTGTCCTTCGCTGAACTGGGCGCGCTGTACCTCGGGGCGAGCACCGTGGCCGCAGCGGTACCGACCCCGGGCGGAGTCGGTGCCATCGAAGCAGCTTTGGTGTTCGTCCTCGTCAATGCAGGCGTCGAGCAGGGCACGGCCTGGGCTGCAGTGCTGCTGTTCCGGCTGATCAACTACTGGCTGATCACCATCCCCGGCTACATCGCGCTGAAGGCGAGCGAGCGGCTCGACCTCGTGTGATCAGCTGGTCGCAGCATCCTGCAGCAGGCTCCACAGCCGTTCGACGTGCACGCGTTCGGTCGTCTCGACCCCGATCGAGATCCGGACCATCCACTCACCGTCGAGGATCGACGCAGTGACGTAGGCAGCGCCCGACACGTTGACGCGCCGCGTCCAGCCGAGGGTGTGGCGGTCGAGCGCGCTGCCCTCGAGCCGTGCCCCCGACGCGCCGGTCGGACGGTGACGGACACACACCGTCTGCAGGCTCACCGGAGCGCAGACCTCCCACCCCTCTGCCGCCTCGACCTGTTGCTCGAGCCACGCCGCGTTCGCCAGGTCACGGCGAAGACGCGCCTGGATCGCCTCGACGCCGTCGAGCCGCAGCTGGAAGAGCAGCTTCAGCGCTCGGAAGCGCCGCCCCATCGGAATGCCCCAGTCCCGGTACTGCGGGACCCGACCGTCGACCGTCGACTGCAGGTAACTCGGGTCGGTCGACATCACCCGCGTCAGCAAGCCGACATCGCGGACGTAGAACAGCGAGCAATCGAGCACCGTGCCCATCCACTTGTGCGGATTCCAGCAGAGCGAATCGGCCTCCTCGACCCCGCTCCACAGATGCCGGTACTCGGGGAGCAGCATGGCCGAGCCCGCCAGGGCCGCATCGACGTGGACGTACGCTCCGTGTGACTTCGCAACGGTGACGATCGCGGCCACCGGATCGATGGCTGTCGTACCGGTCGTCCCGACCGTGGCGACGACCGCGACCGGGGTCCGACCGGCAGCGGCATCGTCGGCCATGGCCGACTCGAGGGCCGCCGGGTCCATCGCATGGGTTCGTGGGTCGACGTCGACCATCCGGACGTTGTCCCGTCCGAATCCCGCCAGGAGTGCTGCCTTGGCGACCGACGAGTGCGCGTGCACCGTCGTGTAGACCACCAATGGGCTGTCGACCGACTGCGTACCGCCCCGGTGCTGCACGAGATCGGTCGATCGCTCTCGAGCGACCAGCAGCGCGACCAAGCACGCCGTCGAGGCCGTGTCGTGGATCGTGCCGTGCCAGCGGTCAGAGAGGCCGACGAGCTGGCGCATCCAGTCGCACACGACCTGCTCGACCTCGGTGAGCGCCGGGCTGCTCTCCCACGAGATCCCCAGCGAGCCGATGCCTGACGACGCGATGTCGCCGAGCACCGACGCGAGCGACGCATTGGAGGGAAACCACCCGAAGTGCATGGGGTGCTGGACCTGGGTGACCCCGGGAAGGACCTTGGTCTCGAGGTCACCCAGGAGCTCGTCGAACGCTTGGACAGAGGTGGGCGGAGCT
The DNA here is from genome assembly GCA_035529695.1 of Acidimicrobiales bacterium. GTDB lineage: Bacteria > Actinomycetota > Acidimicrobiia > Acidimicrobiales > Salinilacustritrichaceae > DATKWD01. Next base: position 149,411 of record DATKWD010000092.1, on the reverse strand, counting down.
GCCTCGAACCATCCGCGGACCTCGCCGGGTTCGACCGGCGCCAGCACCGGGCGTGCATCGATGCCGGCACGCGCGTCGGCGATCCAGTCGATCAACTCGTGGCCGGCGACGCGGAACTCCTCCGGCGTCATTGCGGAAACCGCCCCTGCACGCTCACCGGTCGGAGGTCCGTGCGCTCGAGCCGGTCTCGTCGCGGATGCCGCGCATCCGGGCCTCGATCGCGCCCTTCATCTCCTCGTGGGTCCCTTCGGTTCCTGCATCCGGCAAGTCTCGCGGAATCCAGCGCAGACCTTCGACGACCCTGCGAGGATCGGCGGCCATGGAGGCGAACTTCGCGACCGTCTGGGAGGCGATCGCCGATTCGATCGGGGACTCACCCGCCATCGTCCAAGGGGCCCGGCGCTTGAGTTGGGCCGACTACGAGGACCGGGCCGCACGGCTCGCTGCCGCCTACACCGAGGCCGGAGTCGTCAAGGACAGCAAGGTCGCCCTGTTCATGTACAACTCCGCCGCGTACCAGGAGGCGTACTTCGCGGCCTTCAAGCAGCGAGCCGTCCCGATCAACGTCAACTACCGCTACCTCGACGACGAACTGCGCTACCTCCTCGACAACTCCGACAGCGAAGTGGTGGTCTTCCACTCGACGCTGGGAGAACGTGTCGCCGCGGTACGCGACGATCTGCCCGACGTGAGGCGTTGGATCGAGGTCGATGACGGCGGCACTCCGCTCGACGCGGTCGATCGTCTCGACGACGTGATCGAGACCACCGACCCGGCGCCGCGCATCACCCGCTCGGCCGAGGACACCTCGATGGTCTACACCGGCGGAACGACCGGGATGCCCAAGGGGGTCATGGGCACCGTGGGACCCGGCGTGACCGTCGGGCTCCAGACCGTCCCACCGATGATCGGCGACCCCCCGATCGAGATCGACGAGGTCGCCGCGAGGGCAGCTCGCTTCGTCGAGGAGGACAGGCAGATCGCCTCGTTGACTGCGTGCCCTCTGATGCACGGCACCGGCATGGGCATCGGCTCGAACCCGATCATGGTGTGCGGCGGCCGGCTGATCCTGCTCGAAGATCGCCACCTCGATCCTGCCGAGATCTGGGACACCGCCGAACGCGAGCACGCGACCTCGATCACCGTCGTCGGCGATCCGTTCGCCCGGCCGATGCTCCGACAGCTCGACGTCGACGCGGACAAGGGCAAGACCAGGGATCTCTCCTCGATCAAGGTCATCTCGTCGGCCGGCGCGATGTTCAGCCGTGAGATCAAGGACGGGCTGTGCGATCACCTCCCCCAACTCCTGATCCTCGACATCATCGCCAGCACCGAGGCCGCGATGGGACAGTCGTTCCACTCGAAGGATCGTCCCGCATCCACCGGGATCTTCACCGTCAACGCCCAGACGAAGGTCCTCCGTGACGACGGCACGGAGGTCGGAGCCGACGGGCAGGAGGTCGGCACGATCGCCGTGCGATCGTCAGGGCGGGCCGGGTACTACAAGGACGAGGAGAAGACCGCGTCGACCTTCCGCGAGATCGACGGAGAGACCTGGACCTACACCGGAGATCAGGCGACCGTCGCGCCCGACGGCGCAGTGACCCTGCTCGGCCGGGGCAGCCAGGTCATCAACTCCGCCGGCGAGAAGGTGTTCGCCGAGGAGGTCGAGGAAACGGTCAAGACGCACCCTGAGGTGTCCGACTGCCTCGTCGTCGGGCTCCCCGACGAACGATTCGGCAACCGGGTGGTGGCGGTGGTGTCGGCCACCGACCTCGCGGCCGGTGTCGAAGAAGCGTCGATCATCGCCCACACCAAGGCACGTCTCGCCCACTACAAGGCACCCCGCCAGGTCGTCGTGACTGACCACGTCCCGCGGGCACCGAACGGCAAGGCCGACTACAAGACCGCCCGAGCCATCGCCGACACCGCCGGCTGATACGCCCCGCTCCTCGCGACCCGCAGGTCTATCGTCGACCTCCGATGCCCGAGTACCCCGCCGCACATCGCTCCGACGCCGCCGACGTCCTGCACGGGGTCACGGTCGCCGACCCGTACCGCTGGCTCGAAGACCCGACCGACCCGCAAACCGCGACCTGGTCGGAGGCACAGGACGCGCTCTGCTCGGAACATCTCTCGACGCTGGCCAGCCGAGCGGGATTCGCAGCGAGGCTCGAAGAGCTGATCCCGGGCTCGATCTCGCCCCCGGCCGTCAGGGGTGGCCTCCAGTTCTTCCGCAGGCGCGAACCGGGCCAGGACCACGACGTCCTCTTCGTACGTGACGAAGCCGGCGAGCGCGTCCTCGTCGATCCGAATGGCCGATCCGCCGACGGGCTCGTGACGCTCGACGCCGTGTCGGTCTCGCCCGACGGTGCCCGGGTCGCCTACCAGTTGTCGGAAGGGGGCGACGAGGAATCGGTGCTCCGGATCCTCGAGGTGTCGACCGGAGACGACATCGACGGGCCGATCGACCGGTGCAGATACTCGCCTGTCGCATGGGAGGCCGACGGCGGGGCTATCTTCTACATGCGGTACCTGTCGGCGGCCGAGGCCCCCGACGACGAACCCCACCTGCACCGTCGGGTGTTTCGGCACGTGGTCGGGGCCGACGACGCGGACGACGAGCTGATCGCCGGCGCCGAGTGTCGGCGGGGCACGTACTGGGGCATCGACCTGAGCGAGGACGACCGCTGGCTGGTCCTGAGCTCGGCGGTCGGCACTGCGCCGCGGACTGACGTGTGGCTGGTCGACCGCAAGGACGACCCACAGACGCTCCGGCCGATCCAGGTGGGCGTCGATGCGAGGACCCATGCATGGGTTCGTGACGACCGGCTGTGGATCCAGACCGATCGCGATGCACCCAATGGCCGGTTCGCCGTCGCCGATCTCGAGTCGCCCACCGAGTGGACCGATGTCATCGCCCATGATGACCTCGCCGTACTCGACGACGCCTCACTCGTCGACGACGCGATCATCGCGACCTGGAAGCGTGACGTGGCAGCCGAGATCGAGATCTACGAACGTGACGGGTCGCACCGGCACTCGGTCGCTCTCCCCGGGCGCGGCACTGCCTCGGTCAGCGCTCCGCGCTCGGGCACCACTGCTCATGTCCGCTACGCGGACTTCGCCCAGCCGGGGCTGATCCTGCGGGTCGACGCGACCACCGGGACCTCCGACACCTGGGCGACCACGCCGGGATTCGAGCCGGTCGCCGGCATCGCGGCATCGCAGGTGTTCGTCGAGTCGCTCGACGGCACTCGGGTTCCGATGTCGGTGGTGAGGCCTGACGGATCGACGTCGCCCGGCCCCACCATCCTCTCCGGCTATGGAGGCTTCAACGTCGCGCTCGAACCCGAGTACTCCTCGGCCATCGTGGCCTGGGTCGAGGCGGGTGGGACCTACGCCGTCGCCAATCTTCGCGGTGGCAGCGAGTACGGCGAACGATGGCACCGAGACGGCATGCGCGAACACAAGCACCACGTGTTCGAGGACTTCGAGGCATGTGCCGACTGGCTGGTGGCCGAGGGCGTCACGACGAACGAGCAGCTCGGCATCTCGGGCGGCTCGAACGGCGGGTTGCTCGTCGGCGCGGCCGTGACTCGCGACCCTTCGCGCTACGCAGCCGTCGTGTGCAGCGCTCCGCTTCTCGACATGATCCGCTACGAACGGTTCGGTCTCGGCGAGACCTGGAACGACGAGTACGGCCGGGCCGACGACCCGACCGAGTTCGAGTGGCTGATCTCGTACTCGCCCTACCACCGGGTCGTCGAGGGGGTCGCCTACCCGGCCACCATGTTCACCCTCTTCGACTCGGACACGCGGGTCGACCCGATGCACGGCCGCAAGCTGTGTGCGGCGATGCAATGGGCAACCTCGGCCCGCTTCGACGAGTCACCGATCATCCTGCGACGCGAGTCCGACGTCGGCCACGGTGCCCGCTCGATCAGCCGGACCATCGGCCTCGCGGCCGACCGCCTGGCCTTCTTGGCCGGTCGCCTCGGCCTCGGGAGATGACGTGAGCGGGCCGGCGCGTGATGCGGTCGTGCCCGCCGCGGCGCGGGTCGAAGACGTCGCCGGCTTCCGCGCGACCTCATCGGACGCCTGCACTCCGGGTTGAGCCGGGCACCGACGCAACTGCACGTGCGGCGCCCTGGCGTCCCTACGATCGAAGCGTGCTGATCCACGAGATCGTCGAGTTCGCCGCACGGCGTGACCCCGCCGAGACCGCGATCGTGTTCGAAGACGTCGCGCTCGACTTCGGCGACCTCGATGACCGGGCGCGCCGGATGGCCACGGTGCTCGCCGCACGGACTGGGCCCGGTGATCGGATTGCGGTGCTCAGCCACAACACGACCGACTACGTGACCCTGTTCGCGGCGGCCTCGCTGGCCGGCGTGGTGCTCGTGCTCCTGAACCAGCGGCTCCACCCGACCGAGTGGGCCGATCAGCTCGAACGAACCGACACCTGTCTCGTCCTCGGTCAGACCGACCTGCTGGAACAGATCGGCGGAACCTCGACGTTGTCGTGGGCCGACCTCGCCGAGGCGACGGACGTCGCCGAGACCCTTGTCGCACCCCGACCCTCAGACGAGCGAGACCCGGCCTGGATCATCTTCACCAGTGGCACGACCGGGCGCCCGAAGGGTGCGGTGCTGACCCACCGGTCGCTGCTCGCCGGGGTCATCAACGCGTCGATCGGCCGCCCGGTTCGACTCGATGACGTCTATGTCTTCCCGTTCCCCCTGTGCCACGTGGCCGCCTACAACGTGTTGATCCAGCACCTCCACGCTCGACCGGTGGTCCTGCTCGAGCGGTTCGACCCAGCCGCGGTCGTCGATGCCATCGATCGACACCGAGCGACGACGATCTCGTTGGCCCCGACGATGATCGCCGCGCTGCTCGACGATCCGAGCTTCGACGCACGCCGCCTCGGAACGCTCCGCAGCATCGGATACGGAGCGTCGGCGATCCCGGTCGAGGTGCTCCGACGCGGGCTCGACCGCCTGGACTGCGACTTCGCCCAGGGATACGGAATGACCGAGCTGTCGGGAAACGCCGTGTTCCTCGACGCCCGGCTGCATCGCCGCGCCGCCGTCGGCGAAGAGCACCTCCTCGCTTCCGCAGGGCGGCCCGGACCGCTGGCGGCCGTCCGCCTCGCCGACGACGGTGAGATCGAGGTCCGGGGCGACCAGGTCATGGCCGGCTACTGGAACGATCCCGAGACGACCAGCGCCGCGTTCACCGACGACGGCTGGTTTCGGACCGGCGACATCGGCCGGATCGACGACGAGGGCCTCCTTTCGATCATCGACCGCAAGAAGGACCTCGTGGTGACCGGCGGCGAGAACGTCAGCTCGCGCGAGGTGGAGGACGTGCTGCAGGCACACCCGTCGGTGGCCGAGGTGGCAGTGATCGGAACGCCTGAGGCGCGATGGGGCGAGGCGATCACGGCCGTGGTCGTCGTGCGAGCCGGGCACCATACGACCGCCGCCGACCTGATCGATCATTGCCGGTCGCGACTGGCGTCGTACAAGAAGCCCCGCCGCATCGAATTCGTCGAGTCGCTCCCCGTGAACGCGAGCGGGAAGATCCAGAAACGCGAGCTACGCGAGCAGTTCGGCTGAACCAGCCGACATCAGGAGGCCGTGGCGAGGACGACCACCTGCGGGTCCAGCGGATCGCCATCGACCGCCAGGAGCTCGACCGTGTTCGGCCCCTGGACGAACAGCGTCTCGTCGACGAGGAACGAACACCCCTCGTCGCCCTCGCGTCCGACCGCGCCCGCGACGACCCCGTTGAGCGCGACGAGCAACTCACCCGAATCCGGCGCGCCCGACAGGCTGCACGTGAGCAGGATCGGAATCGCCCCACTGTCGAGGTCGACCGATGCGAGTGCGCCGTCGTCGTTGACCGTCCAGCCGACCGGAGCGCCCGTCGCCGGAGCGAGATCGGCCACCGGCGTGCCCACGAGGCCGCCGTAGGGCCCGACGGCGACCACGGCTCGCCAGTCGTCGCCGGTCGGGAATCGGAACTGGTTCCGCTCGGCGAGGGCCAGCACATCGGGCGTTCCGCCGCCCACCTCGCGGGGGCCATTGGGGTAGACGATGCTCTGCGTGTCGGCTCGCTCGTCGCTCTCGAGCGAGACCCCATCGAAGACGAACTCGGTGTCGACGCCAAGCAGATCGACGATCGTGGGCACGATGTCGATCGTCCGCGCGAGGTCGTCGTCGATCGCGCCTCGTGTCTGGTCGGGCGCCTTGATGAACAGCGGGACCCGGTAGACCTCCTGGATGTTGGTCGCAGTTGGCGCACGAGAGAAGTCGTCGGGGTTGAAGGCGATGCCGTGGTCGGCGGTCAGGACCACCAGCGCGTCGTCCCACGTGCCTTCGGCCGTCATCGTGTCGATGAGCTCGCCGACGATCCGATCGAGATATCCCAGCTGCAGAAGGTGCCGCTGCTGAGCCTGGACCATCAGGAAGTCGTCGTTCCACCCGTAGTCCTCGAGCAGGCCGGGCGGGCCCCCGCGGCTGTCGTACACGGCACCCGACGGCGTCCGCGTCCACGGGAAGTGCGGGAAGACCTCGTGGACGAACAGCAGCTCATGATCACCGGTGGGCGGCGTACCGAGTGCCTGCCGGAGGGTCTCGCCCTGAAGGGTCGGCCTCCCGGCGCGGTTCTCCTCGCGGACCCGCGCCATGAACTCTCGTGTCGTCTCCCCGCTGGGTGGCGGGTTGACAGTCGTCGGTTCGGCACCGGGATCGAGCACGTCGGGTTCGGTGTCGATGAAGTCGCCCCAGCTCTGATCGACCGCAGGAAGATCGTTCCGGAACCGGCGCGGCAGACTTGCGTGCCCGTAGACCACCGCCGCGTCACTCAGGGCGTCGCTGAGGCGGCTCGACGGACTCTCCGGCACAGCTGCGAACGGGTCTTCGCAGTTCTCGCCCGGGCACAGATCGGTCACCGCTTCGGTCACCGACATGTCGTAGGACGCACCGAGCATCGTGAAGAGGTTCTCGGGGTGATCGGCGGATGTCGGCAGGCCGTGGTCGGGCGGAAACTTGCCGTCGAGGATGGTCGGCACCGACAGCGGGGTGTTCGGTGACACCGAGGTCGTGTTCCGGTACAGCGTGCTGTTCGAGGCGAGTCGAGCCATGTTGGGGAATCGTTCCGCGTTGATCGTGCCGTCAGGTCGCAGCAGCGACGCCATCGGGAGCTCGTCGGCGACGATGAACACGATCGGCGCCGGGTTCTCGATCGTCACCCCTGCCGCCACCGATGCCTCGGCACTGAACAGCAGGTCCGACGTGGGCGAGCCGAAGAAGAACAGTGCGAGGAAGAAGACGGGCGCGGCACTGAGGTAGCGAATCGCCTGGCGAAAGCCGCTCGACCGCAGACGAAAGAACGTGACCGTCCCAGCCACGCCAAGTGCGACGAGGAGCGGCAGCACCGTGCTGTCGGCACCGAACTGGCGGGCCGCGGTCATGCCGAGCACGAAGGCGAGAACTCCCACCAGGACGTGCGTGAGCATCTCGGCCGGCTTCTGGCCGGCCACCGCAGCGACGAGGAGGACCAATCCGAACAGCACGGCAGGCACGACGACGACTGCGGCCAGCGCGAACACGGCGATCTCGGTCTTGCTCAGTTGGGCCGCCACGAAGAACTCCGCATTCGATCCGAACAGATCGAGCAGTGGCTGGGCGATCGCCAGGCCCGACACCGCCACGATCGGGAGCAACGACTCTCGTACGAGGCGGCCGAAGCCGATGCGCAGCCGCAGCCGACCCAGCGTCGAATCGGGGGACGGCTCGGTCGCGACCATGCTCGGCTCTCAGCCGGTGGGAACGACGTGGTAGAGGGTGCGGGTTCCCGACGGGAGTTCTTCACGTCGACGAACGTCGAACCTTCGGGCGATCGCGGCCTCGAACCGCTCGACGGTGTAGTCGCGATGGGTTCCCTCGCGCTTGTTCCGGAGCAGTCGCTTCACCATCGGGTCGTCGGGGCCAGGGAACTCGACGACCACCTCACTTCCGAGGTCGGCGAACTGGTCGACGATCTCGTCGAGCGGCACGTTCGCCGAGATGGAGAGGTGATGCACCACGGCCAAGGCGAGGACGAGGTCGGGACGACGACGCTCGAAGAACGCCTGGCGTTCGCGGCCGCGCCATCCGGTGCCGGGCGACGGGTTGGCCAGGTTCATCGTCAGGGGGAGGATCCGATGCTCGCCCGCCTCGCGGAGGCTCCGGTAGAGCGTGTCGATCACGAGCGGGTCGGCGTCGACGGCGACGACGTAGTCGGCGCCACCGTCGATCGCGACCTGCGAGAAGTAGCCGTCGTTGGCGCCGAGGTCGAGAACGAGGCCGCGGGACCGTTCCGCAGTCACCGACTTCACGAACCCCGACTTCTGCGTGAGATCCGCATCGGAGTAGTGCCCACGTTCGCTGTAGTCCGACCACTCCGAGTCCGAGCGCCGCCATCGAAGCCGATCGACGATCTTGCGGAGGCCCTTGACCTGGGCGACCGTGATCTCCTTCTTGTACCCCGCGCGGGCGAGATCGGCTTTGACGTCGCGGTCGGTACCGGCGTGCTTGCGTTCGGCGCGGGCGTGCAGGGCAACGTGCACCAGAGTGCCCTTCTTGCGCGGGTCCATCACGTCCCACCGCGACATCGCGGCCCGTGCTTCGAGCGGCGAGATGCCGTCGATCGAACCTCGCAGCCACGGCTGGAACGGCATGTCCCGATAGGCCTGGAGCATCAGCGGAAAGAGGAAGAGCTGACAGAACTGGCGGTAGCCGTACCACGGCTCCGACGCGTGGAGTCGTTCGAAGGAACCAAGATCGATGAAGGTCGGGCGTGAGCCGACGAATTGCACGTTGTACGAACTGGCGTCCTTGGTGGTCAGGTCGGCGGCGAGGGCAGCCGCGGTGAGATCGAGCTGCAGAGCAGCTGCATCGCGGAGCATCTCGAAGGACCACTCGTAGGGATATGAGAGAAAAGGGATCCGGTCGTGTCGGAGCACCGCGGCAGCGTCGGAGGAGAGCGTCGCAGGATCCACGTCGGTCAAGGTCGTGCCGACGATCGACCCTGCGTCGAGCGCTGCACCGTAGAAGTCCGTGGCAGCGAGCGCCTCGAAGTCCTCGAGGGCGGTCGGATCGAGCGTCCTGAGAACGGCGTCGCGGCTGACGAACACTCGACTCATCGGGTCGCGAAACGACCCGGGATCAGGGGAGGCTTGGTTCATGCGGTGGTACCGAGGCGCACCTGCGCCTCACCTACGACGAGGGAGTCTCGGCACTGTCGTCGGCGATCTCGTCGGTCTTGCTCGATCCGAACCCGAACACCGACTTGATGCGGTATCGGAAGGTCTTGAAGACGACGGCGATGCCGGCCACCCCTCCTGCGATGAGCGGAGCGAGCATGCTCCCGCTGGCTGGATCGAGATACGACAACATGGATGTGCCTCCGGGGAAGTGCCAGGTGACGGCGCGAGGAATTCGATCTGAACTCTGTGAGGCTACCGGGTGAGCGACTCGGGGAAGAACCGCCCCGGTCACTTCGGCAGATCTCGAAACGGCACGTCCTTGTCGGGGCGGGGTTCGCGGGGCAACCCCAGCGCACGCTCACCGATGGTGTTGCGCTGGACCTGATCGGTGCCGCCCCCGATTCTCGATGACCACTGGCTGAGGAACTGGTGGTGCCAGAAGGCGTTGCGCGCAGCGTCGGGCTCGAACAACAGGCCCTCGGCCCCCATCATCTTCATGACCAGGTCGCCCTGTTCGCCCATCCGTTCCGAGTAGGCCAACTTGATGACCATGGCCTCGGGGCCCGGCCGCCTTCGGTGCTCGCTCGCCGTCTGCACCCGCATCCGGAGGTACCGCATGATCTCGAACCGGGTGTAGGCCCGAGCCAGATCCTGCCGGATGAGCGGATCGTGGATGACGCCGACCTCCTTCGCCAGTTGCTCGATGTCGGCCCATCCAACGCTCCGGCTGGCACCGATGGCGCCACGTTCGCTGGTCAGCGTGGTCATCGTCGGCGCCCAGCCACCGTTGATCTCGCCGACCACGTTGGCGACGGGGATGCGGACGTCGGTCAGGAACACCTCGTTGAAGTGAGCCGCTCGGTTGATCTGCTCGAGAGGCCGGATGTCGATACCCGGGGTCGTCATGTCGACGAGGAGATAGGTGATCCCACGGTGCTTGGGAGCATCGATGTCGGTGCGGACGAGCAGGATGCCCCAATCGCTGAAATGCGCACCTGAGGTCCAGACCTTCTGTCCGTTCACCACGAATTCGTCGCCGTCACGGACCGCGGACGTGCGGAGCGCTGCGAGGTCGGAACCGGCGGCGGGCTCACTGAACAGCTGGCACCAGATGTGTTCGCCGCGGAGCATGGCGGGGAGAAATCGTTGCTGCTGCTCGGCAGTGCCGTGTTCGATGAGGGTCGGACCGACCATGCCGATGGCGACCACGTAGGGGCCGACCGGCACGTCGTACTTGGCCTGCTCGTCGAGGAAGACCGACTCGTGGCTGCTGCTCAGCCCGCGGCCTCCCCAACCCTCGGGCCAAGTGATCCCCGCCCAGCCGTGGTCCGACAGCGTTCGCTGCCACTCACGCGCCGGGCCGATGTGGGCTTCGTGGGCCTTCGACATCGGGTGCTCGCCGGCATTCCTGTCGGCACGTAGGTTGGCGTGCTGGTCGAGGAACGACCGGGCCTCGCCTCGGAAGGCTGCCAACTCGGCGGATTCCTGGAAGTCCACGGCGTTCCCCTCAAGATCTGACGTAGCGTCAGGTTTTCTAGTTCGGCGCAGCGGCCGGCCGGCAATCTCGGACTCGGTGGTGAGCTCAGGCCGAGGCCAACAACTGCCGGACCCGGCCGGCGAGCTCGATCGAGGTCACCGCCACGTCCTGGGGCACCGCCATGGTTCGAATGGTGACGTCGGTGAACCCGATCTCACCGAACACCGCCAGCTCTTCGGCGACCGATTCCGCGGTGCCGTAGGCCACTGCGCCCCTGCTCATCCCGCGATACCCGCCGGCGATGAGGTCGTCGCCGACTCGGGACGCTTCGTCGTGCGATTCGGCGATGAACACATCCTTGCGGATGGCCATGGTGCCCGGCTCGCGGCCGAGGCGATCGCACGCTTGCAGGTACACCCGCATCTGAGCGGCGGCCCAATCGGCGTCGGCCCCTGCATCGCAATACCACGCATCACCCTTGGCGGCTGCGCGCTCGATGGCGCGCGGCGCGGTGCCCCCGATCCACCATTCGACGCCCTCGGGTGGCAGCGGCGCGATGGCGACGTCGCGCAGCCCCCAGCGCTCGTCTGACACGGTCTCGCCCGCCAGCAGCGCCTTGATGAGATCGATCGACGCGTCGAGCCGGGCGCCGCGCTCTCGGCGATCGAACCCGAGGGCCTGAGTCTGCTCGACCGAACCGAGTCCCGTCTGGATGACGAAGGGACCTCCGGTGGCGATCGCAGCCAGGGTCCCCACCTGCTCGGCAACGGTCAGCGGGTTCCACAGCGGGAGCAGGAACAGACAGCCGACCGGTCCGTCGCCCCACTCGGCGAGGAGGCGGCCCATGATCGGGACGTTCTGGACATACGCGAACGGACCGGTGCTGTGATGGTCGCCCACGCTCAACAGGTCGAGGTCGGCCCGCGCAGCCGCACGAGCCCGCTCGATCATGTGCTGTGGACCGTCCCGGTGATCGGACGAGGGGTGCGTGCTCGAAAGCGAGATGCCAAGGCGCAAGGGGCCACCTTACCGCAGAACTGAAACCTATTGACATCACTTGAAATTACATGACACGCTCGCCCGCGTGCCCGAGTGCCTCGCCGTCGATCCCGCCGACCTCGAAGCGCGCGCGCAACGGTTCCACTCGCTGGGTCGTGACCTCGAACCACGCCGCAGCGATGCTGAGCACCTCGCCGACGAACTCGGGGCCATCGGATCGCCGTCCTATGCCGAGGTCGGTCGGCAGTTCAGCGCGAGTTGGGCCCTCGCCCTGGCCTTTCTGGTCGACGGCCTCGACGAGATCGGCGCCCGCCTCGACGAGGCCTCGCAGGTCTACCGCATGTTCGAGGGACTCCTCGCCGAGGCGCTCGACTGGTGACCGACCTCGAGGCCGCCAGCCTGCTCGCCCACGCGACGAGCGTCGCCGATCTCGTTCCGGTCGACGCGGCTGCCGCAGCAGCGGTGAGCCGTCGCCTCCGCAGGATGGCGGCAACGCTCGGCCTGGCCACGCGTGAACTCAGGTCGCTCGAGTCGGCGCCGGCCTGGAAGGGCGATGCTGGACGATCGTTCGAGCGGCGCGTCAGTGGTCTGCCGGACGACGCTGCGCACGCGACGGAGGTCTTCGATGACGCCGGTCGAGCGTTCGCCGACCTCGCCGAGGCGATCATCACGGCTCGACCTGACGCGAACACCGCCTTCCACCTGTGGCATCTCGCGCTTGCGCAATCGCGGCGCTGGAGCCTCGACACCGACGAGGGAGCCCGATCCGGCAACGCGCCGGCGGGCTTGGCGCCGACCGACCCCGGAGCAGCCACCGCCGATCGGGCGATCTCTCTGTACTCGCGAGCCCGCAGCCAGATGGAAGAGGCGACGTCGCGGGCAATGCTCACCCTGCTCAGGGCCGGCGACGCGGCGCCCGGCCACCGCCAGCTCATGGATCGTGAGGGCGCGATCGAATCGTTGCGAGGCGTGGGGACGGGCCTGGGAGACTTCGCCACCGGATGGGGCAAGTTCACACGCGACTTCAACCAGGTACGAGCTGTTCTCGACCCGGACGGGTTCTCGCGTGACGCCGAGGACATGGGCACGGGGCTCGCCGCGCTGGCTCGCCATCCCGACGAACTCGATGACGTGCTCCTCGACCTCGACCTGCTTCGTGAAGACCCGGCCCGATGGGTGGGAAAGGTCTTGATCCCGACGATCGCGTTCGCGCCGGTCGCCCGCGGGACACCACCGAAGCCGACGACGACCGGGTTGATCGCCGCCCGCATCGAGCGACTCGGAGGGCTCGCCAGGATCGGCGCTGCGGGCCTCGACGACGTGAGCCGCATCGTCAAGGGGCTGGACCTCCCGCCACTCGCTTCGGTGGTGAACCTGGCCCACCCGGGGAGCAACCTGCGCCAAGCGCTCGACTCGGCCCGACGCGTCGATCCGAAGAAGGAGCAGATCGAACGTCTCGCAGACGAGCGAAGCGGGCGGCCCGAGCAGTACGAGAGCAGAATCGCCACGGTCTCGCTCGACGACGGCAGCGATCTCACCTTCGAGTTCGTCCACGACACCGCCACCGACGAGATGCTCGAGCCGCGGGTCGTGGCCGGTGATGGTGGCAAGACCTGCGACGAATGACGAAGGGTACCCTCCAGGCCGATGCTCTTCGGCGACGTCGTTCGTGTCTCACTCGACGTCGGCGCGACCCGGTCACGCAACGCGAAACGCGACACGATCGCAGGCCTCATCGGAGGACAGGATCCTGGAGCAGCCGAGATCGCGGTGGCGATGCTCACCGGTGAAGTCCGCCAAGGCCGCATCGGCGTCGGCTGGGCGACCATCGCTGCCCTCGACGCTCCGCCGGCTTCACAGGGCACCGTGACCGTCCACGATGTCGACGGTGTCGTCGACGAACTGGTGCGCACGACCGGGCCCGGTTCACAGACCGCACGAGCTGAACTGCTGAGCGAGTTGTGGTCGCGGTGCACCGCCGACGAGCAGGAATTCCTCGGCCGGCTGTTCGTCGGCGAGCTGCGCCAGGGCGCGCTGACCGGCGTGATGACCGACGCCGTCGCACGGGCCGCCGACGTGCCGCTCGCATTGTTCCGCCGGGCAGCGATGCTGTCGGGCGATCTCGCCGGCGTCTCAGCAGTCGCACTACGGAGCGGCGCCGACGGACTCGCCCATGTCGGCCTCTCGGTCGGCACCGCGATCCAACCGATGCTCGCAAGCACCGCTCAGTCCGTTGGCGAAGGGATCGATGCTTTCGGGACGGCCTCGGTCGAGTGGAAGCTCGACGGGGCACGAGTACAGGTGCACCGGAACGACGCCCGCGTGCGCGTGTACACCCGCAATCTGAACGACGTCACCGACCGGTCCCGAGAGGTCGTCGACGTCGTTGCCGCGCTGGATTGCCACCAGGTCGTGCTCGACGGGGAGGTGCTCGGGCTCGACGGCGACGGTCGTCCACGGGCATTCCAGGACACGATGTCGCGCTTCGGTGCCGATGATGCCGGCTCGCACGACCGCGTGCGATTGACGCCGATCTTCTTCGATGTGCTCCACCTCGACGGCGTCGATCTGATCGACCAGCCCCTCGACGAACGACATCTGATCCTGGACTCGCTGGTCCCCCAGCAGAACCGGGCACCTCGGGTCCGCACCGCCGACCTCGGGGTGGCCGAGTCGTTCTTCGCGGACACGGTGGAGGTCGGCCACGAAGGCGTCATGGTCAAAGACGTGCTCGCTCCCTACGAGGCCGGTCGGCGCGGCAAGGGCTGGTTGAAGGTCAAGCCGGTGCACACCTACGACCTCGTCGTCCTCGCCGCCGAGTGGGGTCACGGCCGACGAAGCGGGTGGCTGTCGAACCTGCACCTCGGCGCAAGGACCGGCGACGACTTCGTGATGGTGGGCAAGACCTTCAAGGGCCTCACCGACGAGCTGCTCGAATGGCAGACCGAACGGCTCCAGGGGATCGCCGACCGAGTCACCGACGATGTCGTGTGGGTCCGCCCCGAGCTGGTCGTGGAGATCGCCATCGACGGCGTCCAGCGGTCGACGCGCTACCCGGGCGATCTGGCGCTGCGGTTCGCGCGCGTACGGCAGTTCCGGGAAGACAAGCCACCACAGCACGCCGATACGCTCGACTCGCTACGGGCACTCCTGCGATGAGGCTCGCTTCGGCTCAGGACGCGAGCGCCGCGTAGTCGATGCCGGTGAGCGCGACGCTGACGTCCCAGAGACGACTCGCCACGGCTTCGTCCTTCGAGCGGCCGTTCGAATCGACCTTGACCGGATGCCCCTTCTGCTCGCCGAGGCCCGACGGCCCGAAGTAGTCGCCCCCTGCCGCCGAGAGATCGGTGGCCGCTCGAAGTGTGGGGAGCGCACCCATCGCGGCCGTCTGCGTGAAGAACCGGTCCATGATCGGACGCCCCAGCTCCATCATCTTGCCCAGCGGTCCCGCCGGCTCGTGACCGAGGTTGGTGTTCGACGCGCCCGGATGGGCAGCGGTGGCGATCGTGTCTGCACCGGCTGCATCGAGGCGCCTCTGGAGCTCGAAGGTGAAGAGGAGATTGGCGAGCTTGCTCTGCCCATAGGCACCCCATGCGGAGTAGCGCTCGACGCTCTGGAGGTCGTCGAAATCGATCTTCCCGAATCGGTGAGCCTGGCTGCTCACGTTGACCACTCTCGACCCGCCGGTGACCATCAGGAGATCGAGGAGATGGCCCGTGAGTGCGAAGTGAGCCAGATGGTTCACGCCGAACTGCGTCTCGAAGCCCTGCGCGGTTGTTCCCTGGGGCGTCGCCATGAGACCGGCGTTGTTGATGAGCAGGTCGAGCGAGTCGTGCCCGTCCCTGAACTCCTGCGCAGCGGTTGCGACCAGCTCGAGGTCGTCGAGATCGCACTCGAGGATCGACGTCTCACCGCTCGGGTTGAGCCGGTCGATCTCGGCCTTGGCGTCGGATGCCTTGGCCGGGTTGCGGCAGGCCATCACCACGTGCGCACCCTTCATCGTCAGCGCCCGCGCCGCCTCGAAACCGATGCCCGAGTTCGCCCCGGTGATCAGCACCACCCGCCCAGACTGATCGGCGATGTCGGCTTCGGTCCAGGGCGAGGTCACCCGCGAGACGTTACCGAGGCGTTCGGTGATCCATGCAGGTCGGGAGGGGTCGCCTCGGGTACATCAGGAAGGCGGTGCTCAGTTGATGGCCCTTTCGCGGCCTTCCCAGTACTTCTTCCGAAGCTTGAACTTCTGGAGCTTGCCCGTTGCGGTGCGAGGCAGTTCGTCGCGGATCTCAACGCTGGTCGGGCACTTGAAGTGGGCGAGCTTCTGGCGGCAGTGCTCGATGAGGTCAGCCTCGGTCGCTTGCTCGTCGACTGCCAGGACCACGAGCGCCTTCACCGTCTCGCCCCACTTCTGGTCGGGCACGCCGATGACGGCCACCTCGGCGACGGCCGGATGAGAGAACAAGGTGTCCTCGACCTCGATCGAGCTGACGTTCTCGCCGCCGCTGATGATGACGTCCTTCTTGCGGTCGAGGATCGTGAGGTGGTTCTCGTCGTCGATCACCCCGCCGTCGCCGGTGTGGAACCAGCCACCGTCGAGCGCATCGGCACTCGCCTCGGGCTGGTCCCAGTAGCTCTTGAGCACCACGTTGCCCTGCGCCAGCACCTCACCGCTCGCATCGGTCTTGAGACGAATGCCGAGAGCCGGGGCGCCGGCTCGGCCCAGCTTGCGTGCCCGCTCGGTGGGACTGAGGTCGTCGTACTCGGCGCGGGTGCGACTCATGGTCAACAGCGGCGCGGTCTCGGTGAGACCGTAGATCTGGATGAACTCCCATCCCAGCTCGGTCTCCATCCGCTCGATGGTCTGCGTCGGCGGCGGCGCGCCGGCGACGACCATGCGGGTGCGGCCGGCTCCGGGAATCGGACCATCCCACTGCTGCCCGGCGTCGAGGATCCCCGCCACGACGGCGGGTGCCCCACACAGCAGCGTGACGCCGTGCTCGTCGACCCGGCGCAGGATCTCTGCGCCGTCGACCTGACGGAGCACGATCTGCTTCGCTCCCATGCCTGCAAGCGCATACGGCATGCCCCAGCCGTTGCAGTGAAACATCGGGAGGGTGTGGAGATAGACGTCGCGGTCGTTGACGCCGGTCTGCCAACCGAAGGTGGCGGCGTTCACCCACAGGTTGCGGTGGGTCATCTCGACGCCCTTCGGCCGCGAGGTCGTGCCACTCGTGTAGTTGATCGTCGCCGTCGACGACTCGTCGGCCGCCCAGTCGCGTGGCTCGAGATCGGGGCGGAAGATCACCTCGTCGGTGTCGGCTCCGATGACGAACTTCTGCTGCGCCTGCAGATCGGCGTGCGCGTCGGCGAGCTCGGGGTCGATCAACACCACCTCTGCACCCGAGTGGTCGACGATGTACTGGACCTCGTCGGCATTGAGGCGGAAATTGACCGGCACACACACCCGGCCCCATCCGCTCACCCCGTACAGCGACAGCAGCAGACGTGCGGCGTTCTGCGAGACGACTGCGACGCGGGATCCCTGCTCGACACCGAGCGACTCGAGGCCCGCGGCAAGCGATCTCGCCCGCTCGAAGGTCTCGGCGTACGTCAGCGCACCGAGTCCGGGCGCAGGTTGATCGGGTTCGTCGACGATGCCGACTCGGTTGCCGTAGACGATGGCCGCCCGCTCGAGGTGGTCACGGATGGTGAGTGGGACTTCCATGCCAAGACTCTGCCAATTCCGGCGGCTCCGTGCTCGCAGCGGTGCAAGGTTGCCTAGGGTTGCGGGCCGATGACCACGCACGAGGGTGTCAACGACGAGAACGTGACCGCTTGGATGACCGAGCGGATCGACGGATTGGTCCCTCCGCTCAGCTTCGATCTCGTCGCGCACGGACGTTCGAACCTCACCTATGTCGTGACCGACGCGCAAGGCGAGGAGGGCGAGAAGTACGTGCTCCGCCGACCGCCGCTCGGCCACGTGCTCGCCAGCGCGCACGACATGACCCGCGAGCACCGTTGCATGGACGCGCTCTGGCCGACCGACGTCCCGGTCCCGAAGATGATCGGACTCTGCACCGACCCCGAGGTCAACGGTGCCGACTTCTACGTGATGAGCTTCGTCGAGGGCACGATCGCCAAGAACCCGACCGAACTCGAGAAGTTCGACTCGGCGACTCGCCGACGCATCAGCGAATCACTGGTCGACACCCTCGCCGTTCTCCACCAGGTCGACCCCGACTCGGTCGGGCTGGGCGATCTGGGCAAGAAGGACGACTATCTCGCCCGCCAACTCCGTCGTTGGATGGGCCAGGTCGACAAGGGCTCCGAGCGCGAGCTCCCCGAACTGCGAGCCGTCCATCGCCTGCTCGAGGCGACCATGCCGACCCAACAGGGTGCCGGGATCGTGCACGCGGACTTCCGACTCGACAACTGCATGTTGGCCGACGACGGATCGATTGCCGCCGTGCTCGACTGGGAACTGTGCACCCTCGGCGACGTGCTCGCCGACCTCGGCGGGCTGATCATGTACTGGACCGAGGCCGAGGGGTTCCTGTCGACCGGCGACGTGATCGAGCGCTACTCCCGAACCTCCGACCGTGATCTCAGCGACCTCGACTACTACGTGGCCTTCGCCAACTGGCGGCTCGCCTGCATCGTCGAGGGCGTGCGGACCCGGTTCGAGAAGGGTGCCATGGGCAAGGACATCGGTGCCGAGCTCGAAGGCTACGGCGCCATGATGGACGCCTGGATCGCCACGGCGGCCCAGCTGCTGTCTCGCTAGCCGCGAATCGGCCGAGGATCTGCGGCAACCAGCCCACGCGCCCGGTCACCGACCCCGGCCAATCCCGACTAGGCAGGAGTCATGTCGAGCAAGCTCGCGAAGCTCACCATCGCAACTGCGGCCGTCGGGGCCGGCTACTCGGCTTCGCGCAAGCTCTCGGCCGTCCAGCGCCAGCTCATCGCCGAATGGACCGCGGCCGAGAGTCCTGACGACCATGACGTCCTGACCTTCCCGCAGGGCGACGAGTTCCGGGTCACCACGTCCGACGGCGCCGAGCTCGCCGGCATCGACGTCGCGGGTAGCGGGCCGACGGTCGTGCTGATCCACGGCTATGCCGGGACACGCGGCCACTGGGGTCCGGTGGCGCTGCGGCTCGCCGAGGCGGGCCATCGGGTCGTGGCCTATGAGCAGCGGGGTCACGGCGATTCGACGGTCGGCGACGACAGCTTCACCATGGCGGCGCTCGGCAGCGATCTGCGCGCCGTGCTCGAGCACCTCGACCTGCGCAACGCGACGATCGCCGGTCACTCGATGGGCGGCATGGCGCTGCAGAGCTACCTGGGCGGTCATCCCGACTCGGCTCGAAACCGAACCCGTCTCGCCATGCTGACGTCGACCGCCGCGATGTCGAGCCAACAGCCGATGGCCCTACGGAGCCTGGTGGCCAGGGTCCTCGGCTCCGCCGGGCTCGACAAGGTGATGTCCGACCCGCGCCGAGGTTCGTTCGGGCTCCGCAACATCGTGGGGACCGAGGTGCGCATGAGCCACCTCGACGGCGCACGGCGCACCGTGCGTGACACGAACCCGGCCACAAGGGTCGGTGCGTTCGAGATGTTGGGGACCTACGACAACCGTGGGCAGCTGTCGAACATCGGGGTACCAGTCATCATCGCCGTCGGGACCCACGACCAGTTGACGCCGATCGATCAGAGCCGTCAGCTCGACGAGCTCATCCAACACGCCCGACTGCACGTGTTTCCGGGCGCAGGCCACATGCTCCCGTGGGAACGCAGCGCCGAGCTGTCCGAGCTCGTCATGAGAGCCACGACCGAGCCGACCGGCGACGGGTCGACCTCGGCACAAGCGCTCACCTGAACGGTCGGTTTACGCTCCTGGCGTGCCCGACTTCGATCTGATCGTCCGCGGCGGGACCGTCATCGACGGCACCGGCACCGAACCAGAGGTGGCCGACGTGGCCGTCATCGACGGCGTGATCGCTGCTGTGGGCGAGGTCACCGGCACGGCGGCCCACGAGGTCGACGCGGTCGAAATGCTCGTCACCCCCGGTTGGGTCGACGTCCACACGCACTACGACGGCCAGGCCACGTGGGACCACCACCTCGCGCCTTCGTCGTGGCACGGCGTGACCACGGTCGTGATGGGCAACTGCGGCGTGGGGTTCGCCCCCGTGCACGACCGCGATCACGACGCGTTGGTCGAGCTGATGGAGGGCGTCGAGGACATCCCAGGTGCTGCCCTGCACGAAGGGCTGAGCTGGAACTGGACCGACTTCGCCGGCTTTCTCGATGCGGTCGCCTCGGTGCCGCACGACATCGACGTCGCCGCACAGGTGCCCCACGGGGCACTCCGACTCCACGTGATGGGCCAACGCGGTGCTGATCGCGAGGCTGCCACCGCCGACGAGGTCGCCGAGATGGGCCACCTCGCGCGGGAAGCCATCGAGGCAGGGGCGCTCGGTTTCACGACGTCGCGCACGCTCAACCACAAGACCAGCCGCGGCGAACCGACCCCCACGCTGACGGCGTCGGCCGACGAGTTGGTCGGGATCGCAGCCACCATCGGGGAGTCCGGTGCCGGTGTCCTCCAGGTCGTGTCGGACTTCATCGACTTCGACGCCGAGTTCGCGATGCTGCGCCAGATGGTCGCCGAGTCGGGACGCCCGTTGTCGGTGTCGGTGGCGCAGAGTCCGGTCGCCCCGGACGCGTACCACCGCATCCTCGACGCCATCGCCGAGGCCAACGCCGACGGCCTTCGGATCACCGGCCAGGTGGCCACCCGCGCCGTGGGGCTCATCTTCGGTCTCGAGTGCACGCTCAATCCGTTCCTCACGAACCGCGTGTACCGCGACCTCGCCGGGCTGTCACTCGACGACCGCGTCCGAGAGATGCGAGACCCAGCCGTCAAGGCCGCCGTGCTGGCCGCACATCAAGACGGGCTGAAGAGCGGCAAACTCGGCGGCAACCTCCTGACGTTGTTCGACCGCATGTTCGTGCTGACCGACCCACCGGACTACGAGCCCGATCCGTCGTCGAGCATCCTCGGCCGTGCGCAGGCAGCCGGCTGCGACCCTGCCGAGCTGGCCTACGACGAACTCATCGCCGACGACGGCCACGCGCTGCTGTATGTCACGTTTCTCAACTACGCCAACTGGAACCTCGACGCCGTCGGCGAGATGTTGGTGCACCCCAACACCGTGCCGGGCCTCTCCGACGGCGGAGCACACGTCGGCACGATCTGCGACGGCTCCTTCCCGACGTTCCTCCTCGAGCACTGGGGTCGCGACCGCTCCACCGGCCGGATCCCGGTCGCGGAGCTGGTCAAGATGCACACCGCCGACACCGCAGACCTCGTCGGGCTCCATGACCGCGGGCGGTTGGCGCCCGGCTACCGCGCCGATGTGAACATCATCGACTTCGCCGCACTTCGCACGCGGCGGCCAGAGGTCCACCACGATCTCCCCGCTGGTGGGCGACGCCTGCTCCAACGGGCCGATGGCTATCGGCACACGTTCGTCGCCGGAACCGAGATCATGCGTGACGGCGAACCGACCGGCGCCCTCCCGGGGCGGCTCGTCCGAGGAGGACAGCCGGCTCCGAACTGATGCTCGTGCTCCACCGTGACCGTTTCCGGCACGGTGACCCCGTGGACATCAGAGGTACTGGTTCTGCCGGAGCCAGCGCATGGCGAAGGAGCCCCAGATCGGTGGCAGGTAGAAGGTGCACAGACGCGTCGTGATCGCGGCGGCGAGCGCAGTCGGCTCGTCGACACCGATTGCCACGAGACCCGCCGTGAGCGCCGCCTCGGTCACGCCCACCCCGCCGGGGACGGGCACAGCCGAATACGAGGTGGACTGCCGCAGCGGCCGCTGCACCCGCTGCGAGTCCGCCGACCGCCCCGGCGAAGGTCGATGCCGGGATCCCGAGGGTTGCCAGGAAGCCGAGCGCGAGCACGATGCGGCCGAAGAACCGGAACGGCCGCGACCGTCCTGGCGATGCGACGACCAACACCGCCGTGACGCAGGCCAACCGGATGGCGGGGATCTCGGTCGGGTCGCCGCTCCGAGTGAGGCCGCGGACGAAGTCCTCGAGCCCGACCGGGTCGGCCACGGCGGCCCGGTGGCTCAGGTAGGCCACCGTGATACTCGACAGCACCGCCCGCCACCTGAGATGCAGCGAGGGTGAAGAACCGACGAGCGACCGACCTCACCACCAGGACGACGGCCCAGAACGGCATGAAATCGAAGAAGACCTGCCAGGCCGACTGGGCCCAGCCCGGCGTGTCCTCGACGAGGCGAGTGAGGTCGTTGCTCAGGCGGCCGGCGGGCTCGGCAGCCCATGACGCGGCGACCAGGGTTGCGAGCCCCAGGCCGAGGAGCACGGCGTCGGTCGGGCGTCGCGACCGCGGCGCATCGCGAGGTGTCGCGAAGAACCGGAAGGCGTGGGCCCTCCCACGCGCTCGCCGGTCGAGTTGCGACGATGGCGCCGGATCCGCGTTGTCCATGTCTCCCCTCGCTCGCCGGTTCGAACTGTACGGAGGTCGCCGTCACCGTCTCACGACGCCGACGAGCCACAATCAGTTGCGCGGGATGTCAGACCACGGAACGTCCTTGTCACCGCGGGGTTCGCCGGGCAACCCGAGCACGCGCTCGCCGAGGATGTTGCGCATGATGTCGCTGGTGCCACCCTCGATCGTGTTGGCCTGACTGCGGAGCCAGGCCCGCTTCACGCGGGTGTCGAGGTTCCAGTCGCCCATGTCGCCCCGTCGCTTCCTGGCGAACCCTGGCTCGAACAGCAGTGAGTCGGCACCCATGACGCGTGTCGCGATCTCGTGGATGTCCTGGTTGAGTTCGGCTTGTGCGAGCTTGCCGACCGAGAACTCCGGGCCGGGGTTGCCTGTCTTGCGGTTGGCCTTGGCGCGGGCGCTGGTGAGGCGGTGCAGTTCGGCGCGGATCCAGACCCGGGTGATCTCGTCCCGCAGCGACGCCGTCTGCAACGCGCTGAACCGCTCGGGATCGCGAGCCTTCCACAGCTTGACGAGGTCGTGGATCGGCCCGACGTCCTTGCGCGCCGATCCACTCCCAAGCGATGTTCGCTCGTTCATCAGCGTCGTGATCGCCACCCGCCACCCGTCGCCCGGCTCGCCCAGCCGTTGGCTGTCGGGAATCCGCACGTCAGTGAAGAACACCTCGTTGAACTCGGCATCACCGGTGATCTGGTGCAGCGGCCGGATCTCGACGCCGGGCGAACCCATGTCGACGAGGAAGTACGTCATGCCGTTGTGCTTGGGCACCTCGGGGTCGCTCCGGGTGAGCAGGAGCCCCCACTTCGCATGGTGAGCGAGGCTCGTCCAGACCTTCTGTCCGTTGATGATCCACTCGTCGCCGTCGCGCTCGGCGCGCATCGAGAGCCCCGCGACGTCGGAGCCGGCGCCGGGCTCGGAGAACATCTGACACCACAACTCTTCGCCCGTGTAGAGCGGTCGCATGAGTCGTCGCTTCCAGTCACCTGCGGCATAGGTCAGCAGCGTGGGTGCAGCCATCCCGATCCCCATCGGGTTGATGGCCATGTTCTCGTACCAGGTCTTCGCGTTCGCCTGGATGGTGGCATCGACCACGCCTTGCAGCTTCGGAGCGACGTCGAGGCCACCGAGCCCCTCGGGAAAGTGCACCATGGCCAGACCCCGGTCGAACTGCTGACCACGGAACGTGAACTGGTCGACCTCGTCGGGATGGAACTCCGACAGCAGTTCCTTGGTGCGGCTCTCGAGCTCGGCCTCGGTGATCGTCATCGACTCCCCCGTCATCGGGTCAATGGGCAGACCCGCGACCGTAGCCGCGACCGGGCCACGTCATTCCAGATCGGCAATGGGCATCTCGAGGTTCGGAGACTGGATCCCTCCGTCGACCGCGAGCACCTGGCCGGTGACGTAGCCCGAGGCCGATGACGCGAAGTAGAGCGCTGCCGCAGCGATGTCGTCGGGATCTCCGATGCGGCGGAGCGGGGTTCCCTCGATCATCGCGTTCCGCATTCCGTCGTCGTCGAGCACCATCTGCAGCGCATCGGTTGCGATCGCACCGGGAGCGATGGCGTTGACACGGATACGCGGCGCCAGGTCCTGGGCCAGATTGCGGGTGAGCGCGATCATCGCCGCCTTGGCCGTGCCATACCCGGCCATACCTCGCGATGCCATGCGTCCGGCGGCAGACGCGATGTTGATCACCGACCCGTCGCCGGTCTTCAGCATCTCTGGCGCCGCGAGTTGGGTGAGGTTGAACGCCGTCGTGACATTCCACGAGAACGACTTCTCGAAGCTCTTCTCGGACGTCTCGAGGAACGGCTTGGGAAAGCTCCCACCCACGTTGTTGACGACGATGTCGATCCGACCGAAACGCGAGGTCGCCGCCAGGATCAGACGAGAGAGCGACTCGCGGTCAGACAGGTCGGCGGCGACGGTCGCGGCGTTCCTGCCCGTGGCCTCGATGTCGGCTGCCACTGCCTCGAGCGAGTCGGCCGAGCGCGCACCGATGACCACGTCGGCTCCGGCCTCGGCGAGGGCTCGGGCGCACGCGGCACCGATGCCTCGACTCGCTCCGGTCACGATGGCAACCCTGTCGTCGATGCGAAACCGTTCAGCGATCATCGGGCGACCGTACCGTCCCGGCAAACCATCGCATGAGCTTTCCGGCGTCGGCTGTCGGCATCACCTACCCTCCCCATGTCGGCAGAAACTCTGGCGACAGGGGAGGGCGGTTCCAATGACACAGACGCGAGGAGCACTCGGCGTTGTCGTGATCACCTTGGTGGTGGTCGCGCTCGGAGCGTGCGGCTCTGACGACGACGGTGATTCCGGCGAAGGGGCCTCGACATCGATCGAGGCCACTGCGACGGACTTCGAGTTCGATCCGACCGGCTGGACGGTTCCGGCCGGCGAGGAGTTCACGATCGACTTCACCAACGATGGCGGCGTCGAACACGAGTGGGCAGTGCTGAAGGCGGGTGATGACATCGAGTCCGAGGACGAGTTCGCCGAGGAGAAGGTGCTGTTCGAGGTCGAGGCGATCGAGCCCGGCACCGACACGTCCGAGTCGTTCACCGTCGCGGAGGCCGGTGAGTACCAGGTCATCTGTGCGATCGAGACCCACTTCGACGCCGGTATGGAAGGCACGCTCACCGTCGAGTAGCGCCACACGCTCGCCGACACCGGTGAGCGTCCCAGCCAGCCCGATACCGCGAGCTTCGGGGTGACCTCGAGCCGACTCGACGGTCACCCCGATGCGCCGGTCGACGTGCCACCTGCTGGTCCTGCTCGCCCTTCTGGCTGCCGCGTGCAGTTCGACCGACGACGGGCCGGCCGACGGCACCCGGGACGGCGGCGAGACGGTCTACGACGTGACCTTCGGACAGGCCACCCGGTGTCGGATGGATCGAGCTTCATCATGACCGTCGGCTTCTCGCCCGACGATGCGCCCGAGACCTCCACCTTCCCGAACCACTCGAACACCCAGGATCGCGAGGCCATCGAGGACGCCAAGATCAGCCGCCAGACCGTCAACGTCCCCGATCTTCGTTGCTCTCCTGCCAATTATTGGTCGGAGAGCAACGAAGATCCGGCTTGAGCCGGTCAGAGTCGGGCGCCGGCGACCCGGACTGCGTCGCGCACGATCTCGAAGTCGACCGGCAGGGGCCCGAGGCGCTCACCGTCTCCCCACAGGTCAGCCGCGTCTCCCTCGAGTCGTCCGGACCGGCCCATACGCACGGCCACCGACGGGTGGTCGACGTGGGTTCCCTTGAACACCCTGGGGAACACCCGGAGAAACGACAGGCGGCCGACCCCGCCGACCGTTGTCGCCTCGAAGAACCCGCCCGTCGGCACCGCGCCCGGGCAGATCTTCATGCCCCCGCCGAAGTACTTGGTGTTGCCGATCGACAGCATCGTGGTCGAGGTCGACTCGGCGACTCCATCGACGGTGAAGGTCAGCTCGAGCTGCCGCAGCCGGGGAAGCTGCAGAATCGTGGCGATCGAATAGACCGATTCGCCTCGCGGCCAGCTCATCGCATTGGCGCGCGCGGTCACGTCGCCGGCGAACCCGAGCGTGGCGACCGTACCGACCCAGCCATGAGTGGTCTTGAGTGCATCGACGGGCACGCCATCGGACAGCGCCGCGTCGACCTGTTCGGTGAGCGAGAGGTCGAGCAGGCCGAGAGCTCGGACGAAGTCGTTTCCGGTGCCCTGGGGAACCAGCCCCATGACCGTGGTCGACTCGGCGACGGCCTGCAGTGCGAGGTGCACCAGCCCGTCGCCGCCGACCACCACCAGTCTCTCGGCTCCGTCCGCCACGATCGCTTCGACGGCCCGGCTCGACGCATCCGAGGAGCCGCCGGTGATGTCGATCACCTCGTGTCCCGCTGCCGAGATCTGGCGAGACACCGCTGCCCGGTCACCCTCGTCGGCGGTCCCCGACGCAGGATTGGCGAGCAGGTGGACCTCGCCCATCAGGCCCGCCTCATGCGTCCTGCTCGGGGCCGACGGTGGGCAACTCTTCGGGCATCAGCAGCGTGCCCGACAGGCGATACGACTCGAGGGCTCCGGCGTCACACACCCGGCAGAGATGGACGACCTCGGTACCCACGACCGACAACTGCGTCCCGCGTGAACGCTCGACGACCGCCTTCAGACACGCATGCAGATCGTCGGAGTCGCAGATCGGACACCGGGGTGACGGGTCGCGATCCCACGCACGGCCGCACGACCCACAGGTGATGTGGATCAGTTCGTCGATCCGCTCACCGCGGAGGTCGTCGTCTTCACCGCACTCGGGACAGACGATCTCGGCGCTCACCCTCGCCACCCGAGCTCCCACCCCGGATCCTTGTTGTTCTCTGGCCAATAGTTGGCGGTAGAGCAACGAAGATCGTGGTTTGGGCGGCTCACCGACTGATCAGTTCGGCGATCTGGTCGCGATGGAGGATCGGCGCATCGACGTCGTCGGTCCATTCGGCCTGACCGAAGTGGACGCTGCGCGCCTGGATGCGGGCCATGATGATGCCGTGCCGCCACGCGGTGTAGGTCTCGTACCAGTGGAGGTCGACCGGCTCGACACCGGTCATCTCGACATAGGTCGCGACGACCCGGTCGCGTTGCATGAAGTCGGGGAGGCCGGGCAGTTCGAAGGTCTCGGCGATGCGCTGGAAGAACTGATGGAGGAAGAGCATCCACCCGAGGTCGAGCTCGCGCGGACCGAGGCCCGCCATCTCCCAGTCGAGGACTGCGACCGGTTCGATGCCCTGCCACAGGACGTTGCCGATCCGGCTGTCTCCCCAGCTGATGACGGCGGGCGTCTCGTTGGGCCAGTTCTCCTCGAGCCAGGCCCGCCCGTCCCTGAGAATCGGGTGAACCCGGTCGCCCCGGACCCACTCGTGATAGGCGTCCCACTCGGCGACGTGGCGTCGCAATGGCGTGTCGCCCGGGCGGTCGAGCTCGAGGAAGTCCGTGTCGAGCGGACCGATGTCGATCGAGTGGATGCCGGCGACCAGTCCGACGGCATTGCGTTCGCACGCCGCTCGGGTTGAAGCATCGGCGTCGACCAGGGCTCCTTCGAACGTGTAGGGCGGGACATCAGATGCGGCCTCGCCGTCGACTCGGTCCATCACGAAGAACGGGGCGCCGAGCGGGTTCTCGTCGAGTTCGAGCCAGCGCGTGCGCGGGACCGGAACCGAGCTGTGTTCGGCGACCAGACCCATCACCCGATACTGGAGCTCGAGGTCGTACGTCGGGAACACCGGCACGTCGGACAGGTCGGGTGCGACCCGGGCCACCAGCCGTTCTTCGCGACCGAGCACCGTGGCATCGAAGAGCAACGACTCCGAGGACATCCCGTTCGATTCGGGCGACGTGACCTCACCGACCGTGGCGTCGTCGTCGCCCGTCACCGACCTCAGCCACGCCTGGAGCTGCCTACCCGAGGTTCCCCGGTCGCGGCTCGACCGGGTCAGGTCCTCGGGCATCGCGTCGCTCACGGAGCGGCAACGTAGCGCCCATGCAACACTCGCGAGCTCAAGCCGCCGGTGTGGGCAAACCAGGTGGTCGCGGTGTGCGACCTCACCCTCGTCGGGGCCCGGAGCTCTGTTCGATCAGCGACAGCTCGAGCGCAAGCTGCCCGACGGCGGCCGTGTCCTCGTCGAGGGCTGCGCATCGCTCTGCCTCGGCCACGATCAGCGACGCCTCGTGCTCGATGAGATCAGCGACCTCGGTCCGGAGCTGGCGCCGCCGGTCGAGCTCGTCGCGCACCATGGCGAGCATCCGGAGGATCGACGACAGCACCGCGGGCTCGTCACGCGCCGCGCGCCGGACCTTGTCGAGCGCGGCGCCGAGGTAGTCGCCGAAGTCGGGCTCCACCGGGCGGCGCACGGTGCGGCCTCGCACGTCCGACACTCGTGGCTCGAGATCGCGACCGAGCAGATCGAGCAGGATCGTGCCCATCTGGGAGACGATGGCGATCGCAGTGTTGGGATCGTTGATGCCGGGCGAAAGGGCGCGCAGCGCGATGTCCTCGAGTTGGAGGATGCCGTAGGCGACGTCGCTCTGCAGCGTGCGGGTGTCGCCGATGGAGCACGCGCTCCGGAGGTCGCGCATCATCGCCGCGTCGACCTCGGGAATCGGCGAAATGGTGGCGAGCACCTGTCCACGGCTGATGTAGCTCCCGACGGACACGTCGAGTCGGATTGCGGATCCCTCCGGGAGGCTCTCGGCGAGCGCGTCGATGCTCATCTGTTGGATCCATCCGGTCGTGTCGGCCGTGACCACGGCGGCGGGTTCGAAGTGGTCGTCGACGGGTTCGACCGGCGACGGAAGCCGTCCTGGTGCCGAGACGGCCATCGGCTGCCGATCGAGCGGGAACCGGTCGTCGATGGTCGACAGCGTCTCCTCGACGATCTGCTTGGCGACCGAGGTGACTCGGAGACTGCGGGCGGTGCGATTGATCGACCCGAGCAGCGCGAACAACGAGACGAGCGCCATGACCGTGGCCACGGTGATGCCGAACTGAGGAATGAGGGGCGATCCACCGTCGCGCAGCGGTTCCCTGATCTGGCGGAGAATGGCGATCGAGAACGCGAACGTACCGAGGACGATCCCGAACACGTTCTGCTGGAACCGGTCGCCCAGGAAGTTCCTGAGCGTGCGCGGCGAGAACTGCGACGACGCCATTTGCACCGAGACCAGGGTGAGCGAGAACACGACCGAGGCCGCCGTGATGGTGCCCGAGGCGATGGAGGCGAGCAGGGCTCGACCGCTGTCGACCGTGGTGGAGAACACACTCGGAAGCTCGTCGTTCTGGGATCGCTCGTCGACGGCGAGCGTCAGCCGCGAAAGCGCGATCAAGGCGAGGACCCACAGAGCCGGCACCGCGAACAGCGAGCGCCGGAAGCGCTCTGTCAGTTCTGTGAGCCGGAGCGTCAGCGCACCATCGGTCGGCGACACGGTCGACGATCAGCCCGCCTCGGAATGCGTGACCGGAGCCTCGCCCATCCATTCACGAAGGGTGTTCTTCAGCTTGGTCTGTTGAATGAAGATGTCGTGCTCGGGATCGAGATCGGGGTGAGCCGGCTGGGGGGCCTTGAAGTAGAAGCTCAGCCACTCCTGCACGCCCGACTCGCCAGCGCGTGACGCGAGGTCCATGAAGAGCGCCAGGTCGAGGACGAGCGGCGCGGCGAGGATCGAGTCACGGCAGAGGAAGTTGACCTTGATCTGCATCGGGTACCCCATCCACCCGAAGATGTCGATGTTGTCCCAGCCCTCCTTGTTGTCGCCGCGGGGCGGGTAGTAGTTGATGCGCACGACGTGGTCGATGTTGCCGTACAGCTCGGGATAGGCCTCGGGCTGGAGAATCGTGTCGAGCACGCCGAGCTTGCTGACCTCCTTCGACTTGAAGTTCTCGGGATCGTCGAGCACCTCACCGTCGCGGTTGCCGAGGATGTTGGTCGAGTACCACCCCCGCAGGCCGAGCATCCGTGACTTGAGCCCAGGAGCGAGGATCGTCTTCATGAGGGTCTGACCGGTCTTGTAGTCCTTGCCTGCGATCGGCACGCCGTTGCGCTCGGCGAGCTCGATCATGCACGGGATGTCGACCGACAGGTTCGGTGCGCCGTTGGCGAACGGAACCCCCGACTGGAGGGCGGCATAGGCGTAGATCTGGCTGGGGCTGATCATGTCGTCGCTGTCGCGCAGACCCTGCTCGAACGCGTCGATGCTCTGATGCACCTCGGTGAGGTCGCGGTAGGCCTCGGTCGAACCGCACCACACGATGACGATCCGGTCGCAGTCGTTCTCGATGCGGAAGTTCTCGATGTCGGCGATCAGCTGTTCGGCGAGATCCATCTTCGAGTCACCGGTCTTGACCCGGGTGCCTTCGAGCCGGCTGACCCACGACTGGTCGAAGACCGCGTCCATGGCGACGATGCCCTCCATCTCGGCCGAGATCGGCGCGAGGTCGCGCTCTTCGAGCACGCCGGCCGTGCGGGCGGCCTCGAGGGCGTTGGGCGAGATCGGGTCCCATCCGCCGAAGACCAGGTCGTCGAGCGATGCGATCGGGACGAAGTCCTTGATCAGCGGGTTGCGGTTGTCGGCGCGATCGCCGAGCCGGATGTGGGCCATCTGGGACATCGAGCCGATTGGCTGGGAGGTCCCGGCGCGGGTGGCGAGCACCCCTGCGATGAAGGTCGAGGCGACGGCACCGAGGCCTGGGGTGAGGACGCCCAGCTTTCCGGAAGAGGGAGCGATCGAGCGAGGTTCAGACATGAAGAACATTGTGCGGTACTTCTGATGAGTTGGCAATATTTGTGAAGCTTTCCTCATCTATCATGCATCGGGTGGCAACCCTCCCGAATCTCACCGTCCAGCAACTCGAATACCTGGTCGCGGTGGGTGACGGGTCGACGTGGGCCGATGCTGCAAGCCACGTGGGGGTCTCGCCATCTGCGCTGTCGCAAGGACTTGCCGAACTCGAACGTCGGGTGGGTGTCACCCTGTTCGAACGCGACGGGCGCCGTCGTCGGCTGACCTCGGCTGCTGACCCCGTTCTCGCCCATGCCGAGGCCGTCGTCGCCTCGACGCGGGACCTCGCGGCCTGGGCCGAGCGGGCCCGGTCAGGTGCCGAAGGGTCACTGCGCCTCGGCATGATCGATGCTGCGGCCGTCAACCACTACCCCGCCGTCCTCCGTGAGTTCCGAGCCGAGCGACCCGATGTCGAGCTTCGCCTGGCCGTCGCGCCGTCGAGTCCGCTGTTGGCCGACCTGGCCACGGCCGAGCTCGATCTCGTGGTGTGCGTCGAGCCGCCGCGCCCGGTGGAGGGGGTCGAGTGGTTGCGCCTTCGAGGCGACGCACTTGCGGTCTACGCCCCACCCGAACAGGTTGGCCGACGCGCTCGACCCAAGGACTGGGGGCCGTGGGTCACGTTCCCCGAGGGATCGCACACCCGGAGCCTCATCGCCGACGGTCTCGAGTCGCTCGGCGCCCGCTTCGACGTCGTCGCCGAATCGCACCAGCCCGAGGTCTTGCGCGAGATGGTCAACCTGGGCCTCGGCTGGACCGTGCTCCCCATCGTGCAGGCCGAATCGGGCCCCGATCCGCTTGAACGGGCTCGCCGCGAGCCGATCGCCGAGCGCGATCTGGTGGTGGCCCGCCGTATCGACGCCGCGCCGCTGGCGGTCGCCGACACCCTGGTCGCCGCACTCCGGGCCGCCGACTGACGAACCTCGTGCAGCCGAACGACGCAAGTCCCGACCTCGTGCAGCTCGCTGCACCGGTGCGCCCGGCAGCACGAGATTGAAGGCCGCTTCCACGGGCTGCGCGAAGAAAGTCGGTGGCAGCGCTTGCCCGAACTCGACACCATTGACGGGTGATCGACATCGGGGAGGACGCGCTCGAGCGCGACTCGCCACGACGGCGGCGCGCCCTGGCGCGAGCACGGCACGACTACTTCGGTGAACTGCGACGCGGATGGCGGCATGCGATCCCGGCGATGCTGCTGCCGGCGGTCGGCAACGTGTTCGTGTTCTATCTCCCACCGCTCGTCATCGCCCGCGTGCTCGACGCCGCCGGCGACGCCGACTTCACGATCGACTCGCTCACGCCCGAACTCCTCCTGTTCGCCGCCTGCCTGCTGGCGGGCGAGGTGTGGTGGCGCATCGGCATCTACTTCCTCAACCGAACCGATGCGGTGGCCATCGAGAACCTGACGACGTCGGGCATGGACGAGCTCCTCGCCAAGGATGCCGTGTTCTTCCACGACAACTTCGCGGGCTCGCTCACCAAGCGCCTCGTGTCGTACGGACGCAACTTCGAGGCGTTCGGTGACACCTTGTCGATGCGGGTGTTCGGCAACCTCGTCCCGCTGCTGTTCGCCTCGGTGATCCTGTGGCGCTTCAGCCCGTGGCTGGTGTTCAGCCTGCTCGTCATGCTGCTCATCACCGTCGGGCTGGTGGCACCGCTGATCCGCCGCCGTCAGGCGATCGTCGACGAGCGCGAGGCCGCGTCGGCCGCCGTTGCCGGGAGGGTCGCCGACACGATCGCGAACATGGAGGCCGTCCGGGCCCAATCGGCCGAAGACGACGAGTCCGACGCTCATCAGCGCAACGTCGACCGCCATCGTCGACTCAACATCCGGAGTTGGGACTTCCACAACTTCTACGTCGACGGCCTCGTCGCACCCATGTCGGTGCTCACGAACGTGCTCGGCCTCGTCCTCGCCATCCGCCTCGCCGACCTCGACCGCGTCGAGACGGTCTTCGTCACCTTCACGTACTACGCACAAGCGACCAAGATCCTCTTCGAGCTCAACCAGATCTACCGCGCCATCGAGAGCTCACTGACCGAGGCCGCGCAGTTCACCGAACTACTCCTCGACGATCCGACGGTGGTCGATCCCGCCGAGCCGATGCCGTTCGCCCCCACCGATTCGAGTGTCGAGTTCCGGCACGTCCGATTCCGGCACGGCGACGCGGCCACCCCGCTGTTCACCGACCTCGACCTGCGCGTCGCCAGCGGCGAGAAGATCGGACTCGTCGGTCGCTCCGGCGGCGGCAAGACCACCATCACCCGACTCCTGCTTCGGTTGATGGACATCGAGGACGGAGCGGTCGTCGTGGGTGGCCAGGATGTCCGCACGATCCGACAGGCCGACCTCCGCAGCCAGATCGCCTACGTGCCGCAGGACCCGGTGATGTTCCACCGCACGATCCACGAGAACATCGCGTTCGGTCGCCCCGAGGTGACCGCCGCTGAGGTCTGCATCGCGGCCCGGGCTGCGCACGCCGATGAGTTCATCACCCAGCTTCCCCGCGCCTACGACACCCTCGTCGGCGAGCGCGGCGTCAAGCTGTCGGGCGGCCAGCGGCAACGGGTCGCCATTGCTCGGGCGATCCTCCGAGACGCCCCGATCCTGGTGCTCGACGAGGCGACGAGTGCCCTCGACTCGGAGTCCGAAGCGCTCATCCAGGAGGCACTGCTCGAGCTCATGCGCGACCGCACGGCGCTGGTGGTCGCCCACCGCCTGAGCACGGTGCAACGAATGGATCGACTGATCGTCATCGACGAGGGCCACATCATCGAGGAGGGCACCCACCGCGACCTCATCGAGGCCGGCGGCACCTACGCCGGCCTGTGGCACCGGCAGTCCGGCGGATTCCTCGTCGACGCACCTGTGTGATCACCGAGTGTGCGAGCCTCGTGGCGCGATGACGGTTGATCTCGACATCAGCTACCCAGCCGATCTGCCGATCACGGCACGCCGGCAAGAACTGCTCGAGACCATCACCGCCAACCAGGTGGTGATCGTGGCCGGCGAGACCGGTTCGGGCAAGAGCACCCAGTTGCCGAAGATGTGCCTCGAGCTGGGGCGGGGCGCTGAGGCATTGATCGGGCACACCCAACCGCGTCGCCTCGCTGCCCGAGCCGTGGCCGCCCGCGTCGCCGACGAACTGGGCACCACGGTCGGGGGTCTCGTCGGCTCGACGATCCGCTTCGACGACCGGGTCGGACCCGACACCCGTCTCCAGGTCATGACCGACGGCATCCTGCTCGCTCGAACCCGACGAGACCCCGACCTGCGGCGGTACGACACGCTCATTCTCGACGAGGCCCACGAGCGGAGCCTCAACATCGACTTCCTGCTCGGCTATCTGACTCGCCTGCTGCCCCGACGGCCGGACCTGAAGGTGATCGTGACGTCGGCGACGATCGACACGGAACGGTTCGCCGATCACTTCGCCGCACCGGTGATCGAGGTGTCGGGTCGCTCGTACCCGGTCGAGATGCGCTATCGACCGTTCGGCACCGAGGACGACGACGACCGGGATCAGAACGATGCGATCTGCGATGCCGTCACCGAGCTGTGGACCGAAGACGCATCGGACACCCTCGTGTTCCTGAGTGGTGAACGCGAGATCCATGATGCCGCAGACGCGCTTGCGGCCCTGAAGCTCCCCGACACCGAGATCCTGCCCCTGTATGCGCGGCTGTCCGCGGCGGAGCAACAACGGATCTTCGCCCGCCACGACAAGCGTCGGGTGGTGTTGGCGACGAACGTCGCGGAGACCTCGCTCACCGTGCCCGGCATCCGTTCGGTCGTCGACGTCGGCACCGCACGCATCTCGCGCTACAGCCGGCGGTTGAAGGTGCAGCGCCTCCCGATCGAGGCGATCTCCAAGGCATCGGCGGACCAACGAGCCGGCCGCTGTGGCCGGGTGGCTCCCGGGGTGTGCATCCGCCTGTACGCCGAACCCGACTTCGACCAACGGCCCGACTTCACCGAACCCGAGATCCTTCGGACCAACCTCGCCTCGGTGATCCTGCAGATGGCTGCCCTACGCCTGGGGCCGGTCGCCGACTTCCCGTTCGTCGAACCGCCCGACACCGCCGCGATCACCGACGGCATCCGCCTCCTCGAAGAACTCGCGGCATTCGATGCCGAAGGCGACCTCACCGAGCTGGGGAGAAAGCTGGCGCGGCTGCCCGTCGACCCGCGCCTCGGTCGAATGATCCTCGAAGCCGAGGCCGAGGGGTGCATCCGAGAGGTGCTGATCATCGCGTCCGCGATGGCCATCCAGGATCCGCGCGAGTACCCCAGCGACAAGCGAACCGACGCCACCGCAGCCCACCGCCGATTCGGAGAGTCAGGATCAGACTTCATCGCGTACGTCGACCTCTGGGAGTACCTCCGGGAGGCGCGCAAGGCCTCCTCGGGCAACGCCTACCGTCGGATGTGCCGGGCCGAGTTCCTCCACTTCCTGCGGATACGCGAGT
Organism: Acidimicrobiales bacterium; assembly: GCA_035529695.1. Taxonomy (GTDB): domain Bacteria; phylum Actinomycetota; class Acidimicrobiia; order Acidimicrobiales; family Salinilacustritrichaceae; genus DATKWD01. Next base: position 114,353 of record DATKWD010000092.1, on the reverse strand, counting down.
GGCAGGATCTCGATCGCCAACTCCGCAAGATCGTCCGCGACATGGGACTGTCGATCAGTTCACGCCCCGACGATCACGACGCCATCCACCGGTCGGTGCTGGCCGGCCTGTTGTCGCACGTCGGGATGCGCGAGGGCGACCGCGACGAGTACCGCGGCGCACGAGACGCCCGGTTCCTGATCACCCGCGACAGTGCACTGCGCCGCAACCGTCCGGACTGGGTGATGGCCGGAGAGCTGACCGAGACCAATCGCCTCTGGGGCCGGACGGCCGCCCGCATCGAGCCCGAGTGGGCCGAGCGCATCGGCTCGCACCTGGTCAAGCGAAGTCACGGCGATCCCCGATGGGACCGACGACGAGGCCGTGCCGTCTGCACCGAACGGGTCACGCTGTACGGGCTGCCACTCATCGCCGACCGCACGGTCCCGTACGCGCAGGTCGACCAGTCAGCAGCTCGCGACCTGTTCATCGACCACGGCCTGGTCAGCGGCGAAATCGACCTCCCGGTCCCGATTCTGGATGCGAACCGAGCCGCGCTGGCCGACACGCGGTCGCTGGCCGAACGGGCGCGTCGAAGCGACCTGGTGATCGGCGACCACCTGCTGTTCGATCACTACGACCGAGTCGTGGGCAGCGACGTGACCTCGGTCGGACACTTCAACCGGTGGCGCAAGCGCACGCACGAGACCGAACCCGATCCGCTCCGGTTCGACCCGGAGACGCTGCTCGGCGACGTCGCCGACGACGTCGACTCCGACGCCTACCCGGACTTCTGGCCGGGCATCGCCCTCGACATCCCGCTCACCTATGAGTTCAATCCCGAGTCCGCCACCGACGGCGTCATGGCCCACTTCGACGTGCGCTCGCTCAATCAGATCGGCGAAGCAGGGTTCGACTGGCAGGTCCCCGGATTCCGACGGCAGCTCGTCGAGGCACTGTTGCGGACCTTGCCGAAGCCCATCCGCCGGGAGCTCTCACCCGTGGCCGAGACCGCTGCCGCCATCGTGGCGACTCGGGATCCCGCAGAAGGACCGCTGGCCGACGTCCTCGCAGAAGAGGTTCGATCTCGCGCCGGCCTGCCGATCGAGCCGACCGAATTCGGATGGCTCGACGTCCCACGAAACCTCCGCATGACCTTTGCGGTGTTCGGCGAGGACGGGGGGCTCGTCGCGGCGGGAAAGGACCTCGGCCGCCTCAAGGCGAAAGTTGCCGGGAACGTGAGGGTGGCCTTGTCCAGCCTGTTCGGCGCGATCGAGCGGTCGGTCGTGGAGATCGACGACCTCGGCGAGATCCCGGAGACGGTCGAGGTCGACGGACCGTCCGGACCCGTCGTCGGACATCCTGCGCTGGTGGTCGAGAACGGCGTGGTGGCACTCCGCGTGCTCGACGACCCGCGTGCGGCGCTCGACGAGCACCGACGCGGCGTCAGAGCGCTCGTCCTCGCCCGGTTGACCGATCCCCGCAAGGCGCTGGCCCGGCGACTGCCGAACGACACCAGTCTCGCGCTCGCCGGCGCGGCTCGCGGCAGGTTGGTCGAGGTGCTCGATGACTGCATCGGTGCCGCGATCGACCAACTCGCCGACGAGCCGGGCGGGCCCCCGCGCACGGGCGATGCGCTGAGCTCGCTGGTACGGCGCGCCAGAGATCAGGTGCTCGACCGTGCGACCGAGCACGCGATCATCGTCGCCCGCGCGCTCGCGCGTGCCGCAGCGATCCGGGCGGCGACCGAGAGGTTGTCGAGTCCCGACCTGGACGCCTCCGTCGTCGACCTCCGAGTGCACCTCGACCGCCTGCTGTCCCCCGGGGTCGCGACCCGTCTCGGTTCGCGTCTCGGCGACCTGGACCGGCTGCTCACCGCGGCTGAGCACCGGGTCGAACGGATGACCCAGGCCGCCGGCCGAGACGCCGAGCACACCGCCACCCTCGCAGAGCTGGAGACCGAGCTCGCGACGCGCGCTGGGTTCCTCGGCCCCGAACGCACCGAAGAGATCGGGTGGATGCTCGAAGAGCTCCGCGTCGGGTTGTTCGCGCAACAGGTCGGCACCCGAACCCCGGTCAGTGTCGAGCGGGTTCGGCGTGCACTTCGGACCAACGCCTGAGGAGAGCTGCGTGCCGAGGAATCGGCCAAGCCATCTGCGACGCTGTTGACGGACACCTGTCGACGATGTGGAAGGAGCACCGTGAGGGCTGGACCCGGGCGTCATCTCCACGCGCTCGTCATCGGAACCGTGTTGGCGCTGGCCGCCGCCTCGTGTGGTGGCTCCGGCGACACGGCCTCGCAGGACGACGCGGGCAGCGCCGGTGGAGCCACGGGGAGCTGCCTCGCCGGCGCACCCGACTGCGAGGACACCGGTCCCGGGGGAAGTCCGGGTGCCACCCCTCCGGACGCGCCGGGCGACGGGTCGAGCCCCGTTCGGCCCGAGCCCACACTCAGCGAGCCGGGGACCGTCAACCTGTCGACCCCGCAGCCCTGGGACGAGGTTCGCGACGACGGCGACGGTGTCGACACCACCCACTGGGTGAGTTTCACCTCCGCTCCCGCACCGTGCACGATCGTCGATCGGGTCGAGGTCACCGAGACCGCCCTCACCGTCACGATCGCCCTGTTCACCGGCCCCGAAGCAGGATCCGAGGACGTCGCCTGCCCGGCGATCGCCGAGTACCGCGCGGTCCCCATCACCCTTCGTGCGCCGCTCGCCGGTCGCGAACTCATCGACGCCGCCGTCCTCGACCCGGACGGCCCGCCACGATAGAAACGCCCCGGTGGTCGGTCGGGCCGAAGCCTTCACGACGCACCGGGGCGTCAATCGGTCTGAGCATCCACCGATGTCGAAGTGAGCGGATATACCGTTCTCGAAGACATCTTCTGGACCGAACGTCCGTCTGGCTCTCGCCCGGCGGGCGTTCGGTTTTTTGGCCCTCATCCACCGAGGTCTCCCTCGGTGAGCTGAGGTTCGGGGCCTGCGACCAGGGGCGAGCCTGTTCGTCGGCCCAACCGTCCGCCGCGGTCTTTCGACCGGAGCGATCGGCGGCCTCCTCGTCTCTGTGGCCTTGCGGCCTCGGAGCTTCGGCGACCCGATGGGCTCATTTCCTCACCGGCGTTCCGTTCGAGTGCTTTCCTCATGCTCCGTTGGTGTTTCCACCATCGTCGCTGGCGAGTTCCGCACCGTCGCTTCCGACCGGCTGAGAGCCACTCTGCACCCTCCAAAACCCCAGGTCAAGGGGTATTTGCGAATCCACAGGGTTGTACACAGCATTTCTCGGTTACCCCCAGCTTCATCTCAGTTGTCCACCCGTTGTCCACCGGTCGCTCCACAGTTCACCCGGGTGGACGTGCCGTCGTCTACGGTCGTCGGCCATGAGCGAAGCAGCAGCAAAGGCATTCGAGGAGTACCGGGCCGCGATCGGCGAGCACGAGGGAGTGGGTGATTGGTTCGAGGTCGATCAAGAGCGCATCAACACGTTCGCGGACGTCACCATCGACCATCAGTTCATCCACATCGATCCCGAAGCGGCCAAGGCCACCCCGTTCGGGACAACCATCGCCCACGGGTTCCTGACCCTGTCGATGCTGACCCACCTCACCGGCTCGATCCCCCAGGATGCCAGCCGATTCGCCGGCGTCGTCATGGGCATCAACTACGGCTTCGACAAGGTCCGCTTCGTGAGCCCGGTCAAGGTCGGCTCGCGCATCCGAGCGTCGGCGGTCCTCGCCAACGCCGAGCTCAAGGGCGACAACACCATCCAATCGACCCGCACGATCACCGTCGAGATCGACGGAGAAGAGCGGCCGGCGCTCGTCGCCGACTGGATCACCCGCATCATCTACGGCTGATCGCCACGAGCCGATGCAGGGGGCCATCGTGCCGGCCGGGGACAGCGACCCTCCGGCTGTTGGACGATCACCCCGGCCGGATTCGGCCTTCGGAGCTACTTCCAGCGATAGACGAGGCGACCCTTGGTGAGGTCGTACGGTGAGAGCTCGACCTGCACGCGATCGCCCAGTAGGACGCGGATGCGGTTGCGGCGCATCTTGCCGGAGATGTAGGCGAGCACCTCGTGATCGTTCTCGAGCTTCACCTTGAACATGCCGCCGGGCAACGCCTCGATGACCTCACCCTCGAAAACGATGACGTCGGTGCTTCCTGCCATGGGTCCTTTCGTGCCGTCGCCACTGCGGCCACGAGCACAACAACGGTAGCCGAAGCGCCACGGCACGCCACCCCTGGCTCGTGAGGGCCACCGTGCCTCTACGGTGACCGTCCGATGGAACAGCACCTTTTCGACGAGGTCGCCGACGTCGTCGGTTCACTCGTCCCTCCCGATTTCGCCGACTTCGAGGTCCGCTCCCGTCGCTGGGCCCTCAAGCTCTGGTACGGCGCGGGCGAGGCGACCCGGGCGCACTACGAGGCCCAGGTCGTGTCGGCCGAGCTCGTGGAAGACGCCTCGGTTCTCGCGATCGAGGTGGGCTGGCACGCGGAGCACACCAGCGAGGCGGACAACCAGGCGCTGCTCGACCGCGTGCTCGCGAGTGAGGAGTTGTGGCGACCGGTGCTGGGACCCGAAGCTGTCGCCGGACCCTTTCTCGGCCGTGCGAGCTGGCGACGGCTGTCGGAGGTGTGGTCCGATCCCGATCTCTCCGATCCCGACGTGGGCTTCGAGATCGGGTCACGCCTCACCGACTACGTGACAGCGGTCGAGACCGCGCTCGGCCGCTAGCGGCCCGAGCGGACTGCGCTCGTCGGCGTTCTCGGGCAGACTGGTTCGGCACGCAACGCACGACTTCGGGGGAAGCAATGAGCACGTACGTGGAAGAAGCCGAGATCGTCGGGGTCGTACACGACGCCGACAGCCACGTCATGGAGTTGCCCGATTGGCTCGAGTCGTACGCCGACCCCGACATCCGCGACCGCATCCGTCCGCTCTACCTGGGCGGTGCCGGCAAACTCGCCGCCGGCGCGGTCGCGCAGGCCGCCGCGCGCCGAGGCGATGCCGGTGCCGCAGCCGCGCTCGAGGAACAACTGATGACCGCGAAGGGGTGGCACGCCCTTGGTGCGTTCGACCGCGCCGAGCGCAGCCGGGCTCTCGATCTGCTGGGTTTCTCGAGCCAGCTGGTGTTCGCGACGTTCGCTCCGACGCAGTTCCTCGGCGACGATGTCGAACTCGTGGCCGGGGGCACGCGGGCGCTCAACCGCGGCATGGCCGACTTCTGCACCGACGACCCCCGCATGATCGCGGTCGGCCAGGTCGGATGGTTCGGGCCCGAGCTGACCCTCGAGCTGGTCACCGAGGCGCTCGACCTCGGCTGCGGCGCCATGCTGTTCCCCTCGCATCCGGGCAAGGGCCTGTCGCCGACACACCCCGACTACGACCCCGTGTGGTCGACCCTGGAAGAGCGAGGGGTTCCGTTCATGCTTCACATCGGGGGCGCAGGGCGCGCCCTGAAGCCGGCCTTCCACGAGAACGGACGCCCTGTCAGCGACTTCCTCGGCGGGGGCGAGAACATCCGCGGCAAGGACTACATGGCCATCCACCAGGTGCCCGAGCAGTTCCTGTCGGCCATGGTCCTCGACGGCGTGCTCGATGCCCACCCGGCTCTGATGGGGGGCTGCATCGAACAAGGAGCCATGTGGGTGGTGCCATGGCTTCGGCGACTCGATCTGTGCCAGGCCACCTTCGGACGGGGCGAGAAAACGATGCGCAACCTGTCGATGAAGGCCAGCGACTTCGTCCACCGTCAGCTGTTCTTCACCCCGTTTCCCCGCGAACCGGTCGGATGGATGATCGAGGAGTGCGGCGATGACCTCTTCCTCTTCTCGTCGGACTACCCCCACCCTGAGGGGACCAAGCACCCGGTCAAGCGGTTCGAGGAGACCATGGACGGCGTGAGCGAGCAGAGCCGGAGTCGCTTCTACCGCGACAACTACGCCGACATGATGGGCGGCGTCCTCGCCTGAGTCAGCCCGCTGGGGCACCGTCGACGCTGCGTGGCATGCGGGGCATCGTTGCGGATCGACCCAGAGCGAACCGGCGTTCGCGCGACCTCGCCCCTATCCTCGGCCCCGATGACACCAGCCAACCGGTTCCTCACCTGGAGTGCGCTCGCAGCCGCGAACACACTCAACGCGCACAAGCCCTTCGCTCGTCAGGGTCCTGGCTCTGTTCTGTCGTTCGCAGCCGGCTGGCCGACCTCGGACCTCCCGTACCTGTCGATCGGCGCGCATGCGCTCGGCGTCGCCGTCGCTGCCCGCCGGGGTGTTCTCAAGACCCCACAAGGCGTCGCCGGGCTCGCGCTCACGGGCGCCTCCATCGCCGGACTCATCAGCCTCCGCCAGCTGATGGACCAAGCCGAACCCATCGTCGAGGACGCGCTGCGTTCCGAGCTCGGCGACGACTACCGGCAGCACCTGGCCGAGGCCGTCGAAACCGCACGGCCGACCTTCCGTGCACCCCGTGTGCCGTCGCCGAAGGTTCGCAAGGCCTACGTGCGTGGTGAGCACATCTCCTACGCCGACGCCGGCAGGCGCACCACGCTCGACGTCTGGTCGCGCCCGGACCTGCCGACCGAGCGCAAGGCCCCCGTCCTGCTCCAGATCCACGGAGGTGCGTGGGTCATCGGCGACAAGGAGGGTCAGGCCTACCCGCTGATGACGCATCTGGCCGAGCGCGGCTGGGTCTGCGTGTCGGTGTCGTATCGGCTCAGCCCGCGGGCGACGTGGCCCGACCACATCGTCGACATCAAGCGAGCGATCGCCTGGGTCAAGGACAACATCGCCGACCACGGCGGCGACCCGGATTGGATCGCGATCACCGGCGGGTCCGCCGGAGGCCACCTCTCGTCGCTGGCGGCGCTCACACCCAACGACCCGGCATTCCAGCCCGGGTTCACCGATGTCGACACCTCGGTCCAGGCCGCAGTTCCCTTCTACGGGGTCTACGACTGGACCAACCGAGAGGAGCTCGGACATGCCGAGATGCTCGATTTTCTCGCAGACCGGGTCGTCAAGCGCCCGCTGACCGACTCCGAGGTGTTCGAGTCGGCGTCGCCGATGAGTCGCATCCACGGCGACGCGCCGCCGATGTTCGTGCTCCACGGCGCCAACGACAGCCTCGTGCCGGTCGAGCAGGCGAGACGCTTCGTCGAGCTCCTTCGCGAAGAGTCCACCAACCCGGTCGTGTACGCCGAGTTCCCGGGCGCACAACACGCCTTCGACGTGTTCGACAATCCCCGGACCAGCGCAACCGTGCGCGGCGTCGAACGCTTCCTCGACGTCGCCCGAGCCGAGCGCTGACACCGGTCATCCGGGGAGCTTCACCACCGTCACGGTGATGTCGGCGCGTGTCGCGAAACCGAGATGCTCGTAGAGACGTCGGGCGGCGGTGTTCTCGGTGCGCGCGTGCAGGAATGGCACCTCACCCCGGCCGACGATCGCTCCGGCGACCCGTGCGGTGAGGGCTGCTGCGAGGCCACGCCCGCGATGATCATCGCGGGTGCAGACCGCACTGATCTCGCACGCGCCCGGAGTCCGCATCCGCTGGCCCGCCATCGCCACGAGCTCGCCGTCGACGCGCACGCCGACGTAGCCACCCAGCTCGATGGTCCGCGGGAAGAACGGCCCGGGCCTGGTGCTGGCCACCAGCGCCGCCATCTCGTCGAAGTCGTCGGCTCGCAGTTCGGTGACGGTTCCCACGTCGATCGGCGGCGAGCCGAGGTCGGGTGGAGCGATCATCTGTACACACAGGTGCGCACCCAGACGCTCGTGACCGTCGGGGATCTCGACCGTCGCCCGCTGGAAGAAGACGGCGACCGAACCCGGACCTCCGAGCTCGCGAAGGTCTTGCCACGCCCTTGCCGTCAGCGAATCGACGCCGCACCAGGCCGACACCTCGGGGTCGTAGCGACGGGCCCGACCCGAGATCTCGGCGAATGCAGCGTGCGGCCCACGCAACGCCGCCCAGACGGGTGCATCGAGTTCTTCGGCAAGCGCGACGGGGACCATCGGCCTTAGTCTCCCAAACGTGTCGACCGAGACCCTCGCCCGCATCGAGGCGACCACCGCCGACCTGGCCGAGATGGTCGCAGCGGCGATCGAATCCGAGGGCTGTGCGGTCATCACGGGGGTGCTCGACCCTGCCGTCTGCGATGCGCTCGTCGCCGAGATCGATCGAGTCGAACTGGCCCACGACATCACCGAGGGAGGCAACGACTTCGAGGGCCACCACACCCGCCGCATCTTCGACCTGATCGCCAAGAGCGAACCACTCCGCAGCCTCGCCATCGACCCCGTCGTCCTCCCCGCGGTCGAAGCCGTGCTCGGCGACGACCTGCTCCTGTCGGGCACGACATCGATGAACATCGGCCCCGGCGAGACGCCGCAGCTGCTGCATGCCGACGACGGCATGGTGCCCCTCCCCCGGCCCCACCCGGCCACGATGGTCACGACGTTGTGGGCGCTCACCGACTTCCGCGCCGACAACGGGGCGACCCACCTCGTCGGTGGTTCGCACCGATTCGAATCGATGCCCCGACCGGGCGAGCACCACGAGGTGTCGATCGCCGAGATGCCGGCGGGCTCGGTCCTCGTCCTCCACGGGTCGACGTGGCACGGGGGAGGCCGCAACGTGACCACCGCCGAGCGACGCTACGGCGTCTCGGTCCAGTACGTCGCCGGATGGTGCCGTCAGCAACAGAATCTGATGCTGGGTACCGATCGCGAGGTCGCAGCGAGCTACCCGACACGGCTACAGGAGCTGATCGGCTACTCGATGTTCGCCAACGTGATGGGGCACGTCGACCGCCGTCATCCCCGAACGCTGCTCGGCGAGGACGCCCGCCTCGACACCGTGTGGGATCGCATGAATCGCGATCCGGACGCCATCGACCGCTGAACCGTCCCGTCCGCCTCGCCCGCCATGGCCGACATCGCCCTCGGGGGCAACCCGATACTCACCAGCGTCGACCTTCCTGCAGTCGGCGCCGACGCACCCGACTTCGGGCTCGGCTGATCCCGGGTCGACGACGCCGCGCCCCCCTTCTCGATGGTCAGCGATCGGCTGAGTAGTGCGCGGCGAGCGCACCGACGTCGGCGAAGACGGCCATGGTGTCGAGTTGGGTGTCCCAGGCGCCGCCGTCGAACTCTCGGTAGGCGCGATGGACGTTGAATGCCATGCGCTCGGGCTCGGTCCAGCCCGCATACGGCCCCAGTTCGATCTTCTTCGACGCCTCGAGGGGCGTCAGCCCCGCGTCGTGGTGCGCCCGGGCCTCGGCGAACACGTAGGCCAGGTAGTCGCGCATCGCCAGCACCCCTTCGACTGTGGCCAGCGGTCCATGGCCGGGCACGACGGTCTCGGGCTCGAGTGAGGCGATCGTCTCGAGCGCAGTGCACCACTGTGCGCTCGTGCCTTCCCAGCCGATCGGGGTGCACTGGTGGAACAGCAGATCGCCGGCGAAGACGATGCCGTGTTCAGGAAGGTGCACGATGGCGTCCCCGGCAGTGTGGGCCGGGCCCAGGTACACCACCCGCACCTCGGTACCCCCTTCGTCGAGCACCAGTTCGGACTCGAACGTCGTGGTGGGCGGCGTGACCTCGACGCCAGTGAAGTCGTAGTCGCGGAGCGCGTTGGAGAACCCCCGCAGATGCGGTGGCAACGTATCGGCCTCGGCCTCGGCGAGCTCCTGGAGGAAGGCCGGACCAGCATCGTTGCCCATGTACTCAGCACACAGCCGGTGACCGATGATCTCGCTGCCCGCCGCGGCGTAGAGCTGATTGCCGTAGCAGTGGTCGCCGTTGTGATGGGTGTTGACCAGCCGGCGTGCGACACCGTCGACATGGGGTGCGTAGAGCTCGATCGCCGAACGGGTGCGCGGAAGGTCCCAGAAGGTGTCGACCACCAGGCCGTCGCCGCCGGCGACCAGACCCGAGTTGCTCCACCCGAGGCCATGGTCGGGCTGGAGACAGGCGTACACGTCCGGACCGATTGCGGTGAGTTCCACCCGCTCAACGTAGCGTCGCCTGCGTCGCCAGTCTTTCGGCACGCCACCTGGCACATCTGTCAGGATCGCGCCGTCCGCCGACAGCCCAGGAGAACCGACATGCCGTTCAACGAGTGGTTCGAGGGAACCATCGGCCGCACGGTGGCCGACTCGACACCCCACCATCGGTCGAGGCCTCACCCCGGTGAGGGCGCGCCGAACGTCCTCGTGATCCTGTACGACGACCTCGGCTTCGGGCACTTCGGCTGCTACGGATCGACGCTCAACACGCCGAACGCCGACGCACTCGCGGCGGGCGGGCTGCGCTACTCGAACTTCCACGTCACACCGCTGTGCTCACCCACGCGGGCGAGCCTTCTCACCGGCCGGAACCACCACTCGGTGGGGATGCGGGCGGTCGCCAACTTCAACACCGGGTTCCCGCACATGCTGGGCCACATCTCCGATCATGCGGCCACGGTCGCCGAGGTCCTCCGAGACGAGGGCTACGCCACCTTCTGCACCGGCAAGTGGCATCTCTGTCAGATGGAGGACGCATCGGCGGCCGGACCGTTCGCTCAGTGGCCGTGCCAGCGCGGCTTCGATCGCTTCTACGGCTTCCTCCAGGGCGAGACCGACCAGTTCGCGCCCGAACTCACCTACGACAACCACTTCATCGACCCGCCCTCGACCGCTGAAGACGGCTACCACCTGTCCGAGGATCTCGTCGACCAGATGATCGGGTTCGTGCGCGACTCGAAGTCGATCCTTCCCGACAAGCCCTTCTTCGGCTACCTGTCCTTCGGAGCGACCCACGCGCCCCACCAAGCACCCGAGGAATACCTCGACAAGTACCGGGGCGCGTTCGACGAGGGGTGGGACACGTTCCGCGAGCGTTGGTTCGAGCGCCAGCTCGACCTCGGCATCATCCCCGCAGACACGACCCTCGCGCCGCGCAACCCAGGCGTCGATGCGTGGGACGATCTGACCGACGACGGGCGCGCCGTGTCGGCTCGGCTCCAGGAGGCCTTCGCCGCGTTTCTCGACCACACCGACGTGCAGATCGGCCGTGTGGTCGAGTTCCTCCGCGAGATCGACGAGCTCGACAACACGATCGTCGTCCTGACCGCGGACAACGGTGCGAGTCAGGAGGGCGGACCCTTTGGCGTCCTTCACGAGATGAAGTTCTTCAACGGCCTGTTCGACTCGGCCGAGGACATGGCGCCCCGTATCGACGACATCGGCGGTCGGCACAGCCACACCAACTACCCGTGGGGATGGGCCCAGGCGGGCAACACCCCGAACCGTTGGTACAAGCAGAACACCCACGGCGGCGGCGTGCGAACGCCGTTCATCGTCCACTGGCCACGGGGCATCTCGGATGCAGGCGCGATCCGGCACCAGTTCCACCACGTCAGCGACGTGGCCCCGACCATCTACGACCTGCTCGGGATCGAAGCTCCCGCCGAGTACGGCGGACTCGAGCAGCTCCCGGTCACCGGCACCTCGATGGCGTACACCTTCGAGGCGGCCGAGGTGCCCTCCCGCAAGACCACCCAGTACTTCGAGATGGTCGGTCACCGCGGGATCTATCACGAGGGCTGGAAGGCAGTGACCCGCCACGAGAAGGGCGACGACTTCGACGCCGAGACGTGGGAGCTGTACGACCTCACGACCGACTTCTCCGAGTGCACCGACCTCGCCGCCGAGCAGCCCGAGAAGCTGAAGGAGCTCATCGACCTGTGGTGGTCAGAAGCCGAGGAGCACGGCGTGCTGCCCCTCGACGACCGCCTGATCGAGCTGTTCGGCACCTCGGGCGAGCCCAACACGCCGCACGCGTCTCGCACCTACACGTACTACCCACCGATCTCACACCTGCCGGCCGAGGCCAGTCCGGCGATCGGCGGTCGGAGCTGGATCATCACGGCCACCATCGATCGCGAGGCCGGCCAGCAAGGGGCCCTGTACGCGACCGGCACCGAGAACTCCGGTGTCAGCTTCTTCGTGAAGGACGACCGCGTGCACTTCGACTACAACTTCTTCGGCGATCATCGCCTCGTCGTCAGCGACATCGACGTGCCGGTCGGATCATCGACGGTGGCGGTGCACTTCACTCGCCAAGGCCGCGAAGGAAGCGCCGAGCTGTTCATCGACGGTGATCCGTGCGGCGCCGGACCCACCGGACCCGTCATGCGCATGATGTCGAGCGTCGGTGCCGATGTCGGCATCGACCGCTTGTCACCCGTGAGCGATCAGTACACCGGCGAGTTCGCGTTCGAGGGCCGCCTCCACCGCCTCGACGTCGAGGTGCTGCCCACGCCGAGAGAACTCGCCCAGGCCGAGGCCGAAGCCGCCGCCGAGATGGCCAGGCAGTAGCCGTTCGAGCACGTGCCCTCACTCGGGTTCGATCTGGCTCCAGTAGCCGGCGAGCTTGGCCGCGGCGGCCAGGTACAGCCCGGCTGACGCCGGGTCGTCGGCCGCAGCATCGAGACACGCGAGGGTGTACTTCACGTAATGCGCATCGGTGTGTGCGGCCGCGCGTGAGACCAACACTGCGATCAAGTCGGACCGCACGGAAGGATCAGCGCCGATCGCCACCCGCGCCGCATCGTCGGGTCCGGCTTCGATGGCATCGTCGAGCGACCCCTCCAGCGGCTCAGGCAGTGCCCCACAGAGGTCGCGGGCGGCGAACGCGGCGCGAAAGCCCGCCACGTGACTGGCCGCCACCGCCAAGGCGAGCGACGGGTCGGGAAGCGACGGTGCACAGCCGAGGGCAGCCTGCGGCAGGGTGAGGCAATGGGTCCAGATGTACGGGGCGAACTCGGTCGACTCGAGGAGCATCGACCGAGCTGCGGTCCGCAGGACCACCCGGCTACGTGCCGCGATGTCGCGACCCCCGACCAGCGGGCCGAGAAGCCGAGAGGTCTCGGCATCGTCGATCCGCTCCATCGTCGGAGCGATGAAGCCGATCTCGGGACGACCCCGACGACGAACCGACGCCAGGGCCTCGGCCAGTGCCTCGGCCGGCGAATCGTGAGTGGCCGACCGATCCTCGATCCAACGAAGGCGAGTATCGGGCATCCGGGCGAGTTCGCGTACCAGGGGACGGACCAGTCGCCCCGTCAGCTCGCCTCGGGGAGCCACCCTGGGCAGGTGGAACAAGAAGATCGGAGCGTGTGCTGCAGCGCCGAGCAGTGGCAGCACCTCAGGTCCGAGCAGCGACGCCAACTGCGCCGGCGCCACCCGGTCGCCCAGCCAGGATGCTGGTGCATCGACCCCGTCAGGGTCACCCTGGGCAACGGCGCGCACGAGTGCGTCGGCGGCGGCGGCAGCGTCGGTGTACGCACGGTCGTCGACCGTCGGCAACGCTGCGGCGGGGCCCCACCCCTGGAATCGCCGGCCGAGTTCGAAGAGGCGGGCACGAGCGACGTCGCGCCGATCGGGGCGGACGTACGGGAGAAGCGAGGCCCTCGCGGTCAACTCGAGCGGGGCGTGGAGCACGAACGAGTCGGCCGGATCGCGGCGTGGCCGAGCGACCTTCTCTGCGGTCTCCGCGGCCAGCTGCGCATCGGAGAGCTCACCGAGATCGTTCACAGGCACGAATCTAGAACTTGAAGTTGACTTGAGGTCAAGACATGATCGAGTGATGCCCGACCCGTCGCTGTCGATCGGCGACGTGGTCGAGCGGACGGGAGTGCCGGCCAGCGCGCTCCGCTTCTACGAAGCCGAAGGGCTCATCGCTGCGGGACGCTCCGTGGGCGGGCAGCGCAGGTTTGCCCGGGAAGAACTCCGCCGCATCAGCTTCATCCGCATCGCGCAGCAGGTCGGGATGACCCTCGACCAGATCCGCGACACGCTTGCCTCGCTGCCCCAGGAACGGACCCCGACCAAAGCCGATTGGGCGAAGATCTCGCGGTCGTGGCGGCCGACGCTCGACGAACAGATCGACACCCTCGTGCGGTTGCGCGACCAGCTCACTGACTGCATCGGCTGCGGCTGCTTGTCCCTCGAGGCGTGTGCGCTCTACAACCCCGACGATCGGGCGGCCAGGGGTGGCCAGGGCCCTCGCTACCTGCTGGGTGACCGCCCCGAACCACCGAGCGACGAATCTTGTGGCACACCCTCTGACAGAAGCTAGGGTCTCGCGCATGTCCGGAGACCAGGCCATGCGCGCCCACTCGTCCACGTTGCCCGCGCCCACGTTCGACGACCCGGCGTTCGTCACCGGAGTCGACCTGAGCACAGCCACGGTGGCCATCGTGACCTCGGCCGCGCTGCACACTCCCGACGACGATGCGTTCAGCGCCGGAGACACCGGATATCGAACGATCCCGAGTGATCGCCGCGATCTGGTGCTCGGCCACTGGAGCCCGAACTTCGACCGGAGCGGGCTCTCGCTCGACCTGAACGTGGTCTACCCGATCGACCGCCTCACCGAACTCGCCGACCAAGGTGTCATCGGCGCCGTCGCTCCCCGGCACTTCTCCTTCGCCGGCAACCAACCCGACGACGTGTCGACGATTCGGCTCGACTCCGGCCCGGCCGCCGCGGCCGAGGCCAGGCACGACGGCGTCGACGTGGTGTTGCTCACCCCCGTCTGACCGCTCTGCACGCGCACCGTGAGTGTGCTCGCCCACGTGTTCGAAGCTGCCGGGATCGCAACGGTGACGCTGTCGTCGATCCGGGCGATGGCCGAGAAGGTCGCCCCGCCCCGCGCGCTCCACTGCGAGTTCCCACTCGGGCGCCCGCTCGGAAAGCCGAACGACCCCGAGTTCCAGCACGACGTGCTCGCACGGGCCTTCGCCATGCTCGGCGAGCCGGCAGGCCCGATCCTGATCGACCACCCCGAGACGATCGAAGACGCCGAGAGCGAGGTGCTGTCGTGCGCCCTTCCGCCTCGCTTCGATCCTGACCTTCCGCCGGCCGTCGACGAGGCCCGCGGAATTCGCAAGGCGTACGACCGGGTGCACGCACGCAGGGGCGCGACTTCCGTCGGCCGGTCGGTGGATGCCGACGGCGTGCCCGACGCGCTCGGCGTCCTCCATCGCATCAGCGAAGGAGCACCATGGAAGGACGCGGGGATTCCTGGCGGCAACACGATCGCGGTCTGCCACGACATCCGGACGTACTACGAAGAAGCGGCCCTCGAGCTGGCTGACACGCCCGATCCGGGCGGCCGCCAGATCGAGTCGTGGTTCTTCGAACAGACCGAGGCCGGCAAGACGGTGCTCGCAGCCCGCCAGGCCATCGCCGACCAGGGCGCCCCGTTCCCGATCTGGTTCTACATGACTCCCGGCCAGCGCTGACCGAGGCCACCACCACGATCTTCGTTGCTCTCCGGCCAAATAGTGGCGGGAGAGCAACAAGGATCGTGGGTGGAACGCTCGACTGACCGTCGGTGGACTCAGCGCCAGTCGGGGTCGCGTTTCTCGATGAAGGCGGCCATGCCTTCTCGTCCCTCGTCGGCGCCGAACAGCGCAGCCGAGAGTTCCGCAGTCCATCGAAATGCCTCGGCAGTCGCCAAAGCGGGTACTTCGTGGACGAGCCGCTTCGTTGCGGCCATGCCGCGGGGTCCGCCGAGCAGGAGGTCAGAGACGATCTCAGCGACCGCGGCATCGAGATCGTCGGCTGCGACGGCTCGGTTCACGATCCCCAGGCCGGCGGCATGGGCCCCGTCGAACCGGTTCCCGCGAAGGAACGCCTCCATCGCCTCACCCCCGCGCATCTTGGGGAGACAGACCACCGAGATGATGGCAGGGCTGAGCCCGAGTCTCACCTCGGTGAACCCGAACTTCGCGTCGCGGTCAGCCACCGAGATGTCACACGCAGCGGCCAGCCCGACTCCCCCGCCCAGCGCGTGGCCGGCGATCCGACCAACGATCGGGGTCGCCGATTGCGTCATGTCGAGCAGCAGCTCCTCGAACCCGCCGCCGACCCGACCGCTTGCGCGGCCCTCGTCGCTGCTCTGGTGCTTCATGTTCGCCCCCGAGCAGAACACCGAACCCCGGTTGGTGAGAACGATCACCCGGACCGCGTCGTCGGCGTTGGCGGCAACGATGGAGCTGCGCACGGCCGACACGAGATCCGGACTCAGCGCGTTGCGGGTCGCCTGGTCATCGAGGGTGATCCTCATCACCCGGGCGTCGGTGGTCACGTCGACCGTCATGGCTTGCTCCTCGGTGGTGGTCCTTCGGTCGGCGCGCCGGCAAATGCCTGTGCGAGGTGCATCCACTCGACGGCGGCGCTCCCGGTCGTCTCGAGGTCGGTGTCATCGACATGTCGCCGTTGGGTCACCACCTGGCAGAAGCCGAGCGCCGGACCGGCGATCGAATCGTCGGCCGCGTCGTCGCCCCAGGTCCACGTGCCCCCACCCGGCGCCGACAGCTCGACGCGCACCGCTTCCTCGGGAACCTCGCGACCCCGCACCGAGTACGACCATCCTCGCGTGATGAACCCCAGCTGCGCGATGTGCCGGAGTCGAGGGGTCGCCAAGACGACGAGACCGAAGGTGTCGGCCAGATCGTGCCCATGCGCCCACGTCTCCATGAGGCGGGCGGTGAGGAACGAACGGGCGCCCATCGACGGTCCGTACCACCCAAGCCGGTCGCCGTCCCCGAGTCGCGCGGCCGCCTCCACGAGGGCTGCGGCACCTGACCGCCACCAGAGGTGGAGTTCGCCCGGCGGCATCGATCGTGCCTGCCGGAGCGAGGTGTCGTCGAGACCGCCCTGCTGCATCTCGTCGAGCGCCGCGGCCAGGTGGTCGGCGAAGCCGTCCTGATCGACCACGGCGAGGGTGGCGGTTCGGTCGAAGTACCCGAGATGGCCGACCTGATCGCCAACACTCCACCCCGGGCTCGGCGTTGGATGCGCCCAGTCGCGTTCGTCGAGCCCGACGAGGAGGCGGTCGAGGGCATCGTGCTCGTCGGCCAGGTCGCGGACGAGTTC
This sequence comes from Acidimicrobiales bacterium, assembly GCA_035529695.1. Taxonomy (GTDB): domain Bacteria; phylum Actinomycetota; class Acidimicrobiia; order Acidimicrobiales; family Salinilacustritrichaceae; genus DATKWD01. The sequence continues at coordinate 97,435 of DATKWD010000092.1, read as the reverse complement.
GGCAAGCGTCGAACGCTCGGTCATCGGTCCTGCGCCAACTCGACGTAGGAATCGAGTGAGGACGGATCGGCGAGCGCCCCCTTCGATGCGACCACCTCGGGATCGGCACCTTCGAGGATCCGCTTCACGGGCAGCTCGAGCTTCTTGCCGCTCAACGTGCGCGGCACCGCTCGGACGGCCACGATCGCGTCAGGCACATGGCGCGGGGAGAGCTCGCGGCGCAGGGTCGTGACCACGGAGGATCGCAGCTCGTCGTCGAGGGCCGCGCCTTCGGCCAACACCACGAACAACAGCAATTCGCCTGCGCCACCTTCGTCGTCACCGAGGTGCACGACGAGGCTGTCGGCGACCTCGGGCAGCTCTTCGACGACCGCGTAGAAGTCACTCGTGCCGAGCCGCACGCCCCCGCGGTTCAGCGTCGCGTCCGACCGGCCGGTGATGACGCACGCTCCGTCGTCGGTGAAGGTGATCCAGTCGCCGTGGCGCCAGACACCTGGGAAGTCCTCGAAGTACGCGGCGCGATACCTGGATCCGTCGGTATCACCCCAGAAGCCCACCGGCATCGAGGGCATCGGCTCGGTGATGACCAGTTCGCCTGTCGTGCCCGGCGGACACCGCTGACCCTCGTGGTCGAAGGCCGCGACCGCGCAGCCCAGCAGTGCGCAGCTGATCTCGCCGGCACGCACCGGGACCAGCGGTGACGTGCCGACGAAGGCCGTACAGACATCGGTACCGCCGCTGATCGACGACACCGGCACGCCGACCACTCGATCGACCCAGCGGAACCCCTCGCGCGGCAGCGGCGCACCCGTCGACCCGACCCAACGAAGCGCGGCTCGGTCCGGCACGAGCTCTGCGGCCCGGCAGGCCATCAAGAACGGTGCCGACGCCCCGAACACCGTCGTGCCGGTTTCGGCAGCGATCGACCACAGGTGCGAGAGGTCGGGCGAAGCGGGATCTCCGTCGAAGCACACGATGGCCGACCCGGTGAGGAGCCCGGAGACGAGGTAGTTCCACATCATCCAGCCGGTCGTCGAGAACCAGAAGAAGGTGTCATCGGGCGTCAGGTCCTGGTGGAGGGTGAGCACCTTGAGGTGCTCGACGGTGATACCGCCGTGGCCATGGACGATGGGCTTGGGCAGACCGGTCGTCCCCGAGCTGTAGAGCACGTAGAGCGGATGGTCGAACGGCACGGGCTCGAACTCGATCGGCACCGGAGGGCTGCTGAGCAGGCCGTCCCACGTCACCCGCGTGTCGAGATCACCGAGGTCGGCAAGATACGAGATCGACACCACGTCTTCGATCGACGGCAGCGCGTCGACGATCTGCGTCACCTCGTCGCGCCGATCGATGTCCTTGGTGCCGTAGCGATAGCCGTTGACGGCGAACAGCACCTTCGGTTCGACCTGGCTCAGGCGATCCACCACGGCACGGACCCCGAACTCCGGGGCGCAACTCGACCACACGGCGCCGAGCGATGCGGCGGCGAGAAAGGCGACCAACGTCTCTGAGATGTTGGGCGCGTATGCGGCGACCCGGTCGCCCCGCCCCACACCCATTCGCTGGAGCCCGGTGCGGCAGCGCGCGACCGCGCCACCCAGCTCGGCCCAGGTGAGCTCGGAGGGGTCCCTGGTCTGGCTGCGGAACTTCACCGCGGTCTCGGACTCGCGGCCGCGGTCGATCAGCGCGTGCTCGGCGTAGTTCAGGGTTGCACCCGCGAACCACTGCGTGCCGGGCATCGACGCGTCGGCCAGCACCTGGCTCGGCCGGTCGTGCCATCGCACGCCCGTGAACTCGGTGACCGAGCCCCAGAAGCCCTCGAGATCGCTCACCGACCAGTCGTGGAGCGTTGCGTAGGCGTCGTGGCCCGCCTGACGAGCGAACCGGGCCATGGCAGTGTCGCTCACAGCAGCTGGTTGCCAGAGAACTTCGCCTCGCTCGTCGTCCACGATCCGGCGAGGGTAGTACCGCGATGCGCGATGCGAGGCGACGAGGCAGGACCTCGTCTCGGAAGGCAGCCGGTCCCGCCTCCGGGTAGTTTCTGGCCGTGAGCGACGTGGACGAACGCACCGATACGGCAACGGTGCTGTTCACCGACCTCGCCGGCTCGACCGAACTCCGCTCACGGCTCGGCGAGGAAGCCGCCGATGCCCTGCGCCATGTGCACGACCGGCTGGTGCGCACCGCCATCGAGGCCAACCGAGGAGCGGTCGTCAAACACCTCGGTGACGGCATGATGGCGACCTTCACCGGTGCGGCCGACGGTCTGGCCGGTGCAGTCGCGGTGCAGCAGGCGATCGACGAGCACAACCGAGGTGCAGCCAACGAGCAACTGATGGTCCGGATCGGGGTGTCGGTCGGCGACGTGTCGTTCGAGGGCGACGACTGCTTCGGACTCCCGGTGGTCGAGGCCCAGCGGCTCGAAGCAAGCGCCGATGCCGGCCAGATCCGCTGCACCGACCTCGTCCAGCTCATGTCACGGGGCCGGGGCGGACACACCTTCGTCCCGATCGGCGACCTCGAATTGAAGGGCATCGACGGCACCGTCGCCGCGCTCGAGGTGGCCTGGACGCCGGTCGCGGCGACACCCAGGTCATCGACCCTCCCCCGCGTGCTGACCACCGAGGGAAGCTTCGAGTTCGCTGGGCGAGACCAAGAGTTCGAGACACTTCTCTCGGCGTGGAAGAACGCGGTCACCGGGGTCCCGGGCGTCGTGCTCATCTCGGGCGAACCCGGCATCGGCAAGACCCGTCTGGTGTCCGAGCTCGCCCGTAGGGCGATGGAGGACGACGTGGTGGTCCTGGCCGGCCGGTGCGACGAGCACGTGCACGTTGCCTACCGACCCTTCGTCGATGCGCTCGCCCAGGTGTGCCGCGACCATGCGGGCCGACCTGCCGTCGAGGTCCTCGGACCCCGAGCCGGCGAGCTGCGGCGCCTCCTGCCCGACCTCGACACGGTCCTCGCCGAGGTCCCCGAAACAATCACCGGCGACCCCGAGTTCGAGCGGTTCCAGGTGCTCGACGCCATCGCCGGCGCGGTGACCACCATCGCGGCAGAGGCCCCGGTCCTGTTGGTGCTCGACGACCTGCACTGGGCCGAGGGTCCGACCTTGGCGGCGCTCCGTCACCTGGTCGAAGTGTGCCACGACTCGCCTCTGCTGGTCGTGGGGACCTACCGCGACACCGATCTCGACCGATCGCATCCCCTCTCGGCCATGCTGGCCGACTTCCGGCGTCGCGATTCGGTCAGCCGGCTCGATCTCGTCGGGTTGAACGCGGGCGGAGTCGAAGCCTTCCTCGAACGGGCCGCCGGCCACACGCTCGACGAGGCCGGGGCCGCGCTGGCCGCCGCCGTCCATCAGGAGACCGCAGGCAACCCGTTCTTCGTCGGCGAGGTGCTACGCCACCTCGCCGAGAGCGGGGCGATCGTTCAGCGCGACGGCGTGTGGACCAGCGATCTCGGACTCGACCAGGTCGGCATTCCCGAAGGCATCCGAGAGGTCGTCGGTCGCCGCCTCAACCGGTTGTCCGACGACGCCGGGCGGGTGCTCGCGGCGGCCGCCATCGTGGGGCACGAGTTCGAGGTCGACGTGGTGACGCAGTTGATCGACCTCGACGTCGACTCGGTGCTCGATGCACTCGACGAGGCCGCAGTGGCCAACCTCGTGCTCGACGACGGCGTCGACCAGTACCGGTTCGCACACGCACTCGTCCGCACGACCCTCGAAGAGGAGCTGTCGACGACGCGGCGGGCGCGGCTGCATCGGAAAGCGGCCCTCGCACTCGAAGATCTGCACGCCGGGCACCTCGACGACATCGCGCCCCAACTCGCCCACCACTGGGCCGAGACGGCAGACCCCAACCCCACGACCGCGATCCGCTGGGCCGTCGTCGCCGGCCTGCGCAACCTGGCCCAGGCGGCGCCCGACGACGCGCTCCGGTGGTTCGAGTCGGGCTTCGACCTGCTCGACCCGGACGAGCCCGACCCCTCCACCCGAGCCGAACTCCTCGTGTGCCGGGCCGAGGCGCGCATGCAGCTCGGCGATGCAGGCTTCGAGGAGGACCTGCTCGCCGGTGCCCGGACTGCCCTCACCGTCGGCAATGCGTCGCTGGCCGCACGGGCGCTGATGATCAACTCCCGGACCGCGTGGACACGCGGCGTCCCGGTCGACACTGACCGGGTCGAGATCATCGAGTCGGCCCAAGCGCTCGTTGGCGACGACGACCACCTCACCCGACTCCAGCTGCTGCTCGCCAAGGCCGAGCAGCTCCTGTTCGCCGGCGACGACGACGGGCGCATGGCTGCGGTCGACGAGGCGATCGAGATCATCGATGCGCAGGACCTCCCGCCCAACTGGCTCGGACGAGCGATCGGTTCGCTCGGCATGCTGATCCCGCCCACCCACCGGCGCCGGGCCGGGATCCGCGACGTGGTCGAAGCGGCTCGGGTCCGCATCGAAGACACAGGCGACACCGCCACCCGGCTCATGAACAGCTTCCAACGGTGTCACTCGGCGATCGTCGACAACGACCGATCGGCCTACGACCGGTTCCGAACCGAGATAGCCACCGTCCGGGGGGTGGTGAGCGGCAAGCTCCCCACGTCGATCGAGAGCATGCTCCAGATCCTCGAGGTGATCAACGGGCAACTGTTCGGGGGACTCGACGCCATGGACGCGGCGGCCGATCGGCTGGTCGAGGTGTCGACCGCGCAGACCGACGACTCGGCCGAGTCGTACCGCTCACTGACCGGATTCAGCACGGCGCGCGAGCGCGGCGTGCTGCCCGAGTTGCTGCCCGTCCTCGAGGCGCTGCACTCCGACGTCGCGCCGGGTCCGACGGCAGCTCTGAAGACGTCGGGGCTGGCCCTCGCCGGTGCCACCGATCTGGCCCTCGCCGAACTCGAGCGACACCGTCCGTTCGACGACATCGCCGACGATCCCGGCTACTTCATCACCGTCTGTGCGTTCGCCGATGCCGCTGCGGTCCTGAACCACGCCGAGGCGGCGCGCGACCTGCTTCCGCTCCTCGAGGTCCTCGACGAGGTCGAGGTGGCCCAGATGGTGACCGGGTGCTACGCGCCAGGCGCGGTGGCGTGGTGGATCGCGCGCCTGCACGCGACCGCCGGCGACCCGATCAGGGCCGAGGAGTGCTTCGAGCGGGCGCACGAGACCCACGACACCTTCGGCGCGACCGCCCACCAGGCACGAGCGCGGGTCGACCACGCCGAGTTCTGCCTCGACCAGGGTCGACCCGATGATGCCCGCCGTCTCGCCACCGAGGCGCTCGACCTGGTCGCCGACGGCGAACTGGCCGACACCCGGAATCGGGCCGAGCAGGTGCTCGCGAGGGCCTGATCGCCCGAGAGTTGAACCCCCGCAGCCTGGCCCGGTCAGTCCGACACGAATGCCTTGGCTTCGCCGGCCAGGTCATGCCATCGGTCCTCGTGCGCGAAGTCGATCAACACCCACTCCTTGAAGACCTTGTTGCCAGGCCCGAACGGCTCGCCCGTGCCCTCGGCCACCAGTTCGGCGACGCGCTCGGCAGCCAGCTTGCACACGAGCTGTCCGGTGTCGTGCTTGGGCATGGCGAAGAACTCTCCGTGCACGCGGATGCAGGCGAACCCCATCAGCGTGCCTTCCTCGACCCCGTCCTCGGCCAGAAACGGTTCGACCGCTTCCCAGAACCGTTCGGGATCGACGCTCCTCTTGCCGGTTGACTTGGTCATCGATGTGCTCCCCGAAGAAACGGTGGATGTCAGCGCCCTTGCCAGGCTGTCATCTTCTCCCACCCGACGAACGAGCGTCGCCGATCTCGACATGTCGGCCAACATCGAGCGTGGGAGACTTGGCGCGTGAGTACCTTCGCCCTGACCGAGCTCCAGCAACAGATCCGTGCGGAGGCCGATCGGTTCTGCAAGGACAAGATCGCGCCGTTGGCGGCCGAGATGGACGACCACGAGTCGTGGCCCGACGGCCTGTTCGAGATGTTGGGGCAGCAGGGTTACCTCGGCCTCACCGTTCCCGAGCAGTACGGGGGACAGGGCATGAGCCTGCTCGATGCCGGTCTCGTCTGCGAGGCGATGCACAAGTACAACCCCGGCGTCGGACTGAGCTGGGGCGCCCACGACAACCTCTGTGTCAACAACATCTACGCCAACGGCACCGAGGCCCAGCGCACGACCTACCTCCCGGGTCTCTGCGACGGCACGCTCGTCGGGGCGCTCGGCCTCACCGAACCCGGCGCCGGCTCCGATGCGCTCGGTTCGATGGCGACGACCGCGATCCGCGACGGCGACGAATACGTCCTGAACGGCCGCAAGATCTTCATCACCAACGGTCCCATCGCGGATGTCATCCTCGTCTACGCAAAGACCGACCTCGCGGCGAGGGCACGAGGCATCTCGGCCTTCATCCTCGAGACGACGACGCCCGGCTTCACGGTCGCACAGAAGATGATCAAGCAGGGCTTCCGCGGCAGTCAGACCGGCGAGTTGGTGCTCGACGACTGCCGGGTACCGGCCGAGAACCTCATCGGCGAGGAGAACAACGGCGTCGCCGTGGTGATGAGCGGACTCGACATCGAGCGGGCGTTCCTCGCACTCGGTCCGATCGGTATGTCCGAGCGCTGCCTCGAGCTGTCACTCGAGTACGCCGGCGACCGCCGGCAGTTCGACCGCCCGATCGCCGACTTCCAGTCGCTCCAACACAAGCTCGCCGACATGTGGGTCGAGCTCGAGATCGGCCGAACCTACTGCTACCGAGTGCTCGAGATGTGCGGCGAGCTCGAGGCCGGAGGCGCCATCCGGGGCGACATCCACGCTCACTCCGCCGCGGCGATCTTGTACTCAGCCGAGTCGTTCACTCGGATCGCCGACGCTGCGGTCCAGATCCACGGCGGGTACGGCTACATGTGGGAGATGGAGATCAACCGGCTCTACCGCGCCACGAAGCTTCTCGAGATCGGTGCCGGGACAAGCGAGATCCGTCGCAACATCGTCTTCGACCAGCTCCGCAGCGGTGCACTCGGCATTACCTGACAGGTCATCGTCCTGCCGCACCGACCGGCTCATCATGGGGTTCATGACCGAACGCTCCGACATCGACCGACTCCGTCTCGTCCTGCGGGCCAACGCCACCTCCTCCGGGTTCGGCGGCCTGGCCGGGCTTCTGGGCGCGGGGTTCTTCTCAGACTGGATGGGCGTCGACGACGTGGCCCTCACCGCGATCGTGTCGGCAGGCCTCATCGGGTTCGCGGCGATCGTCGCGTTCGCCTCGACGACTCCGGATCGAGCGATCCGCCTCACGCCATGGATCTCGGCCGGCGACCTCTCGTGGGTCGCCGCCACCGTCGCGATCCTCACGGCCGACGTGCTCACGACCGGCGGCAACGTCCTCGCAGTCCTGATCGGTGTGATGGTGCTCGACTTCGCTTGCCTTCAGCTGTGGTTCCGCAGCCGTGCCACCCTGCACCGAGTCGCCCTTGCGGCCTAGGACACGTCGCGCCCGCCTGAGTCAGAGCGTCAGCGCGACGATGGCCGTGGTCGTCAGCACGGCGAGCATCGCGAACATGGCCACCGGCGCGAGTTCGTCGCGAGCCAGGAAGTACCCGGGGCTCTGGATCACCGTGTAGAGCAACGCCCCCAACGCCGCCAGGGCGATCCCCGAACCTCGACCGGCGAGCAGCAGGATGCCACCGGTCAGGAGTCCCGCAGCGGTCAGCGCTTCGGCGAACACGTGCAGGCCGATCTCCGAGGTCGAACGATCGTTCCTCCGCAACGCGCCACCGCGGATGTCGATGCTCCACCAGATCGCCATGAGGGCACCGACGACGACGCAGTACCCACCGACCACGGCCTCCATCGTCAGGAAAGGGCCGCGCGCAGCCAGGTCGTGTGCCGCGTGAGCGCAGCATCGGCGGTCGACAACTGACTCACCATGTCGAGGTAGCCGTGCAAGAACGTCGGTTCGTCGTGGTGCGTGACCTCGACGCCCGCCCCCTCGGCCAACTCGACGAAGCGCCGAGCCTGGTCGCCCAATGCGTCGTACCCGGCCGTGGTCACCAGCGTCGTCGGGAGTCCGGTGAGATTGCACCGGTGAGGCACCGCGTCGTCGGGCACCGGGTCACCGGTGTACCGGCCGAACCCCATCGCGGTGAGCGGCTGCGTCAGCCACAGGGTCTCGGGCACCTCGTCGGGGCGGTCGATCGTCGGATAGGGCCCGTCGATCGGATCGGTCGCCGGGTAGGCGAGGAACAGGGCTGCCGGTTTCGGGAAGCCGTCGTCTCGCATCGCGATCGCCGCAGCAGCCGCCAGGTTGCCTCCTGCCGATGCCCCGCCGAGTGCGACGCGCTCGTCGTCGATCGCGAGCGCGTCGATCGCCCCCTGAAACGCAGTGATCAGGTCGTCACGTGCATCGGGGTGCTCTGCATCGGGGGCGAGGCGATAGTCGACCGAGATCACCGCACCCGCCAGTTCGAACGCCACCTGTTGTGCCACGGCGTGGGCCTCGGGCATGTCGAGGTTCCCCGCAACCCATGCCCCGCCGTGCGCCCAGACGAGCGCCGGGCACGATGCTGCGGCCTCGACCGACCGGTAGAGCCGGCACGGCACCCCGCCGAGTTCGATCTCCTCGATCTTCACACCGAGGCGCCGTGGAACGACGTGCTGGGGCGCGACGATCTCGCCCGACATCACCTCGGCGATGGTGGCGCCGTAGAGATGCGAGACGAGTGCTCGCGCGCCGGGGTCGAGCGGCATGACGATCAGTCGCTCGGCGTGAGCCGGAAGACCGGGATGGTCCGCGTCGTCCGCTTCTGGTACTCGGCGTACTCGGGGTAGATGCCGACTGCGATGTCCCAGAGCTCGGCTCGTTCGTCGCCGGCCGTCTCGGTCGCGACGTAGGTCCGCTTGGTGTCACGATCCTGCAGGGTCACCGCCGTCGGATCGGCTCTGAGGTTGAAGACCCACGACGGGCTCTTCGGCGCGCCCCCCATCGACCCCACGGCGACCCAGTCGTCACTGTCGGGCACGGGGACTCTTATGATCGGGGTGAGGCGGGTTTCACCCGACTTCGCTCCGACCGAGGTCAGGATCACACAGGGCAGCCCGTTCCAGATCGCTCCGTCCTCACCGTCGCTGTCGAGGTAGCGCCGCACGTGGTCGGCCACGTAGTCGCGGAAGGTTCCCGGGTCCATGTCGGTCATGACGCCAGCTTGTCACGGCACGGTCCGGCCTCCGAGCGCTGCGAGCACCTCGTCGGTGTGCTGGCCGTACGCGGGGGCCGGGCCAGGGACCTCGCGAGGGGCACCGCCGAACGATGCCGCGGGTCGCACTTCCATGATCGTGCCGGCCGGACCGTTGTCGTGCACCACAAGACTCTCGTTGTGGATCACCTGCGGGTCGAGATGCACAGCGTCGAGCGGCGCGATTGCCGCGCCGGGCACATCGTTGGCCCGCATCCGTTCGAGGGCCTCCGCGGTGGTCAACGGTGCGATGGCGCGATCGAACTCGGCCGCCAGGGCCTCGGCGTTGGCCTCGCGGTCCTCGAACGACGCGAACCTCGGGTCGTCGAGCCACTGGGGACCGAACGCGGCGCACAGGTGCGGCCATGTCCGCATACCCGAGGCGACGATGGCGATGTGTCCGTCGGTCGTCTTGCGAACCTCGTAGAGCTCGCTGAAGTGGGGCGCGTCGGTCACCCCGTCGCCCAGCAGTGCGCGATCCATCATGCCGTCGGGCCAGAAGAACCAGAGTCCGATGTCGAGCATCGAGAGCTCGAGATGCTGGCCGCCCATGCCCCGTTCACGGCCGAGGACCGCAGCAGTGATCGCTTGAGCCACGGCCAGCGCGGTCACCTTGTCGACGACGAACTGACGGATGAGGGTCGGCTCGTTGGTCTCGTCGGACTGAAGCGCCGCCATCCCGGTCATGGCCTGGATCACGTAGTCGTACACCTTCTGGCCGGCGCTCGGTCCACTCGAACCGAAGCCCGACACCGACACGTAGACGAGGTCGGGATGCTCGGCGCGGATGTCGGACTCGCCGATGCCCATGCGCTCGGCGGCACCCGGACGGAAGTTCTGGACGAAGACGTCGGCACTGGCGATGAGCTTCTTCATGGCAACCAGGCCGTCGGCCGATTTGGTGTCGAGCACCACCGACTTCTTGCCGCGGTTGGCGCCATGGAACAGCGCTCCCATCTTGCCGCGACGGGTGCCCAGGAAGCGCATGCGATCACCCACCCCGTCGGGCAGCTCGACTTTGATGACCTCCGCACCCTGTTCGGCGAGGAGCATGGTGGCGAACGGCACCGAGATCATCTGTCCGGCTTCGACGATGCGGATGCCTTCGAGGGGTTTCACGAACGGGAGCGTAGGTCAGCGCCGGGATTCGAGCTCAGGAGTCCTCGGGATCGACCTTCGCACGCTCGGCCCCCGTCGCCACGTCGCCGACATCGAGATCGACATCGACATCATCCATCCGGCCCGCCCGAACATGCGCGACCCTCAACAACAGCGCCAGGAACGCGAGCGGGACGAGGACCATCGCCGCCTCGTCCCAACCCCCTTGATGCGCGAAGACCAACGCCGTCATGGGGCCATCATTGCGCCTCGACCCGGTGAGATCGGTATCAAGGCCCGCGTCGCCGGCTCAGCACACCGCTGACAGACTGACCACCCCATGAGCGACTTCTTCCCTGTCGACGGTCGCCCCGACCGCGCATCGGTCAAGCGAACCCTCGTGCTCGTGTTCGTGATCGCCCTGGTGCTCGGGAACCTGGGGGGCGGCGTCGCAGGTGTCGTCGGAGCACTCGGCACGGGTGCGCACGAGGCCGGGCATGCCGTGTTCGGCGACCTTCTGACCGGGCGGGTCACCAGCATGACGGTGTTCCGAGAAGGAGGAGGGGTCACCTTCACCGAGGTCTCCGACAGCTGGTGGCGCACGTTCCTCGTCGCCGGCTCGGGCTATCCGGCCACGCTGTTCGCCGGCCTCGCGCTGCTGACCGCCGTGCTGTTCGGACAGGCCACCCGGGTCACGGCGGCGGTTGCCGCAGGGATCTCTGCGTTCGTCTGGGTGTTCTGGGTCCCGTTCAACTCGAAGGTCGGGTTCGTGTCCGATGGCGAGCAGCGCTTCACGTGGTTTCTCATCGGCGTCACCACCCTCGTGTTCGCGGCCGTCGCGGCGATCCCCGACCGCTACGAGCAGGCGCGACGCGTCGGGCTCGGGGTCCTCGCAGTCGGACTCCTCACCGACGCCTTCAGCGCCGGACGCACGCTCGTCATCGTCGAAGGCAGCTTCGGCGAGACGGCCAGCGATGCCGACGCCCTGTCTCAAGCGGTGGGCGTCGGCTCGTCGGCGGTCTGGGCGTGGTTGCTGCGAGGCTCGCTCTTCGTCATCGCCTTCCTCTGGGCCCGTTGGGCGCTCAATCGGGCGGGCAGGCCCGCGCCGCCCTACTCGTAGCGCAGGTGCATCTCGCGAGCCATGTCGAGGAAGTTGTGCGGCGCGTCCGGCGCAAAGGCCCCCGGCGTGTAGGTCACCGACGAGATCGCTCCTTCGAACGCGAACGTTCGGTGCTTCTCGTAGAGGCTCCACGACACCGGTGAGCGTCGGTCGACTCCCACGTCGATTCCCTGAAAGGGGGCCATGGCCATGACCATCGGGACCTGGCTGATTCCGCCCCGATCCTCGCCGTCGACCCGAACGGACAAGTCGTACGTCAACCCGCCCGGTGCGACGAGATCGAGCTCGATCGTCTGCGCCCCCTCGACGGGCGGGCCGGCACGGTGTTCGTGCATGTGGCCGTAGGCGTTGTAGACGAGCAGCAACTCGCCGTCGACCACGTAGAGCCCGTAGCCCCCTCCCTGATCGCCGTGGGCGACGATCGTGCCCTGCTGACCACGCGACCACGACAGGTCAGCGGAGATGTTGCACGAGCGGAAGGTGATGAGTTGGAGGCTGCGGTAGCGGTCGAGCGACGCGGTGCCGGGCCGGATCGTCACCGGCTCGGTGAGGACCTCGTCGTAGGGCGGCCTGATCAGCTCCTTGAGCATCGATCGCTCGTCGACAGGGAACACCTGATTGGCCCACGCCGCTTCATCCCATGCGGCGACCATCTCGGCGAGCTTGTCGGGGTGGTCGGCGGCGAGGTCGTGCAGCTCGGTCGGATCGGCGCGCAGATCGTGGAGCTCCCACGGTTCGGTCGAGAACGCCGTGGCCGGCTGGTGCACGGTGACCGCAGACCAGCCGTCACGGTAGATGCCCCGATGTCCCCAGTTCTCGTACATCTGCTCTGGATGGGTGGAGCCGGCGGCCGCGTCGGCGACCGCGCCGGCGAAGCTCGCCCCGGCCAACTCCGGGCTCGGCCTCCCGTGCCGCTCGGCGGGGATCTCGAGCCCGAGCAGGTCGGCGAGCGTCGGCAGGATGTCGGTGACGTGTTGGTAGGGCGTTCGGATCTGGCCGGCGGCCTCGGCGAAGCGTTCGGGCCACGAGATGATCAGCGGCACCTGTTGGCCGCCCTGGTGTGTGTTGACCTTGTAGAGCCGGAACGGCGTGTTGCCGGCCATCGCCCAGCCCATCGGGTAGTGGGGCAACGTCTGCGGTCCGCCCAGCAGGTCGAATCGATCGAGATGCGGGCCGATGTCGTCGGTGCTGCCGACGCCGGCCTTGCTCAGCAGGACCTCGAAGTACTGCGACGTTCCGAGACCGTCACCCTCACGCGACGCGCCGTTGTCGCTCGTGAACACGACGATCGTGTTGTCCCACTCGCCGCTCGCCTCGAGTTCGGCGCGCAGCCGACCGAGGTTCTGGTCGACACTGTCGACCATGGCGGCATAGATCTCCTGGTAGCGGGCGAAGAGCTTGCGTTCGTCGTCGGTGAGGTCGTCCCAGGCAGGGACGGCGTGTTCGGGCTCGTGGTTGCGGGGCGGCAGCTCGGCGTGCTCGGGGACCACCCCGAGCTCCTTCTGCCGCGCGAGGCGCTGTTCTCGGATGACGTCCCAACCTGCGGCGTACTTCCCCTCGTACTTGGCCATGTCCGTCTGCTTCGCCTGGAGGGGCGCATGCACGGCGCCGTGGGCGAAGTAGAGGAAGAACGGCTTGTGGGGATGGTTGGTGCGGAGCTGACGGATCATGCCGATGGCCTGATCGGTCAGGTCGTCGGTGAAGTAGTAGTCGTCGTCGAACTCGTCGATGTCGAGCATCCGGTTGTCCTCGAACAACTGGTGCGGCTGGTGGAAGTTCGTGAACCCGTCGAGGATGCCGTAATAGCGCTCGAACCCGACCTGGAGCGGCCACGACTTCTTCGACCCACCCATCGAGTTGTCGCTGTCCTTGCACAGGTGCCATTTACCGACACAGAACGTCGCCCAGCCCGAGTCGCAGAAGACGTCGGCCATCGTGACCGCATCGTCGCGGAGTTCCATCGCATAGCCCGGGAAGCCCGGATCGGCGTGAGCGACGTGACCCACCCCGGCCATGTGGGGGTTGAGACCGGTGAGCAGCGATGCCCGGGTGGGCGAGCACATGGGGTTCACGTGGAAGTTGCTGAACCGCACCCCTCCGGCCGCGAGTGCGTCGATGTTGGGAGTGTCGATCTCCGATCCGAAGCACCCGGCGTCGCTGAAACCCAGATCGTCGACCAGCATCACGATCACGTTCGGGGCATCGGCCCCGGGGTCGGGGCGCGCGGGCCACCACGAGGTCGACGTCGAGAAGATCCTTCTCGCCTCGCCCCCGAAACCGTCGTATGCCTGCGGTCGTGCCGGTGCTGTTTCGCTCATGGCCGGCCATGTTGCCACCCGTCGACCCCTCCGGTGCGGTCGTCCGGCGACTCGACCACCCCGCTGCCGCTCGGACCACAGATGCCGGGGCCTGGGGCGATCTACGCTCCCGCGCCATGAGTGCATCACCGTTCGAGGCGGCCGCCGAGCGGGTCGCGGCCGGCGCTGACCACCATGGCGAGGCGGCTGCGCTCGTGGGTGAGATGACCGTCGACGAGAAGCTCGGCTGCCTCGACGGCGACCTCCCATTCTGGCCGGGCGTGATCGACATGACCGGGGGTGGCTACCACCGTCACACGTGGCCGGCAGCGCAGGTCGATCGGCTCGGCATCCCGGGGCTGCGCTTCGCTGACGGCCCCCGAGGGTGTGTGATCGGACGGGCCACGGCGTTTCCGGTCTCGATGGCACGCGGCGCGACGTTCGACCCGGACCTCGAGGTGGCTGTCGGGCGGGCGATCGGGGCCGAGCTCCGCGCATCGGGTGCCACCTACACGGGTGCGGTGTGCATGAACCTGTTGCGACATCCGGCGTGGGGCCGGGCCCAGGAGACCTACGGCGAAGACCCCCATCACGTGGGTGAGATGGCAGCAGCCTTCACTCGTGGGCTCCAGGAGCACGTGATGGCCTGCATGAAGCACTTCGCGTGCAACTCGATGGAGAACGCAAGGTTCAAGGTCGATGTGACCGCCGACGATCGGACCCTCCACGAGGTCTACCTCCCCCACTTCCGCAGAGTGGCAGCCGAGGGTGTCGCCAGCGTGATGAGCGCCTACAACTCGGTCAACGGCGAGTGGTGCGGCGAGAATCGCGAGCTGCTGATCGACATCCTTCGTGACGAGTGGGGGTGGGACGGCTACGTCACCTCCGACTTCATCTTCGGGCTCCGCGATCCGGTGAAATCGGTCGAGGCCGGCCTCAACATCGAGATGCCGTTCAGCCAACAGCGGGCGACTTCGCTGGCCGATGCACTCGATGAGGGGACCCTGTCGATCACCGACGTCGACGCACGAGTCACCGAGACGGTGGCGACCTTCCTCCGCTTCGCCCCCGTGTTCGCCGCCAAGCCATCCATGGATGTCGTCGCATGTGATGCACACCGCCGCCTGGCGCGGCGGGTGGCGCAGCAGTCGATCGTCCTTCTCCGCAACGAGGGCGGCATCCTCCCCCTCGACCCGTCGACGAGACTCGCCGTCGTCGGAACGCTCGCCGGCATCGAGAACCTGGGCGACCGAGGATCGAGCAACGTGTACCCGCCCGAGGTGTCGGTCCCCCTGGACGCACTGCGCGACGCCTTCGCCTCGGTCATCAGCGTCGCCGACCCGAGCGAAGTCGCGCATGCCGACGTGGCTCTCGTCATCGTCGGAACCACCTGGGTCGACGAAGGTGAGTACATCGACGACGGCGAGAGCGGGCGGCTGGCGTCGCAGCTGTTCCCGCCCGCTGACCACCCAGACGTCGGATTCGAACGCGAGCTCCGACTCCCCGACCCCGTCTTCGACGATCCGCCGACTCCCGCCGGACAGGCCTCGGGCGAAGGGTTCGCCGGATCTCTGGGAGGCGACCGTTCGACGCTACGGCTGAGCGATTCCGACGTCGAGCTGATCCGCGCAACGGTCGATGCGAACCCGCGGACCGTCGTGGCCGTCATGGGCGGCAGCGCGTTCGTGATGGACTGGCTCGAAGATCCCGCCGCTGCGTTGATGCTCTGGTACCCGGGCATGGAGGGGGGACGGGCACTGGCCGACGTCCTCACCGGCGAAGTCGATCCCGGTGGCCGCCTTCCCTTCGCAGTCCCGCGCAACGAGTCAGACCTCGTGGCCTTCGACCCGGAAGCATCGACCGAGACCTACGGCCTGCTGCACGGCCAGTGGTTGCTCGACCACGAGGGCACCGAACCCCACCTACCGTTCGGCCACGGCCTCAGCTACACCAGCTTCTCGATCGACTCCGTGACGATCGACGCCGAAGACCGCGGCCGAGCGTCGGCGACCGCCACCGTGCGCAACGAAGGCGACCGCACTGGCTCGACGGTCCTCTACGTGTACGGACAGCTGACCGAATCGCGGTACCTGCGACCGCCTCGGCGACTGGTGGGATTCGCCCGCGTGACACTCGACCCGGATTCCGAGGCCGCGATCACCATCGCACTCGATCTCGGTGCGCTCGAGGTCCGGTCGGACCGAGCGTGGCACTTCGAACCGGGGACCTACCGGTTCACCGCCGGACAGCACGCCGGCGACCCCGCTGCCGTCTCGGACATCCGCCTCAGCTGATGGCGACCCCGGGGTGTCTCCCCCGGCCGCCTCAGCCGCAGCGTCGAACGGCCTCCCCGACCGGACAGCCGATCCATCTGGGACTACGTTCGGTCGGTTCCCTCCCCGAAGGAAGCAATGCGCAAACTGGTTCCCGTCATCCTGCTCGCCCTGTTGGCCGCGTCCTGCTCGAGCAGCGACGGGACCTCGGCCGATGCCACCGACACCTCAGGTGCAGTCGAATCCGACGTCGACACCTCTCCCGCCATGGACGATCCGATCCTCGATGCGGTCACGGTCCTGCCTCCCATCTCCGAGGACGGCGACCCCGTGGTCACGATCGACGGCGAGTTGTCGACCGACAAGACCGTTCGCCGCGTACTGACCGAGGGAGAGGGAGAGGTCGCCGAACAGGGATCGACGGTGACGATCCACGTCATGCTGATCAACGGGCGGACGGGCGAGCGATTCGACGGGACCCGGCCGGGCGAGCCGGCCACGGTCTCGCTCGATCCGTCGTCGGTACTCGTCGGCATCTTCCGCAGCCTGGTCGGGGTGCCCGCGGGGAGCCAGGTCGTCTCAGCGGTGTCGCCGGACGAGGGAGTCGGGGCACAGGGCGGCTTCCCCGACCTCGGTGTCGAGGCCGACGACACGATCGTGTTCGTCTTCGACGTCATCGACGTGACCGTGCCCCTCGAACGCGCAACGGGCACCGCAGTCGAACCTCCTGCCGGGCTTCCGACCGTGACGCTCGCCGACGACGGCGCGCCGAGCATCGAGCTCCCCGACGGCGACCCGCCGACCGAGTTGATCGGCCAGGTGCTCATCGAAGGCGACGGCGCCGTGGTCGAACAAGGCCAGAGCCTGACGGTCCACTACACCGGCATCATCTGGCCCGGCGGCGAGCAATTCGACTCGTCGTGGGACCGCGGCGAGCCGGCGGCGTTCGACATCGGCGTGGGCGCCGTGATCCCGGGTTGGGACGAGACGTTGGTCGGCCAGACCGTCGGCTCGCAACTGATCCTCGTCATCCCGCCCGAACAGGGCTATGGCAGCGAGGGCAACGCGAACGCCGGGATCAGCGGCACCGACACCCTCGTGTTCGTCGTCGACATCCTCGCAGCCACCTGACCCACCCGGATCTCTGTTGCTCTCCGGCCAATAATTGGCGAGAGAGCAACGAAGATCGGGGGTCTGCGGGCCGGGCCCATCCGAGCCGACGGTAATTCAGGTCGCCGCGGGTCGGACACGTGGATGAGCGGACCGACCGGCGCGCCGGAACGTTCGGCCCGATGGTCTTGTTCAGTCGGGGCGGGTCGCCAGTTCTGCCTTTCGAGCACGCTCGGTGCTGCGACGCTTCCAGAACTTCTGCTTCCAGTGGCGGACCTCGCGGCCGTTCGCGCGGCTCTTCGCACCCTTGTCGACCTCACTCGGATCGAGATCGACCGTCTCGTGCCTGGGCTGAGGCGTCACGACGGCATCCGCAGTGTCCTCGTCGACTCGGGCGAGCAGCTCATGAGTCTTGTGACGTGCCCTTCGGTTGCTTGCTCGTCGCTCGTCCTTCGTCGGCGCTGCGTGGGTCGCACCCGGGGCAGCAGATCGAGAGGCTCGGTGACGGTTGGACATGTGCGTCCTCCATGGCTTCGACGATGGGTTGTCACGCATCCTCTCGCGTCCGAAGTGAGGTCGCGCTCCAGATCGCGAACAAGTCTCTGACCTGCGCTTTCGGCCGCCCCGAGGTCGACTTCGCGGCACCACGCCGGATCAGCAAGACTCTCGTGTGGTTTCCAGCCAGACCGAGATCGCGTCCACGGCCACGCCGCGGATGACCGAAGACGAGGCGACCCGTGCCTTCAGCATCTCGGTCGTCATCTCGGGCGTTCGCTGCCTGCTCACCTACATCCTGTTCCCGTGGGTGCTCCCCGCCATCGGCATCGCCAAGGGCGTCGGCCCGGGCATCGGCATCGTCGTCGGCGTCATCGCCATCGGCTTCAACGTGGCCAGCATCCGGCGCTTCTGGCTGTCGGACCATCGTTGGAAGTGGCCGATCAGCCTGCTCAACGGCAGCGTGATCATCCTGCTCTTGGTGCTGATCGCCATCGATCTCGGCGAAGTCTTCGGCTGAACCCACCGCCGTCGAGGTGGTGAACGAGGGGTAGCGTCGATCGGATGCGTCCGCTGCGAGTCCCGGGCTTCGCCCTGCTGCTCAGCGGCCAAGCGGTCAACTCGATCGGGAACTGGGTCGCGATCATCGCCATCTGGGGCTTTGCCTCCTTCGAGTTCGATGCCGGCGCCGGCGACCTCGGGCTGCTCTTCGTGGCGCTGTCGCTGCCCGGCGTGCTTCTCGGGCCGTTGCTCGGAGTTCCGATCGATCGACTCGGACCGCGCAAGACGCTCATCATCGCCAACGTGTTCGGCGTCGCCAATGCTCTCGCGCTCTCCCAGGCCGACTCGTATGCACAGATCATCGTCCTCGCGCTTCCTCTCGGGCTGATCGAGGCGTTGGCGACCTCGTCGCTGGACGCGCTTCCCCCACGCATGGTCGACGACACCGACCTCGTGTCGGCGAACGCCCTGCTGGGGAGCGCTCAGAACGTGGCCATCATCATCGGTCCCCTCGTCGCGGCAGCCGTCAACGTGCGGTGGGGGCTTCGCGGAGCGTTCCTCGCCGATGCCGCGACCTTCCTCGTGGGCATCGCCGTCGCGCTCCCTCTGAAGATCGACCACGTCGAAGGCGAACGTCACTCGGCCCGCAGCGAGCTGACCGCCGGCCTCTCGCTGGTTCGCCGGAGCCCCGGGCTTCGCTGGACGTTCCGGACGGCCACGATCACCTACGTGCTGTGGGGACTCGCCGGCATTCTCGAACCGCTCTACGTTCGTGACGTCCTGGGCGAGTCCGACAACACATTCGCCCTGCTGCAGACGGTGTTCGGCATCGGCCTGGTGGGTGCCGAGATCGTCCTCGCCCAGATCGGCGACCGCATGGCTCGGCCGCGCTACGTGGCGATGGCAACGATATTCAGCGGGGCGGCCGCCTCGATCTATCTCGGCACCGAGTGGCTGCTCGTCGCCTACGTCGGGGTCTTCCTGTGGGGCGTCGACGTCGCGTTCTTCTATTCGCCGGCGAAGACCCTGCTCCAGCGGTACTCACCCATGTACGCCCACGGTCGAATCATGAGCCTGAACCAGACCGCTGAGCCATTCGGGAGTGTGCTCGCCGCTCCGGTCGCAGTGGTGGCCGTCGGAGCGTTCGGGGTGACGGCGGTGGCGCTGACCGCAAGTGCAGCAGTGGTGGCTGCCGGATTCGGCGCGCTCCGCTCGAGCCACCAGCTCCCCGACCCGCCCCGCCGCACCGTGCCACCAGGCGCCGACCACTCGCTCGACGCCGTCGCCCGCGGCGGGCCCGCTCCGCTGTGACTCGGGGGACGGGCCCGCCCTTCCCGATCTTCGTTGCTCTTGCGCCAATTATTGGCGCGAGAGCAACGAAGATCCCCCCGGGGAGGTCCGGGGAGGGCGGTCTGGCGGGATGCGGGCGCCTCGACATCTCTGGGTGGGCGGTTGGCCACGCTTGGTCGGGCGCATAGCGTGCGCCTGCCATGTCTGCCCCGCTCGACCTGTCGTTCGTCCTGTCAGCCGACCACCTCGACGCGCTGCCCGACTCGCCGGCCGAGATCGCAGTGGTCGGGCGATCCAACGTGGGCAAGTCGTCACTGTTGAACGCGCTGGCGAACCGCAAGGCTCTGGCGAAGACCTCGAAGACGCCGGGGCGAACCCAGCTCCTCAACTGCTTCGAGTTTCCCGACGGCAGGACGGTGGTCGACTGCCCGGGCTACGGCTACGCCGCAGTGCCCGATCATGTGCGGCGCCGGTGGCGACCGATGATCGAGGGCTACCTGCTGAACCGCGAGCAGCTCACGATGGTCGCTGTCCTGGTCGACGGGGCCATCGGGCCCACCGACCTCGACCTGCAACTCCTCGAGTGGCTGCGCAGCGAGACGCTCCCGCACTCGGTCATCGCGACGAAGCACGACAAGGTGAAGCCCGCCAAGCGCGAACGCCGCAAGATCGAGGTGGCCGAGGCGTGCATGCTGGACCGGGCGGACGTGGTGTGGACGAGTGCCGCGAAGAACGTCAACATCGACCGACTGCGCGACCTGTTCCGGCTCTGGCTCGGCTGAAACAGGACTACGGTGCCTGCATGGCGCCCGTCACCGCCGAACAGGTCCGACCGCTCGAGATCCACGCCGAATGGACCGCTGACGACGTCGCCGATCCCGAGTCGTGGACCCATCGCCTGTCGATCGACGAACTCGACGAGCTCGACGCGGCGCTGGCCGTCGCCCGTGAACGCCACGACGAGCTCATCGACGTGACCGCCGCCGACTTCCCGCTCCCGGGTCTGGCTCCGACACTGAACCGTGTGGTCGACGAACTCGTCAACGGTCGAGGCTTCGCCCGGATCGCAGGCCTGCCGGTCGACGATCTCGGGTTCGAGGACGCCTCGTGGATCTACTGGGGCATCGGTCGCCACCTCGGCGAACCGTGGCCGCAGAACGCCAAGGGTCACGTGCTGGGCGACGTTCGAGACCAGGGCAAGGCACCCGACGACCCGACCGCACGCGGCAACGAGATCGGTGGGGCCGGGCTCACGTTCCACAGCGACGGCTCGGACCTGGTCGCTCTGTTGTGCCTCGATGCCGGCGTGAGCGGCGGCGAAAGCATGGTCGCCAACGCCCTGGCCGCACACAACGCGCTGGTACGTACTCGGCCCGACCTCGCCGCAGCGCTTCACGAACCGCTGCCCTATGACTTCCGCGGCGAACAGGCAGCGGGTGCACGGCCGTACTACCTGGTGCCGACGTTCACCGAACACGGCGACCGTCTGTTCGTCCGCTACATCCGGCCCTTCATCGAGGCATCCCAACGCCACCCTGAGGCCCCTCGTGTCACCGATCTCCAGCGAGAAGCCATGGATGCGCTCGACACCTTCGTCGCCGACCCGTGCAACCGGGTCGAGATGCGGCTCGAACCCGGCGACATGCAGTTCGTCAACAACTACCACGTGCTCCACGGGCGTCGGAGCTACGTCGACGATGCTGAAAGCGGTCGCGTCCGCTTCCTCAAGCGGCTGTGGCTCGCCACCGACGCCCTCGGCCCCGACGACCGGCCGCCCCAGTTCCAACGAACCGGCGCGATGACCCACTGGGCCGCCAAACGCAGCCGGGCCTGACCGTCAGAGCTCGGCGCTGATTGCGGCCAGCAGCTCGTCGTAGGTGTCGAGCGCGGGAAACTGGGGGAACTCGGCGATCACATTGGCCGGCGCGTGGAACAGGAACCCAGCATCGGCCTCGACGAGCATCGACGTGTCGTTGTAGGAGTCGCCGGCGGCGATCACCCGGTAGTTCAGCCCGTGGAAGGCCTCGACGGCTCGACGCTTCTGATCGGGCTGGCGGAGTCGGTAGCCAACGATGCGATCGTCGTCGACGACGAGTCGGTGGCAGAGGATCGTCGGCATCCCGAGCTGTGCCATCAACGGGCCGGCGAACTGCTCGAACGTGTCCGACAGCACCACGACCTGGGTTCGGCGCCGCAACTCGTCGAGGAACGCTGCGGCCCCGTCGAGCGGGACGAGGCCTGCGATCACATCGGTGACCGTCGACATGGTGAGTCCGTGACGCTCCATCACGTCGAGGCGATAGCGCATGAGGACGTCGTAATCGGGCTCGTCACGCGTGGTGCGTCGCAGGTCGTCCACCCCTGTGCGCTCTGCGACGGCGATCCAGATCTCGGGGACCATGACACCTTCGAGGTCGAGGGTGACGAGCGTCTGTCGGCTGTCGTCGCCCGCCATTCAGGACAGGCCCTCGAAGGCGAGCGTGCATTGCCCGACGACGCGCAGGCCGCACGTGAGCAGATCGCCGTTGCCTGCTCCGGAGTGGCCTGCCGGCCGTGGTCCTCGTCGCCTCGCCATGCGGCGAAGCTAGCGCGTCGTCACGTGCCCCGAATCGACGACCTGTCGGCCCGCGGATTCACTTCGTGGCTGCGCGACGCCGGCGCCGGGGGGTCAGGGTCGATCCGCGACGTACGCGCCACGACCCGCCCAGCGCAAGAGAACCACCGCACCGGTCACCTCCGATGGCTCAAGGACAGCAGGTGCTGTCGGCGCCACATGCGGCGGCGCCGGCGCCTTGCGACGAGAACTCGAACTGGCCGACATCGGCGGTCTTGACGTACCACTCCCAGCGCAGTCCGTCCGGGCCGTGCACCCAGGTCTCGGTCTTCTCGGCATAGCAGCACACGGTGTCGTCGACGCCGGTGGTCTCGATGCCTCGGTCGGCGATTCGGGCCTCCGCAGCGGTGACCTCGCCGACGGTCGCGGTCTCGACGCCGAGGTGGTTGATCGAGCCGGGCTCGCCACCCTCGGCGAACAGAACGAGCTTGAGCGGCGGCTCGTCGATGGCGAAGTTGGCATAGCCCGGTTCGATCTTGGCGGGCTCGGTGCCGAACATCCGGGTGTAGAAGTCGATCGCCTCGTCGAGGTCGGCGACGTTGAGGGCGAGTTGCAGGCGCATGGGCGCTCCTTCAGACGATTTGATGAGTGTCGATACGATAGCTGTACGCTTCGACAGATGTCAATATGTTCTCATGGCCCCGACTGATGCGGAGATGTCGTGCTGTCCCCCGCTCGGCGCCGGCGCTCTCGACGCCGACGAAGCCGCCGAGCTGGCCCGGGTCCTCAAGGCGCTCGCCGACCCGATCCGCCTCCGGGTCGTGTCACTCATCGCCTCATCACCGAGCGAGGAGGTCTGCGCGTGCGACTTCCCCGAGTTGCTGGATCGCACACAATCCACCATGAGCCACCACCTCGGCCAGCTCGTCGACGCCGGCCTGCTGACCCGTGAACAACGGGGCAAATGGGCCTGGTTCAAGCTCAACGAGACCCAGCTCGATTCGGTCCGGTCCGCACTCACCACCTGATGTGGGAAGACACCGGCATCGGTCTTCGATTCGGTCGCGAGGTCGCCGGGTCGGCTGCGAACTTCAGGCCAATCGGGCGAGGGCTTCGCGAGTGACCTCGTTGCGGGCGGGCTCACCGCCCGACCAGCGCCGTATCTCGTCGACCACGTACTCGGTCATCCGGCCGAGCTCGGTGCCTTCGGAACCGGCGAGATGGGGGGTCAGGTAGGCGTTCGGCAGCGAGAACAGGGGGTGCCCGTGGGGCAGCGGCTCGGGGTCGGTGACGTCGAGGATCGCGTAGAGCCGACCCACCGTGAGCTCGTCGACCAGCGCGTCGTGATCGAGCAGGCGACCGCGAGCGGTGTTGATCAGCGTGGCGCCGGTCCGCATCGCTGCCAGCTCGGGCCGACCGACCATGCCTCGCGTGCTGGGCAGATCAGGGGCGTGGATCGAGACGACGTCGGCACTGGCGCACAGCTCGTCGAGATCGACCTTGGTGACACCCAGGCGCACGGCCTCGGCGTCATCGACGAACGGGTCGAACAACACGACCTTGAGCGACCGAAAGGCGCCGAGCAGCTCGATCGTGCGCCGACCCACCATCGAGGCGCCGATGATGCCGACCGTCTTGTCCCAGTTTCCGTTCGGCACGGCGGAGTGCTGGCGGAACCCCGACAACGACTCGTCCCTCATGCGATCGCGCCGCCAGAAGACGTCCTTGTTCGCAAACAGGATCGCAGCGAGTGCGAACTCGGCGACGGGCTCGGCATTGGCCAGCGCGCCCGAGGTGACCCGGATCTCCCGATCGAACACGCCCGGATCGACGGTGTCCTTCACCGTGCCTGCGGCGTAGGCGAACAGGCCAACCTGCGGAGCCCGGTCGAGGACCGCCGTCGTGATCGGCGGACATCCCCAGTGGCCGAGGAGCACGTCGGCTCGGGCGAGGAGCCCGTCACAACGCGGGTCGTCCCACGATCCGATCGCCTCGCGGTCGAGCACGGTTCCCACGGTGTCGATGAGGTCGAAGTGCTCGGGGGTGAAGAACTCGAGGCCGCCCCAGTGGGCGACGACGACGTTCGGCTCGGCGCGTGACACTCAGCCCTCGACGCCGGCCCAGAACGACTGGAGTGCGGCTGCTCCGGCGGCCGGGTCCTGCACCATCCACCAGTGGCTGAGACCTTCGAGGCGATGCACCGTTGCCCCGCAGGTCGCCGCCATCTGCTCGATCGAGTCGTGCGAGCCGACGAACCCATCATCGGTGGCCAGCATGCACAGTCCGGGCGTCGCCGCCAGACGTTCGAACCCGCGATCGGGTGAACCGATGACGGCTTCGTCGGCCGACCGGTAGAGACCCAGGATGCACTCACCCATCTGCGGCGTCGCGGCCTCGGCAAGTGCGTTCCCGACCTCACCTTCGATGCCGAACATGGCGAACATCGCCACGCGGTTCTCGCGGGGCTGATCGAGCATCTCGGCGATGGCGACTTCGCCGGCTTCCGGCGTTCTCCACGTCTGCGCCATGTCGTGCCACGTGTGGTCGGGGTGGAACAGCCCGATCACGTCGGTGACCCAGGACCGCACGCCAGGAGGATCGGCGAGCATGGCGTTGACCACATGGCCGCCGCCCCAGTCGTGCCCGACCAGGTCGATCGGTGCCTCGATCGCAGCAAGTTCGTCGAGCAGCCAGTCGCGATAGGTCTCCCACGTCGGGGACCAGCCGCCAGGCACCGGTGCGCCGAACCCCGGAGGCGACAGGGTGACGATGTCGTCGCGGTCGAGTTCGCCGATCATCGGTGACCAGATGGCGCTCGACTCGGGTACTCCGTGGACGAAGACAGCAGGCATGGCCCGGAGTCAAGCAGATCGATCCCAGCAGTGCGCTCGATCAGTGGGCGACGCGAAACCCGAGGTTGCCGGTCGTGCTGTCGGGTGTGTTCGAGCTGCGGGCCCCGACCCGGTAGCGGTTGCAGTAGGAGTCGTGGCAGAGATACGAGCCTCCCCTCATCACCTTCGCCGTGCCTGTGGGTGGGCCGACCGGGTCGAGCCGGGAGCCGTCTCGTTCGACGGCGAACCAGTCGTGGCACCACTCCCAGACGTTGCCGACGGCGTGGTGCAACCCGAAGCCATTCGGTGGCAGGTCGCCGGCAGCGATCGTCCCGGGCGCGATGTCGGGGTGGGGCATCGGGAACTCGCCGTCGAAGATCCGGCACGGTCGGACCCCGCCGACCACCAGCTCGTCGCCCCAGGGAAACCGCTTCTGTTCGAGGCCGCCGCGGGCGGCGTACTCCCATTCGGCCTCGGTCGGCAGGCGGACGCCGGCCCAGCGGCAGTAGGCGACCGCGTCGAACCACGAAACGTGCACGACGGGGTGGTCGCCCCGGTCGACGACGGACGAGTGGGGCCCTTCGGGCGAGTTCCAGCAGGCGCCGTACACCTGGCGCCACCACGGGGCCGCAGCCACGCCGCGGGTGTCCTCGAACTCGTCGGGGAGCAACCCGCCGTAGACGAACGACCAGCCCTCGCTCTCCGCGACCGTCATGTGGGCGGTCGCGTCGACGAACGCAGCGAAGTCGGCGTTCGTCACGGTGGTCGCGCTGATCGAGAATGGCGACACCTCGACCTCGCGCACCGGCCCCTCGCCGTCGCCGACGAAGCCATCGGCGTCGTCGCACCCCATGAGGAACGAACCCCCTGCGAGGTCGAGCAACGGCATGGGTGGGGCGACCCCCTCGCTCTCATCGACCGAACCGATGCGGTGCTCGGTGGCGGCTGGCGCACTCGGCGCGCAGCAGGGCAGCTCGTCGTTCGACATCAGCGCTCCCGCATCACGGGCGGCCGGCGTGGGGATGGGCCACCGAGATCGTGTAGATCGCGCCCGCCCCCTTGCCCTGCACCGTGTCGGGCTGAGAGCCCGGTGCGCAGAGCACGAAGAGGGTCGTGCCGTCGTCGCCCCCGAGCGCACACGCGAACGTCGCCATCGGCATCGCGACCTGATCGGTGATCGTGCCACCCTCGGTGACGCGTGCGACCTGCGAGCCGATCGCATCGGCGAGCCAGATCCCGCCGTCGGCATCGAGGGAGCATCCGTCAGGTGCCATGTTCGGCGTGTCGGCCCACCGCCGCTTGTCCGACAACGTGGCGTCGTCGCCGATCGTGAAGGCCTCGTAGCCGCCACCGAACGACTCGCCGACGATGAGGGTCGACCCGTCGGGCGTGATCACCGAGCCATTGGGAAACAGGAGCCCGGGTGCCGCCACCTCGATCGAACCGTCGGGGCGCACGAGTGCGAGATCGGCGCCCGTGGGGGTTGCCCCCGACTCGAGGTCGAACCCGAAGTTCCCGACGTAGGCGTTGCCGTCGGCGTCGATCACCATGTCGTTGCAGTACCACGAGGCGATGTCGGCGAGGTCGGCATGCACCGCGAACCCGTCACCGTCTTCGATCAGCAGCTGCCGTTTGGTCATCGACACGACGACGAGGCGACCATCTGGCATCCACCCCAGACCCGATGGGCGGTCGTCGAAGCCGTCGTGCTCGACGCGCCGCTCGCCATCGACCGTCACCGAGTAGACGGCCCGCTGAAAGAAGTCCGAATACCACAGGCGACCGTCGTGCCAGCGCGGACCCTCGCCGAAGTCGACTCCACCGATCAGGAGCTGCGGTTCTTCCTTCATCGCCGGCCACCCTAGGTCGGGTTCGACGGCGATCGCTCAGCCACGAGGCTCAGATCCACTTGCCTGGGTTGAACGTGCCCTTCGGGTCGAGCGCCTGCTTCACCCGGCCCGCCAACGCCATGACGTCGGGTCCGAGCTGCTGCGCGAGGTGGCGAGCCTTGAGCGAGCCGACCCCGTGCTCGCCGGTGATGGTGCCGCCGAGTTCGAGCGCCGCGTCCATGACCTCGCCGAACGCGGTCTCGGCCCGACGGGTGGCCTCGGGATCCGACGCGTCGTAGGTCACGAGCGGGTGGAAGTTCCCGTCACCCGCATGGCCGATGACCGGGATGCGAGTGTCGTTTCGTTCCGCGACGCCCTCGACCGCGACGAGGAGGTCGGCGATCCGCGGAATCGGCACGCCGACGTCCTCGATCAGGACGCTGCCGAGTCGTTCCATGCACGGAATCGCCATGCGACGCGCCGCCATGAGCATCTCACCCTCGTCGGCGTCGTCGGTCAGGGCGACGTACGTCGCGCCGTGACCCGTCGCGATCTCGGCGATGTGATCGGTGACGTCGGCACCCGAGTCCGACTGCCCGAGCAGCAGTGCGCCGATGCCCGGGTCGAGCCCCATCGGCTTCACCGACTCGACCGCAGCCACCGAAGCCCGGTCCATCAACTCGAGGGTCGCCGGTCGGGTCGCCCCCATCACCTCCGAAACGGTACGACCCGCGGCCACTGGGTCGTCGAAGGTGGCCACCACCGTCGACGGCGTCGGAGGGATCGGGCGGAGCTGAAGCGTCGCTGCGGTGATGACACCAAGGGTCCCCTCGGACCCGACGAACAGCCGCTTCAGGTCGAGGCCGGCGACGTCCTTGATGGTCGAACCCCCGAGTCGGACGACGGTCCCATCGGCCAGCACCACCTCGAGGCCGAGCACGTAGTCGGTCGTGACGCCGTACTTCACGCAGCACAGCCCACCGGCGTTCGTGGCCAGGTTGCCGCCGATGCTGCAGATCTCGAACGACGACGGATCGGGCGGGTACCAGAGCCCGTCTGCTCTGGCCGCCTGCTTGACCTCGACGTTGAGAACGCCGGGTTGCACGGTGGCGGTCATGGCGGCGCGATCGATCGACACCGAACGCATCCGATCCATCGAGAGGGTGATCGTGCCATCGACGGCCGCCGAGCCGCCCGACAGCCCCGTGCCGGCGCCACGGGTGACGACGCCGACGCCGAAGCGGTCGGCGAGGCGCACCGTGGTGGCGACCTCGTCGGTCGAAGCTGGCCTCACCACGACCGATGGCACACCGGGGTGGATGGTGAGCGCTCGATCGAACCGATACTGATCGGCGACGTCGGGATCGACGACCACCGACTCGGCCGGCAACTCGTCGAGCAGCGCGGCGACGACCGGTTCCATCACACGATGATGCCCGACCCACGCCGCAGATCAGCCTCCGGGCGGTCCCTTGCGCTGTTCCGCGACCTCGCCGACGTGCTTGCCGATGTCCCAGCCGAGCGGTCCGAGGTGTTCGGCAGCCCACTCGCTCGACTCCTCGTCGGTGACCGTGGCCAGCGAATCGTTGTAGCGATTCATGAACGCCGCCACCGACACGACACCGAGGAGCGTGCGGGCCTCCTCGTCGGCGAAATGCTCACGGATGCCCGCATGATGCTCGGGGCCGACGCTGTTCGGGCTCGACCCTGCAGCGACGGCGAACCGTAGGGCGGCACGCTCACGGTCGTCGAAGAGATCGGACTGCTCGAACCGCCAGAGCGCCTGGATCTTGTCGAGCGGAAGCCCGAGCCGATCGAGGCCGTAGGCCCCGTGGGCCTGGCAGTGTCGACACCCGGCGGTGAGGCTGGCGACGGTGAAGACCATCATGTTCGTCTCGATGCCGGGCGGGCTGAGGAACACCACCGCCTGGAGCTCCTTGAGCGTTGCGTACATCTCGGGCCACGCGTCGAGATCCCACTGCTGGCGACTGTGGAAGGCGGTCATCGGGCTCCGATCATGGGAACGGCACGCCCAGGTGAGCGGCGAGCCGGGAGGTCGTGGCGGCGAGGTCGTCGGTGACCGCAGCCACGTAACGATCGGGTCGCACGATCACCGTGGTGGCCTCGTCGATCAGCTCGCCGAACAGACGATCGTCGACGACAACCGTCTGCGCACCCCGATCAGCCCACCAGTGTTCGACCGCCGGGTCGAGGGCCACTCGGCACAGCAGGGTGAAGTGGTCGCCGAGCAGATCGTCGAAGGGTGCGCCGGCGATGACCGGTTGGGGAAGTTGCCGCCCGACAGCGGGATGATCGCCGTCGAGCAACCCCGCTTCGAGGTGCGGGAACTCGCGACCGCCGCCGTAGCCCGCCGCCGTGTCCACGTCGACGCCCGCTGCCAGCGCATCGATGAGTTTGCCGGCGTCCGCCGAGTGCTCGACCTGCCGCGCCGAGTGCGGACGCCGCTCGGTGTCGTAGCCGTCGAGCAACGCTTCGCCGGCCAAGCCGCGGTCGACCATGGCAAGCCGCCAGGCCAGGTTCTGCGCGTCTCGGATTCCCGAGCACATGCCCTGTCCGTTGAACGGCGGCATCTGGTGGGCGGCGTCGCCGGCGAGGAAGACGTTGCCGGCGCGGAACCGTTCGGCGACCAGGGCGTGGAAGCGGTAGACCGCGGTGCGGTCGAGCCTGAGCTGGTCGGGGCCTCCCCACGGCGCCAACAGTGCGGCGATGCGCTCGGGAGCCTCGAACTCGGCGCGGGTCTCGTCGTCGTGGAGCTGGAACTCCCAGCGCCGACGAGTCTCGTGACCGGGGATCAAGGTCACGACCCGCTCGGGACTGCAGACCTGGGTGGGGATGTGAGGGAACTCGAAGTCGTCGACGAGCGCAGTGGCATCGACGACGAGCCACTGCTGATCGAAGCCCTGGTCGACGACGTCGATCCCGATGAGGCGGCGCACGGTGCTCGACGCGCCATCGGCGGCAATGACCCACTTCGACCGCAGCGTGGTCTCGTCGCCTCCCCCCACGTCGCGAATCGTGATCGCCGGCTCGTCAGGCTCGACCGCGGTCGCCTCGACCCCGAGCCGCATGTCGACACCGGCATCGAGTGCCGCACGGCGGAGGAACCCCTCGACCAACGGCTGTTCGAACATGACGATGGGAGGCAGACCAAGAGCGCCCCGCAGGCCGGGCGGGAGGTCGAGCCCGACGAGGCGATTGCCGTCGACATCGACGAACTCGGCTCCGTCGACCGGCGACGACACCTCGTCGAGGCGGTCGAGCAGGCCGGCGGCCTGGAAGACACGCTGGATCTCGTCGTCCATGCCGATCGCACGCGGGTGCGGGTAGATCTCGGTCGAGCGGTCGACCGAGATCACGCTGAGCCCCTGCTGCGCGCATCGCAGCGCAGCCATGACCCCGACGGGTCCGCAGCCGACGGCGACGACGTCGCAATCGAGTGCCATGGCGTCAGGACTTCGGGATGTAGCTGACCAGCGACTCGACGGACTCGCCGGCCTTGCGACGGGCGACCAGGTCGTCGGGATCGAAGACGACGCCGATCGGGTTGGCCGCGAACACGTCGCTGTGCATGAATGCGTTCGCCTCGTCGACGGTGGCCGTGTCGATCTGGAGCTCGACCTGGTTGCCGTCGGGATCGGCGTAGTAGAGCGACAGGGTCATCCCGTGGTTGATCGGGGCGACAGGTGTGATGCCCTGGGCCTTCAGCCGCTCATAGGTCGCCATCAGGTCGTCGAAGGTGTCGTAGGTGAAGGCGACGTGTTCGAGACCCACGCTGGTGCGCTTGTTCTCGTGCATCGCCGGCATCTCGACCACGGCCAACCGGTGGTGCTCGTCGTCGTAGGTGAGGAAGGCCAGCATGCCGGCATCGTGTTGCAGCTCCATGCCGAACACCGTGGTCCACCAGTCGATGAGCCGCTGCTTGTCGGCGGTCCGAAGTACGATGTGGGCGAGTTTCGCGGGCTTGATGATCGGTTCGGTCGTGTCGGTCATGGGGGGCTCCGAGTCTTTACAATATCGAGTGATAAGCATACGATCATTCGATCATGAGCTTGTCAACTCCAGCGGCGGCGACCGAGGTCCCGGCTGGGCAGCGCGACCGCGCCACGCACGAACTCCGTGACCGGCTCATCGATGCCGCGCTCGTCGAGTTCGCGGCCTCGGGCTTCGACGGCGCCTCGACGCGTGCCATCGCCCGACGCGCTGGAGCACATCAACCCCAGATCAACTATCACTTCGCGTCGAAGGAAGACCTGTGGAAGGCCACCATCGAGCGCCTGCTGTCCGAGTTCGACGAACTGATCCCTCTCCTCGCGGGCGCCCCGCCACGCGACCAGTTCGCAGCGGTGATCCGTGCGCTCGTCGAGTTCGCCGCCATCCGTCCCGAGCTCAACCGGATCATGATCCACGAGGCGACCTCGTCGAGCGACCGCCTCGAATGGCTCGTCGAGACCCACCTCCGGTGGCGTGCGGGTCCGTTGCTCGAGGTGTGGGACGAGGTCGTGGCCGTCGGAGGAGCGGCCCCGGTCCCCCGCGAACTCGTCTACCACCTCCTGATCGGTGCGTCGGCGCTGCTGAACGCCAATGCCCCCGAGGCACGGATGCTCTTCGGCATCGAACCGACCGACGCCTGCATCGTGGCCGCCCACGCCGACGCGCTCGTCGCGATG
This sequence comes from Acidimicrobiales bacterium, assembly GCA_035529695.1. GTDB lineage: Bacteria > Actinomycetota > Acidimicrobiia > Acidimicrobiales > Salinilacustritrichaceae > DATKWD01. The sequence continues at coordinate 66,107 of DATKWD010000092.1, read as the reverse complement.
TTTCTTCCCACCCACCCCTGAACCCGCACCCCCTGACCCAGGAGTTCCGATGAGTTTCCGACTTGCCAACGTCGCCGGACGTGCTGCTCTCGTCGAGGGCGAGCACTACTACGACCTCGAGACCTCCAGCGGGGGGTCGCTCACCTCGGATCCGATGGCGGCGCTCATGGCCCATGCCGAGCTCCACGCCGTGGCCGCCGGACTCGGCGACATGGATCCGACCGGATCGGTGGCCGACGTCGAGTTGGGCTCACCCGTCCCATCACCTCGCAGCGTGTTCGCCATCGGCCTCAACTACGCCGATCACGCCGCCGAGTCGTCGATGGAGTTGCCCGAGGTCCCGCTCGTGTTCACCAAATTCCCGAGTTGCATCGTCGGCGCAGATGCCGACGTGGTGCTCGACTCCGAAGCGGCGGACTACGAGGCCGAGGTCGTGGTGGTGATCGGCGACGGCGGCCGCGACATCCTTGCCGCCGATGCCTGGGACCACATCGCCGGCGTCACCGGCGGGCAGGACATCTCCGACCGTGCGCTCCAGTTCGCAGCGAAGCCTCCGCACTTCGACCTCGGAAAGTCGCGCGACACCTACGGCCCCGTCGGGCCTGTCCTCGTGTCAACCGATCTGTTCGATGATCCGAACGCGATCTCGATCGAATGCAGGGTGAACGGTCAGGTCCGTCAGTCGTCGAGCACGGCGAGCCTCATCTTCGACGTGCCGACGCTGGTCGAGTACCTGTCGTCGATCCTGACGCTGCACACCGGCGACCTCATCTTCACCGGCACACCCGACGGTGTCGGCGCTTCGAAGCTCATGTTCCTCGCTCCCGGCGACGTGATCGAGACCTCGATCGGCGGGGTCGGAGACTTCGCCAACACCTGCGTCTGACCGTATCCGGGTAGGTTCGCCCGCCATGGCGTTCCGCACCGTGCAGGGGTACTGCTGGCCACCATCGGTCGAACCGGGGGGTCGGGTCGGCCTGCACCTGTCATCGCCTGACGATGCAGATGTCGAGGTCGAGGTGGCCCATGTCGGGCTTCGCCGCACCGTGCTCCACTCCGCCACGGTCGCTGCGGGCGATCACCCGGTGCCGAACAACGCCCATGCCGACGGCTGCGGATGGCCGGTCGCGACCTCGGTCGAGGTCGGCGATTGGCAGTCGGGCTACCACGAGGTCCTGTTGACCGCCGAGGTCGACGGCAAGCAGCGGCAGAACCGGGCGTTCTTCGTCGTGCGACCGACGGTCGGTGCGCCGACGACGAAGATCCTGCTCGCCCTCGCGACCAACACCTGGCATGCCTACAACGACTTCGGCGGTCGCAACCTCTACACGGGCGGAACGGCGGTCTCGCTCGAACGGCCGATGTCCCCCGGCTACTTGCACAAACCCGCCGGCGCCGGGCGCCGGGTCAGCACGACCAACCCACCCGATCCCGACATGAACGCCCACGTCGGCTACATCCGCCAGCACCATCTCTCGCCGTATGCCGGCTCGGCCGGCTGGCCCGACTGGGAGCAGCCGTTCCTCGCTTGGGCCGAGCGCGAGGGGTTTGCCGTCGACGTCGTCACCAACGCGGATCTCGAGGACCACCCCGGCCTCCTGGCCGACCACGGCGACGACTCATACCGGCTCCTCCTCTCGGTCGGCCATGACGAGTACTGGTCGGGGCCGATGCGTGACACCGTCGAGGGCTTCATCGCCCGAGGTGGCAACGCTGCGTTCCTCTCGGGAAACACAGCCTTCTGGCAGGTCCGGATGGAGGACCACACCGATGCCGGGCCGGCCGCGACGATGGTCGGATACAAGGGCCAGCTCAAACAGGACCCGGTCTACGACACCGGCCGCATCGGCGAGCTCACCAGCATCTGGTCCGATCACCTGATCGGCCGGCCCGAGAACCTCATGACCGGCGTCAGCTTCGCCCGTGGCGGCTACCACCGAATCGGCAAGCGAGCCACGCGCGGGTCCGGCGGCTACACGATCCACCGGGCCGACCACTGGCTGTTCGACGGCACAGGCATCGACTACGGCGACCTGCTGGGCGCCGCCTCGACCACGGTCGGCTACGAGTGCGACGGCTGCGACTTCACCTACGTCGACGGGCTCCCGTTTCCGACCGGATCCGATGGCACGCCGCTCGACTTCGAGATCCTCGGCACCGCACCGGCAGCTCACTTCACCCGCACCACCGCGGCGCGTCCCCCGGGTCCCGACGAGCCGTCCGAGCTCGAGTTCATCGCAGCCCGTGTCTTCGGCCAACGATCGGACGAGACCGCCCAGCGCCTCGCCCACGGTCATGCCGTACTGGGTACCTACACCTCGGCCGGCGGGGGCACCGTGGTGACATCAGGAAGCACCGACTGGGCCCACGGACTCGACGGACGGAGCCCCGAGGTCGAACAGATCACGAGGAACCTCCTCACCCGCCTCAGCACCTGAGCCGGATCCTTGTTGTCCTCCGACCACATAGTGGCGAAAGAGCAACGAAGATCAGCGGGCACCCGGATCCTTGTTGCTCTATGACCACATAGTGGCCGGAGAACAACGAAGATCGGCGGGCTTGGCTTTGCTCAGACGCCCAGATGATCGAGGGCTGCGGCTGCTGCCAGTGCACCGCACATGCCGTGCACGCCGCCGCCGGGTGGCGTCGACGCGCTACACAGATAGACGCCGTCGACCCCGGTCGCGTACGGATTGAGTCCGCGGCGAGGACGAAACACGAGCTGGCCGAGTGAGTTGGCCCCGCCGGCGATGTCGCCCCCGACGTAGTTCGGGTTCCCCGCCTCGAGATCGGCCGGGGTCATCGTGTGCCGACCGACGATCCGGTCGCGGGTGCCCGGTGCAAAACGCTCGATCTGACCGATGATCGTGTCGGTGACGTCGACGTCGTAGCCAGCCGGCACGTGAGCGTACGCCCAGATCGGGTGCACGTCACCGGCGGCTCGGCTCGGGTCGCACACCGACTGCTGGCCCACCAACACGAAGGGTCGGCGCGGCATGTCGCCCCGGTGGATGTCGTGCTCGGCGGCGCAGATCTCCTCGAGCGTGCCGCCGAGATGGACCGTCCCGGCGCGGCGGGCCTCGGCTCGCGTCCAGGGCAAGCCGCCCTCGACGGCCAGGTCGACCTTGAACGCGGCCGGACCGTGCTTGAACTTCCGGAACGACTTCTTCGCACCGCTCGGCAACCGGTCGCCGATCAGCCCGACCGCCGCCGACGGGGAGGTGTCGAGCAACACCACGCGAGGGTCGCCCAGTTCGTCGAGCGAACCGACACGGCGGCCCGTCTCGATCGTCCCACCCAGCTCGACGAGCAACGAAGCCATGGCGTCGGCGATCCGTTGCGAGCCACCCGCGGCGACCGGCCATCCCACCGCATGACCGGCGGCGGTGAGCATGGCACCGGCCGCGGCAGTGAAGGGCCGACCGAGGGGCCTGAACACGTGGGCCGCGACACCGGCCCACAGCGCGCGAGTCTCGTCGCTGCGAAAGCGGCCGGCCAATGACGACGCTGACAGCGCGGCGCGGCGGCCGAACCGGGCGAGGATGATCGGATGGTTCGGCCAGCGGACGATCGGGCGGAGCACGTCCGACGACAACGCGTGGAAACGGTCGGCCAGCGGCCCGAAGGTCGACACCCATCGATCACCGTCGTGACCCATCCCTGCCGCGGTGTCGGTGATCGACTGGTGCATGAGACCGATGCGGCCCCCATCGAGCGGATGAGCGAGCGTGACCTCGGGCCACACCCACTCGAGCCCGTGCTCGTGGAGCGGCAGCGACGCGAAGAAGCGCGACGCGACGCCGAAGGGGTGGAACCCCGAACAGACGTCGTGTTGGACGCCCGGCAAGGTGAGTTCGGCGGTCCGTGTGCCCCCGCCGACCGTGTCGGCCGCCTCGATCACGTGCACGCGGAGACCGGCCTGGGCGATCGTGATCGCCGCAGCGAGGCCGTTGGGCCCAGCGCCGACCACGACGGCCTCGGCTTCAGGAGGGCCGTTCATCGTTGCCATGGTCGCACGTCGGCTCCCGGTGTCTCGCCATCGGTCGGTAGGTTTGCCCCGTTCTCAGACCATCTTCGACGCGAAACGGAACGTCTTGACTGACTCGACGATCATCTACACCCACACCGACGAGGCGCCGGCCCTGGCCACCCGCTCGTTTCTCCCGATCGTCAAGGCCATCACCGGCCCCGCCGGCGTCGACGTGGAGACCCGCGACATAAGTCTGACCGGACGGATCCTGTCGCAGTTCAACGACCTCCTCCCGCCCGAGCAGCAGGTGAGCGATGCCCTCGCCGAGTTGGGCGAACTCGCCACCTCGCCGGCAGCGAACATCATCAAGCTCCCCAACATCAGCGCATCGGTGCCACAGCTCCGGGCGGCGGTCAAGGAGCTCCAGGCAGCCGGGTTCGCCATCCCCGATTACCCCGACGAGGCCTCGACGCCCGAAGAGGCCGACGCCAAGGCTCGGTTCGCGGGCGCGATGGGCAGTGCGGTCAACCCAGTGCTGCGGCAGGGCAACTCCGACCGTCGCGCACCGATGCCGGTGAAGCAGTTCGCCCGCAAGAACCCTCACCCGATGGGCGCGTGGTCGGCCGACTCGAAGACCCATGTCGCAACCATGGACGACGGCGACTTCCGGACCACCGAGCGCTCGACGACCTTCGACACCGCGCAGGACGTGCGCATCGAGCACGTCGCCTCCGACGGCACGGTCACCGTGTTGAAGGACGGCCTCGCGATCGAGGAGGGCGAGGTCATCGACGCCGCAGTGATGCGCAGGCAATCACTCCTCGACTTCCTCGCCGCCCAGATCGCGGATGCGAAGGAACAAGGTGTCCTGTTCTCGCTCCACCTGAAGGCCACGATGATGAAGGTCTCGGACCCGATCATCTTCGGTCACGCGGTCACGACCTTCTTCTCGGACCTCTTCGAACGCTACGGCGACGTGCTGGTCGAGGCCGGAGCCAACGTGCGCGACGGCTTCGGTGACGTCGTCGCCTCGCTCGACAACGTCGCACCCGACACCCGGGCAGACATCGAGACCGCCATTGCCGCCGCGCTGGCCGACGGACCTGCACTGGCGATGGTCGACTCGGACCGTGGCATCACGAACCTGCACGTCCCGAGCGACGTCATCGTCGACGCGTCGATGCCGGCCATGATCCGCACCTCCGGTCAGATGTGGAACGCAGCGGGCGAGCAGCAGGACACCAAGGCGACGATCCCCGACAGCAGCTACGCCGACGTCTACGAGACCGTCATCGAGGACTGCAAGGTCAATGGCGCCTACGACCCCACGACGATGGGGACGGTCCCCAACGTCGGGTTGATGGCCCGCAAGGCCGAGGAGTACGGCAGCCACGACAAGACCTTCGAGATGAGCGCGGCCGGGTCGGTTCGAGTGGTCGATACCTCCGGCGCCACGGTGCTCGAGCACGACGTGGCCGAAGGCGACCTCTGGCGGATGTGCCAGACCAAGGACGACGCAATCCGCGATTGGGTCAAGCTGGCGGTCACCCGTGCCCGTGCGACCGGCTCGCCCGCAGTGTTCTGGCTCGACGAGACCCGCGGCCATGACGCCGAACTGATCGCCAAGGTGCGCACCTACCTCGCCGATCACGACACCGCTGGCCTCCAGATCGAGATCATGAACGTGCGCGACGCCACGAGCTTCAGCCTCGAGCGCATCCGGCGTGGCGAGGACACCATCTCGGTCACCGGGAACGTGTTGCGCGACTACCTCACCGATCTCTTCCCGATCCTCGAGGTGGGCACCAGCGCGAAGATGCTCTCGATCGTGCCGCTGCTCAACGGTGGCGGGCTGTTCGAGACCGGTGCCGGCGGTTCGGCTCCCAAGCACGTCCAGCAGTTCGAGAAGGAGAACCATCTCCGCTGGGACTCGTTGGGCGAGTTCCTGGCCCTCGCAGTGTCGCTCGACCACTACGCCGGGGTCACCGGCAACGCGAAGGCCCGGATACTCGGCAAGACGCTCGACGACGCGACGGCCGAGCTGCTCGAGACCGGGAAGTCGCCGTCGCGGAAGGTCAACGAGATCGACAACCGCGGCAGCCACTTCTACCTGGCGCTCGCCTGGGCCCGGGCGCTCGCCGGCCAGACCGAGGACGCCGAACTCGCAGCGCACTTCGCTCCGCTGGCCGAGGCATTGGCGGCGAACGAGGACACGATCGCCACCGAGCTCATCGAGGTCCAAGGACAGCCGATGGACATCGGCGGGTACTACCTCCCCGACGAGGCCAGGGCCGTGGCTGCCATGCGGCCGAGCCCGACCCTGAACGCCATCATCGACTCGTTCTGATGGTGGGCTGAACCAAGCCCTGAGATCGCCGAGTCGACGCGAGCGGCGGCGATCTGGTGAGGTAGGCGGATGTCGAACGCAGCCGTTCCAGGCGACCCGCTGATCGTGACCCACCGGAGCACGGTCACCGACGAGCAGATCGATCACCTGGGGCACATGAACGTGCGCTTCTACGGGGTGAACGCGCAGGCCGGCAGCCAGGCCCTCGCTGCCCGACTCGGCATCGGCGAGACCGGCGGGATCTCGATCCCCGACACCTACACCCGCCACCATCGCGAGCAGCTGGTCGGAGCCGATCTCGAAGTGCGCAGCGGTGTGGTCAGTGCCGACCCGCTCGCGATCCGCCTCTATCACGAGCTGCGAAACCCCGAGCGCGACGAGATCGCCGCCACGTTCGTCCACCGCCTCGTCGCGCGTGACCGGCCGTTCCCCGACGAGGTCGTCGCAGCCGCCGCCGCGCAGACCTTCGAGATCCCCGCGCACGGGCGGACACGCAGCCTCGACCTCGATGCCGATCCCGCTGCGTCGGCACCCGATCTCGACGAGCTGGTGAACCGCGATCTCGCCATGCGCGAACCTCGAGAAGTCAGCGCCGACGAATGCGACGACGTAGGCAACTACATCGTGGCGATGGCACCGATGCTCACCTGGGGCGGTGAACCGCTGAAGGGTCAGATGGGGCCGATGCTCCACGACGGCCCCAACGGGGAGCGGATGGGCTGGGCGTCGATGGAGACCCGCATGGTCCTGGCGCGGATGCCGTCTCGGGGCGACCGCATCCAGGCCTTCGGCGCGAACCTCGCTCTCGGCGACAAGGTCAGCCACCGGATCCAGTGGGCCTACGACCTCGACCGGCGCGACCTCCTCTGCTCGTTCGAGGTGATCAACCTGGCCTTCGACACGGTCGGACGGCAGGCCATGTCGATCCCGCCCGACGTCCGCGAGCAGCACGAACGCGACTTCCACCCCGACCTCGCACCTCGGGCGGCGAGCTGACATGGCCGGTTCACTCGACGAACTCGGCTTCTACGCCCTCGCCGGCCAGCCCGACAGCTCGCGCGACCTCGTGCAGGAGGTCATCGAAGCCGAAGCGATGGGGCTCGGCACCGCCTTCATCTCCGAGCGCTACAACCGCAAGGAGGCCGCGACCCTCTGTGGCGCCGCCGGCGCCGTGACCGACCGCATCCGCATCCAGACAGCGACGACGAACCACAACACCCGCCACCCGATGGTCACCGCCGGATTCGCGCTGACCATGCAGAGCCTCACCGGGGGTCGCTTCGTGCTCGGCATCGGGCGCGGCATCCGGCCACTCCAGGACGCCTACGGCATCGAGCACATCACGACGGCGCAGATGGAGGACTTCGTCGACATCATGCGGCGGCTGTTCCGCGGCGAGGTCGTGTTCGGCCACGACGGCCCGGCCGGGAAGTACCCGATCCTGCACCTCGATGCCGCACTCGACGAGCACCTGCCGATGGGGTTGGTGGCGTTCGGCCCACATTCGCTCGAGCTCGGCGGTCGCTGCTTCGACGAGGTCGTCCTGCACACCTACTTCACCGACGAGACGACGCAGCGGTGCGTCGAAAGCGTCCGTCGGGGCGCCGAGGAAGCCGGACGCGATCCTGCCGAGGTCAAGGTGTGGTCGTGTTTCGCCACCATCGGCGATCACCTCCCCGGGGACCTCCGGCTGAAGAAGTCGGTCGGTCGCCTCGCCACCTATCTGCAGGGATACGGCGACCTCATGGTCGACACGAACCGGTGGGACCCCGCTGTCCTCGAACACTTCCGCGCCGACGACGTGGTGAGCGGTATCTCGGGCGCCATCGACGGCACCGCCACGACCGAGCAGCTCGAACACATCGCGACGCTCATCCCCGACGAATGGCTCGCGCCCAGCGCGACCGGCAGTCCCGACGAGTGCGTCGCAGCGGTGAAGCATCAACTCGCGCTCGGATGCGACGGGGTCATCCTCCACGGGGCCACCCCCACCGAACTCGCCCCCATCGTCGACGCCTACAAGACCGCCTGACATCCCACGAGCAGGGTCACTGCTCGGCGAGATGATCGGCGGCTCGGAAGGCCAGGGCCGACAGGGTCAGCACCGGGTTGAAGCCGCCGTTGGTGACGTGGACCGAGCCGTCCATCACCCAAAGGTTGTCATGACCGTGAACCCTTCCCCATCGGTCGCTCACCGACGTTGCCGGATCGTCGCCCATCCGGCACGTGCCGGCCTGGTGCTGCCCGGCCATGAACGTCGAGTACGGCGGCTGGCTCCAGGTCCGCAGGGCACCGCTCTCGGCCAGCCACTCCTCGGCCCGTTCGGTCTGACGGGCCCCGGCGCGCAACGAATCGGGGTGGTAGCGCCCGCCCCACCGCGCAACCGGTGCGCCGTGCTTGTCGGTCACCCCGTCGGCCAACGTCACCCGGCAATCGGCCATCGGGATCTCCTGGATCGGGCCGTACAAGTGGGCTGTCCGTCGGTAGAGCCGACGCATGGCATCCTTCGCCTCGATCCCCCACGACGGTGTGCCCGGTGGCAGTGCCCACCAACGGTGCAGCTCGGGCAGCTTGATGACTTCGTTGTGCATGGCTCCGGCGATGAGGCCTGCATCGACGTCGTGGTTCCAGTCGCACGTGCCGATCGTGACGCCGGGCCCGTCCATCGAGATCACCTCGTGGTCGAATTCGCCGAATGCGCCGACATATTGGTGACTCTGCAGGTGACGGCCAACCTGATCGGTGGCGTTCCCGAGTCCGCTCGGGTGCTCGTCGGACCGTGACGAAAGCAGCAGCCGGGCCGATTCGATGGCGCCGGCCGCGACGACCACGTGCCGAGCGCGCACGTCACGCCGCTCCCCCGTCGCCCAGTCGATGAGTGCGACGCCCCCGACCCGACCCGCCGACGTGGTGACATGGGTTGCCCGTACGCCCGTCACCAGCTGGCAGCGCCCGGTGGCCAGCCCACGTACGAGCAACGTGTTCCACGATCCGTTCTTGGCCTCTGACGGGCAGGCGAACCCGACGCACTCACCACACCCCACGCAAGCGGCGCGCCCGTCGCGTGGCTCGGAGTTGATGAGCAGCGGGACCGGGCCGGTCGACAGGCCGAGCCGCCGCGCCCCGATGAGCAGAGCCTCGGCTTCGGGGTCGGGTCCGAACGGGGGCATCGGATACGGGCGGCTCCGTGTGCCCTGGACCCGGTGCGAAGCGCCGTCGCCGCACACCCCGAGCTCCCACTCGGCACGGGTGTAGAACGGCTCGATCTCCTCGTAGGTGATCGGCCAGTCGGCGAGGGCGCTGCCCTCCGGGACGCCGTAGAGGCTGGCGAGACCGAAGTCCTCGGGCAGGAACCTCCATGCCATGCCCTGGTACACGCGAGTGCCGCCACCGACGGTCATGGCGTTGTTCGACCAGTCGGCATCCCACGGCTTGTCGATGATCCGCTCGGTGCCGTTGTCGTCGACCCGGACCCGGGGGTCGCCACCTCGATCCGGCCCGGTGTTGTGGCCGTGCGCCGAGAGCCGATGGTTGGCCAGGTGGTCGCGACCCACGTCCTCGTACGACAGCGCGTGACCCCGCTCGACCACCAGCACGTCGAGACCCGCCTCGGCGAGCACGCCGGCGGCGATCCCTCCCCCTCCCCCGGCGCCGACGATCACGACGTCGTAGCTGCCTCTGATGGTGCCGAACTCCGAGGTCGTCACGCGCGTGAACTCGATGGGCGCGCCCGGATCACGTGAAGGCGAGGGGTCGTAGCCGATCATCGCCCACGCCGGTGACCGACGGGTGGCATAGAAGACTTCGTTCGCCACCTTGGTCAGCGCGTTGACGAACATCCAGGGATCGACCCCAGCCCAGTCGGTCTGGGGATTCCCTGCTTCGAGATCACCCAACACGGCGTCCTGCTGCTCATCGGTCAGGTGGACGAAGGCGGTTGCATACCGGGCCCGAGACTCGGCGTCGAGCTCGGCGCAGCCCGGCTCGATGGATCGGGACCAGAGCGTCCGGTGGAAGCCGCGCGCCCGTTCTTCGAGCGACGACACCAGCGATGCATCGACGACCGATGGATGTTCGGCGTCGGCGGGCACCATCCGAGCCAGGGCAGCCAGGGCGACCGGGTGGATGTCGTTCATCGGATCAGCTGCTGCTCGGCCTGCTCGATGAGACGCTGGAGGTGAAGTCCACGGTGAACGTCGAGGTCGTGGCTGGTCCGTCCGTGGCGCACGTGCTCGACGAACTCGCGACAGGCGGTCGCGAAGCTCTCGGGACCGACGGCAGCGGCCAGGTCGACCCCCAGCACCGCACCGGTGCTGAACAACTCGACATCGGAGCGGAAGTGATCGGGTGCGGTGTGCCCCGACATCAACGCCGTGCTCGTGACGCCTGAGTCGTGGTCGAGCGCGACCGAGATCCACCGGTCGAGACGACCCGACGCCCTCACGTCGACCACCGGACCGAGCGCGGCGTCGAGCAGGTCGAAGACGTGCGGCCCGAGGTCGAGCAGCGCCCCACGCTCGAGGCGCCACGGGGTGGCGAACATGCCACCCAGGAGACCTGGACTGAGGAAGCGGCCGACGGCGCCGATGGCATCGAAGTCGGCCGCACCGGCGAGGAACGAGCGGGTGGGCTCGGCATACCGCCACGACAACAGCACCGACGTCGCGACCCGTGCCACCTCGATCGCTTCGACGAGCCTCTCGGCCGAGGCCGCGTCGGCGCCGATCGGCTTCTCGAGGAACAAGGCCTTGCCGGCCTGCGCGGCCCGCACCCCCAACTCGGCCTGGACGCCGGGCGGCACGGCGAACGCCACTGCCTCGCACCGATCGAACAGCTCGTCGATCGAGGCCGCCGCCGTGGCCCCATTCGCCTCGGCCACCTCGGCCGCCGCCTCGGGGCGGCGTGCCCACACGCCGGCCAACCTCGTGTCGGGCCCGGCCGCGAACATCGGCGCGTGGACCATCGACGCCCACGGCCCGGCGCCAACGAGTCCCACGGTGAGCGGCTCGGTCATCTCGGGTCCTCGGCGAACAACGAGTGGGCCTGGGCCAGAGCTGCGAGCGGTTCGCCCCTCGGCATGAACTCGTGGCCGACCCAGCCCTGGTAACCCCGATGACCGAGGAAGCCTGCGATCCCCGGCCAGTTGACCTCCTGCCGGTCGTCGAGATCGCGCCGACCCGGGACCCCGGCGGTGTGGATGTGGCCGATCAAGTCGAGGTCGGCCTTCATGGTCGCCAACAGATCACCTTCCATCACCTGCATGTGGTAGCAGTCGAACAACACCCGCAGCCCAGGGTGGCCGACTCGCCGCGCGACCTCGAAGCCCCAGGCGCTGTGGTCACAGTGGTAGTCGGGATGGTCGATCTTGCTGTTGAGAAGCTCGAGGATCAGTGTCACCCCAGCATCTGCCGCTCGCTCGGCGAGGGGCCCGAGCCCGTCGACGCAGGCGCTGATGCCCTCGGCGTCGGCGACGTTGCCCCGGTTGCCCGAGAAGACGATCACCATCGGGATCGAGTTCGCGGCTGCGGAGGAGATCCGTTCGGACACGCGATCACCGAGAGCCGCGTGGTTGGACCGGTCGTTGAACCCGACCTCGATGTCGTGCCCGGTGATCGTGACCTGTTCGATCCCGGCCTCCCCGGCCACGGGCCAGAGCTCGTCGGGCAACATCTCGACGCCATCGATCCCGATCTGTCTGGCCGACCGGAGGAACGCAACGGGATCCAGATCCGGGTTGGCGAGCGTGAACGCCCACCAGGCGAAGGACTGCCTCATGAAGCACCCGCCGCGAGTTCGATACCACCGAGGACCGACTCGAGAAACCACTTCTCTCGCCACCTCGCCTTGGCGTGGCCCATCGAGTTGTAGACACTTCGACCGCCGTCGAATTCGCGCCACCAGATGACGGGATGATCGTCACCCATCCACCCCTTGTGGGGCTCGTAGGTCGCCTCGTCGACGGTGGCCACGACGTTGACCCACGGGCGGGGGTTCTCCTCGAAGCCGTACCACTCCTCGGCATAAGTGGCTCCGTCGCGGAGCCCACGGGCCGCCGGGCACGCCCCGTCCTCGACGTGGAGCACTGCGTCCTCCCACGAGACCATGGCCAGGTCGTCACCCAACCACTCGGCATCGACGGGCGCACGGTCGAGCGACCCGCCGGCCGCGACCCCCGGGATCTCCAGCGGCTCGTCGCAGTAGAAGCAGGCATTGGTGTGCCCCTTGAACTTCGCTCCCACAAGTTCGACGAACCACGGCCAGTCGGTCCGCACGTCGGCGTCCATCGACGAGGCACCGTGGATGCCGAAGAAGCCGCCACCGGAACGAATGAACCCCTCGATCGCTCGGCGTTGCGACGGCTCGGGCAGCACGTCGCCACTCGTGTGGGCGAACGCAACCACCTGATGCAGGCCGAGCAGGTCGGGCGTGAACTGCGCCGGGTCGTCGGTCGAGGTGACATCGAAGCCGTGGTCGGCGCCGAGCGTGGTGATGGCCTCGACCGTGTCGGGGATCGACTGGTGCACGAATCCGACCGCCCGGTGGAACACCAGGACCGAGAACCGACTCATCGAAGCCTCGCCTTCGCTTGCTTCTTCGCCTTCGTCAGTGCCACCCGTTGGGGATGGTCCTTGTAGAACTCGTCGAGCGGAAAGCAACCGGACACCAACCCGTTGCGGGGTGCGGTGGTGCAGTCGCTGAAGGTCCGGCAGACGAGTCGTCGATCGACCGGACGTCCCGCGAGCACGTCGGCGGGAAGGTGCGGGTAGCTCAGGACCATTCGACCGAGGCCGACGAGATCGGCTCCTCCGCCGCCCACGACGGCCTGCCCGACGTGTCCGAGCCAGTCCTGGACGTACGAATAGCCCGAGCCCACGACCGTGACCTCGGGGTGCGCCTCGGTCAGCTCGCGCGTCGCTGCGAGTTGTCGGGCGACGCCGACCAGCGGGTCCTCGGGCGGTTGGTAGCCATCCGATGGTGGGAAGTAGGCCGGACGTTGCACGTGAGGGTTGTAGTAGGGGCTGCCTGCCGTGGTGCTCACCAGACCGATGCCCAACTCGGTGAACAGATCGAACAGCCGGTGCGTCTCGGTCAGGTCGATGCCGGCACCCGAGCCGTCGCCGCCGAAGGCGTAGCGATACGGACCCCGACCGTCCGGCACGCCGACCCCGTCGTCGCCGGCGGTGTACGGGCGGAGATCGAATGCCGAGAGCCGCACGGCCACCGCGAGGCCCGGCGCCCGGTCACGGATGCCGACGACGACCGAGCGCAAGAAGTTGGTCCGCCCGTCGAAGTCTCCGCCGTAGCGGCCAGCTCGATCGACCGCGCTGAGCAGCTCGTGGAGGAAGTAGCCGTGGCAGTGCTTCACGTCGACGAAGTCGAAGCCCGCTTGCCGGGCCAGCACCGCCGCGACGACGTACTGCTCGACCAGCTCGTCGAGCTCGTCGTCGGTGAAGACCTGGTCGGCCCCCGCACCGACTCGCCCGTCGAGAATCGGATGCCGGTAGGCGATCCGAGGCGTCGGCGCGTCGACGGGGCGGCAGTAGCGCCCCGAATGGGTCAGCTGGAGGCCGGTGACCTGCGCTGGGTCGAGCAGGTCGTGCAGACCGCTGATCGCGTCGACGGTCTGCTCGTTGATCACGAGCTGGTTCGGGTTGGCGCGACCGTCGGGACGGACGGCGGTGGCTTCGCCCCACACGAGACCGGCCTCGCTCGCTGCGAAACGACCCCAGCGCCGTCGGACCAGGTCGGTCGGCTCGCCGTCGGTGGTGCCGTCCCAGCCCTCCATCGGCAGCACTGCGAAACGGTTCGGAATGGTCACCTCGCCGGCCGAGGTGTCGCTGAAGGAAACACTCGTCGACAGCGCACCACCCGGATCGACTTCGTCGTCGATCGGGATCTCGACGCCGAGGCCGTGGATGTGTGCTCGAAACGCCTCGACCGTGTCGAGTTTCTTGACCTGCGTGATCCTCACGCGAAGTCTCCGAGCCGCTCGATGATGTCGGCCAGGACGGCCCGATCGCTGTCGGGCCGTCGCGGAGCGCCGACGGGTGTGCGGTCGCTGTCGGCCCAGCCCCGCAGCTCGAACGCGATCGCGGCATCGTGCCGGTAGCACGGCACCGGGGCGCGGAACGTGAAGTGACCCAGGTACTGGAGCAGGTCGTTCAGCTCGTAGAAGCGCGGGTCGCCCTCGGCCCACATCCGATCTCGGGCGGCGAATGCCTCGGGAGCGAACGTCGACAACCCCAGCAGGTAGTCCGAGCCGTACATCACCATGTCGATGGCGAGGTCGTTGCCGGTGAAGACGGTGAACTCGGGGCGGGCATCGTCGCGGGCATCGAGCCGCGCCCACTCGAGCTCACGACTGAGCGAGGAGTGTTTGGCGCCGACACACTGCGAGATGGCCATCAGGCCCCGATAGGCCTCGAGTGAGTAGATCCGCCCGTACGGCACGAACATCGCGCCCAGCTCGAACCCGATGAACCGATCGAGCCGAGCACCGATCGCCGAGAGCGCCTCGACCCACTCGGCTTCGTCGAGCGCGTTGAGCCCGTGCGAGGGGAAGATCACGGGAGTACCGCCGTGATCGGCCACCTGTGTCGCGGCGGCCACATGCGCGTCGAGGTCGAAGACATCGCCCGCTTCGTCGGGCACGAATGCACCCGCCACGAATCTGCCGTCAGTGATGCGCTGGGTCAGCTCGAGTACCCGGCGCTTCTCGGCTGGCCCGAGGAGCTGGACATACCCGGTGTCCATGTTCACCGCCGGCGTCAGGCCGGCTGCATGGGTGCGGGCGACGTGCGCCTCGGTCGCAACCCAGTCGATCCGGCCATCGCGGGTGTGCGGCAGCAGCACGGCTGACATTCCGTTGATGGTTCGACGAGGACGGATGCGATCACTCACGTGCATGGAGCACGCAGTCTCGCGCGACGTACCCGGACGAATCGCCCGCGGTTCATCGAATCTCGTCGCGCCATTCGGCTGAGTGTGCACCGGCATCGACCTGCAAGACGTGGAGACGGCCGTCGTCGACGGTGAAGTCGACCGTCAGCAGATCGGTGGCCTCGGCTTCGAGCAGCGCCATCACGCGGACCAGTTCGTCGGCCGTCCCGGGCAGCAGGTCCGCGAGCTCGTCGATCGGGCGCACGTCGCGGCTCCCGGCGCCGACCTCGTCGCCCTGCGCCGATACGAGGAAGTCGCCGCACAACCCGGGCTCGCCGGTGGTCGGGCTGCGGCTCATCACGACGCCTGCTCCGCTCCGCTCGTTCCGATTTCCGAACACCATCGCCTGCACCATCACCGCCATCCCCGCGCCGTGGTCGATGCCACGCATGCGTCGGTACGCCTGAGCCGGGTCATCGTCCCAGGAGGCCAGGACCGCCTCGATCGCTCCCTGGAGCTGCGCGAACGGGTTGCTCGGAGCGATCTCCCCCGTGACCGCTCGATACGACTGCACGAAGCGGTCACGACAGTTGTTGGCGAACCCGCGAGACGTCCATGCCTCCATGACCTCCGGGACGTCGAGATCGATCCCCACGTCGAGGACGGCAGCCAGCATCGTCGGCATCGGCTCGACGGCACTCGCCCGAACCGACACCAGCAGCGGGTCCGAAGGGTCACCGAGACGACGGCCGCACTCGTCCTCGAGCACTGACAGTGACTCACCGATGGACGCAAGGACCGAATCGTCGAACGAGCCCCGTTCGCGGAAACCGAGACACGCCGGCACCGTGATCACCAAGGCAGGAGGGACGAGAATGCCGAGAGATGCCGCGTGCGCCAGACCCATCGACTTCGCGCCGACGAGCGACCGCTCGAGCAGGCCGGAATCAACGTTCCGGGAAACAATCGTCGTCGGAGGTGACAAGGGAAGTGCTCCAGAACGGGTCGGTCAGAGCTCGGCGGGATGCCGCTCGGCGAGGACGTCGGCCCAGTGGGCCCGGCCGGTGGCTCGAAGACGTTCGAGGTAGCCGCGGAGGTGGCGGCGGGTGTGAAACGGTCCACCTTCGGCCCGCACGACGTCCATCGGATCACCGAGACCCGAGCGGTCGAGTTGATCGGACGTCCACGATTCGAGGAGGTCGGCACCGGCGGACCGCAGCGATGGTTCGTCGGATGCGAGGTCGGTGGTCTCGTGCGGATCGGCGGCGATGTCGAAGAGCATCTCGTCGTTCCAGTGGCCGTGATAGCCGTCGTGCCAGGTGCGGAGGTAGAGATGATCGCCCCATCGCACGCCGCGCTGGCAGGCCCAGGCTCCCTGCGACAGCACGAGGTGGTCGCGGCCGGCCGGGGGACCGCCACGCAGCCCCGCCGCGACCGAGACGCCATCCCACGACTCGGGCACGTCGATGCCCATCAGATCGAGCACCGTGGCACCCACGTCGAGGTGATAGTGGAGGCCCTCGTCGACCTGCGGCGCGATGCCGGGCCAGTGCAGGATCGCCGGGATGTGGCACGTGGCCTCGTCGGCTCCCTGGTGATCGGCGTAGACCCCGAGTTCACCGAAGGCCTCGCCGTGATCCGAACTGACCAGCACCGCGGTGTCATCCAGGACGCCAAGGTGGTCGAGGTGGTGCAACAGGTCTCCGACGGCATCGTCGGCATACCGAACGCCGACGTCGTAGCCGTCGAAGATCCCCTTCACGTCGTCCATCGACGCTGCACTCCAGGGTTGCCGAGGTGGGGGCGGGCCCCATTCGTCGGGAGCGAAGCCCCACGGCTCCTGCGCCGAGTGGGGGCCCGACAGCTCCCAGTTGCGAGCCCGAACCTCCTCGGTGTGCCAGGCCGGGACCGCATCAGAGTCGAACGGGTTCCCGTAGTCGTCCGGCACGAGGTATGGCGTGTGCGGGTCCCACAGATGCACGTGGAGAAACCAGTTGTCGTTCGCTCCGTGCCGGTCGAGCCAGTCGAGGGCGTGTGGAATCACCTCGTGGGCCTGCTCGACGCCGAAGCCGCGCATGAGATTCATCGCTTCCATGAACCCGCTGTTCCACCACGTCGCCGAGTGCCGGAATGGGAAGCTCGACAGCGACGCGGTGTGCCAGCCCTTCATGTACATCTGCATCGCCCACGAGTGAAGGTAGTTCCGGGCGAAGAATCCTCGCCGCGCTCCCTGGTGCCGGAGGTCGGCTGCGGCTCCGCCGTGGTTGACGACGCCGTTGCCGATGCCGAATCGGCCCGTGATGAGCGCGGTACGACTCGGCAGGCACGGCACGTCGGATGCGTAGACGTCGGTGAAGCGAACGCTGTCGGCTGCGAGCGCGTCGATGTTCGGTGTCGTGGCGCGGTGGTAGCCGCTGCAACCCAGGTGATCGTGGCGAAGCGTGTCGATGTCGACGTAGAGCAGACGCACGTGCTGGACCTCCAGTCCGGGACCTTGGTCACAACGTAGGCGGCACAAGAGAACCTGGGGGCGCTGCCGACTACCCTCTCGGCGGCGTCGACACCGACGACGCCACCACACGCCTGAGGGGGCATGCAGATGATGGAGCAGTTCTGGCGCTGGCTCGGGGTCGCGCTCGGCAAGTACTGGATCGCAGTCTTCGCGGTGATGCTGATCATCACCGTTGCCCTCGGGAGCCAGCTCGGGAGTCTCGAGTTCGCCACCGGTCAGGACAGTTACCTCGAGCCCGATTCGCGTGCCGCGATCGACAACGTCGAGTACCAGGACGCGTTCGGCGGTGAGACGCTGATCCTGCTGTTCGAGGCCGATGAAGGAACCGACGTCCGCTCGTTGTTCACCGAGGCCAACCAGGCCGAGCTCGCCCGGCTCGAATCCGAGCTGCGGGCGATCGACAGCACCTATTCGGTCGTCGCCCCGCTCACCACGCTCGGCTACACCGAGACGCTGGTCAACGAGGTCGGGACCGGCGCCCTCGCCAGCGCCATCGAGAACGACCCGGACACCGAATCGCAGGCGCTCCGCCAAGCCGACCTCGACATGAGCCTCGCACGGTTGAGCGCGATCCCGCCCGACGAACGGAACTTCGAGAGTCCTGACTGGATCCAGTTCCTGCTGTTCGGCAACGTCGGGTACACCTTCGACGACGAGGGCAACCCGGTGGCACCGCCCGTCGAGGAACAGGTCATCCGACCTTCCCTGAAGTCGACCTACCCGCAGAACAACGTCGCGGTCGGCGGCATCCTCCTCGAGCCGAACGCCGATCTCGACACCCTGTCGGCTGGTACCGACAGCGTCGTCGCCGTCATGGAGACCGCCGAGCTCGACGGCTTCACGGTGATCACCACCGGTTCGCCCGTGTTCCTCGGCGAGATCAACGACTACCTCCAGGGCGGCATGCTCGCCCTCGGAGCGTCGGCCATGGTCGTGATGGCCTTCGTGCTGATCTTCATGTTCAAGGTGCGCTGGCGGCTCCTGCCGCTCGCCGCCGTGCTCGTCGGAGTGATCTGGGCGTTCAGCCTCGTCGGCATCATCGGGCTCGACCTCTCGCTCGTGACCATCTCGGGTCTCCCGATCCTGATCGGCGTCGGAATCGACTTCGCCATCCAGATCCACAACCGGATCGAGGAAGAGGTCGTGATGGCACGCGAGGAGCACCCGATCGCCACGACGCTCGCGGCGCTGGTCCCCCCGCTGTCGGTCGCGACGATCTCGGCAATCCTCGCGTTCACCGCGATGCAGGTGTCGCGGGTCCCGATGATCCGGGACTTCGGTGTGCTCCTGATGGTCGGCGTCGGAGTCCTGCTGTTCACCGGCGTCGTGCTCACCGCATCGACGCTCGGCATCCGCGAGTACAAAGGCCGCACCGCCGTCCGTGAGGAGAGCCGGGTAGAACGCATCGTCGTGAAGCTCGGGTCGCTGAGCCCCAAGGCCGCGCTGCCCCTCATCATCGGCTCGGCCCTGCTGTTCGTCGCCGGCATCGCCCTCGAGGGCAGCTTCGAGATCCAGTCCGACCCGATCCAGTGGGTCAACCAGGACTCCCAGGTCGTCACCGATCTCAACACCCTCGAGGACGAGACCGGGTTCTCGAGCACGCTCGGGATCCTGATCGAGGCCAACGACGTGCTCGATGCCGACCTCAATGACGCCATCCACGAGTTCAACCTCTTCGCCGCCGACCTGCCCAACATCGCGACGACGTCGAGCATGGTGAACACCGTCGCCAAGATCACCGAGATCCCTGGCGCGACCCAGGTTGCACCGACCGAGGCCGACATCCGAAAGGCCGCGACACTCCTTCCACCAGACCTCCAGAAGGTGCTGATCGCGCCCGACCGCACGGCGACGCAGATCAACCTGCGTCTGTCGGGGTCACTCGACGAGCGAGCCGAGTTGGTCGAGGTGCTCGAAACCGATCTCGAAGCCCGCATCGCCGCGATCGAGGTCCCCGCGGATTCTCCCCTCCGCGTCGATCTCCAAGACGACCAGCCCCCGATCCGGGCCGTTCCGGCCGGGCTCGCGATCGTCGGCGTGAGCCTGCTCGAGAACCTGAGCGCCAACCGGGCGCTGCTCACCTATCTCGGACTCGCGATCGTCGGGCTCTGGATCACTGTCCGGTACCGCAGCCTCACGCGTACGGGCCTGAGCCTGCTGCCCGTCGGCCTCGCCGTCGGTGCATCGTCGTCGCTGATCGCCGTGCTCGGAGTGAGCCTCAGCCCGCTCACGACGGTGAGCGGGCCGCTGGTGGTCGCGACCTGTACCGAGTTCAGCGTCCTGATCGTCGCCCGCTACGTCGAGGAGCGAGAACGCGGGCTCTCGGCCCCGGAAGCGTCCAACCAGGCGGCGGCCCGCACCGGCCGAGCCTTCTTCACGTCGGCTGCGACGACCATCGGCGGATTCGCGGTGCTCATCGGCTCGGCACTCCCGCTGCTCCGCGACTTCGGGATCATCGTGACGGTCAACGTTGCCGTGGCCCTGCTGGCCGCGCTGGTCGTGATGCCACCGGTCCTCGTCTGGGCTGACCGCCGCCACCTTCTGGCCGGCCAGATCCACCTGACCGAGGAAGAAGCGGCCGCCTCGCCCGACAACGAGGGTTCGCGCACCAAGCACCTCGTCGGCGCCGTGGTCGGTGCGATCCTCTTCGCCGGAGCGATCATCGGCATGCTGTCGAGCGCCGAGACGTCCACCGCCTCCGCGCAGGACTTCGCGTACACCGAGGTCGAACCGCCCACGACGACCACGACCGAAGCCTCCGGAGGAGGCGCGGTCGACCCATCGACGTTCGGCACCGAGGCCCCCACCGAGGGAACGGTGGCACCGCTGCTCTTCGACAAGCTGGTCGCCCAGGGCGCCGATCCTCAGATGGTGGTCTGCACCACCGAGACCCTGCTCCAGCGGACCGACGAGACGTCGCTGCTCACCGGCGGACTGGCACAGGCCATCACCGAGGACGACCGCGAGAACGACTCGCTGAAACTGGTCATCCAGACCGGCCTCGACTGCGGCATCAGCCAGGACACCATCGACGCCACCATCGCCGCCGGCCTCTGAAAGCGGCCACGCCTGGCCCCCCAACGCCGATCTTCGTTGTTCTCCCGGCAACTATTGGCCGGAGAACAACAAGGATCCGGCGGTTGTCGGCTGAATCAGCCGATGCCCTTCTCGTGGCCTTCCCAGTAGGGGGCCCGCAGGTCCTTCTTCAACACCTTCATGGCGCCTGAGAGGGGCAGCGGCTCGGTACGGAACTCGACCGACTTGGGCACCTTGTAGCCGGCGATGTGCTCACGGGCGATCTCGATGATCTCGATCTCGGTGACCTCAGCGCCGTCCTTGACCACCACGATGGCGTGGACCTGTTCGCCCCAGGTCTCGTTGGGGATGCCGATGATGGCCACCTGCTCGACGGCCGGGTGCTTCGCGACTGCGTTCTCGACCTCGGCCAAATAGACGTTCTCGCCGCCGGTGACGATCATGTCCTTCACCCGATCGACCAGGAAGAGGTACCCCCCGTCGTCGAGGTAGCCGGCGTCACCGGAGTGGTACCAGCCATCCTCGAACACCTCGGCGGTCGCATCGGGCTTGTTCCAGTACTCACGCATGAAGTTGCCCGCTTTGGCACAGACCTCGCCGGTCTCGCCGCGGGGGACACGGTTGCCGTCCGCGTCCTGAATGCTCAGCACCACTCCTGGCACGGGCTTCCCCGCCGAGCGGAGCCGAGGTCCGCCCTTCTTGTGGTCCCGGCCGTCGAGGAACGTCAGCACGGCCGAACACTCGGTCATGCCGTACCCCTGGGACAGGTCGAGATCGGGGTAGAGGTCGAGCAATCTGTCGAGGATCGCCGACGGCATGGGTGACGCGCCATAGGTCAACAGCTCGAGCGACGAGAGCCGTTCGGGCTTGAACTCCGGGTGGTTGAGCATCATCCCGATCATGGTCGGCACCATGACGGTCTGGGTGACCTTCTGCTGCTCGATCAGGCCCATCGCAGCGGCGGGATCGAACAACGGCATGAAGACCGTCTTGCCGCCCGATGCCGGCGTCCCCATGATGCCGCCCATCGAAGCAGCGTGGAACATGGGCGTCTGGTGCAGGTACACCGACTCGGGGTCGAAGTCGATGATCGTGCCGACGTGGTAGAGGTTCAGCATCTCGGCCCGGTGCTCGAGGAGCACGCCCTTCGGCAGGCCGGTCGTTCCTCCGGTGTACATCAGCAGCGCTGCGTCGTTCTCCTCGGGCTCGGGTGGCACGACGGGATCTCCGGTCGCGATGAGGTCGTCGTAGGTGATGTCGTGGGGCACGTCGCCCTCGCCGATCAGGACCATGTGACGGATCGGGCTGGGCTCGTCCGAGGCCTCCATGGCGTCAGCGAACATCTGGGCGAAGAACGCATCGACGAACACGACCTCGGTCCCCGAGTCGCGGACGATGTAGTCGAGCTCCTTGCCGGCGAGGCGCAGGTTCAACGGGTTGATGATGCCTGCGCCGAGAAACGCGGCGTGATAGAGCTCGAGGTACTCGTGGCTGTTGGTGGCCATCACGGCGAACCGGTCACCCGACTCGACCCCGAGCTGGTGCTTGAGCGCATGACACAGCCGGAACAGCCGGTCGCCGTGTTGCTCGAAGGTTCGCTCCTTGCCCTGGTCGTGGAATCCGACCTTCGACGCATACGTGTCGATGGCTGGCAGCAGCAGGCGGTGGTAGATGAGTTCCTTCACGACGATCCTCCGGGTGGGGCGGGTGACTGATGGTACGCGACCTACACGAAAGGTGTGTTGCCGGAAGCGACGAACCACCCGTCGAGCTAGGTTCGCCGCCCCTACGACGACGCGGGAGCCGCACGGTGTTCGACACTCCGATCACGCTGACAGGACCGCCGCGCCAGCCCAGACAGATGCTGGCCGACCAGAGCTACGGCGGGCACGCCTCGGTCCACGACGGCGCCATCGCCGACGATCTGGGGCTCGCCGGTGCGCCGATCGAAGGGCCCACCCACTTCTCGCAATTCGACCCCCTTGCCTTCGAGCAATGGGGGCAGGCCTGGTTCGAGTCGGGCTGCATCAGCGCTCACTTCAAGACCATGGTGATCGAGGGCGAAGACGTCACGGCATCACTCACGGCTACCACCTCGGCCTCAGGGCGAATCGACGCGGTGAAGACCGATGGCACCCCCGTCCTGACCGGAACGGCGTCGATCGGTGCGGACGACGAGACCGAACTCGACGCACGTCTCGCGCGCAGCAACGATCCCGGTGACCTGTTCATCTTCGACCAGATGCGCGTCGGCCAGCGGAGCTCGGCCCCGGTCACCGTGTCGGTCGACCTCGACACCCCGAACGGTGAGCTCTACCCGTTCTCGCTCCGTCAGAAGCTCGACGGCATCACCGAGTCGACGCCCTGGTACGCCAGCGACGACAACCCGTGGGGCCGGGCGATCCTGCCGCTGGAGATGATCAGCGTCCTCTCGCAGAAGGTCGGCACCGAGTTTCCGGTGCGAGGACCGTCAGTCGGTCTCTTCCTCGACCTCGAGATCCGGTTGATCGACGGACCGCTGTTCGTCGGCCAGAACTACGTCCTCGAGCGCGAGGTGGTCGGTCTCGGGCAGAGCCGCCGCACCGAGTCGTCCTGGGTTCGCACCACCATCACCGATGCCGACACCGGCGCGCGCGCCGCTGCGGTCCTGCTGCACTCGGGCGTCTTCAAGGAGTCGTACGCGGACTACCCCGCCGAACGCCTTTGAACTCCGGCCTCGTCGGAGTCGTCGGTCTCGTCGGTCTCGTCGGCAAGCAACGAGCCGAGGTCGCGGAGCCGGCGCAGCGTCAGATCGGCAACATCGGGGGCGGCTCGGGTGAGCCATGCCTTCATGCGCATCGACGAATGACGTGGATCGGAGCGGGATCAGCGACGCCCTCAGGCCGGGGCGAGCGTTGCCAGGAACTCGGTGGCTCGTCGTTCGACGCTGCCGTGGCCGTACTGTTTGGCCCCCTCGATCGAACGGTTGGCGTAGTACCGGGCCTTCTCGGCGTCTCCCATGGCGTCATGCAAAGCCGCACGGGCGAGGTCTTCGGTCGTCGCGCAGAAGTTCGCACCAGCAGCGAGCAAAGACGCCTCTGAAGCCGCGAAGTGCGCTTCGGCCTCGTCGTACCGTCCGAGCACCGTGGCGAGCATTCCCGCCAGCCCGTCGGCCCCCGACACGGCAAACGTCGACGTGGTGAACAACTGACCACACCAGGGTTCGACGAGCGGGTAGAGGATCGCGGCGGCCTCCGCTTCGCCCAAGATGCTCGTCGCCGTGGACCAGCCGCTCAGGCTGGCCGACCAGGTGTTGTCCACCCGCTCCGCGAAATCCCGCTCGGCCGCTTCTCTCACCATGCGTCGGGCTTCCTCGGCATCGCCATCAGCCGCCAGCATCATCGCGCCGACTGCGGTATAGGCATGGATCTGCGGGTTGTCGGCCGCGGCGGCGAACAGCTGGTCGATGATCTCGGGTGATCTGCCCTGTATCCACCTGACGTTCATGACCGTCGCCGCGTAGAACTCGAAGGCGTCGGGCTCGGCGGCGGCAGTGCCGGTCGCGAACGCGTCGTTCGCGGCAACCTCCTCCTCGTCCGCATCGCCGTACGCCGAGAGAAGCGCCCCGCGATAGTTGCCCGCGACCCACTTGAACGAGGGTCGTCCCATCTCGCTGGCGGCAGAGGTGAGTGCCTCGAGATGAGAGGCGGCGGCCACCAGATCGCCGGCGCCGAGTGACGCTTGAAACGACCCGCACATCGCCCAGAACTTCAGCGTCGAGTCGCCGAGCTCGACGGCAATCGTCAGGGCTTCAGCGCACGCAGCCAGTCGTCGGCTGAGGGTCTGCGGAGACGCAGACATGCTCGACCGGTTCAGGACCATGCCGAGCACCCATCGGTCCCCGATCTCGCGGGCGATGTCGGTCGCTTCATCGATCAACTCGAGGCGCTCCTCGAGCGAGACCGCATACTCCAGCTCGCTGAACAGGGTGGCCAGCAGCAGCGCCCGCTCTGCCGTCCTTCCTTCTCCGATCGCTTCCAGCGCAGCCTCGATCGCGGCGATCCGTTCGTCGTCCTTCTCTCCCAGCTTGCTGTACATCCCCCGGTTGTTGGCGAGCGCAGCGCCGACCATCGACTTGGTGTCGCCGATACGGCCGGCCGAGGCGCCAGCGTCGAGCAACGTGTGCCGGTAGTCCGGGTCGCCGGCGTGCTGTTGAGCCGTTCCGAGCTCGACCAGCACCTCAGTCCGCACCTGGTCGTCGGACCCCTCGGCGGGGTCGAGGTGTTCGAGTGCCGTCCGGAACCACTGGATGGCCTCGTCGGGCGCGAGCGACTCCTGCGCATGGCGACCGGCCATCCGCGCATAGTCGATGGCCTTGGCGCTCTCGACCGGCGCCGCCGCGGCGAGCCAGTGGGTCGCCAGCTCGCCGACACGCGCGCCCGGATCGTCGCCGATCGACGCTTCGAGCGCTTCGGCGATCTTGCGGTGCATTCGACGCTTGCGGCCGTCGCTCAGCTCGGCCTCGAGGGCGTTGCGGGCGACGGTGTGAAGGAAACGGAACCGCTCTTCGCCTCCGGGGACCTCGGCCAGGATGCCGGCGCGAACTGCGTCCTCGAGCAGGTCGAGCAGATCATCCTCGTCGGTCCCGGTGATCTCGGCGAGCAGCTCGAGATCGAACTCCTTGCCGATGACCGCTGCCGCGCGAAGAGCTTTGAGGCTGTCATCGCCCAGCCGGGCGATGCGCTGGCCCACGACGTCGCGGACACTCTGGGGAAGCGTCAGGTTCTCGAACGTCGTTCTGACGACCCAACGCCCGTCGTCACCCAGGACCAGATCGCCGACTTCGACCAGGTTTCGGAGGATCTCGTGGGCAAAGAAGGGGTTGCCCGCCGTCTCTCGCCGGAGCGACAGCGCCATGGCCGTTGCGGTTTCGTCGAGGTCGTGGCCGGCACTGATCTGCACGAGGGCGACCATTTCGAGATCGTCGAGGCCCGTCACCGGGATCTGCTCGACCCCGGGCTCACGACGGAGCGTCGCGACGGTGTCGATCAGCGGGTGTCCGGCTTGGAGGTCCGAGTCGCGATAGGTGCCCACGATCATCAACGATGCCGACGACACGTTGGTGAACACGTGGCGCAGCATCGTGAGGGTGGGTTTGCCCGCCCAGTGCAGGTCATCGAGCACCAGCAGGACCGGGCCATCTGCCGACACGATGGTCAACAGGGAAGCCACGGCCTGGAGCAATCGGTAGCGCTCGGTCTCCGCATCGGTCGAGGCAGGCAGCTCGACGTCGGGAAAGCGTCGGCGGACCGCCGGAATCATGCCGGCGAGTTCGGGGCCGTGCAGCCGAATCGCTTCTGCCAGCAGATCCTCGGGACCGTGCTCGAACAGATAGCCGAGGGCTTCGACCCAAGGCTGGTAGGGCAGGCTCAGTTCTTCGTCGCAGCGTCCGTAGAGCGCGAGCGAGCCGCGACCGTAGGCCTCGGCAGCGAGTTCGCTGCTCAGGCGGGTCTTGCCGATGCCGGGCTCACCCGCCAGCAGACTGACTCTGGGAGTGCCACCCTCGGCGTCCTTGAAGGCCTGCTGGAGCGAGGCCATCTCGTCGGTGCGGCCCGCCAGCTCGCGCTCCATGTCGGGCTTGAGCCGGTCGGGGACGGGCATCGCACCCTCGACCTGAACCGACTCCCAGTCGACCGTCATCGATGGAACCGGCTCGGGCACGCCACGGAGTTCGAGATCGCCGATCGACGTGAAGGTGTGGCCGGTGCTGCGTGCCAGCATCGAGAGGAGTTGGCTGACGATGATCTGCCCTGCGTCGCACTTGGCGCACATCCGAGCCGCTTCGACCACCGGCTCACCGAAGAAGTCGCCTTCCTCTTCGGTCGCATCGCCGGTCGAGATCCCGATCCGGACGCCCAGGGGCTCCTTGCCGCCCGAGTTGTGACGGTCGACTGCCTGCTGCATCGCGACGGAGCCGTCGAGGGCCGAGCCCAGGCTCGGGAACACCATCATGAGCCCGTCACCGAGGTTCTTCACCTCGGAGCCACCGTGCTGTCCCATGGCCGAACGGAGAAGGCCGAAGTGCACCACCCGGAGGTCTTCGGTCTTCTCCGGCCCGAGTCGGGACGACATCTCGGTCGAGCCCACGAGGTCGGTGAAGACCACGTTGATTCCCACTGTCTCACTCATCGGTCGTCCTTCTGTAGTCTTCGACACGACCGTGAGCCGCGGGTTCTGGCTTCTGTTGACCCGGTCTCAGGAGAGCATCGATCGGAGGACGGCGCGTATCGAGACGACGCCACCGTCGGGCCCGTTCACCATCAGGTGACGGACACCACGATCGATCATGACACGGCCGGCATCGGTCGCCGACATCTCGGGATCGACGCTGATGATGTCCGGCTGCATGACCTCGTCGACCGACACCGTGTCGAGGTCGACCCGATCGTGGACCCAGTCGAGGATGTCGCGCTCGGACAGGATCCCCTTGGCGTCGGTGCCGTCGTGCACGACGATGACCCCGACGTCGTTGTCGACCAGCTTCGCGACGACCTGCCGGAGCGTCGATCCGGGCGCGATGTCGATCATCTGACGGCTGACGAGCGACCCGATCGGGCGGGACGGCACGATCAGCGGCTCTCCGGAATCCTCCATGAGCTGTGCTCCCCCACCTTTCGGACGCGACCCTAGCCTGGCTGCCTGTCCGCTGACCGGTCCGGCGCCGCCCGGCCGCCAGAGCAGGCAGGATGGAGAGATGTTCGACGACCTCGGCTCGACCCCGTCCGCGGTGGGTCGCGAATTGGCCGATGTCCACCAGCGGGGTGGGGCGGCGGGGCCGAGCCTGCACGAGTACGTCGAACGTCTCCACCCAGGAGGCTGGTCGATGCGCGCGGCGCTGG
The DNA here is from genome assembly GCA_035529695.1 of Acidimicrobiales bacterium. Taxonomy (GTDB): domain Bacteria; phylum Actinomycetota; class Acidimicrobiia; order Acidimicrobiales; family Salinilacustritrichaceae; genus DATKWD01. Next base: position 38,484 of record DATKWD010000092.1, on the reverse strand, counting down.
TTCGGTATGGCCAGCCCGAGCCCCGGCGCGCCGCCGAGTTGCTCGAGCTCACCCGCCGCGCCGAGAGCGGCTACCACGAACATGCTCGGCGAATCGAGCGCGAGCCTCGCCTTTCCGATCTCGCCCGGGCGCTCGAGGCATTCGGCCACGACTACCCCGCCCTTCTCGATGCGTACCTCCTGGAAGGCGACCCGCTCGACGACGAGGCCACCTCGACCGTTCCCGTCCTGGCTGTAGCGGCAGCACTCGACGACGTGGGCGCCCTCGTCGCCTCGTGGGCCGTCGAGGCCGGGGCCGACCGGCCGGACGACGAGATCGACCGCGTGTGTACCCGCGCCGCCGCCCAGCTCGACGCGCTCGGCGTCGAGCGCCAGGAGTGGTACCGGTGACCTCGTTCGAGCTCAGTGGCCGTGCGGTACGACGACTCGATGGGCCACCGCGACGATGTCGGGATGGGTGAGCCTCGCGACCACCACGGCGACGATCGCACCCACGAGCTCGGCAGCGACGACTCCCTGCCCCGCTGGGTCGGCAAGGTGCCAGTCGAGATAGCTCGTTCTCGACACGATCGGGCAGGTGTCGCCGCAGCCCATCGTGACCACGACGTCGGCATCGAGCAGATCTTCGTCGGTCCGACGACGGGGCTGCGCCGACGTGGTGTCGATGCCGACCTCAGCCATCGCTGCGACTGCCGAGGGGTTGATCCGCGCCGCCGGATCCGATCCGCCCGAGAGGATGCCGGCATCTGATCCGGCGAGATGCGCCGCCCAGCCGGCGGCCATCTGCGATCGTCCGGCGTTGTGCACGCACAGGAACACGATCCGCGGCGTCTCCACTCGTCCGAATTGATCATTCCGGAACGACCGATCGGTGGATGAGACATGGACACCCGGTGAACAACCGACTCGTTTCGGCCGCGCACGGCTGCTGGCGGCGTATGAGCCGCAAGAGTCTGGGATGATCGTTCGATGTATGCCGTCGCCACGTTTCTGGTCGTTGCCGTGATCTCGCTCGCCTTCACGAAGATCTCGACCGGCGCCCTCATCGCCACCGGGCTGCCACCCTCCAGCGCAGCGTTCCAGGCCAGGTCGGCGTTCAGCGGAGCGGGGTTCACCACGACCGAGGCCGAGAACGTGGTGAACCACCCCACCCGCCGCAAGATCATCGCCACCACCATGTTCGTGGGCGCGCTCGGGACGCCGACGCTCGTCGTCACGATCCTCATCGGCATGATCGTCCCCGGACCCGGCTCGACCAGCGAGCGAGTCCTCGTCATCGGCGCGGGCCTCTTCCTGATCGTGATCGCCATCGTCAACAAGCCGGTCACCGCGGCCCTCCAACGCGCCGGCGAGCGGTACGCCCGCGACCGCCTTCTGCCCGCCCTGTCAGGGCCACAGCAGGAGCTGCTCCACCTGCCCGATGGATTCGTCGTCGAGACCATCCGGCTCGGCCAGGACCCGACGGATACCGCGCGCAGCCTCCGGGGGCTGGCCAACCTCATCCCCGGCGCGGTCATCCTCGGTGTCCGGCGCGACGACGAGTACTTCGGAGAATCGCCCATCGACATCGAGCTGAGCGAGGGGGATGAGCTGATCGTCTATGGACGGCGGGACCGCCTCGAGGAGCTGAGCGCCGCCGCGCAGGAGTGATCGTCCTGCGCCGACCGGGGCTGGGTGCAGCCGAGGGTTGCACGAATCACCGGTATGGCGCGAAGCACTCCTCGAGATCGGCCACGAACAGGTCGGGCACCTCGAAGGCTGCGAAGTGCCCACCCCTGGGCTGCTCGCTCCAGTGGCTGATGTCGGTGTAGGCACCCTCGACCCAGCCTCTGACCGGCGGCACGATCTCCTTCGGGTAGACCGCGAACCCGGTCGGGATGTCGACGGTGTGGCGGGTGCCTCGGCTGAAGCTCTCCCAGTAGAGGCGTGCGGACGACGCGCCGCTTCCGTTGAGCCAGTAGAGCATCACGTTGTCGAGCAGTTCGTCCCGGCTGAGCACGTCTTCGGGGTGACCGTCGTTGTCGGTCCATGCCCAGAACTTCTCGAGGATCCACGCTGCTTGCGCCGCAGGCGAGTCGACGAGCCCGTAGCCGACCGTCTGGGGCCGGGTCGCCTGCTGCTTGCTGTAGCCCTGGTCCCAATCGCGGTAGTAGGTCATGGCGTCGAGCGCCCGTTGTTCCTCGGCGGTGGGTTCGCCGTCGATCTTCGGTCGGGCCGACATCGCCAGGGTGAGGTGGATCGCAGCGCAGTGATCGGTGTCGGTCGCACCAACTGCGGTGGTCACGGCCGAGCCCCAGTCGCCCCCCTGTGCGACGTAGCGGTCGTAGCCGAGGCGCGCCATCAGGGTGGCGAAGGTGGCAGCGATCTTGTCGACGCCCCAACCGGGCTCGGTCGGCTTGGCCGAGAAGCCGAATCCGGGCAGCGAGGGTGCCACGACGTGGAACGCATCAGGCGACTGCGTGAGCGGTTCGATCACCTTGTGGAATTCGACGATCGACCCGGGCCAGCCGTGAGTGATCAGCAGCGGCAGGGCATCGGGATCGTCGGAACGCTGGTGGATGAAGTGCAGATCGAGGCCGTCGATGTCGGTGGTGAACTGGTCGGAGGCCGAGACGGTGGGCGACTGTCGGGTTGGGTTCGGGCGATGGCTGCTGGAGACGTGGTTCCGTTCACGATCGACGTCGGCGACGACGTTCTCGACGACCTGCGGCGCCGACTGCACGACACCCGGACATGAACCCCGAGCATCTCTGTCACAGAATCGACCGCCCACAGTCGATTTCTCGACGGAGATGCTGGGGTCGGGCCCTCTCAGCGCTTGCGGAGCCGCCAGATGACGATGAACGGGAGCCCGCCGAAGGCCTGCTTCACCGCTTCGGGGAGGATGGCGTAGGCCGGGTTGGCCTCGAGGCCGGACTCGGGAAAGACCGGCTCTTGACATTCCTCGATCTCGAACCCTGCGGCCACGGCAGCGTTCACGTAGGTGTGCAGCGGATGATGGAGGTTCGGCACAAACGGCAACGTGAACCCGGCGGTCGGATCGGCACCCTGGTCACGAAAGCCGGCGACCCCGCCGAACTGCACGGTCGTCGGGTGCGGATCGGACACGATCGCCGTCCCGCCAGGACGGAGCACGCGGGCGAACTCGGCGAACACCGGCACCAGATCAGGCGCGTGGCAGACGGCCAGCGCCGATGTGACGAGGTCGACCGATTCGTCCTCGATCGGCAGCGACTCGAACCGACCCTGGCGGAACTCGACATCAGGATGCTTGTCACGGGCCACGGCCAACATCGCTTCGGTCGCGTCGACCCCGACGACGTCGAAGCCCTCGGAGGCCAGAAATCCGGCATGCCGACCCGTGCCGCAACCGGCATCGAGGGCACGACCCCGCTCGAGTCCCATGAGCATCTCGTGCACCACCGGCTGCTCGGTCTCGAGCGCCGGATTCGGTCCGTCGTAGTTCGGGGCCCAAGCCGTGTATCCGCTGTCGACGTCGTGCTCGACGACCTCGATCTCGATGTTGTTCGGGAACTCGTCCCACGTGCGCACGACCTCGCGGATCTCGTCCATCCGCGGCCGGCCCTCGCTCGGCCTCGACAGGATCGACCGCATCGCTGCCATCCCGGCCACGCCGGCGAAGTACTGACCCGCCACGAACGAATCACGGTGCGCTTCGGCCATGGCGCCGGAACGTAGCGGCAACCCCCACGTCTGCGGTGCAAAGATCTGGACGTGATCGTCGAGGTGTCCGGGCGTGGCGGTGCCGAGCTGTTGCGACGCGCCGTCACCGAGTTCGGCGCTGCCGGACACCCGACCTCGTATCTCGACACCGACGTCGCCATGGCCTTCGTCGCCACCGAGGGCGGCACCGTGAGCGGATGGTGCTACGGGTACCAGCTACCCAGACCCGATGGCACGTCGATGGCCTACCTCCATTCCATCGACGTGGCCGAGCGCCATCGCCGCCAGGGCCTCGGCCGCGCCCTCCTCGATGCATTCCTGACCGAAGCCACTCGGCGAGGTGCAGCCAAGGCGTTCCTCACGACCGGAAGCACCAACACCCCGGCACGCGCCCTCTACGAATCGGCGGGTGCAGAGATCGCCGCGCAGGGCCCGACCGAGAACTACTGGTTCGACCTCACCGAGCGGCCGACGTGAAGGGGAGGGTCAGGCGAGTTCGTAGTTGAGGTGGAGGTCGTTGACGCTTCGCAGGATCATGCGCGGTGACCAGGTGGGTTCGCGATCGAGTTCGAGGGTCCGGAACCGCTTGATCAGGCTCCGCAGCGTGATGTCGATCTCGAGACGGGCGAGGTGGGTGCCGAGGCAGGCATGGATGCCCGCGCCCAGCTGGAGATGATGAATCGCAGTCGGCCGGTCGACCCGGATCACCTCGGCGTCGGCACCGAACTCGTCGGGGTCGTGATTGGCGGCGCCGACGCCGGCGAAGACGACCCCGCCGGCGGGAATCGATCCTCCGGCGAACTCAATGTCCTCGGTGGCGATCCGCCGGACGAACTGGTTGGGGCCGTCGAAGCGAAGCAACTCCGAGACCGTGTTCTCGACGAGCGCCTCGTCGGCCCACAGCTTCGCCAGCTCGTCGGGCTGCTTCATGAAGCCGCGGAAGCCGTTGCCGAGCACCGCCGTGACCGGCTCGTGACCGGCGATGTAGACGGTCTGGAGCTGTGCGATGAGCTCGTTCTCTCCGAGGCGGTCACCGTGTTCGTCGGTGGCATGGACGAGCGCAGACGTCAGGTCGTCGGCGGGCTCGGCTCGCTTCGCCCGCACCTGCTCGCCCAGGTAGGCCCGCATCTCGTCACCGGCCGCCAGACAGGCGTCGCGGGTCGCGACGTCGAGGACCGGATCGAGGCCCAGTGCCACCATCTGCACCCAGTGACGGAACTCCGCGCCGTCCTCGTCGGGAATGCCCATCAGCTCACAGATCACGGCCACCGGCATCGGATAGACGAGGTCGCCGACGAGGTCGAAGGTGCCACTCGGCCCGTGCTTCTCGATCACGCGGTCGAGAAGATCGTCGACATGGCGTTGGATGCGCTCGGCCAGGTCCTTGACCGCGCCCTTGCGGAACGCGGGGGCCATGAGCCGGCGGATGCGGGTGTGCTCGGGTTCGTCGAGCAGCGGCAGCGGATCGGCTTCGCCCGCAATGATGTTCGATCGCCGCTCGAGTTCGAGGACGGTCTGAGGCGTCGGCGTGGCGTTCTGGATCTGCGTGCTGACCGTCGGGTCCTTGAGCAGGCGACTGACGTCTTCGAACCGGGTCATGACCCAACCGGCCAGCAACTCGGAGTGATGGACCGGATCGGCGCGCCGGAGCCTGGCGTACTGGTCGTAGGGCCACTCGGTGAAGCCGTCCTCGAACGGATCGAATGCGACCGATTCGCCGCCCGCCTCGCTCACAGCAGCGACTCGATGCCGGTGATCCACGGCCGACCGGCCTCGCGGAGCCCGCTCCACTTCGACAGGTCGCGGTCGATGTCGTGCCCGAGATCAGCCGGCGTCGGGCCGATGCGGTCGACCAGCGGCGCCAGGGCCTCGAGGTCGAAGCCGAACACCTCGGCTGCGTTCAACCCGAGCATCTGGCGCGTCTCGTCGATGGGAATGTCGCCGAACGCTCCTCGCAGGAACTCGGCCGTGTGCGGCCAGGTGCCCTCGGGATGAGGGAAGTCGTTCCCCCAGCACAGGTTGCCAACGCCGACTTCGTAGCGCCTGGCGAGTTCGCGCCGCTGGATGTTCGACGCGCCGATGAAGCAGTTCCGATCGAAGTAGTCCGACGGGCTCATCGACAGATTCGCCGTGAGCTGCGTGCCGAGCTTCTTCGAGCCGTGCTCGCGCTCGAACACCGAGTCCATTCGCCAGAGCAGGTCGTTCACCCAGAACGACCCGCACTCGGTGACGCCGAGCTTCAGCCGCGGGAATCGCTCGAACACCCCAGACCAGATGAGGAACCACAGCGGACGGGCCGACCAGAACCGGACCTCGGCGGTGTAGATCCCGATGTGCGGCCCGTAGGAGGCACGGTCGGCCGGTCCCGAATGCAGGTGGATCGGCAGATCGAGGTCCTGGCACACCGCCCAGATCGGGTCGTACACGGAGTCGTGATAGGGCGCGCCCGGTTGCCACATCGGAGGGATCAGCACGCCGCCCCGAAGCCCACTGTCGTGCGATCGGCGGATCTCGGCCACCGAGGTCTCGACCTCGAGCAAGGAGATGGGCACCAGCGCGACCCCACGCCGGCGTTCAGGGCTGGTGCCACAGAGCTCGGCCAGCCAGCGGTTGTGGGCCTGGGCACCAGCGAGCACGTGTTCGGGTGGCGTGTCGGCGCTCGGTGCAAGTCCCGCACCGAACGGTGCGGACGCTCCGCCGGTCACCGAGTCGCCGTCGGGGAAGATCACCTCACCGGCCACACCGTCGGCATCGAGCTCCTTGTCGCGGCGCTCGGCGTCCCACGCGCCCCGCAAACCGTCTTCGTTCTCGGCTTTCCACTCCTCGGCGAACTCCTTGTTCAGAAACCCCTGCATGGCGGCTTCCTGCTGCCGCTTCCGGGCACCCAGCGCCTCATCGAACGCTGCGTGCGTCGACGGATCGAGCCACTCGCGGTACTCGGCGTTGGGAAGGCCGGCATGGCAGTCTGCCGAGATCACCACATAGCGATCGCTCATGAAACCTTCAGTCGAGGTCGGGGTCGGGGCGGAACTTGCCGATCGCAAAAGCCGGACAGCGCAGCGCCTCGTCGGGGATGTCGTCTCGCTTCAGCGGGGTGTCGAGCTGGTCGACCGTCGGGCCGACCCGAGCCGCGATCGGCGCGAGGGCGTCGAGGTCGAACCCGTAGATCCGGGCGGCGTTGCCGCCCACCATCTGCTGGATCTCGGTGGGCGTGCACTGTCCACCGAACGACATCTTGAGATGGTCCTTCGACCATGGCCAGCATCCTTCGAGATGGGGGAAGTCACTTCCCCACATGATCCGTTCGGTGCCGATCTGCTCGTGCAGCGCCACTTCGTGTCGGCGGATGAACGACGACCCGAGGGTGCACTGACGGGCGAAGTACTCGCTCGGGCTCAGGCTCATCTGGTCGACGACTCCGACGCCGAACGCGGCTTCCTGGCTGCCGCCGGCATTGCGCATCCGGCCGTAGTACATGTCGAGTCGCGCAAGCTCGTCGGGCACCCACTCGGAGCCCTGCTCGGTGAAGACGAACTGGAGCTCGGGGTGGCGCTCCATCACCCCCGCGTAGATGAGGTGCCACAGGGTGCGATGAGCCCACCAGGTCACCTCGAGGAGGAACATCACCTTCGCCTGCGGATAGTCGCCGTAGTCCGGCGCGGCGCTGCCCGAATGGTGGTTGATCGGCATGCCGAGCTCTTCGCAGGTCTGCCAGATCGGGTCGTAGTCGGGCGCGTAGAGGGGTGGGACACCCGACCCGGGCGGCGCTCCGGGAAGCAGGACTCCGCCACGGAGTCCTGCTTCGGCCGCCCAACGGATCTCCTCGACGGCCGCGTCGACGTCGTGGAGCATGATCTGCGCGATTCCCGCCCGCTGAGCCGGTGCCTCGGCGCAGAAGTCGGCGAGCCAACGGTTGTGTGCCTGGAGGCCCGCCCAGCGCCGCTCGAGATCACCGGCACTGTTGGTCGGCGCCTGGTTCAAGAGGCTGACCGCGGGGAAGAACGGTGGAATCGTGTTGGGGAAGATGACCTCGCCGACCACGCCGTCGGCCTCCATCTCCGACAGGCGACGGTCGGAATCCCAGTTGCGCTCGGCGTCGTTGCCCTTGAGGTCCTTGTAGGGATTGTCGAAGGTCTGCATCCACGCATCGAAGTCGTCGTGGTACTTCGATGCGAGGTACGGCCGGTACGCGCTGATACTGGCGCCACCGTGGCAGTCGGAACTGATGACGACATAACGGTCGCCGGCGGGGAGAGTTGACACATCTGTCATGTTCGTACGTTCTAACACGGCCGGGGCAGATCTCGCTGCCCTAGGGTCGCGCCGATGACCGACGCTCCAGGACCTGATCTGACCGAACTCGAGGGCCGAGTCGCCGTGGTGACCGGTGGCGCCAACGGGATCGGGCGGGCCATCGTCGAGGCGCTGCTCGACGAAGGCGCCACGGTCGTCATCGCCGACATCGAGGAACCGGTGCTCGAGGCGACCGTCGCCGAGCTCTCGGCGCGGGGCACCGTCGTGGGCGTCCGCACCGACGTCAGCGATCCGGATTCGGTGGCGGCACTCGCCGACGCCGTCTACGACCAGTTCGGCGCCTGCCACCTGTTGTTCAACAACGCCGGTGTCACCAGCGGCGGCGGCGGCAAGCCCTGGGAGCAGGAGTACAACGACTTCCGTTGGTGCTTCGGGGTGAACGTGTTCGGCTCGGCCAACGGGTGCTCATCGTTCGTTCCTCGCATGATCGCCTCGGGCGAGCCGGGTCGGGTGATCAACACCTCGTCGGGTGACGGCGGTTTCGCGCCGGTGCCTCGGGCGAGTGTCTACGCCGCCAGCAAGGCGGCGGTCACGTGCTTCACCGAGGCGCTGGCACACAACCTGATCTCCGAGGAGACCAACGTGCGTGCGTCGGTCTTCTACCCGAGCGGCGGACTGATGGACACCGGTCTGTTCACGGCGAATCGAAATCGCCCGGATGAACTGGCCCGCAGGGGGGCAGGGACCGGTCGTCGGTCGATGACCTTCGACGAGTTGAAGGCGGCGATGGAGAAATCAGGTCGTGAGGTGCCGGTGGCCGATCTGGCCGCACTGGGCCGATTCGTCGTCGCCGGTGTCAAACGGGGCGACTTCATCATCGCGCACGGTCTCGACGAGACCGCCGAACTCCTGCATCGCCGGGCCGACGCCATCGCGAAGGCCGAACTCCCGCCCCACCATCAAATGGGGATCTGAGGCAAATGGGGATCTGAGACGGCTGGGGATCTGAGACGGCTGGGACCTCAGGCGGCGTCGACCAACGCGCGGACGGGGTGGTGCGCTGCGGTCGGAGGCGTGACCCACATGGCGACCTCGCCGCAGGTGCAACGGAGGTAGACGACGTGGCCGCGGATGACCCGGTGCGACGAGATGACGTGCGAGTGGTCGAGGTGCTCGGTGGAGCCGGTGGTGGGGCAGGTGATTTCGTACATGTCCCCATGATCGGCGCGATCTTCTTGTAGGTCCATCTAATAGTTCTACTATCTCCATGTAGTATTGCTTTATCATGATCAGCGATATCCGCCGTCTCCGCTCACTCCGCGAGGTCGCATGGCGCGGCACGGTCACCGCCGCCGCCGAGGCCATGGGCTACACCCCGAGCGCCGTCTCTCAGCAGCTCGCCGCCCTCGAGAAGGACGTCGGGGTGTCGCTGCTCGAACGGCGCGGGCGCAACGTGGCGCTGACCGATGCCGGTCGCATCCTCGTCGACCACACCGACGACGTGCTCAGCTCGATCGAGCGAGCCGAGGCCGCAGTCGCCGAGCTCCACGACGAACCGGTCGGAACCGTCCGCATCGGCGCTCTGGCCAGCGCGACGTCGTCGATCCTGCCCCTCGCCCTGCGCACCGCACTCTTCGAGTACCCCCGGCTCGAGCCCGAGGTGATCGTCCATCCCCTCGACGAGAACCTCCGCGAGCTCCGGCTCGGCACGATCGACCTCGCCATCGAGCAGCAGTACACCCTGTCGCCCCACGACCTCTTCGAAGACCTCGAGCAGACCGTGCTCATCGAAGAACCGCTCCTCCTGCTCACGCCGGCGCCCGAGCCCCGCGCAACGGTGGCCGAGGCCGCCGACCTGCCGTGGGTCACGTCGCCTCCGGGCAGCTCGGACGCGCAGTCGGTCCGACTCATCACGGCGAACGCCGGGATCTCGCCCAGGTTCGCCTATCAAACCGACGACAACCACACCACGGTGTCGCTGGTGCAGGCAGGTCTCGCGGCCGCAGTGGTTCCGAACCTGGCACTGCTGGGCCGCTCCGAAGGGCTGAACGTCGCGGTCGTGCCGGGCGCCTTCCGAATCATCTCGGCACTCAACCGACCGGCATCGCGCCTACGGCCGGCCATCACCGCGATCATCGATCACCTCGAAGCCGCGGCGCCCGAGTTCGCCTTTCACCCCGACGCCGGCTGAACAACCGCCACAGCCGTACCTTGTCGTTCAGGTCGGGCCGACCTCGTTGAGGAGACCAGTGGTGACGTCGTAGACGAAGCCGCGGATGAACGCCTTGTGCTGGACGAACGGCGTCATGAGCAGCCGCTGCATCGACTGGCGCGTGTCGGCGTAAGGGTCCGTGAACGACTCGAGCGCCCACCACGGCTTCACCCCGAGCTCGGCCTCGAGCTCGGCTCGGAAGTCTTCTTCGTCGACCTTGCAGAGTCCGCAGTCGGTGTGATGGAGCAGCACGATCTCGCGCGTGCCGAGGAACCGTTGTGAGAGGCAGAGCGAGCGGATCACGTCATCGGTGATCACCCCGCCGGCGTTGCGGATGATGTGCGCCTCACCGTTGCCGAGGCCGAGGATCTGGAAGATGTCCATGCGCGAGTCCATGCAGGCGACGACCGCGAGATGACGGTCGGGGACCACGTCGAGGACCGAGTCGTGGAACTGCGCGGCGTAGCGCGTGTTGTGACCGACCAGTTCGTCGGCGCTGGGCTCGAAGTCATCACTCATGCGCCGACCATTGAAGTCGTTCCTCACGCGCTGCCGCGAGTCGTGGCGTCAGCGACGAAGCCCGCGCGGCAAGGTGATCGTCACGGTCGTGCCGTGACCGAGCGAGGCGTCGAGGTCGATCGTGCCACCGTGGGCCTCGACGATCTCTGCAACGATCGCGAGACCGAGGCCGGTCCCGCGGCGTCCCGCACCCCCGCTCGGGTCGGCCTGCCAGAAACGTTCGAATGCCTGGTCGACCTGACCGGCATCCATCCCCGGGCCCTGGTCGGCCACGACGACACTCACCTGCTCCGGATCGGCCGCAACCGACACTCGAGCCGGAGTGGTCGGCCCGGTGTGGGCACGGATGTTGCCGAGGAGGTTGTCCACCACCTGGCGCAGCCGGTGCTCGTCGCCCACGACCACGGCATCGGTCGCATCGAGGTCGAGGTCGATCACCCGGTCGGGGTCGACGACACGCGCATCGTCGACTGCCGATCCGACCAGACCTGCCACATCGACACGTGCGTGCTCGAGTGGGCGACCCTGATCGAGGCGGGCAAGCAGCAGCAGGTCATCGACGAGTACGCCCATGCGGATCGCTTCCTGCTCGATCCGATGCATCGATCGCGCCGTTGCCTCGCCGTCCGGGTCGGCGCCGCGAGACAACTCGGCGTACCCGCGGATCGACGTGAGCGGTGTTCGCAGTTCGTGTGACGCGTCGGCGACGAACTGCCGCAGTCGTGACTCGCTCGCAGTCTTGGCGTCGACTGCCTCACCGATACGGTCGAGCATGGTGTTCAAGGCGGTGCCGAGGTGGCCGACCTCGTCGTTCGCGTTCACGACCGTCGCGCGCTCGGTGAGGTCGCCGTCGGCGATGCGTTCCGCGGTGACGATCATGTCGTCGATCGGCCGGAGACCGCGTCGAATGACCAGCGATGCCAAGCCGGCCACCGCGGCGAGCGCGAGCAGTCCGGCGACCAGGAGGATCTGACGGGTGCTGTCGATCGACTCGTCGACGTCGGCGAGGGAGAGCCCGGCAACGAGCGCGCCGTTCTCACCCTCGATGCCCACCACCCGAAACCGCAGATCCTGCCCATCGGCCGCGCCGACCGTGTGGGGTTCGCCGTCGAACACGAGGCCTTCGATCTCGGGCAGGGGATCGGGGTCGTTGGCCGGCCCCGATGTGATCGCCGCCACCACTTCGCCACCTTCGTCGAGTTGGACGAACACCGCACCGCTGACGTCGAACGGCGACCGTCCTCCGAATCGGCCTGCCGGCCCGGGCCGGTCCGCATCGGGTGCCGGGAACGCCGCGGATCCGCGGCCGTCGACGAACCGCACCACGTCGAATACACGCCGGTCGAGTTGCTCGTCGACGTCACCGATGAGCCGGCTCTGGAGCTGGCCGATCGCAAAGAATCCGGCCACGGCGAGGATCACGGCCACACCTGCGACCAGCACTGCGGCGACCCGGCGGCGGATCATGGTTCGGAGCGCAACACGTAGCCGAAGCCGCGGACCGTGTGGATGAGGGCAGGCTCGACATCATCGATCTTCTTGCGCAGGTAGGAGATGTAGTTCTCGACGACGCTCGCGTTGCCGTCGAAGTCGTACTCCCACACCTGGTCGAGAATCTGCGACTTCGACACCACGCGCTCACGGTTGACCAGCAGGTAGCGGAGCAGCTTGAACTCGGTCGGCGACAGCTGTACCGGTCGCCCGGCGCGGGTCACCCGCATCGAGTCCTCGTCGATCTCGAGATCGACATAGGAGAGCAGGTTGCCCTGCCCGGGGTCGACGCGGCCAGAGCGGCGCAGGATCGCACGAACCCTCCCGACGAGCTCTTCCAGGCTGAAGGGCTTGGTGACGTAGTCGTCACCGCCCTTGGTGAACCCCGACACCCGGTCCTCGGCAGCATCGCGAGCGGTGAGGAAGAGAACCGGCGTGTCGTCACCCTCGGCACGGAGGCGACGACAGACCTCGAACCCGTCGATGCCCGGCAGGCCCACGTCGAGCACCACCAGATCCGGGCGTCGGTCGATGACGTCGTCGAGCGCCGACTGGCCGTCGCCCGCCGTGCGAACGTCGAATCCGGCGATGCGGAACGCACTCGACACGAGGTCGCGGATGTACTCCTCGTCGTCGACGACCAGAACGGTGGCTTGGCGCATACGCACAGTTGAGCGCACCAACCTGGGAGTTTGCTCAACGTTTCCCATCACATCCTCCTCATCGAATCGTGAGGCGACTCCCATCGGCGCCACGGCGAACTTCCAGACGCCCGCTCGAAGATGGGGTGCATCGAGGGATCGGCCCTCGACCCACCAACAGGAGCCCGAACATCATGGAATCCCCCACCAAGAAGACCACCGCTGCCATCCTCGGCACCCTCGCCGCGGGCGGTGCTGCCGGAGCGATGCTGTTCGCCCCGGGCGTCAGCGCTGCCCAGGAGGACTCAACCGACGAGACGACCGACACCACCGTCGTGGACGAGTCGGCTCCGGAGGCCCCGGAGGGCATGCACCGCGGTCGCGGTGAGCGCCTCGCCAACCTCGCCGAGATCATCGGCATCGACCAGGACGCACTGCGCACCGCGATCGAGGACGGCCAGACCGTGGCCGAGGTCGCCCTGGCCAACGGGGTCGACCCCGACGCCCTCGTCGACCAGCTCGTGGCCGACGCCACCGCACGCCTCGAGGAGCGGCTGGCCGAGTTGCCGACCCGCATCGAGGACATGGTCAACGGCGAGCTCGACTTCGAGGGCCACGGCCCCCGAGGCGGGCCGTTCGGCGGACCGCCCCCCGAGGAGAGCGGCAACTGATCCCCCAGCGAGCCCCGGGGTCGTCATCACCGCCCGGTGACGGCCCCGGGTGCAGCCGCGCCCGCATTCACAGGCAACGGTGAGGCTCGTCCCAGGTTGGGCCGTCATGTTTGGCTGACCTGACGAGAAGGAGCATCCTCATGTCGACCCGTACCTCGCGTTTCGCAGCCGTGGCGGCCGTCGCCGCTGCTGCCGCGATCGGTGCCATGTTGTTCGCACCCCAGCTGAGCGGGGCGCAGGAGGACACCACCACCGAGTCGACCGTCGATGACACGACGACGACCGAAGCTGAAGCTCCTGCGCCCACCGAAGCCCCGGCGCCCGCCGAGGCCCCGGCAACCGCCGACGACGCAGACCCCGCCGATTCGACTCCTGCTGGCACCGAACCGGCTGCGCCGTTCGGGAACCATCGTGGCGGTCGGGGTCTGGACGTCGCAGCCGAGACCATCGGCATCTCGGCGGACGACCTTCTGGCCGCGCTGCGAGACGGACAGACGATCGCCGAAGTCGCAGAGGCCAACGGTGTCGATCCGCAGGACGTGACCGACGCAATGGTCGAGCAGGCGAAGACGCGCATCGAGGAGCAACTCGCCGAACTGCCCGACCGAATCGACGACATCGTGAACGGGACCTTCGCAGGCCCCGGCGATCGCTTCCCCGGCGGTCCCGGCACGCGGGGCCCGTTCGGCGGACACCCGCACGGGCCCGATGCGGACCATGACGTCGACCCCGGGGCCGACACCGGCGACTGACCGCCGCTCGCCCGATTCGGGCACTCCGGTACGTTGAGGTCGTGCGTGCGGCTCTGGCGTTGCGGTGACCCGACTCGGCGCGGGAACGGTTCTGGTCGACGGGAACCTCGTCGTCGGCGACGTCGACATCGCGGATGGTCAGGTGATCGCGATCACCGGGCCTTCCCGCGGTTCTGATCGGGTCGTGGCGCCTGGATTCGTCGACCTGCAGATCAACGGCTTTGTCGGCGTCGACTTCTCCGCGTGCTCACCTGGCGATCTCGGTCGGGCGGCCGAGGCGCTCTGGCAACGCGGCACGACCGCATTCCACCCGACGCTGGTCACCGGTCCCGTCGACCGCACCTGCGCGGCGCTGGCGACGGTCGACGAGGCCCAGCGTCTCGGTCGGCCGCCCGGGCGCGCCCTCGTCATGGGTGCGCATCTCGAGGGCCCGTTCCTCAGCGCTGCCCGACTCGGTGCGCATGACGGCGCGCACCGCGTCGAACCCGACGTGGATCTGCTCGCCACGTTGCTCGCCGCCGGCCCCGTCGGAAGGATGACCCTCGCACCCGAACTCGACCACTCGCTGGATCTGGTCGAATCCCTTCTCTTGCGATCCGTGGCCGTTGCTGCCGGTCACAGCAACGCAACGGCCGAAGAAGCACACCGCGGGTTCGACGCCGGCATCAGGTCGGTCACTCACCTGGGCAATGCGATGGCACCGTTCCACCAACGTGCGCCCGGGCTCTTCGGCGCATCGCTCGTCCGCGATGACGTGACCCCCACACTGATCGCCGACGGCGCGCACGTGGCCGACGACGTCGTTCGGCTCGTCTTCGCCGCAACGGGCGGACGCGTCGCTCTTGTCAGCGACGCGGTCTCCCCCGCCCACGCCGGTGCCGTGCCCGTCCGGGCACGCGCCGCCCGCAACGACGACGGAGATCTCATCGGTGGCCTCCTCACGATCGCCGAGATGGTCCGTCACGTCGTCGAGCTCGGCATCAACCCCTCGACGGCGCTCGCGGCTGGCAGCTCACATCCTCGTCGCTTGGCATCGCTCCCCCACGCATCGGGCCTTCAGCTGGGTGCCGAGGCCGACCTGGTGGTCCTCGACGGCGACCTGGGTCTGATCGAGGTGATCGACCCCTACGCTTGATCAGATGTCCGACGACGTGATCCAGACGTTCCCCATCGGCTTCCAGTGGCAGACGATCGACCCGTTCCTCTTCTGCGTCCACCACCTCGACGACTACCCGGCCGCCAATGACCTGCTCGGGCCCAACGCGCCGCTGGTCGGCCGCGATCTCGGGCAGGACTTCGCCGGTGTCGATGGCTGGCGGATGTATCACGGGCGCGTCGTCCCCGGATTTCCCCAGCACCCCCACCGCGGCTTCGAGACGGTCACCTACGTCCGCCAAGGTCTGATCGACCACGCCGACTCGATGGGCGCGGCAGCCCGCTACGGCCGCGGCGACGTGCAGTGGCTGACCGCCGGGGGCGGCATCCAGCACGCCGAGATGTTTCCGCTGCTCGACCAGACCCGACCGAACCCGGTCGAGCTGTTCCAGATCTGGCTGAACCTGCCTGCCGTCGACAAGATGGTCGACCCGTACTTCACGATGCTGTGGGACCGACACATCCCCCGGGTCACGGCGCCGGGAGTGACCGTCACCGTGGTGGCCGGGGGCCTGGGCGACGAGCGGCCGCCGCCCCCACCACCCAATTCGTGGGCTTCCCGGGCCGAGGCCGACGTCGCCATCTGGCACGTCGTCATGGAGCCCGGAGCGTCATGGACACTGCCGAGATCCGAGGGCGACGAGACGGTCCGGGTGCTCTATCTGTTCGACGGCGACGAACTGACGATCGGCGACACGACGGTCGGCGCGCGCACCGGCTCGGCGGTCGAAGGCCGCCGATCGCTCGAGCTGAGCGCCGGAGCGAACGGCGCCGAGGTCCTCATGCTGCAGGGCCGGCCGATCGGCGAACCCGTCGCGCAGTACGGCCCGTTCGTCATGAACACCGAGGACGAGATCCGACAGGCGATGACCGACTACCGGGCCACCGAGTTCGGTGGGTGGCCGTGGGACACCGCCGATCCGACCCACGGGCGTGAGCCCCGACGCTTCGCACGACACGCCGACGGCGAATTCGAGGAAGCGACGGCCTGAGCCGCGTGTGGCCTCGGCCCTACGGGCGAGGGCTCCGGCTGGAGCTGCGGTTGCTGCTCTGCTGAGCGCCGCGGTGCTTGTTGCCACCGCTGTTTCGCGCCTGGCCGCTCGTCGACCGGCCCCCGCCGCCGTTCGAGCCCGACGGCCCTTTGCGGTGGCGCTTCTTCTTGCCGCCGCCGGGGCGCGGGCCGCCGTTGGACGACGAAGCACCCTTGCGGTGCGGCTTCTTGCCGCTGTGCGACCGATGGCCGTCGCGCTCACGCGGTTCGGTGCGCTCCGGACGAGGTCGGCTCGGGCGGACGCCGTCGCCCGTCGGCATCGACTTGATGATGTCGACGTCGAGGGCGCGCAACAACTTGCGCGTCTTGTCGGCGTCCTTCGCGATCAAGAAACTGACGACGACGCCATCGGCGCCTGCACGCCCCGTTCGACCGGAGCGGTGGGTGTAGTCCTTGTGGTCGCCGGCGACGTCGAAATGGAGCACCAGGCCGACATCGTCGACGTGGATGCCGCGGGCAGCGACATCGGTGGCCACGAGCGCTTCGGCTCGACCCGCAGAGAACGTGTCGAGGGCGCGTTGGCGCTGGTTCTGCGAGCGGCCACCGTGGATGGCGACCGCTTCGACACCCGCCTTCTTGAGCTGACGAGCGACGCGATCACTGCCGTGCTTGGTACGGCAGAACACGATGGTCGAGCCGTGCTTGCTGATGAGCGACGCGGCTTGCTTGACGCGATCTTCGGCACGCATGTCGATGAAATGGTGGGTCGTGGCAGCACCATCGGTCGGGTCGGCCTCGATCGCACAGCGCACCGGGTTCTTCTGGTAGTGGCGGACGAGGACATCGATGTCGCCGTCGAGCGTGGCACTGAACAACAGGGTCTGGCGGTTGGGCCGGACCTTGTCGAGGATCTTGCGAACGTCGGGGAGGAATCCCATGTCGGCCATGCGGTCGGCCTCGTCGAGCACGACGATGTCGACGTCGTCGAGGATGAACTCACCCTGGCCGACGAGGTCGAGCAGACGGCCCGGGCAGGCGACGGCGACGTCGACGCCGCGACGCAGCGCGTTGAGCTGAGCCCCGAAGCCGACACCTCCGTAGAACGTGGCGACGCGCCGCTTGCGGGGCGCGAGGAGTGGGCGGAGCTCATCGTGGATCTGTTCGGCGAGCTCACGCGTCGGGGCGAGGACGAGCGCACGGGGGCGCCGCGGCTTCGCCTGCTCGACTCGTTGAGCGAGCGGGATGCCGAACGCGAGCGTCTTGCCCGACCCGGTCGGGGCCTTGCCGCAGACGTCCTGGCCCGACATGGCGGGAGGCAGTGCGAGCGACTGGATGGGGAATGCTTCGGTGATGCCCCGCTCGGCGAGCGATGCGGCAACGGCCGTAGGCACGCCGAGGGCGGCGAAATCGGTGATCAAGGTCAAACTCCTGAGATGGGCGCGCGCCAGAGTGGCGAACGATGTACGAGGGACTGCGACGGGCCCGATGGAACTCCCGGTGTGGCCGAAGCCAGCGGCTGCGGTCGCGGCAGCGGAAGGGTGGCCGGATCGGGATATCAAGTCCTTGGCGGCCCATCGACTCAGAAGCCGACGGGCGCAAGCTACCTCCGTCCCGGGCGAATCCCACCATCGCGACCCGTTCTGGAGCCCGTACCCCGCGCTGGGCGACAACATGCGTTCTCCAGAACGGGGTGGTCTGCCGATTAGGTTCGTCGGCCATGAGCGAATCCAACGAAGCTGTCGTCCTCACCGAACGTCGTGACCGGGTGCTGCTGATCACCCTCAACCGGCCCGAAGCCATGAACGCCATCAACACCGATCTGGCCCAGGGCATCCTGGCCGCGATCGCCGAACTCGACGGCGATCCGGGCCTCACCGCCGGCGTGCTCACCGGGGCGGGGCGAGGATTCTGCGCCGGCATGGATCTCAAGGCGTTCGCCGCCGGCGGCACGCCCGATGGGTTCCAGCAGGTGATCGAGGACGGTGCCCAGAAGCCGTTGATCGCCGCGGTCGAGGGGTTCGCCCTGGCCGGTGGCCTCGAGTTGGCGCTGACGTGCGATCTCATCGTCGCCGCCGACAACGTGAAGTTCGGCATTCCCGAGGCGGGTGTCGGCCTGTTCGCAGCCGGGGGCGGGCTGTTCCGCCTGCCGCCGCGGGTCGGCTACGGCAAGGCGATGGAGATGGCGCTCACCGCTGACCCCATCAGCGCAGAGGAAGCCCTGTCGCTCGGGCTCGCGGCGCGACTCACCGAGAAGGGCGGCGCCGTCGAGGGCGCACTCGAACTGGCCGAACGCATCGCCAAGAACGCCCCACTCGCGGTGGCGGCTTCGAAGCAGATCATCCGCAACTCCGAAGGCCTCACCGAAGCCGAAGCATGGAAGAACCAGGGATCGCTGATCGGCAAGGTCTTCAGATCGAACGACGCCATGGAGGGACCGGTTGCGTTCGCCGAGAAGCGCGCTCCGAAGTGGACCGGGACCTGATCGGCTGACCTGATTCAGCTGAACTCGACGCCCTCGAAATCGCCTGAGGTACGCCAGTCGGTGAGCAGATCGAAGAAGGCGATCGGTCCTCGGCCATACGACGCGTTCTGCATCGCCCGCTCGGACGGCTTGCCCTCGTTGTTGTAGTAGCCGGGGGTGCACTCCTCGAGGAAGTCGCCGCGAGCACCCGCGTTCCGGAGGATCTCCTGGACCCACGCCTCCTCGGCGTCGGCGGTGGCTTCGACGACGTGGTGATCGTGCTCGAGGGCGTGGGCGACGATCGCTGCGATGTGGGTCGACAGCTCGTCGAGCATGTGCGGGTAGTTGACGGTGAAGCCGCCCTGCGTCTGGCTCATGATGAAGCAGTTGGGGAACCCGTGGCTGTGGATGCCGTGCAGGGTGCGGGCGCCGTCGGACCAGTGGTCGCTCAGGCTCGTGCCACCGCGGCCGACCGTCTCGTAGCCGGCTCGGCGGGCGTAGCCGGTACCGACCTCGAACCCGGTGGCGAACACGATGCAGTCGAGCTCGTACTCGGTGCCGTTGGCGACGATGCCGCGTTCGGTGATGCGGTCGATCCCCTTGCCGTCGGTGTCGACCAGCGTGACATTGCCTCGATTGAACGTCTGGAGGTACTCGTCGTGGAAACACGGCCGCTTGCAGAACTGGCGGTAGTAGGCCTTGAGCGACTCGGCGGTGTTCGGGTCTTCGATCAACTCGTCGACCCGGGCTCGGACCTCGTTCATCTTCTGGAAGTCCGCCAGTTCGAGGGTCTCGGCGAGACTCAGACCCCCCTCGCCACTCCCCTTCCTCAGCAGAGCGAGCATCTTGCCGATGATGTCGGTCCAGCCGTCCTGCACGAGGTCCTCCTCCTGCGGCACGCCAGAGACGAGTGCGTTGAAGTTCTCCATCCTGCGCCGGTGCCATCCGGGCTCGAGCGACGCGGCCCATTCGGGATCGGTCGGCCGGTTGGCCCGCACGTCCACCGATGAGGGCGTGCGCTGGAACACGACGAGTTCTTGTGCCCCCTCACCCAGATGCGGCACGGCCTGCACCGCAGTCGCCCCGGTGCCGATGATGCCGACCCGCTTGTCGGCGAGCTCGTCGAGTCCTCCGTCGGGGCCGCCGCCGGTGTAGGCGTAGTCCCAACGGCTGGTGTGGAAGGTGTGGCCCTCGAACGACTCGATGCCGTCGACACCCGGAAGCTTCGGCCGGTGCAGCGGACCGTTGGCCATGGCGACGAACCGTGCCCGGATGGCATCGCCGCGATTCGTCCCGACGATCCACCGCTCGGATTCATCGTCCCAGGTCATGGCCGTGACCTCGGTCTGGAAGAGCGCGTTGTCGTAGAGGTCGTAGTGGCGGCCGATGGCCCGGCTGTGGGCGAGGATCTCGCGAGCCTTGACGTACTTCTCGGTGGGCACGTAGTCGAGCTCTTCGAGGAGAGGGAGGTAGACGTAGGACTCGACGTCGCACATCGCGCCGGGGTAGCGGTTCCAGTACCAGGTGCCGCCGAAGTCGCCGCCCTTCTCGATGACCCTGATGTCGTCGACGCCCGCCTCGCGAAGCCGGGCACCCATCTGAAGGCCGCCGAAGCCGCCCCCGATCACCAACACATCGACCTCGTCGGTCCTGGGCTCCCGCTCGATCTCGGCCGCCACATAGGGGTCGTCGACGAAGTGGGCGAACCTGCCCGAGACCTCGAAGTACTGCTCGTTGCCGTCGGATCGAAGTCGCTTGTCACGCTCGGAGCGGTACTTCTCTCGGAGCTCGTCGGGGTCGAAGTCACCGACACCGCGTTCGGCAGGTTCTGTCACCGTCATGGGCGAAACCCTAGCCAGGCGCTCACGGCGGCCCTCCGAGACCGCAGCCGTGCCCGCGGTCAGTCGGTACCATCCGGACGTGGCCGATCCCGACGACGAACCGGCCGTCGAGACTGCCGCTCGCCGGCGGGCTGGCCTGGTTCGGCGAGTCCTCAACGATCCCCGCGATGTCGGCGAGCACCCCGACTACCGATTCACGCTCGCCAACGAGCGCACCTTCCTCGCCTGGATCCGGACGGCGCTCGCGCTGGCAGCCGGCGGACTCGGCATCGTCTCGTTCATCGACAACCTGTACGGCAAGGAGTTGCTCGGTCTCGTGCTCCTCGGGCTCAGCTTCGTGACCTCGGCCACGTCGTACCGCCGGTGGGCCGCCAACGAACGCTCGATGCGCCTCGACGAGCCACTGCCCACGTCGTGGCTCCCGTTGGTCATCGCCGTCGGAACCGGTGTCATCGGCATCGCCGCTGCGATCTTCTTCGCCGCGACCGAGTTTTGAGTGACGCCGACGGATACCACGGGGTCGCGGACCCCGGGCTCCAGCAGGAACGCACTGCGCTCGCGTGGGAGCGCACGGCCATCTCGTCGATGGCCGCCGGAATCCTGCTGGCGCGGTTCGCCGCAGCCAACGCGCACCCGACACTGTCGGCCGTCGGCGTCATCCAGTCGATCATCGGAGCCGTGGTCCTGGTGTGGGCCGGGCTCCACTACGACGACCTGCACCTTCCCATCCGGAGCGGCCGTTCGGTCGTCCACCCATCGGCTGCCCGACTGCTCGGCCTGAGCACGGTGGTCTTCAGCGGCTTCGCATTCGTGTTCGCGCTGATCGTGATCTCAGACGGCTGACGGCGTCGGACGATCTCCCAGTTCGGCGTCGCTCGTTCGTCGAGGACGCCGCCCCGATGTGCGCCGGCACCATCGATCTTGTGAACGTCGCGGCTCGGCCGAGGCGGACGAACTCGCGAGCTCGAGATCACCGAGCACCGCGAAGCCCGCCTGCCGCCAACCTCTAGTGTCGTCGAGATGATTCCCCTCGGTGAGACCTTCGACGACACGTTCCCGTTCGCTCCCCACACCTACGACGGTCACGGCTTCGTCCAACACTTCGTGGACGAGGGGCCGCGTGACGGCGAGGTCATCGTGTGCCTGCACGGCGAGCCGACGTGGGGCTACCTCTACCGAAACATGATCGGCCCGCTCAGCCGCGACCATCGGGTGGTGGTGCCCGATCACATGGGGTTCGGGAAGTCCGAGACTCCGCAGGATCGCGACTACACCCTGCAGTCCCACGTCGAGAATCTGGCGGCGCTCATCGAACACCTCGACCTGACCGACATCACCTTCGTCATCCAGGACTGGGGCGGACCGATCGGCAGTGCCTACACGGTACGGCACCCCGATCGGGTGAAGCGCCTCTTCCTCGCCAACACGGTGGCGGGCTACGGGCAGGTCGACGATCCCGACGTGCCTCAGGTCAACGAGTCGCCCTGGTTCCGATGGATCGGGGGAGGGCTCGAGAACGGACGGACCGAGCAGGTCCTGCGCAACCTGGGGTCGACGATCCTGTCGGTCATGAAAATCATCGGCTTCCAGAACAGCGCCGCGGTGACCGACACCTGGATCCGTGCCTACTCGGCGCCGTTTCCCGACTGGGACTCCGCCATCGGCGGCTACGAGTTCCCGATCGACGCCTTCGAAGGTCGCATCCTCGAGTACGTGCTGGCCGGCCTCGACGGCGTCCCGGCCATGACCGCCAAACCCGCGATGCTCATGGAGGGCATGGAAGATCGAGCCATCCCGCCACAACGCGCGATCGCCGACTTCCGCTCACTCTGGCCCGACGGACCGGTCGTCGAGATGCCCGGTGTCGGCCACTTCTGCCAGGAGGACGCACCCGAACTGCTGGTGACCAACCTCCTCCAGTTCATCCAGTCCAACCCCTGAACCCGATCTTCGTTGCTCTCCGGCCAATAGTTGCCGGGAGAGCAACAAGGATCAGGGGTTCTCGCGAGGCTTGGTCGGGCGGATGAGGGCCTCTTGGGCAACTGAGACGGCGAGGGTGCCTGCTCGGTCGTACATCGCACCATGGACGAGACCCCTTGCGCCGCCCGCCGACACCGGACCGAGGTCGTAGAGGGTCCACTCGTCGAGGCGGAGCGGGCGGTGAAACCACATGGCGTGGTCGAGGCTGGCCCCCATCATCGTGCCGGGCCTCATGTCGACCGAGCGGGCCGCAGCGAACACCGCGCCCATGTCGGACACGAACGCAGCCACGCACGCCTGGAGCGCTTGGTCGTCGGGCAGCGCACCGCGGGTCCGAACCCATGCCCGACGGGTGGAGGAGAGATGACCCCGCTCATCACGCTCGGTCATCGGCAGTTCGAGCATCTCGAGCGGCGAACGCTTGTTGAACTCGGTGAACATCGTCGTGTCCCACCCGGCATCGGGATCGTCGGGATCGGGGATGCCCTCGGGCATCGAAGGGGCGTATTCGCCGCCGTCCTCGTCCTTCTGGAACGAACACGACAGGCTGAAGATCGCTTCGCCGTCCTGCACGGCCACCACCCGACGGGTCGTGAAGGAGCGACCGTCCCGGATTCGGTCGACCTGGAGGATGAGCGGCAGGTCGGGAGATCCCGGCCGCAGAAAGTACCCGTGCAACGAGTGCGGATGGTGGTCGACGTCGACGGTCAGCGTTGCGGCTCGCAGCGCCTGGCCGGCGACCTGCCCGCCGAACAGCCGCATGCCCTTGGGGTACTTCGTCTCGAGATCGGGCGCCCGGAAGAGGTCCCGGTCGAGCCGTTCGACATCGAGGATCTTCAGGAGCCGCTCGACGGTCGGCGGGGTCACCTCGGCATCGCTCATGACCGACGACCCTATGCCTGCCACCCTGACGGCGCCCGGTCCTGGCCGATCCTCGTTGCTCTCCCGCCAATAGTTGCCCGGAGAGCAACGAAGATCCGGGGGCGACGAGGATCCGGGGGCGACGAGGATCCGGGGGCAGCTGGGATCCCTGGTCAGGTGGGGGCGGGGGTGCGGGTGCCGCTCTGGGTCTGGCCGCCGAAACGTGCGATCTCGGCTGCGAGGTCGAGCGCCGTCGTCTTCAGGTCGTCTGCTGCGGTCTGGAGGTGCGCCGGGACCTGCCACATGACTTCGAACTCGATGCCGTCGGGGTCGTGGGCGTAGAGGCTCTTGGTGGCACCGTGATCGGATGCGCCGACCAGGGCGCCGAGGTCGCGCAGGGCCGTCGCACGCTCGGCGAGGACGTCGAGCGTCGGAACCTCCCATGCCATGTGGTACATGCCGACGGCACGAGGGACGTCCGACAGAGGCGACGGCGCCGTGAACAGCCCGAGGTCGTGGTCGTTTCCGGCGCCAGGCGCTCGCATGAACACCGCGCCGGGCATCTCGTTCGCGGCTTCGAGCCCCAGCGCCTCGGTGTAGAACGCGGCTGATGCCTCGGCATCTCGGACCCACAGCACGATGTGGTTGAGACCCAGGGTGATGATCGGAGTGCCCTCTGCCATGTCTGCCTCAACCGCCACTCGCAAGTTGTTGTTCCCGCAATCAGATCACGTAGCTGTCGCCCGAGGCCCGTACCGAGAGATCGCTGATCGAGACGCCCCACGGCTGGTTGATGACGTGGATGATGCTGTCGGCCAGCAGGTCGGCACTGAGTGCGAAGTAGCCGATGTCATCGGCATCGGTCAGGTGGGGTGGCCCCTCGCCACTGAACATCGACACCATCGTCTCCATGAAGTCGTCGAGCTTGCCGCCCACGACGCCCGCGATCGCAGCTTGGTTGATGACACCCCCACCGAGCCCCGTCGTGGGCACGCCGGTCGGTCGGATGGTCGTCACCTTGATCTTGCCGACCGACTCTTGCCGGAGCGCCTCGGACAGGAAGGCCACCGCGGCCTTGGTCGCTCCGTAGACGGCCGCTCCGGTCACGGGGTAGTTGCCGTAGATCGACGAGATGTTGACGATCTGACCGCGCCCCTGCTCGATCATCTGGTCGTGCACGGCGATGATGCCGTTGAGGACGCCCTTGAGGTTGACGTCGATGCAGTGGTCCCACGCGTCAGCGGCCTGGGCGTGGTCGGCGTACATGGCCAACGGCATCACGCCGGCGTTGTTGACCATCACGTCGATCGATCCGTAGCGCGCCACGGTCTCCCGTGCGAGATCGACCATCTGGGTCCGATCGGCGACATCGACCAGAGCCGAGAACGCCGCCCCGCCCTCCGCTTCGACGAGGCCGACGGTCTCGTCAGCTGCCGAGAGGTCGATGTCGGCCACCGCGACCCTGCCTCCGAGCGCAGCGGTCTTCTGGGCGACCAGACGGCCGAAGCCTCCCCCGGCGCCGGTGATCACGATCGTTCTGCCATCCACGTGATTCGTCACAGGAGCACTCTGGCACGCGTCGTGGATGTCGGGTGACGAGCTGCTCCGTGCTGACCGTCGGAGACGGGCCCACATCGACTCCAGGGCGTCGAACATCGACCGCCGTCGTGCTCGATCGCGGACAGCGTTCCGACCGCAGCGCGTTCACGGGCGAACCGACGAGATCACCGTCGCGTTCGGCACGGATCGTCGAGAGCGACGGATGCTTCGGCGGCCACCATCACTCGATACCGGCGACCGCCTCGGAGATCCGGGCGGCTTGGCCGTAGATGCCCTTTGCCATCAGCGACAGCTCCCGCTTGCGGCGCTCCTTGTAGATCTCGAAGCGCGCCCCGTGCGCCTCGGCGTCATCGGGCGCGGCGGTGACGGCGAGCTCGATCAGATGACACGCGAGTGGCAGGTCTTCGGACGCGGCAAGCTCTTTCGCCCGGGCCACGAGCACGTCGACCCCTCCGGCCAGCGACGCCGTCTCGACCGCGATGGCCGCGTCACGCGGCGGCTTGAGTCGTGCCGGGTTGCCGTCGTACCAGCCGCCGTACAGACGCCAGACGTTCCGCACGATGAACTCGGGTTCGTCGTACACCGGTACGAGCCAGGGTCGGCCGGCCAGGTCGGCGTCGAGGCGCACTTCGCCGAGCACGGTGTCGAGCGTCGCTCCGTCGTTCATCAGCTCGAGGGTCCGGTGAGTGAGCTGTTCGAGCGCGGTCGCCATGTCGCCGAGCACGATGGCGATCCGGTCATGACCCTCGAGCGGCAGCCCGTGCGCGGGGAGGAGGAGCTCGGGCCCGGTGGCGATGATCCGCCGGAGCGTCTGCGCCCACTCGAGGGCGTAGCGCTGCACCTTCTGCGGGTTTCCTGCGTTGGGGAACACCCACGTCACGAAGTCGCCGACGATGGCGATCTTGCGCTCGGGGTCCCACACCCACGTGTGGTCGTCGGTCTCGCCGCGGCCGTGGTGCAGTTCGATCGCCCGGTCGCCGAGTTGGAGGCCGAGATGGTCGCGATAGGTGACCGACGGGCGGATTGCGATGCCGGCGAGCCACTGGTGTCCGATGTCGCGGAGCGCAGCGCCGCTGTCGACGGTCTTCGACGTCGCGCGGGCGATCGCACTCCCCCCGAACTGACGGGCGTTGATGACGCCGTTGTAGCCGGCGGTGTCGGTGTAACGGTCGAATCGGTCGTTGACGGCCTCGTGGGCGACGACCGCCGGTCGGACGTGGCCGCGATTCGCGTTGTCGGCGATGAGTGCATCCGCACCACCCACGTGGTCGACGTGGCCATGGGTGTAGACGATGTTGCGCAACGGGGCGTCGGACCAGGACCGCAGCGCCTCGACGACGCGCTCGGCGAACATCAGGTGACTCACGTCGAAGAGCGACAGACCATCACCGCCGTCGAGGATGACCACGTGGCTGAAGGCATCGATCATCGCGACCCCCTCGGCGAGTTCGTGCAGGGTGCCGGTCGTGGGGTTGAAGTCGGCCGAGAACTCACCGCTGTCGACGATGTGGGCGGCGCGTGCCAGCAGATCGGTCATGGTGCCTCCAGGGGCGTCGTGGCGAGATGCGCGGGGCGAGTGTAAACAAGGGCGCCTCATGGTGACCTCGGAGACCTCGTGACGGCCGAGACGCCCGTCGGCTTCATCGGCCTCGGTCAGATCGGCGGGCCGATGGCCCGACGCTGGCTCGATTGGCCAGGCGGGCTGGTGGTGCACGACGTGTCCGACCGGGCAACCGCGCCGTTCGCCCAGGCCGGCGCCGAGGTCGCGGGTTCACCGGCCGCGGTTGCCGAGCGCGCCGACGTCATCTCGCTGATGGTCCGCGACGATGGGCAGGTCACCGAGGTGATCGACGGCGAGGCCGGCATTCTCGCCTCGGCCCGCGCCGGGACCGTGATCGTCATCCACTCGACGGTCGAGGCCGACACGCCAGCGCACCTGGCCCGCATCGCGGCCTCTCAGGACGTCCACGTCATCGATGCGCCGGTCAGCGGCGGGGCGATGGGAGCCCACGACGGGACGCTCGCCCTCATGGTCGGGGGATCCGACGAGGCGGTCGAGGTCGCGCGGCCCGCCCTCGAACGACTCGGAACGCTCGTCGCCCACCTCGGGCCGGTCGGAGCGGGCACCCGCGCCAAGCTGGCCCGGAACCTCGTGACGTTCGCATCCTTCGGCGCAGTGGGCGAGGCCCTGCGGCTGGCCGAGGCTGCAGGGGTCGACCTCGCGAAGCTCGGCGAGGTGGTGAGGCACTCAGACCGCGTGACCGGCGGCCCGGGATCGATCATGCTGCGCGACACCGCTGCGCCGATGACCGACGGCGACGGGCTGAAGCCGATCTTCGAGCACACCTGCCAGCTGGGCGAGAAGGACCTCGACCTCGCGCTCGCCCTTGGTGCGGCGCTCGGTGTCGAGCTGCCGTTCGCAGAGCTCGCCCGCACCAACCTCGCCGAGGCGCTCGGCGTCGGAATCCAAACGGAGCAACCATGAACCACGACGACGAGACCCGCGCCCGCGGCATCGCCAAGATGAAGGACGTCTACGGCTGGGACATCGAGGGAGCCGATGGCCGGTTCATGGAGTACACGGTCGACCACCTCTTCGCCGAGGTCTGGGACGAGGGCGACCTGTCGGTCAGAGAACGCCGGTTGTTGCTCATCGGCCTGGCCGCAGGAACCGGGATGACCGATGTCGCGGGCCTCCAACTCGATGCCGCCGTGAGGCTCGATGAACTCAGCGCCGACGACCTCCGTGCCATCGTCGTCTTCATCGCGCACTACGGCGGCTGGCCGGTCGCGGCCAAGCTCAACGTCGAGGTCGAGAAGATCATCGCCCAGCACGCCGAGCGGTGACCGCCGAGACCATTCCGGCCGTCGTCGACGACGCGGCCCGCCGATTCGGTGCGGCCGAAGCACTCGTCGACGGCGACCTGCGACTCTCGTTCGTCGAGCTGAAGGAACGGGTCGACGAGGCGGCCCGGGCCTTCGTGGCCGCGGGCCTCGAGCCAGGCGACCGCGTCGCGTTCTGGGCCTCGAACTCGGCCGAGTGGGCCATTGCGGCGCTCGCCGCCTACCGGGCCGGCGGCATCGTGGTCACGCTCAACACCCGCTTCAAGGCAAGCGAGGCCCGCGACATCCTCGAGCGATCGAGGACTCGGATCCTGCTGACCGAGGTCGGGTTCCTCGACACCGACTTCCTCGGCCAACTCGGCGACCCGCCTGACTGCGTCGAGGAAGTCGTCGTGCTCCGAGGTGTCCCGACCACCGAGGTCACGTCGTTCGCTGCGTTCCTCGACCGGGCCGACGAGGTCGAGCCCGACGTCGCGGCGGGACGCGCCCATGCGATCGACGGCGATGACGTGAGCGACCTCCTGTTCACTTCGGGCACCACCGGTGCACCCAAGGGAGCGATGCTTCGGCACGGCGCGAGCGTTCGGGTCTTCACGACCTGGGCTCAGGTCGTCGGGCTCCGGTCCGACGACCGCTACCTGATCGTCAACCCGTTCTTTCACACCTTCGGGCTCAAGGCAGGCATCCTCGCCTGCCTGCTCACTGGAGCCACGATGTACCCCCACCCCGTCTTCGACGTCCCGCAGGTCATGCGCCGAGTGAGCGACGAGCGCATCACCATGCTCCCCGGACCGCCGGCGATCTATCAGTCGATCCTCGATCATCGCGACGCCGCGACCCAGGACCTCACCTCCCTCCGCCTCGCCGTCACGGGGGCGGCGACGGTTCCGGTCGAGATGGTCGCAAGGATGTACGACGAGCTCGGCTTCGAGACGGTCGTGACGGGCTACGGCCTCACCGAGTCGACCGGCGTGGTGACCATGTGCCGCCACGACGACGATCCCGAGACCATCGCGACGACCTGCGGGCGACCCATCGACGGAGTCGAGGTCATCGTGGTCGATGACGCCGGCAACGCATTGCCGACGGGCGAACCAGGCGAGGTGCTCGTCCGCGGCCGGGATC
This sequence comes from Acidimicrobiales bacterium, assembly GCA_035529695.1. Lineage (GTDB taxonomy): Bacteria > Actinomycetota > Acidimicrobiia > Acidimicrobiales > Salinilacustritrichaceae > DATKWD01. The sequence continues at coordinate 9,443 of DATKWD010000092.1, read as the reverse complement.
TGATGGCCGGCTACTTCGAGGACCCGACGGCCACGGCCGAAGCCATCGACCCGGAGGGTTGGCTGCACACAGGAGACATCGGCGTCCTCGACGAACGCGGCTACCTCCGCATCACCGACCGAAAGAAGGACATGTTCATCGTCGGCGGGTTCAACGCTTACCCGGCCGAGATCGAGAACATGCTCATGGACCACCCTGCGGTGGCACAGGTCGCGGTGATCGGCGTCGACGACGATCGCCTTGGCGAGGTCGGCCGAGCATTCGTCGTCCTCCGGCCCGGGCACGAACTCGGGGCCGAAGACCTGATCGCGTGGTGCCGGTCCCGGATGGCCAACTACAAGGTGCCCCGCAGCACCGAGTTCGTCGACGCCCTGCCCATGAATGCCGCCAACAAGGTCGTCAAGGACGAACTCCGGAATCGCTGAAGCGAGCCACCTCCTGCGCGCGGGCGAGGTGGCGCCCCCACCGGCAAGGGACGCTGGGGCGCGGCCTTGGGTTCAGAGCGTGCCGGCGACCTCGAGCAGGGCAGCGTCGACGCCACCGAACGCGGCGTCGAGCACCCACGAGCGCTTGAGGAGCCGGTGGGCATCGAGATCCCAGGTGAAGCCGAGGCCACCGTGGACTTGGATGCCGGCCCGGCACGCGCGATCGGCTGCCGCGGACGCCACCACACGTGCGCCGGCAACAAGTCGAGTCGACGGACCACCCTCGTCCACGGTGACGGCCGCAGCGTGGACCGCTGCCCTGGCGACCTCGACCGACATCGCCGCGTCGGCGAGGAGGTGTTTGACGGCCTGGAACGAGCCGATGGCCCGACCGAACTGCCGGCGATGCAACGCGTGCCCGACGACCAGATCGAGCGCTGTCTGACCCAGACCGATCTGGAACGCGGCACCGAGCAGACCGCCGGTCGAACGCCACGACGCCGGCATCTCGACCGAGGGCGCATCAGGCAGCCGCTCGACACGCCAGACCGGCGTCAGCGGGTCGAGCGGCTCGGCGGCCACGCTCCCGGCGGGCAGGTCGGTCACCGACTCGACGCGACTCCCCCTGTCGACGAGCAGCACGTCGAGATCGGTCAGATGTTCGACCAATGCGGGCGTCGACGCGGTCGTGCACCCGACCACGGTGGTGCCCTGGGCTGCCCCGTCGATGACGCCGGACGCGAGCAGGGTCGGAACCACCGGACCCGGGACCGCAGCGCGTCCGAGTTCCTCGAAGACGATGACCGCCTCGGTCAGCCCGAGTCCGGAAGCGTCGAAGACACCCATGGCTCCCAGCTCGGCCCACAGCGTCCGGTCGACGACGTGGCCGCCGTCGGGGTCGACCGCCAATGGCGACCGGGAGGCGAGCACCCCGCGAAGGGCCTGTTGCATCGCCGCATGGTCGTCGGTCAACACGAAGTCCATCAGCGGTCCCTCGGGAGCCCGAGCATCCGCTCGCCGACGATGTCGCGTTGGATCTGCGAGGTCCCTGTGGCGATCGACAGCGACAGCGACATCAGCGTTCGCTCGACATGATCCGCCCCCGCCACGTCGAGCGGATCACCGAGCGCGAGCCCTGCCCGACCGAGGATCCGACGTGACACCCGGCCCAAACGCTCACGGGTCTCGCCGTAGGCGAGCTTGAACACCGATGGGGCAGTGCCGACCGGTCCACGAGCCGACGCCGACACGGTCTGGCGGATGTAGGCCCACTGCGCATCGAGCTCGGCGGCCACGACCGCCAGTTCGGTCGAGATCGATCGGTCGGTCCAGGCTCCTGTGCGTCGAGCCACATCGACCAGGTCGGTCACCAGCTCGCGCGCTTCGAGCAGCTCGGACGCGAACGCCGTCCCTCGTTCGAACGAGAAGGTCACCATCGCCACTCGCCATCCGTCGTTCTCGTCGCCGACCCGGTTGTCGATCGGCACGCGCACGCCGTCGAGGAACATCTCGTTGAACTCGTGCTGGCCCGTCAGCGTGCGCAGCGGGCGCAGCTCGATGCCGGCCGAGTTCATGTCGAGGATCAGCCACGTCAACCCGGCATGCTTGGGTGCGTCAGGGTCGGTACGAACGAGGAGCTCGCAGACGTCGGCCACCTGTGCGTGCGACGTCCAGACCTTCTGTCCGGTGACGACGTAGTGGTCGCCATCGCGCACAGCCCGGGTGCGCAGCGATGCCAGGTCCGATCCGGCCTCGGGCTCGGAGAACCCTTGGCACCAGATCTCCTCGCCCCGCAGGACCGCAGGAAGGTGCCGGGCCTTCTGGGCCCCGGTGCCCTCGGCGATGAGCGTCGGACCCGCATGTTGGGTTCCGACGAAGCCACAGACCATGTGAGGTGCGTGGGCGCGTACGGTCTCCTCGACGAAGATGAGCTCTTCGGGCGCCGATGCCCCGCGACCGCCGTACTCCTTCGGCCACGCGATGCCGGCATAACCCGCCTCGAACAACCGTCGTTGCCATTCGGCCTCATGGGCGCGCCTGGCCGGCCAATCATCGGCGGGAGGTGCCGGACCGAACGCGGTGACCGCAGTGCTCAGCCACGCGCGGAGCTCACTGCGGAATGCCGCTTCATCCGGTGTGTCCTGGAGCCTCACGGCGAAACCCTACGGAATGTTCCGCACGAGCCCGGTGCCGGTCGTTCGACATCGGTCCGACCGATTCGGCCAAGATGGGTCGATGCCGGTGACCCACCTCTCCCCCGATGCGACGCCCGACGAGATCTGCGAGGTGCTCCGGCGCGACGGCGCCGTCGTGATCGATCGGCTGGTCGAGGCCGCAGTGATCGACGCGATGCTCCACGAGCTCACACCGCACCTCGACGCCACACCTCACGGCGACGAGGACTTCACCGGCACGACGACTCGACGCACGGGCGCACTCGTCGCACGCAGCAAGACCTGTCGCGAAGAGCTCGTGGTCCATCCCTTGGTGCTCGCGACCACCGAGCAACTGCTCGGCCACGCGACCAACTTCCAGCTCCACCTCACCCAGGTCATCTCGATCGGCCCGGGAGAGACGCCTCAACCGATCCATCGCGACCAGTGGGCATTCGACTTCTACCCGTTCGAGGCGGGGTATGAGGTCCAGTGCAACACGATCTGGGCGGGCACCGACTTCACCGAGGAGAACGGCGGCACCCGGGTGGTCGTGGGGTCGAACAATGCCGAAGACCGGCTCCAGTTCGCGTTCGAGGACACCGAGGCCGTCGAGATGGAGAAGGGCTCGTGCCTCATCTACACCGGCAGCGTCTACCACGGGGGCGGGCCCAACCGGTCCGACGCCTATCGCACCGGGATCAACATCACCTACAACGTGGCCTGGCTCCGCCAGGAGGAGAACCAGTACCTCGCGGTCCCACACGACCTCGCCCGGACCTTCGACGACGACCTCTGCCGGCTCCTCGGCTATGCCCGCGGCGCGTATGCGCTCGGCTACGTCGGCGACATCCAGGACTCACTCGCATGGCTGCGCGGCTCGACCGAACCCGGGTCGAGCTTCGGCGACGACATCACGCTCGAGAAGGCAGCCGGGAAGCTGCGTTCTTGATCGTCAGGTGATGGGATCTCCGCCCCGGATCGGGCTGGGATCCTCGAGCACGCAACGGGTTCCCGAGTAGATGCTCGGCATGCACCGATTGCAGTGAGTGCACGCGCCGGCGTCCTGACGGCCCGCGCTCATCTCGTTGACCAGATCGCTCTGGTGGAGCAGCGCTCGACCCATGGCCACGAACTCGTACCCGTCCGCCATGGCCTGGGTGATCGTGTCGAGCCGATTGATGCCGCCGAGCAGGATGATCGGAAGGTCGAGCGCCGCCTTGAACTGCGCTGCGCTCGCAGCGAAGAAGGCCTCCTCGAAGGGGTAGCCCTTCATCAACTTCGAGCCGGCGACCTTGAGCGCCAACCGGATGTGGAGGGGCTGGGTCTCGGCGAACTCGTCGAGCGGCACGTCTCCCCGGAACAGGAACATCGGGTTGCCGTAGGAGCTGCCTCCGGTGAGTTCGAGTGCATCGAGGCACCCGTCGGCTTCGAGCATTCGGGCATAGGCGAGGCTCTCGTCGATCTTGATGCCGCCCGGGATGGCGTCAACCATGTTGAGCTTGGCGGTGACGGCCATCGTGTCGCCGACAGCGTCCTTGACGGCTTCGACGACCGACCGCGGGTACCGCGCCCGGTTCTCGAGGCTGCCGCCGTACTGATCGGTCCTCTTGTTGAGGCCAGGGGCGAGGAACGAGCTGAGCAGGTAGTTGTGACCGAGATGGATCTCGATGGCGTCGAATCCGGCCTGGGCGAGGAGCGCAGCCGACCGGGCGTAGGCCGATCGGACGCGTGCCAGGTCGGCTTCGGAGGCGGCCCTGATGCGACGGAGGGCAATGGCGCTGAATGCCTTGCTCGGTGCGATCGACGGCTCGCCGTTCGACTTCGGGTTGGCCACCAGGCCGGCATGGCCGATCTGGCCCGAGATCGCCGCGCCCGCCTCGTGCACTTCGTCCGCAAGTTGCGCAAGCCCCCGAAGCGCCTCCTCACGCACCCAGATGCACTCCTTGTGGGTACGACCGTCAGGGGCCACGGCGAGGTAGGCGACGGTCGTCATGCCGACACCGCCGCGTGCGGGGGCGAGGTGGTAATCGATGAGTTCGCGCGTGACGAGTGCGTCGGGGGTGACCCCCTCGAACGTCGCCGCCTTGATGACCCGATTCCGGAGGGTGATCGGGCCGAGCTGCGCGGGTGCGAACGGGTCAGGAGCCACGTTCGAAACCTAGGCTCTCACCCATGACCGATGCTGCCCCGCGCAGCGGGTGGTGCCCATGGTCCCGCGCCAGGATGACCGCGCCCCGTGGCTCGACACCCAACGGTTGAGCGAAGTCCAGGCACCGAAGACAGATTCCGGGGGGCTCCGGCTGGGTCGCCTCAGTCCGCGACGTAGCCGTTCCATCGGGCGCTGAGGACCTCTCGTGTGGCATCGCCGGTCAACTCGTCGGCCGACTGCGCCGGAAGACCCGAGCCGAGGTCGGCGGCGAACCGGGTGAAGACGTCATCGAGGGTGAGGCCGCCCGACGGACCGGGCGACTCGTGGACCTTGGCCTTCCATGACAGCGACAGCCGGATGTGCTCGTCGTCGTAGCGGGCGAGCACTCGGCCGTCCTCGACGATGACCCAGTCGGTGCCATCGTGCTCGAGGTGGGTGTCGATGGTCATCTCCTCAGGTGGCTCGAGATCGGGCGGCCCGGTGCGCTCGACCTTGTGGTGCATGAAGTCGTTGTCGCCGACCACTGCGGTGTTCCACACGTCCTCGTGCCGCACACTCTCGCGGTCGCGGCCGTCTGGCCAGTAGCGGAAGTAGCCCCGCTCACCGAGGTGAAACCACGCGACCGCGGTGATGATCGTGATGCGTGCATCCTCGAACAACCGCGACGAACCCATGGCCTGGAGCATCCAACCCGGAGCGTTGGTGCGGTCGACGCCGACGAACTCGGGGATGTCGACGTGGGAGAAGGGTTGCCCACCCGAGGGTGCGGTGAGATTCACGTACACCTGGTCGGGCACGACCCGCACTCCGGGGCCACACATCTCCTCGGCACTCTCGACGAAGCCAGGGTGATCGAGGAGCGCCTCGGCTCCGGGCACCTGCGCCACGCCGCCGAAGGCCCAGTCGCCACGGAACGTCGGGCCGATCAGGTACGACGGGACCTCGGCGCTCTCGGCATCACGTGACGCGTCGGACGCCGCCGTCGAGCGCACCAGATAGCGAGCCGGCATGAAGTACGGGCCGTTGGCCCGGGCCATCGACCGGACGGCAGCCGGATCGTCCACGACCGGATCGAGCAGGATCGGTGGAAGGCATGCGCCGGCAGGTCGGCGGGCGGTGATCGTCATCGACGGTCTCCAGTCGAGGCGAGGACGGGACCCCTCAGGCGTACCAGAGAATGTCGTCGTGACCATTGCCGTCGAAGTCGCCGATGATGGTCGTGTAGCGGCCGTTCACGGTTCGCGGACGGCTCGTGTAGCTCCCTCCGGGAGCGAAGTTCCACTCGTAGTCCGGCGATCCGCCGGGGCCGTACCAGACGATGTCGTCGATCCCGTTGCCGTCGAAGTCACCCGTCATGGGCACGTAGACGCCGTTGGCGGTCCGACGCTCGGACCGATACGAGCCGTCATGCCTGAAGAACCAGACGTAGTCGGGTCGCGTGCCCGGGGCGTACCAGAGGATGTCGTCGGTTCCGTTCCCGTCGAAGTCACCGACCTGGGGGTACTGGTAGAAGCCGTTCACGGTGTAGTTGCGGATCCGTGGCGTGACTCCGCTGAGCTCCCAGTTCTGGTCGGGCGTCGGCCCGGGTGCGTAGAACATGATCTCGTCGGTGCCGTCGCCGTCGAAGTCGCCGGTGAACGGCAGTGCGAAGCCGTCCTGCTTGGTCGACGCGTTGTTGAGGACCTGGTGACCGCCGCCGGCCGATCGGGTCAGCCAGTACTCGTCGCCGTTGCCCGCGACGCTCGGGTGTGTCGCGTCTGCGAGCGGTGCATACCAGTAGAGGTCCTCGACGCCGCTCGGATCGCCGTCGAAGTTACCGACCAGCGGCACGAAGGACCCGTCGCGCTCGAACGGCACGGACTGCCTCGCCCCGCCCACTGCGTGATCCCAGCGCCAGTCAGCGGCATCGGCGGTCCCGATGAACATCACGTCGTCGGCCGCGTCGGCACCGAATCGACCGGCCGCGGGGGTATAGGTGCCGCCGATCGACTGGAAACTCGAGTCGTACCCGCCGGCTCGGTAGCTCCACCGGTAGTCGTTCCCGCTGCCTCGGTCATCGTCGGCCAGGACCACTCGCATGCTCGTACCCGAACGCACGAGATAGGCCGAATGCGGCTTGCGGATGCCGCCGGCAGCTTGGCCCCCACTGCGATCCCATGCGTGGTACTGCAGCATCAGACGTCCGCGGTCGTCGACGTAGGCATCGCCACCCCCTGCTCCCCATCGCCCCGTGCCGGACAAGCCGGCGATCGGGCCGCTGTTGGTGCGCTTGGTGCACGGTCCGAGAGGGCCCGAGCACTCGGCGAAACCCTGACCGTACGCACTCGTACGGAACTCGTTGCCGCTGTAGAACAGGAAGTATCGACCTTCGTAGCGGACCATCGACGGGTTCTCGATGAGCCCGGCGCCGGTCGAAGGATTGCTCATCTCCCACGCCTGGCTCGTCTGGAGCAGCATTCGCTTCGACGAACCCGACGCCCAGCCCGAACCGCTCGAGTTGAGCTGCCGCGTCCAGATGCGAGTCGGCGCCGAGCCGGGGACGCCTTCGCTCTTCCACATCAGGTACGCGCGCCCGTTCTGGTCGATGAAGATGTCGGGATCGATCGAACCGTTCGGATCGGCGTCGCACACGAACGCCGATGTCGGGCTGGTCGTGAAGGGACCGAGCGGGGTCGATGAGGTCGCCCGGTAGATGCAGAACCGATTCCCGCTCACGCGAACCGAGGCGAACGCGACCCATCGGGTTCCGATGAACGCGACCGTCGGCGCCCAGACCTCACGCTCGGTACACCCGTTGCCGAGCGACGGGCTGCTCACCCGAGCGCCGACACCCGGATTCTCCCACGCGTCGTTCTCGTAGCTGTCGAAACAGGGATCGGCCGAGTCGGGCGCCTCGGTGCGAGCCGTCCAGGTCGAGAAGTCGGTCGTCCACGTCGCAGGAAGATGCGCTCCACCCGTGTTGGTGCTGTACGCGGCGGTCAGCGGCCCCATCGGAGTGACCGACGGGTCGGCGAACTGATGGTCGAACGGTGCGCCGGGCCGGAACCAGTCGGCGGCAACCGCACGCTCGGCGGTCTCGTCGGCAGCGGCCGAGACGGGCGACGCTGCCAAGGTGGCCAACGCGATCGCGGCAACGACAAAACGACCGGCTCCAACCCGCATGGATCCTCAATCGGCACTCCAGCGCGCGAACTTGAACCGGCGGGTGGAGGTGCTTCAGAGCTCCATGCGGAGGTGCCGGGACACGTCGCCCACGAGATCGACCAACGAGTAGTCGCGACGGGCGAACCTCCAGGTGCCATCGAGCTTGGCGAACTCATCGTGGTAGCGGCCAGACACGATGGGCGCCAGCGCACCGTCGTCGGCCTGCTGGAACACGGTGTAGACCGATCGGCACCGGGCCGTCGAGGCACCTTCGTCCACCTCGACGATCGGGTTCGTCACGACGTGACGGGTCCGGGGCGTGCCGTCGTCGTAGGTGATCACGTTCTCGCGCCAGATTGCGAGCATCGTCGCCGAGTCGATCGGTGGCACACCGTCCGCGACGATCAGGAGAGCGTGCTCGAAGAGGCTCGCAGCCGCCTCGAAGTCACCGGCGTCCATGGCCTCGGCGTAGACGTACAACAGGTTGGTGATCGCCGTCGCGTCGTCGATCGCGTCGCTCAACGGAGAAAGGTGGCTCGGAGGTCAGGGTCCATACGCGGGTCCTCGTCCCAGGGAATGACGTCGCTGGTCTCGAACAGCCACCGGAAGATCCGATCCTTGTGCTCGCCGACGACTGCCGCGTGATCGGGGAGCGCAGCCACGTTCGTCGTCTCGCGCGGGTCGGCACGACGGTCGTACAACTCCGACGGCTCGTAGAGGCGCTCGACGTAGGTCCAGTCGGCGGTGCGCACCGAGATCGCACGACCGGTGAGTTCGGGCTGCTGATGCTGCAGGTCTTGCTTGTGCCGGTACATGCCGCCGGTCCCCGCCTCGAGCAGGTGGCGTTCGGCGGTCACGAAGCCACCTTCGCTGAACGCCGCGTCGCGGTGCGCCGCCGCCTGATCCTCCAGGAGGGGCACGAGCGACCGTCCGAAGTGGGTGTAGGCCGGATCGATCTCGGCGTACTCCTCGAGCGTGGCAGTGAGATCGACCATCTCGGTGAAGCTCGCCACCACCCCCGAACCTCGTCGGGGGTCGTCGATGACGAGCGGATTGCGCACCAGCACGTCGTCGAGACCCGACATCCACTTCTCGACGAGTCCGAAGTCGCCGAGGTACTCGCCGTGATCGGTGAAGAAGAACGTGACGGTGCCGTCGGCCGCACCTGCCTCGTCGACGGCGGCCCGCACCTGACCGAGCTGATCGTCGACACGACTCACCATCGCGTAGTAGGTGCGGATGATCTCGGCCCAGTCGTCACCATCGAGACGATCGAGGCCGTAGCGCTCGTGGATGGCCCGGTAGAAGCCGGGCTTTCCGGTGAAGTCGGGTGGCACGGGTTCAGGCATGTCGGCCGGATCGTGGAGGTCGTACCACTTTCGCTCCACGACGAACGGCGGGTGCGGGTAGATGAGCGGCACGAACAGGCACCACGGCTCGGGGAGCCCGTCGGCCAGCCAGTCGATCGCGGTCGCCACGGTGGCGGCATCCATCTCGAACAGGTCGTCGTCGACCGGGCCGCCGTAGAAGGCGTAGTACCACTTCGAGTCTTCGTCGTAGGGGGTGGTG
>DATKWD010000091.1:0-5192 GCA_035529695.1 Acidimicrobiales bacterium | reverse complement strand
CGTCTTCCTGGCCGTGTTCGGGGGCGAGGCCGGCTACTGGATCTTCGTCTCGATCAGCCTGACGCTCATCGTCGGCAGCGGCCTCGGCATCGTCTGGGCGATGTCGACGCTCCTGTCGAAGTCGGGCGCGCCCGCCGGGCGTTGGCGGCCCGCGCTCGTCCTGATCCCGTCGGTCGCGATCCTGGCGTTCATCATCGGCGCCTCGGTGAACTCGTGGCGCAACAGCCTCGGACCCCCTGGCGATCACTCGGTCGCCAATGCCTCGACCGATACCCGTGCCCTGTGGGACGCAGCCGACACCGGCGATGTGGACGAGGTGCTGCGGCTCACGACGACCACTTGCGCCGATCCGTGGGTGAAGTTCCCCCACGGCAACGGCCGCCACAACGCGAAGGGCCAGGCCGAGACGCGCGGAATCGAGGTCCCCGACGATCAGGAGGCGCCATTCGACGAGATCGCCGATCACCTGGGCCGCTATCAGAGCCAGTGGAGCGATCGATGCGATGCCGAGGCTGACTGAGCCCAGGCGAGCAGGCCACCCCGCTCAGGAGACGAGACGGATCCCGTCGATTCAGTTGGTGTTGACCGTGATGACCGGACAAGGAGCATTGCGGACGACATGATCGGCAACCGACCCGAGCAGTGCACGCTTGAGCCCTCCCCGGCCGCGCGTGCCGAGCACGATTCCGATGACGTCGTCTGCGCCGGCCCGCATGCAGATCGCCGCGCCCGGATCTCCAACGAGAATCTCGGTGTCGAATGCGATTCCCGGGATCCCGAGCGCAAGGACTTCGACTGCGGTGTCGAGAATCGTCCGGGCACCTTCCTGTTGTGCGTCGAGCATGTCCTGGTACTGCGACGGTGACATCGCTGGACCCGCATGACCTGAGCCGACGAGCAGGCCGGGATCTTCACCAGGCACCACCGTGACGACGAGTGCCGCATCCGAATCCGCCGCGACCAGCTGCAACCCGGCGCCAAGAGCAGCGTTGGCGCGCGCAGAGCCGTCCGTTGCGAGCAGGATCACCTGATCGGTTGGCGGTGCGTTCAACTCGCTGGTCATCTTCGGCTCCTGTTCGCGAAGACCCGGGAGGAAACCCTCCCGATGACGCCGAATCGAAACAGGCTGTCAACTGCGGCGCCAATCGACACCGGCTACCCGCGATCCCTCACCAGCGCCGCATGGGCCGGCATGCCGAACTCCTCGTAGCCCTCGGTGGCCCGCTCGCGGAGTTCGCGAGCTCGGTCTCGGTCGCCAACGCGGTTCCGCTCGTCGAGCATCTGGGCGTAGAAGCGGCACGCCTCGGGCTCCTCGCGGCGCATGGGGAGCGTTCGGCTCGCCTGGAGCGCCTTCTCGAATCGGCCTTCGGCTCGATCCCAGTCGCCCGCGCAGGTGGAGGCCATGCCCTGCAGCGTGGCCACCAGGCGGAAGTCCCACCCCCGCATCATCACGCCGGTCGCCGCTAGCTCGTCGAGCGTTGCTGCGAGCGCGGCAGCCTGGTCGCGCTCGCCAAGCATCGTGAACACCTCGATAGCCGTAGCGGCCAGCCCCACCGAGGTCATCGACGTCGGGCGACCGGGAACCGGGAAGTCGGCGCGAGCGCGCGAGGCCAGGTCGAGGGCGGCTGAGCGGTCGCCGAGATACGCGTGCACGAGCATCAACTGGCCGAGATGTCCACCGGTGGCCCCGCGGACCTCGATGTCGGCCGCCGCCTCGAACTGGTCGAGCGCCTCGCGCCAGTCCCCACGCCAGAAGGTGGCCAAGCCGATCCGGGCATGACCCACCGAAGCCAGCCAGGTGAAGCCCATGTCCTCGCCAAGCTCGAGGGCTCGGCGCCCCCGCTCTTCGAGAACCGACGCCGACGGGTTGCTCCCGGCATCGCGGAAGGCACGGGCCTGTTCGGCGAACACGAAGGCCGACCAGTTTCCGAGACGAAGGGCCAACGCTTCGCCTTCGCGCCCGAATTCGGCCGCCTCTTCGAACCGACCGAGCCAACCGTTCGCCGCGCCGACATACCCGAGCACGTTCGCCAGATCCCAGAAGTCACCCGCCTCGCGGAGATACTCGATGCTCTCGACGCCGACCTCGATCGTCTCGCGGAACTGTTGGTAGGCGAAATCGTGGGCGGTTGCCGCGTACAGGGTGACGCCGATGATGCGGTCGTCCTGTTGTTCCCTGGCGAGTGCGAGTGCCTCGTCGAGCAGCTCCTGGCCGACATCGTGGTGCCCCATCTGGCTGTCGAGCATGCCGGCGACTGCGAGAAGCCCGGCCCGGGTCGCCGATTGCTCGTCGCCCAGGGCGGCCAGCCCGCGACGGACCAGCCGGCCGACGTCGCTTCCTCGCCGCCACCACGCCACCTGCAGCGCGGCGGCGAGGGCGGTACGGCCCACCGAGTCGACGTCGCCCGCAGCCTCGTAGGCATCGAGCGCGTCGTCCCAGACCGCCAGCGCGTCCTCCAGGTTGCCGAGGCTGCGCTCGGCCGTCGCCAGACGCTCGAAGACGGCGGCTCGCGCGCGTGCGTCGGTGTTCGGCGTCATCTCGAGCACGCGCCGGAAGTGCGGAAGTGCATCCTCGAAGGCCGCCGAGTCGAGCGCCCGCTCCCCTGCCAGCGCATGGAAGCGCAGCTTGCGTTCGGGCTCGACCGAGGCGCCGGCTTGTTCAAGGTGCGATGAGATGGTGGCGGCGTGGGTCGGGAGCGAGTCGGCGTAGACCTCTTCGAGGGCGGCGGCGATCCGACCGTGGAGTCGTTGGAGACGGCTGTGCGAGATCTGGTCGAGCAACGTCTGGCGGATCATCTCGTGCTGGAACGCGAACCGGACCGACGCGGCTTGGACCGTCGAGACGATCAAGCTGACCCGTTCGGCCTCGTCGATCGCGTCGAGCAACTCGTCCTCGGAGATGTCAGCCAATGCCTCGAGCAGTTCGAGGCTGAAGTCACGCCCGAGCAGGCTGGCGAGGCCGAGCAGCTTGCGAGTCGCCGGTTCGAGCTTCTCGAAGCGGCTCTCGATCACGAGCCGAACACCTTCGGGCACCGCCAGATCGGACAGAGTGAAGTCGGGGTTCCATCCCGAGTCGGCGATGGCTCCGCCCTCGACGAGCTGGCGGACGAGCTCGCCGGCGAAGAACGCGTTGCCTTCGGTTCGTTCGTGGACCGCGTCGACGAGCGAGAGCGGCGGTTCGCCGGCTCCGGCCGCACCGAGCAGGTCGGCAATGTCGACCCGGGTCAGTGATTCGAGCCTGATCGTCTCGACCGCCTGGCGTTGGTGGAGCCGGGCAAGCGTGGCGTGAAGCGGGGTCGAGGACGAGACCTCCTCGAGGGTGTACGTCGCCACCAGCAGGATCGGAAGATCGGTCAGCTCTCCAGCCAGGTGTTCGAGCAACAGCAGGGTGGGCACGTCGGCCCATTGGAGGTCGTCGAGCAACACGACCAGTGGGCGCCGGGCCGCCAGCCGGGCGAGCACCTCGCGCACGTTGGTGAAGAAGTAGCGCCGGGTCTCGGCCCCGCCGGTGTCCGACGCCGGACCGATGTCGGGATACCGGTTGCGCAGGTGGGGCAACAGCCTCGCCATCTCGCCGGCCGACGGTCCGAGCACATCGCGAAACGCGTCGGGACTCAGGGCCCGCTCGGCAGCCTCGGCGACGTCGACCCATGCGGTGTAGGGCTCGGATTGTCCGGCATCGTGGCACCGGCCGACCACGAAGCGCATGCCCCTGGCCGCCGCTTCGGCCCCGATCTCCTCGACCAACCGGGTCTTGCCACACCCGGCGCTCCCGGTGACGACGACGAGGCTCCCATGACCGCTGTCGGCGGCGTCGACGCTGCGACGGAGCTCGGCTCGCTCGGCGTCCCGACCGACGAACCCGACCTGATCCTCACGGGCCGAGGACGCCAACGGGCTCTCACCGGCGGGGACCGCCTCGTGCAGCTGCCACTTCTCGTGCAGCCCCTTGAGCCAGAACGAACCTCGGTCGACATAGCTCCACTCGTCTCCGCCATCGGCTTCGAGCCGCACGGGCTCGGACACCAGCACCTGCCCGGCCGAGGCCTTCGACGTGACCCGAGCCGCGGTCGACACGGTGAGACCGAACACGTCGCCGTCCTCTTCGATCACCCGACCCGTGTGGAGCCCGAGTCGGACCCGGAGCGGCGTCTCGGGGTTGGATCGGTTGTGGTCGCCGATGCGGGCGCGGATGCCGAGCGCCGCCCTGACGCCTTGTTCACTCGACGGGAACACCGCGAGGAACCCGTCACCGGTGTTCTTGACCACGATCCCCGCGTGGCGGTCGACGGGCCCGCTCACCGCTCGTTCGTGCACGTGCATGAGCGCGACTGCGTCGGCGTCGCCTCGTTTCACGCTGAATTCGGTCGAGGCCTCCATGTCCGTGAACAGCACCGTTCTCGCGTGATCACTCATGTCTGGCCCCAGCATCGCGCCTTGCGCAGGTCTGATCGGAACACCACACTGCTACAAAGCCAACCGACAAGCAGGGGGAATTCCAATGCCGATGGCCTTGATGATCGACAAGCTGGCCAAGGTTCTCGAGTACGACGTGGTGAGCGCGATCGCCGCCGACGACGACGGAATCCTCCGGCTCTCGAACCCGGGCTCGCTCGTCGACGAGGCGAAGGCGAGCGCGGGGCTCACCGATGACGAGGCTGCATACCTCGCCGACATCCCACCCGTCCTGCTCGAATCGATGCGCGCCGCCATCGTCGAGGCGGTCAAGGCCAACCAGGCAATCCACGTGCAGTACTCACCGGCCTACGACTTCAGCGTGAGGATCTGGGACTACGGCCAGGCGGTGAGCATCCACGTCACCGGGCCCTACCCGCCCGACTACTCCCGCAACAGCTGGAACGCATCGAGCTGAGGTCGGCCACGGGTCGGGCCGTCGCCAGCGCTCGAGCCAAGCAGTCAGTGGTCACCGGACGACGGCTCCGACCGGGTCAGCACCGTCGGCGAAGGTGACGGTGCGATGCCCTCACCGGCAATCGTCTTGGCAAGTCCTTCGACGGTTGGACACGGGCGTCCACCGATGCCGGGAGGGTGCGCGGTAGCTTCGATGACGCCATCGGTGCCGTCCCCTTCGATCGCGCCCTGCTTTCCGGCCCACCGTCTGACATCTGGAGCGACATGACTGACATGAGCGGCACCCCGTCCGACCCGGGCATGGACCCGACGACCGTGCA
>DATKWD010000090.1:0-17737 GCA_035529695.1 Acidimicrobiales bacterium | reverse complement strand
CACCACGGCTCGGGGAGCCCGTCGGCCAGCCAGTCGATCGCGGTCGCCACGGTGGCGGCATCCATCTCGAACAGGTCGTCGTCGACCGGGCCGCCGTAGAAGGCGTAGTACCACTTCGAGTCTTCGTCGTAGGGGGTGGTGTGCCACCGGCCGACGTCGCCGAGATCAGGGGGGCGGGTGAACCCGAATCGGTCCGACGAGGCTGCGGTGACCCCCGGGCCGAGCATGTCGCCCCGCGCGCCGGCCAGGGCGACGTGGTAGCCGCTGTCGCGGAGCTGCTTGAAGACGTTGGGCTCGTGCGGCCGCAGCAGATGGGTGAGCGTGCGGTGCCCGTTGACGTGCGGGTACCACCCGGTGAACATCGAGATCCGACTCTGCGAACACACGGTGTGCTGGACGAACGCCTGGTCGAAGCGAGTGCCGGCCGCGGCCAGCGCGTCGATGTGCGGCGTCTGCGCCATGGTGCTGCCGAAGGTCCCCACTGCATCAGCCCGCAACTGATCTGGCATGAACAGCAACAGGTTGGGCCGGGTCATCGCCCCGATCCTGCCATTCGGCCAGACCTCGAGCGCCGAATGCGACCCCTCTCAACACGCAACGTAGGTGTTTGCCTACTCCGTGCGGTAGCTTCCGGCCCATGTCGGGAGGAAACGGGGGGGAGCGCGAATCGATCCGCACCGCCGTCATCATCACGAGCAAGCCCGATCTGTTCACGCCGCTCATCATCGACGCCGGCTACGACGTCACCGGCCTCTCCGACACCGCCGTCAACGGTGAGCGACTCGCCGAACACCTCCGACCCGATGTCCTGGTGATCGAGCACGTCCTGACCGGCGAGCAGGGGTGGGAGGCCCTCCCGAACCTGCGGGCGGCGTCGCCCGACTCGTTGATCCTGCTCGTCGTCGCCGAGGACTGGACACCGGCTGACCCGACCGCGATCGGCGGGCTCGCCGTCAGCAGCATCACGAATCTCCAACGGCTGCTGGCCGAAGGGGCTGACGTCCACGGCTGGATCCGCGAGGAGATCGCGGCCGGCGTCGTCGATCGACGTTCCGGCAGGGACCGAAGGGATCGACAGGACTGGTCTGCGGTCGGCTACGAGAAGCGAGGCCGGCCCGATCGGCGCAAGCACTCGGGCTGACGAGCGCACCAAGACCTCCGACGACCGAGATCTCCCAGGACTCGCGCGAGGTCCGTTCGTGGATCCTCGTCGAGGACGCCTGTCTCGTCGTGTTGGCGACGGTGACGCACCACCGCATGTCCACAACACCGCCCGACCACGGCGACCATCGGGCCGGGGCCACCACACACATCCGGCACTCCGTCAGCTGAGGGGGCCTCAGGACGCCAGCAGGGCGTGCATGCCGACCGCGAGGACGGCCTTGGTCTCGGCCTTGGACAGAGAGTCGCCGATCCGGAGCGCCTCGATCGCCTCGAAACGCGTCAGCACGTCGGCCGCCCGAACGAGGCGCATCCGGGGCACCGGGTCGAGCCGACTCAGTTCGGGCTCGAACTGGCGCTCGAGTTGCGCCCGCAGTGCGCGGCGCGCCGTCACCAGTGCATCGGCCATCGGCTTGTTGTGAGACGAATGGTGGATCGTCGCCCTGAACGATGAAGCCGTCCGTTCGTGGAGTCGCAGCCGAGCGTCGACGAACGCGCCGATGCGCTGGTCGAGCGGGCCGGTCCCGATGCCGTCGATCCGGAGCAGCGGAGCCGCCTTCTCCATGCTCCGCTCGATCGCTGCGTGGAGCAGCGCTCCGAGGTCTTCGTAGTAGCGGTACACCGAGCGCAGCGACAGACCCGACCGCTTGGCCACCTCGTCGACGCTCGGGATCAGGGTGTTGGTCGCGAACAGCTCGATGACCGCATCGAGGACAGCGATTCGGTTCCGCTCTCGACGTGCATGTCGGCCGTCCACGGGGTCCGAGTCGACGACAGCCACCACACGGTGAGGGTAGTGGCAGTTACCTTGTCGTGACCGAACCAATCAGCAGGGGGACCCGTGCACTCATTCGAAGGCAGAACGGCCGTTGTCACCGGCGGCGGGCACGGAATGGGCCGTGAACTCGTCGTGCAGCTGGTCGAGCAGGGCTGCAACGTGGCGATGTGTGACATCAACCTCGACGCAATGGCGGAGACCCGGAGCCTGGCCCACACCAAGGCGCCCTCGTCGGACATCCGCATCACCGATCACATCTGCGACGTCGCCGACGAAGCCGCCGTCGAGGTCTTCCGCGACGAGGTCCTCCTCCAACACGACCTCGATCACATCAACGTGCTCTTCAACAACGCCGGTGTCGGGGGCGGTGGCAGCTTCGTCGCCGGCGACCGGGCCGAGTGGGAGCGAACGTTCGACATCTGCTGGGGAGGCGTCTACTCGGTGGCCCGCGTCTTCGTCCCGCTGCTGGTTGCAGCCGACGAAGGGGTCATCATCAACACCTCCAGCGTCAACGGGTTCTGGGCCGCGCTGGGTCCGGGGATCCCTCACACCGCCTACAGCTCGGCGAAGTTCGCGGTGAAGGGGTTCACCGAGGCACTGATGGAGGACTTTCGCATGAACGCACCCCACGTCTCGGCCGCACTGGTGATGCCGGGTCACATCGGGACCGAGATCGTGAACAACAGCCGCAAGATGTTCGGCGGTGTCACCGACGCGGACGCCGTCCGCCAGAACATGATCCGACGCGGCATGCCTGCCGACACCATGAGCGACGAGGACCTCGTGGCGCTGGCGAACCGCATGGGCGACATGTTCCGCGATGCCGCGCCACTGACCGCAGCGCAGGCGGCCACCATCATCCTCGATGCCGTCAAGGCCGGCGAGTGGCGGATCCTGGTCGGCGACGATGCGCACGCACTCGACGAAGCCGTCCGGGCCGATCCGCATGCCGCTTACGGACCTGGGGGCCTGTCGCTCGGTGCCCTGAGGGACTGAATGCGCCCCCGCTGACCCGATGAACCCCACCACCTGCCGAGTCGCGATCATCGTCAGCCTTGCGCTCGTCACCGCAGCGTGCTCGGGCGACAGCGACTCGTCGGGCGCTGACGCGGCCGAGGACCCGGCGGTCGCTCCGACCGAGTTCGCCGGCACGATCGACCTCGACGTCGAGAGCCCCGGCAGGTGTGAGGTGGTGGGCGAGATCTGCGCACTCCCGTTCCCGTCGGACGCGCTGACCGTCGAGGACCCGGGCTCCGAGACGGGGCGGAGGGTGTCACTCGACCCGCTGTCGATGCCGGCGAACGTCGAGGGCGTGCACATCGACGTCAGCCGCCAGAACCGCAACGACGGGTTCAGCCCAGGCAGTGCCGCGCTCGTCCACCTTCCCGGCCTCGATCCAGCGGACTCGAACCTCCCACCCGTCACCGATCTGGCCCGGTCACTCGATGACGACTCCGGCAGCGTCGTCATCGACGCAACCGCCGGCGAGCGCTGGCCTCACTGGGCCGAGCTGGATGCCAACGCGCCGACCGACCGACGGCGTGGTCTGTTTCTCCGGCCCGGGGTCAACTACCCCGACGGCCACCGGATCGTGATCGGGTTGCGCAACCTGGTCGACGCTGATGGTGCGCCGATCGAACCGACAGACGCGTTCCGCGCCTATCGCGACCGGCTCGAGACCGACGTCCCCGAGGTCGAGTCGCGTCGGCCCGCGATGGAACAGGTCTTCGACGATCTCGAGGCAGCCGGGGTCGCCCGTGACGAGCTCACCATCGCCTGGGACTTCACCGTCATCTCGACCGAGAGCCTGACCGGTCCGTTGCTCCACATGCGCGACGATGCCTTCGACCAGCTCGGCGACGCCGCGCCGGCGTTCACCGTCGACGAGGTCACCGAGGATGTCGACAACGATCGCCGGGTGATCACGGGGACCTTCGAGATCCCGCTCTACCTCGCGGACGACGGGGCGCCGGGCACTTCGCTCAATCTGATCGTCGATCCCGACCTCCCCGAGCCCAACGGAATCTGGACGGCGCCGTTCAGCTGCCAGATCACCGGGGCGACGAGCGCCGACGATCCCGGTGCCGGTGTCGTCTACGGACACGGGCTGCTGGGCACCCACCGCCAAACCACCTCGGCCGGTCCGACGTTGCTCGCCGAGAACCACAACTACGTCGTGTGCGGCACCGACCTGATCGGCATGGCCGAAGAAGACGTTCCCAACGCCATCACCACGCTCCAGGACGTGAGCAACTTCCCGACGCTGGCCGACCGGCTCCTCCAAGGTCACCTCAACCACCTCTTCCTCGGGCGGCTGCTGAAGCACGCCGACGGGCTGGCCGCCGATCCTGCATTCCAGACCGAGGACGGCGGCCGCCTCGTCGACACCGACGAGCTCTACTACTACGGCATCAGCCAGGGCGGGATCATGGGCCCGGTGTCGACGGCGGTGTCGCTCGACTGGGACAAAGGGGTGTTCGGGGTGGCGGGAGTCAACTACAGCACCCTGCTCAACCGGAGCATCGACTTCGACATCTACCAGGCAATCCTCGACCCGGCCTATCCCGACAAGCTCGATCAGGCCCTCGGGATCCTCGTGGCGCAGATGCTCTGGGACCGTGGCGAAGGCAACGGGTACGTGAACCACTACACCGATCCACTGCCCGGAGTCGCCGAGAAGACCGCTTTGGTGCAAGGCGCCCTCGGCGACCACCAGGTCGCCAACGTCGCCACGGAGGTGATGGCCCGTTCGATGGGTGCATCGGTGCTCACTCCAGCCGTGGCGCCGGACCGCACCAACGACGTCGAGCCGTTCTTCGGAATCCCAGCCATCGAGAGCTCCCCGCACCTCGGCTCGGCCGTCGTCATGTTCGACAGCGGCGCGCCGCTGCCACCGACGACCAACACGGCGCCCCGCGACGGTGACGATCCGCACGAGGACGTGCGGCGGGTGCCGGTCGCGTACGACCAGATCGCCGCGTTCTTCCAGCCCGATGGCGGCATCATCGACACCTGTGGTGGGGTGCCCTGCAACGCGGTGCCCGGCGGGTAGCCGGACATGCGGGTCGACGACCACGTTCTCGACGCGGTCCGCACCGACGGGTTCGCAGTGATGGAAGGCTTTGTCGCGCCCGCGGAACTCGCCGCCGCGACCGAGGGCCTGTTTCTCGAGTTCCCTCGACCCGACGACTACTTCGCTGATCCTCAGAAACACGAACGTCTGACTCGCCACCAGTTCGCCGGGCTCCGACTCGGGCCCCACCAGTCATGGGATCTCAACCGGCTCGCCTTCCACCCTGATCTCGTCGACGCCGCCGAGCGGTTCTGTGGGACGTCGGACGTGCAGCTCTACAAGATGGAACTCTGGGCCAAGTACTCGGGTTCGATCGACTACGACCAGCCGCACCATCGCGACTATGGCAACCACAGTCTCGTGGTGCCGCGCCGTGATCTTCGGTGGCCGCAGCTGACGACGTTCGTCCTGCTGTCCGACGTGACCGAGGCCGACGGGCCCACAAAGGTCATCCCACGGGCGATCGGTGATGCCGTGCCATTGGTGCCGCGCGAACTGCCCTTCGGCGAGCTGTTCGACCACGAGGTCTCGATCACCGGACCGGCGGGCAGCCTGTTTCTCTACACGACCGACGTCCTCCATCGCGGCTCGGCGATGACAGGCGACCAGGCCAGCCGGTTCGCCCTGCTCGCGGACTATGCGCCCAACGGCCTGCCGTGGATCGGCAAGATGGCCTGGCCGCAGCACGCGCTCTCACCCGGCTGGACCGAGATGGTCGAGCGCATGTCGGTGCGCGAGCGCGACCTCTTCGGCTTCCCGCCACCGGGCCACGACTACTGGGACGACCAGACCCTGGCCGACACCCAGGCGCGTTATCCGAGCATGGACATCGGGCCGTACCGCTCACTTGGTTGATCGCTGATAGCAAAGGGGTCATGACGCCACCGCTCACTCTCTCGGCCGCCTTCGCCACCTCGCTCGACACGCCCGATCACATCCGCATCGCCGAATCACTCGGCTACTCGCGAGCGTGGGCCTACGACTCCCCCGCCCTCTATCCGGACGTGTGGGCAATGCTCGCTCTGGCCGCCGATCGGACCGACACCATCGGCCTCGGGCCGGCCGTGCTGGTGCCTCATCTCCGCCATCCGATCACGAACGCCGCGGCGATCGCCATGCTCGAAGCCATGGCGCCCGGTCGGGTCGCCGTCGCGATCGGCACCGGATACACCGCACGCCTGACCATGGGTAAGAAGGCGCTGACGTGGGCCTGGACCCGTTCGTACGTCGACTGCCTCATGGCGCTGCTCCGGGGCGAGAGGGCCGAGTGGGGAGGCGAGCCGATCGAGCTGTTGATGACCGAGGGATTCGGCGCCACCCGACCCCTGGACGTGCCGATCGTGCTCGGCGCAACCGGTCCGAAGGGACTCGGCCACGCTCGCGAGATCGACGCAGCCGGTGTCTTCCTCACGATGCCGAACGAGGTGCCCGAGGGATGGGACTGGACCGTGTCGCTCCAGTTCGGCACGGTCCTCGCCGACGGCGAGTCGGCCGACTCGCCGCGGGTGATGGACGCCGCGGGTCATGCCGCTGCACTCGTGTACCACGGCATGTACGAGATCGGCGGAAGAGCGATGGTCGAAGGCCTTCCCAACGGCAGCGCGTGGTGCGACTCGCTCGAGGCGGCCGAGCCCGAGGGCTCGCGCCACCTCGCCATCCACGCCGGCCACCTGATCGGCCTCAGCGAGCACGACGCCAAGGCCGTCAACGGCGAGGCGATCACCATGCTCGGCATGGCCCGTTCGACGGACGAGTGGAGGATGGCTCTCGAGGGCTACGCCGAGGCCGGCCTCACCGAGATCGCCTACCAACCTGCGGGGGACGACATCGCCGGCGAACTCGAACGGTTCGCGGAGGCGGCCGGCGTCTAGCCCGTTTCGGGCAAGCGACCCTCAGAACGGAGCCACGTCTCGGTGCGGGCCATGCCCTCGGCCACGTCGACGGCCGGTTCGTACCCGAGCACTCGCCGGGCCTTGTCGATCGAATAGGTCCCCTGCCGAAGGAAGTAGTCGACGGTGTCGGCACCCAGGCCCGCTGCCTCGTGGATCTCGGCGATCTCGGCCGCAGGCGCAACCGGAAGCTCGGTGTGCAACATGCGGGCGTAGTGCCCGAAGAACTCCTCGTTGTCGACCCCGACACCGTCGCTGACATTGAACACCTGTCCCCGACCCTCGTCACCGGCGCCCAGCACGATGCCGTCCACCAGGTTGTCGACGTACACGGGGCTGAAGATCCCACCCTCGCTCGGCACGAGGAAGAACCCCATCGGGATTCCCATCACCGGCCACTCGGTCCACGGGACCGACCTCGGCCCGTAGACGTCACCGGGACGGATCACGGTGACGTCGACATCGCTCTCGGCGTGTGCCTGGAGCACGACCTGCTCGCTCGCGACCTTGGTGTCGACATACCCGTGGCCGTCGGTGCGAATGGGCCACGCCTCGTCGACGCCGTCAGGGAACCCCAGGTCCGAGTACGCCCGGACCGACGACAGGTGCACGAATCGTGGCACGCCGGCGGCGATCGCGGCCTGAAGGACCCGGCTCGTTCCGAGCACGTTCACGCCCCACATCCGGTCGTCGGGTGCGTGGTTGGCGACGACCGCTGCGGTGTGGATCACGAGGTCGCACCCGGCGAACACGTCTTCCCACGGGCCGCGTTCGACGATGTCGGCTGCGACGACCGTCGGATCCGAGCCGTCCGCAACCGCGTCGATGCCGACCACGTCGTGGCCCTGGCCTCGATAGCGGGCGGCAAGGGTGCCGCCGATGAACCCGAGTACTCCCGAGATGCCGACCTTCATCGTCATGCCTCCAACTGCGTCTGCATCGAATGCACCGTGTCGATGTATTCGTCGATCATGTCGAGCACGACCTGCGCGGATGTCTTGCGCTGGTTCATCGAGCCGACGATCTGCCCGACGAAGTAGTTCGCCAGCTTCTCCGCGCCCGAGCCCGGGTTGTGTGCAGCCCGGTTGATACGGGCCTGGGCGGCTGCGGTGAGGATCGGCTGGAGCGGCATCCCGAGCGGGTCAGGGGTGTCTTCTCGATCCCACTCCTCGGTCCAGGCCGACTTGAGCATGCGTGCATGCTTGCCGGTGATCGACCGCGACCTGATGGTGTCGGCCGAGGTCGCACCGAGGAACTTCTGCTTCACCACCGGGTGGGTCTCGGCTTCATCGGTGGTGAGCCAGACCGAACCGCACCACACGCCCTGCGCGCCGAGGGCCAACGATGCCGCCAGTTGACGGCCGCGGCCGATGCCCCCGGCGGCGAGCACCGGGACCTCACCGACGGCATCGACGATCTCGGGCACGAGCACCATCGTTCCGATCTCTCCGGTGTGACCCCCGGCTTCGGACCCCTGGGCGATGATGATGTCGACACCGGCAGCGACGTGGCGCTCAGCGTGAACGGCCGTGCCGGCGAGGGCCCCGACCAAGCGGCCCTCCTCCTTCACCCGATCGATCATGAACTGAGGCGGAGGGCCGAGGGCGTTGGCGACGAACGGCGTCCGGTGGGCGAGGGCGATGTCGAGCTGCGGGCCTGCCGTGGCGGCCGAGAAGGGAGCCGCGGCCCCGGCTCGGGCCAGACCCCGACCGCTGCTCGTCGGCTCGGCTGGCAGGTCGGGCACCTCGTAGCGGGCGAGGATGTCCTGCACGAACTCCTTGTGCTCGATCGGGAGGAGCTGGACCACGTCGTCGACGGTGAAGCCGTCGTTCTCGTCACCGGCATACTTGGCCGGGATGATGAGATCGACGCCGTAGGGAAGGTCGCCGATCTCGTCCTCGATCCACTGGAGGTCGATCTCGAGCTGCTCAGGGGTGTGCGCGACCGCGCCGAGCACGCCGAGACCGCCGGCCCTGGAGACGGCGGCGACGACGTCACGGCAGTGCGAGAAGGCGAAGATCGGGAACTCGATGCCGACGGCGTCGCCGGCGGTGGTTCGCATGATGGGACTCCGGTCGCGATTCGGTCGTGGCCGGCCCGAGCGCGGGCAGGCGCGGCGAACCTAGTGCCACACCCGACGCCAGGTTCGCGTCTGCGGTCCTGCTGATCGCGCCACCCGAAGCGGCACACCCGACTCGATCCCGATCCCAACCCGGATCCTCGTTGTCCTACGGCCAACTATTGGCGGGAGAACAACGAGGATCGTGGGGTGGAGCGGGCGGGTACGGTCGCGTGGTGACCGTGATCGATGCCGACTACCTGGTGGTCGGTGGAGGCGCCATGGGGATGGCCTTCACCGACGTGCTGCTCACCGAGACCGATGCACGCGTGGTGCTCGTCGAGCGTCGGGCCCGACCGGGAGGTCACTGGAATGACTCGTACCCTTTCGTGCGGCTCCACCAGCCCTCCGCGTTCTACGGCGTGAACTCCCGGGAACTCGGCGAAGGCACGATCGACGCCGTGGGTCCGAATGCGGGCCTGTTCGAACTGGCCACGGGTTCGGAGGTGGTGGCCTACTTCGACAACGTGCTGCACCGCGACTTCCTGCCGTCGGGCCGGGTCGAGTGGCATCCGATGTGCACCTACGAGGGCGACCGTCGGTTCCGTTCGAACGTGACGGGCGAGGTCCACACGGTCTCATCCGATGCCACCGTCGTCGACGCCACCTACATGCACGTGTCGGTCCCCTCGACGACCCCACCGAAGTACGAGATCGACGACGGCGTGCAGTTGATTCCGCTCAACGACCTGGTGCACACGTCCGAGCCGCCCGACGGGTACGTCGTGATCGGCGCAGGCAAGACAGGCATGGACGCGTGTCTCTGGCTTCTGGCTCAGGGCGTCGATCCTGACTCGATCCGGTGGGTCATGCCGCGCGACTCGTGGCTGCTCAACCGAGCCAACATCCAGCCGGGACTCGAGTCGCCGGACCGGGCCGCCGAAGGCTTCGGTGGCCAGTTGCGCGACATCGCCGAGTCGACCTCGGTCGACGACATGTTCGACCGGCTCGAGGCATCGGGCCAGCTGCTCCGTCTCGACCCCGACATCCGACCGACGATGTACCGCTGCGCCACGGTCACCAAGGCCGAACTGGCCGAGCTTCGTCGCATCGACAACGTGATCCGGATGGGTCGGGTGCAGCGCATCGGCCCCGACCAGATCGTGCTCGACGACGGGGCGATCCCGACCACCCCGAGCACCCTGCACGTCGACTGCACCGCCGACGGTCTGGAACGGCGACCCGCCATGCCGATCTTCAACGGCGACCACATCACACTCCAGACCGTGCGGCCATGTCAGCAGGTGTTCAGCGCAGCCTTCATCGCCCACGTCGAACAATCACTCGACGACGAGTCGAGGAAGAACGAGCTGTGCACGGTGGTGCCGCACCCGGACACCGCAGTCGACTACGTCGAGACCACCAAGGGCAACTTCCTCAACGGGATGCAGTGGTTCTTCGATCCCGACCTTGCAGGCTGGCTGGCGAACGCTCGTCTCGATGCGTTCAGCGGCGCCGAGACCGACGACGGAAGCACCGGACCCGCGGCCAACGATGCCATCGCGACCTGGCTCGGCCCGGCGATCGAGAAGCTCGAGGAGTACGGCTCGCGGCCGGCCTGAGCCGGTCGCAGCTGCGCTGTCCTGTGGCCGACCTGGTGATCCGGCCGGCGACGGAGGACGAGTCGGACGTGATCGCCGACCTCGTCTTCGGCGAGCCGGGGCAGGAGACCCGCCGCGTGGCGGCTGCGCTGTACGGCGTCAACGACCCAGCACGACTGCGCCCGCTGTTCCGAGCCCTGTGGCGTGCCGGACAGAACTGGAAGCACACCTTCGTCGGTGTGGCCGATGGCGCGATCGTCGGCATCGTCCAGTGCGGATCGTCGGCCATGCGTGTCACCCCGTCCGTCGCGGTCATCGCGCTCCGAGCACTGGGGCTGCGGGTGCTCGCCGCCCCGAAGGCGATGCGGCTGCACGACCGGGTCTCGCCGACAAAGCCGCCCGACGCCATGGTGATCTCCGAACTCCACGTGCTCAGCACTGCACGAGGCAAGGGCATCGGAGGTCGTCTTCTCGCATTCGCCGAACACGAGGCGGCACGTCGCGGCCTCACACGGGTCGCGCTCCACACCTATGTCACGAATCCTGCTCGCCACCTCTATGAGCGCAACGGCTACGTCGCCGAAACCGTCGCGACCGATGCCGCGTTCGAGCGGCGCACCGGGGTTCCGGGCAACGTGCTCTTCGTCAAGGATCTCTGACGCTCAGTGTCAGATGCGGGTGATCTGACCCCCATCGACAGCCATCACGTGGCCCGTGAGCCAGCCGGCCTCGTCGGAGAGCATGAACAGGACCGGACCCACGTGGTCCGCCGGCGTGCCGAGACGCTTGATGGCGAGGCTGCTGACGAGCGGGTCCTGGAACTCGACCGGAACCTGCTTGTTCATCGCCGCCGTGTCGGTGGGCCCCGGAGCGATGGCATTGACCCGGATGTTGCGATGGGCGAGTTCGTGGGCGAGCGCGGAGGTGAGGAAGTTGATGCCGGCCTTGGCGAGGCCGTAGAAGCCGCTGATGCCCATCCATGCTGCGGTCGAGGACTGGTTGACGATCGACCCGCCGCCACCTTTGCCCATCGGGCGCATCACCGAGCGGGTGCAGTGGAGCGCCCCCATGAGGTTCACCTGCATGAACCGATCGAGGTACTCGTAGTCGACGTTCGTGATGCCGGCGAGCTCCATGTCGCCGAAGATGGCCGCGTTGTTGACCAGGTGATCGACTCGGCCGAACGCCTCCATCGTCGCGACAGACATGGCGTCGGTGCTCTCGGGATCGCCGACGTCGGTGCGCACGAACAAGGCCCGCTCGCCCAGGTCGTCGGCAACCCGCTGTCCCGCCTCCTCGGACAGCTCGGCGATGACGACGCTCGCACCCTCGGCATGCAGTGCACGGGCATACGCCTCGCCGATGCCACCACCGGCTCCCGTGACGATCGCCACCCTGTCCACGAACCGTTCACTCACACGCTCTCCTCCGGTTGGGCTGTTCACACCGCGACTGCCGAGTCAGCCAAACGTAGCAACGCGCCGTCCGACCCCCGCTTGTTCGCTCCGTGGCGACCATCCAGCGGTCACAGCGGCGCGACAGAGCGAGAGGATGAAGCGCCCCGACCTGCGATCATGGACCGGTGAAGAAGTCGGCACCAGGGCTTCGGCAGATCGAGGGGTTTCTGTCCGATCATCACCGCGAACCCGTGACCGGTCTCGAACCACTGAGCGGCGGCTTCTGGTCTTCCGCCCACGGCTACCGGGTCGGCGGTCGATCGCTGGTGATGCGACTGGGGACGGTGCCCGAAGGATTCGAGATGGACCGGGCCGCCATGGCGTTCGGCGGTCCTGACGTCCCAGTCCCCCGCGTCCTGGAGGTCGGCGAGGCACTCGGGATGTCGTATGCGATCTCCGAACGTCATGAGGGTCGCTTCCTCGAAGACGTCGAGCCGACCGAGGTGGACCGATCGGGGCCAGCACTGATGCGCCTGTTGCGCGGGCTCCGCAGGGTCGAGGCCGACATCGACGCATCATCGGCCTGGTACTCGACTCAACCGCACGCGAGCACGACGTGGAGGACGTGGCTGACCGACGGACTGATCGACGACCCCGCCCGCCGCGTGCGTGGGTGGCGGACCACCCTGGCGGCAGACCCCGAACTCGATCGCCTCTTCGCGGCGTGTGAACGCCGGATCGACGGTCTCCTCGACGCCTGCCCCGAGCGGCGCGATCTGGTGCACGGCGATCTGCTGCACCGCAACGTGCTCGTCGCCGAGGACGCTTCTGAAGTCACGGCCATCTTCTCGTGGAAGTGCTCGGTCCGGGGCGACTTCCTGTTCGACGTGGCGTGGTGCACGTTCTGGGCAGGCTGGCATCCCGGCATCGAGGCCATCGACGTCTGGCGCCGAGTGGTCGAGTCGCCCGCCGACGACGACGCCATGGTCGACGCCGCCGCGCGCCACCACTGCTACGAACTCCAGATCGGCGCCAGTCATCTCGGATGGAACGCCTGGACCGGCAACGACGTCGAGCTCGGGCGAACCGCCGCACGCACCGCCGAGGTGCTCGAACGAGGGCCCCGCCAGACCCGATGACCCGCGGCCGGCACCGGACGCACACCCATCAACGCGGCCGGGCAGCACCCGGATCGACCTAGGGTTCGACGATGGCTGACCTCACCCTCGACGACCTCCTGCAGATCGAACAGATCAAGCGATTGAAGTACGCCTATGCCCGCTGCCTCGACCAGAAGCTGTGGGACGAACTCGCAGACCTGCTGACCGAGGACGCCGTTGCCGAGTACAGCAACGGCAAGTACTCGCACTCGGGCCGTGACGCCATCGTCGCCTTCATCACGCGGGGCATGGCGGCCGAGACGTTCCTCAGCAGCCACCGTATGCACCATCCCGAGATCGACCTGACCGGCCCCGACACCGCCACCGCCACCTGGGCGCTCGAGGACACCGTCGTGATGGAGGACATGGGGCTGTCGATCCAGGGCGCGGCGTTCTACACCGACCGGTACGTGAAGATCGACGGCGAGTGGAAGATCGCCTACACGGGCTACAAGCGCACCTTCGAGGAGATCTTTCCCCGGGCGTCGGTCGAAGGGCTGACCCTGACGGCGTCGTGGTGGGGCACCGACGGCCAGTCGAGCCTCCCGGCCGAGTAGCCAGTGGCCCGAGCGGCCCGTCGCGACGCAGGAGCGACAAGAGCGGAAGAGACGGGACGTGCGCACACGTGCCCTCCTCGCGCTGGTCCTCAGTGCGACTGGGGCAACACCAGTTCGGGTGAGCGTTTGACCGGAAAGAACTTGTGGTGGTGGGCGCCGGTGATCTCGTAGATGGCGGTGCCCGTGTGGCCCTCGGTCGAGGTGAACTCCATCTCGGACAGTCCGCCGCCCATCGGCCCGTAGGGGAAGGCCCAGCGGCCCTCGGCGTCGAAGCCGATCTTGTGCCCGCCCTCGAGCGTCAGGTCGCAGTGCCCGGCCAGCCCGCGTACATCGAGCCCATGCTGGCCGTAGCTGACCTCGCTGCCGTCCTCACCAGTCCAGTGCAGATCGCCGTGGTCGAAGTCGATCACCGGGATCGGTGCCGATCCGTCGGCCGGGCTGAAACATCCGTCGGTGTAGATGCGAGCACCGTTCGGGTACTCCCAGTGCCAGACGCCGAACATCCCTGCCTCGGTCTGGATGGCGAACCACATCCACAGGGGGCAGCGCGAGTGGTCGCGGATGCCCCATGAGTGGTCGCGCTGACCCCACCACGAGTCGATCTCGGTCGTCACCCCACCCTTGGTGATCGATCCGGAGTACCAACCCGACTGAAGCATGTGCGATTGATCCCAGATCGTCTCGTGTCCCGCCTTCTGAGTGCCGCGACGCAGGCCGTACTCGGGCGTGCGGGCGGTGAAGGTGAGATCGAGGGCGTAGGCCGCCTCGTCGGTGTCGTCGACATGGAGCTCGACCCGCTGGTAGGGCTCGGCGACGTCGATCGTCACCGGGCCGGCGGTCATCGTGTGCGGGTCCCCGTCATAGGACCGTTCGTACTTCGAGTAGATCCAGTCGTCGCCGATGCGGCCGAGCTGCATGGCGTCCATCGTCTCGGACTTCGGGAAGTGGGCGAGGGTGAGGATGATCACGTCGCCGAGGCCGTCGGGCGGGTGGGCGATGAAGAACACGCTCTCGCGCCAGAAGTCGTGGTGCTCGGCCACATTGGGGAGCGGCTCGGGGATCTGGTGGACGAAGTACTCGTCCATCGGCGTCAGCTGCGGCATGGAGCCATCGTGTCAGCCGCGGGCCACTCAGTCGTCGACGATCGTCGCTTCTTCCGCGGCGACGTACATCCACTTCCCGTCGACGCGAACGAATTCGCTCAGCTCGAGAAGCCGACGGTCACCGTCGGGGGTCGAGAAGCTCGCCGCGAACCGCACGCTGCCGGCATCGTCGAACATCGTGCCCCCGGTGGTCTCGAGGACCTCGAGCCCCGTCCATTCCTGGTCGGCACCGAAGGTCACCCTCGACGGACGGGTGTCGGGGTGCCACGTCGACAGCAGGTAGGCCTCGTCCTCGACGACGAAGGCCGTGTAGCGCGAGCGCATGAGCTCGCCCGCCGTGGGTGCCGACCCCTTCCGGAGGAACGGTCCGCAGCACGACTCGAAGTCGACCCCGATCCCACACGGACACGCCACGAGGACGACCGTATCGCCCAGACCTCACCCCTAGAGTCCGGGTCGTGCGCATCTGCATCGACATCGGCAGCGACGTCGACGATGCGGTCGCGCTGGCCTACGTGATCGCGCACCCGGCGTTCGAACTCGTGGGGGTGTCGACCGTGTTCGGACACGAGGGGCGACGGTTGCTCGATGCCCCCGACCCGGCGCTGAGGACCGAGAGCGAATCCGGCGGGCCCGGTCGCACGGCTGCCCTCGGCGAGGCGATCGACGCGGCACGTCCGGATGGATGGACACCCTCCTGAGCCACTAGCGACAGCATCTGTGTCGCAGAATCGACGACGGGCGGTCGATTTCGCGACACAGATGCAAGGCTGGGGCGATGGACTTCGACATCCCTGCCGACATCGCCACCTACCTCGTCGAACTCGACGACTTCATCGAGCGAGAGATCCAACCGCTCGAACAGGCCGACGACAACATCCGCTTCTTCGACCATCGGCGCGAGGACGCCCGAACCGACTGGGAGCGTGACGGACTCCCGAACGAGGAGTGGGAGCTTCTGCTGGCCGAGGCTCGACGCCGGGCCGACGAGGCCGGCCACTACCGCTATGCCCTGCCGGCCGAGTTCGGCGGCCAGGACGGAACGAACCTCGGCATGGCCATCATCCGCGAGCACCTCGCGGTCAAGGGCCTCGGACTGCACAACGACCTCCAGAACGAGCACTCGATCGTCGGCAACAACGTCGGGTTGCTGCTCATGCTCCACTACGGCAGCGACGAACAGAAGGCCGAGTGGGTGCCCGACCTCGCTGCGGGTCGGCGCGGCTTCGCATTCGGCATCACCGAGCCCGACCACGGGTCCGACGCCACCCACATGGAGACCACCGCAGTCCGCGACGGCGACGAGTGGGTCATCAACGGCGAGAAGATCTGGAACACCGGCATCCACCGTGCCCACAGCGACATGATCATGGCCCGCACGTCCGGCGGGGCAGGCGACGGCGAGGGCATCACCGCCTTCCTCGTCCCCATGGACACACCGGGCCTGAAGGTCGAGGAGTACCTGTGGACGTTCAACATGCCGACCGACCACGGCCGGGTGTCGCTGACCGATGTCCGCATTCCCCACTCGGCCATCCTGGGTGACGAAGGCCGTGGGCTGGCGATCGTGCAGCACTTCTTCAACGAGAACCGCATTCGCCAGGCGGCTTCGAGCCTCGGCGCGGCGCAGTACTGCATCAACGAGTCGATCGCCTATGCCAAGGAACGCAAGCCGTTCGGCAAGGCACTCGCCACGAACCAGGGCATCCAGTTCCCGCTGGTCGAACTCCAGACCCAATGCGAGATGCTGAGGGCCCTCATCCACAAGACGGCCTGGCAGATGGACACCGTCGGTGCGTTCGCCGTGTCCGACAAGGTCTCGATGTGCAACTACTGGTCGAACCGACTGTGCTGCGAGGCCGCTGATCGGGCCATGCAGGTGCACGGCGGCATCGGCTACTCACGCCACAAGCCCTTCGAGCACATCTATCGCCACCACCGCCGCTACCGCATCACCGAGGGTGCCGAGGAGATCCAGATGCGGCGGGTGGCCGGCTACCTGTTCGGCTTCATGAAGCAGCGCGCGCCGAAGGGCATGAGCGAGACCTGATGGGCGACTTCGGCAGGGACACCGCCGTCAGTGGCGCTGACGGCGTGTACGCGGCACAGCTGAACGACGACTGGGAGATCTGGGGTCCGAACGGTGGGTACGTGGCCGCCATCGCGCTGCGTGCCGCCGGCGCCGAGTCACGATTCGTCCGTCCGGCCAACTGTGCCGTGCAGTTCCTCGGTGTCGCGGCCTTCGACGAGGTCACGTGCACGGTCGAGATCGTGAAGCAGACCCGGCGGGCCGAGGTGATCCGGGTGATGATGACCCAGGGTGAGCGAGTCATCCTGCAGCTCAACTGCTGGGCGGTCGCCGACGACCTGCTCGACAAGCGGCACGTCCATGCCGAGATGGCGCACCTGCCGCCCGAGCACGTGCCGACGATTCTCGAGCACTTCG
This sequence comes from Acidimicrobiales bacterium, assembly GCA_035529695.1. Classification (GTDB taxonomy): domain Bacteria; phylum Actinomycetota; class Acidimicrobiia; order Acidimicrobiales; family Salinilacustritrichaceae; genus DATKWD01. The sequence continues at coordinate 513 of DATKWD010000090.1, read as the reverse complement.
AAGCCGCAGGTGTCGAACCGGGTGACGGACCGCCGTTTCCGTTCTGGAACAACTTCGAGCAGCGCCCCACCGAGTTCATCATCGATTGGGAGAACCGCGGTGTCCTCGCTCCCGAGTGGGCGACCTGGATGAAGTTCGACCCGGTCCCCCACACCGACGACCCGTGGATCGAGGCGGGTCGCGTGCTGTTGCTCGCCGACATCGGAAGCTGGCCCGCCGCGCACCGGGCCTTCGACCCGAGCACCGAGCAGGGGTTCATCGCCCCGAGCCTCGACGTCGCCTGTCACTTCACCGATCTCGACACCACCGAGTGGCTGCTGGCCGATCACGTCTCGCCGGCCTCCCGTGACGGCCTGATGGGCTCGACCTCGAGCATCTGGTCGGCAGACGGCCGTCTGCTGGCCAGTGGGGTCAGCCAACTGATCGTCACTCCGACACCGTCGAACTGAAACATGGTGCCGCGGTGCGTGCTCATGCGCGACCCTTGGTGCATGGCCGACTCACTCGCTGACC
>DATKWD010000089.1:0-27063 GCA_035529695.1 Acidimicrobiales bacterium | reverse complement strand
AACGAGGATCGTGGGGACGAACCGGTCGTCCCGGCCGCGACTACCGTCGCTCCCATGGTCGAGGTCAACCGGAAGGTGGTGCTGCGGCGCCGGCCGACGGGACTGGTCGTGCAGGACGACGTCGAGCTCGTCGAGGAGGCCCTGGCGCCGCTCGACGACGGGCAGGCTCGGGTCCGGACCAGTCATGTCGGGGTCGACGCGGCCGTGCGCACCTGGCTCGACGGCGAACCCGGGTATCTCCCCGCGCTGCAGCTCGGCGACGTGATCCGGTCGGGCAGCGTCGGGGAGGTCGTCGAGAGCCGGTGCGATGCCTACGAGGTCGGCGACGTCGTCACGACCCTCGGCGGCTTCTGCGACTACACGATCGCCGAGGACGATCTGTTCACGACGAAGGTCGATCGGGACGTCGACCAGAAGGCGATGCTGGCGGTGTTCGGATCGACCGGCGCAACCGCCTATTTCGGGATGAACGACATCGGCAAGCCCACTGACGGCGAGACCGCGGTGGTGTCGGCCGCTGCGGGTGCAACCGGTTCGCTGGCCGGTCAGATCGCCCGAGCGATGGGGGCGTCGAGAGTCGTCGGGATCGCCGGCTCGGACCAGAAGTGCCAGGTGGTGGTCGACGAGTTCGGGTTCGACTCGTGCATCAACTACAAGACGGCGGACCTGAAACCGGCACTCCGTGAGCACTGCCCCGACCGGATCGACGTGTACTTCGACAACGTCGGCGGCGAGGTGCTCGATGCCGTGCTCGGCGGGCTCGCCCATGGGGGGAGAGTGGCGCTGTGCGGGGTGATCTCGAGCTATCTGACCGGCGAACATCCCGGTCCGAAGAACTACGTGAAGCTCTTGTCGCAGTGTGGCCTCATGCAGGGGTTCAACACGCTCGACGAGTGGGGCCGGTTCGACGAGGCCTTCGCCGAGCTGCGCGCATGGGTCGATGCAGGCCAGATCGTCTACCGAGCCCAGGAGTTCGAGGGACTCGACGAGGCCGTCCCCGCCCTCAATGCCCTGTTCGAGGGCACCAACATCGGAAAGACGCTGCTCAATCCCTGACCGCGTGCGGCGGCGACGGTGTCCATGAAGACGACGAGAGCCGAGTCGGGCACGTGCGAGATCCAGAAGCTGAAGAACACGTGTCGAACCTGCGAGGCGGCTGCCAGTCGAAGATGTCCGCCCGGTGATGGTCGATCTGTTCGTTCAGGAGATCGTCAGTCATCTGGCCTGCATCCTGTCTTCTCAGGGTGCGTGTGTCTCGGTGATTCGGGCAGACTCGTCACCTGATGAACGAGTGGGATGCCTCCGATGGTGCCGATGTCGATCGAGCCCCGATCTGTCCGTCGTGTGGGGTGACGGCGTTGGTCGCGGAGACCACGACGGGCTTCGTGTGCGAGAACCCTGATTGTGACGCGTTCGGCGAGCTGATCTCGGACTGACCCGCAGCCGGTCAGCCGCGCGGCGGCAGCGTGACGGTCGTGAGTGGCGTCGCGCCGCGGGCGCCGTCGACCCGGGCGGGATCATTCCCAGCGAAACGTACGTGCCGCGACGACCGGCGTGACGAGCGCCCAGACGGCGAGCACGATCCATGATCTCGCCGCCGCACTTGCGCCAGCGGTGAGTGACGCGCCGACGGTGTCGGCCAACGCGGCGGACGGGAGCAGTTCGGCAACGGTCTGCATCGGACCGGGGAGTTCATCGATCGGCACGATGAAGCCGCCGATCAACAACAGGATCAGGTAGACGCCGTTCGCGAGCGCCAACGTGGCGAGGGCATCGAGTGTGCCGGCCATCAGGAACCCGAGTCCGGCGAACGCCGCGGTGCCGAGCACGACGGCAGGGATGATTGAAGCGCTCACCGATGGCGACCAGCCCAGCAGCAACCCGACCGGAATCAGGATCGCCAACTGCACCAGCTCGACCACCACCACGGCACCGGTCTTGGCGGCGAGGAGCCGAGGTCGGCCCAGCGGAGTCACCCCGAGTCGCTTCAGGACCCCGTAGCTCCGCTCGAAACCGGTGGCGATGGCGACGCTCACCATCGACGTCGACATGATCGCCAGCGCCAGGACGCCAGGCGCGAGGAAGTCGATCGGATCGTCGATGTCGATCGGAAGGATGTCGACCGACGAGAAGAAGACCAGCAGGACGACCGGTATCCCGAGCGTCAGCAGCACAGACTCGCCCCGACGCATCGTGAGCAGGACCTCGAGCTTCAGCTGAGCGGTGAACGCCCTCATCGTGACCGTCGACGCGATCGGCGCGTGGTTGGCTGGGGTTCGGCCGCCGACTCCTCGTTGGTGAGCTGCAGAAAGACGTCCTCGAGCCGCTGCCGCCCGGCCCGGAGATCCGCGAGCGTGATGTCGTGCTCGGCCAACCAGCCGGTCAGCGCCGCCACGACCGTCGGCGTCCCCTCGGCAGCGACGACGTATTCGCCCGGTGTCATCTCCTCGACCGGGACGCCGAGTCGTTCGACCAGCGTCGAGACGTCGAGGCCCCGGGGTGCGCCGAATCTGATCCGATCGCCCCCGGCCATGAGGTCGGCAACGGTGCCGGCCGCCACCACGTGGCCACGGTCGATGATGACGATCCGATCGGCGATGCGTTCGGCTTCGTCGAGGTCGTGGGTGGTGACGAGGACCGCCGCGCCGCGCTCGCGGAGATCACTGACGACCGAGCGGACGACCTGACGTCCGGCGACGTCGACCCCGGCGGTGGGCTCGTCGAGGAAGACGACCTCGGGTCGCCCGATGAGACTCAGCGCGAGCGAGAGCCGCTGTTGCTCGCCGCCGGACATCTGCCGCCACGTTCGTCGGGCCTTGTCGGTGAGTCCGACTCGGTCGAGGAGCTCAGCGGGGTCGAGGGGGTCGTCGTGGAACGAGGCGTACAGGTCGAGCATCTCGAGGGGGCGTGCGCCCGGGTAGACACCGCCCGCCTGCAACATGACCCCCGACTTCGTCACGACCTCGCCGTGCTGGGCGACGGGGTCGAGACCGAGCACCCGCACCCGGCCCGACGTCGGCCTGTGGAACCCTTCGAGGGTTTCGACGGTGGTCGTCTTGCCTGCCCCGTTGGGTCCGAGCAGCGCAACGATCTCACCCGGCTCGACAGTGAACGAGACCCCGTCGACGGCAGCGATGTCGCCGTATCGAACGGTGAGATCGTCGACCGACACGGCTGCCACGGCCTCGCACGGTAGGTCGATCGTGGGTCCCGGTCCGAACCGGTCGAGCCAACCGGGCCTTCGTGGGCGCAGCGGGCGGTGATCGCCCCCAGAACGTGACGGCACGAATCCGGTCTTGTCGGTGGTGGGGCGACCGCTAGCTTTCGGCGCATGCTCGATCTCCGACGGATCCGTCACGACGTCGACGAAGTGAAGGCTGCCCTGGCTCGTCGCGGCGGCGATGTCTCCTCGCTCGACCGGATCGTCGAACTCGATGCCCGCCAGCGTCAGATCAGCATCGAACGCGACGATCTGCGCAACCGCATCAAGACCGCCAGCAAGGCGGTCGGCACCGCCAAACGAGACGGTGACGCGGCCGCGGCCGAGGTCGCGATGGCCGAGAGCCGCTCGCTTGGCGACGCCGAGAAGGCGCTCGCGGACGAGGCAGACGAGTTGGCCGCAGAGATCGACGAGTTGATGCTTGCGCTCCCCAACACTCCGAGCCCCGATGCCCCCGATGGCGCCTCCGAAGACGACAACGTCGTGCTCCGCTCCCACGGCCCCGATCCGGACTCCTTCGCCGACCATCAGCGGGTGCCGCACTGGGACATCGGTGCCGAGCTCGGCATCCTCGACTTCGAGGCTGCGGCGCGCATCAGCGGGGCGATGTTCAGCATGTACCGGGGTTGGGGCGCCCGGCTGCTCCGGGCCTGCATCCAGCTCAGCCTCGACCGCAACGCCGATGCGTTCGAGGAGATCCGTCCGCCGACGCTCGTGCGGACCGACACGATGGTCGGGGTCGGCGAGCTCCCGCAGTTCGCCGACGAGGCCTATCTGATCGAACGAGATGATCTGTGGGCCGTCCCGACGGCGGAGGTGCCCCTCACCGGGATGGGCCGCGATCAGGTCTTCGACGAGGCCGATCTGCCGATCAGGATGATGGCCCACACCTCGTGCTTCCGACGCGAGGCCGGTGCCGCGGGTCGTGACACTCGTGGGCTGCTTCGGAGCCACGAGTTCGACAAGACCGAGTTGCTCGCCTACACCGCCACCGCGGAACAGGGCGTCGCCGCACAAGAGGACGTGCTTGCTCGAAGCGAGTCGATCCTGCGCGACCTCGGCCTGAGCTACCGCGTCCTGGATCTGTGCACCGGTGATCTGGGCGCGAAGGCCGCCCGCACCTGGGACATCGAGGCCTATGCGCCCGGGGTCGGCGCCTGGCTCGAGGTGTCGTCGGTTTCGTGGTTCGCGGAGTTCCAGGGCCGCCGTAGCAACATCCGCTACCGCCCGACCGACCGGAAGGGAACCGAGGTCTGCCACACGGTCAACGGCTCGGCAATGGGATGGCCGCGCACGGTTGCGTGCATCCTCGAGACCCATCGCCGGCCCGACGGTCGGATCGGTGTTCCCGAGGTGCTCCGGAGCTACCTGGGCGGCGTCGAGTCGATCGGGTGATCACGCGGTCGCACACGAGCGGCACCGACCCGCGAGCGCGAAGTGAGGGACATCGAGTTCGAACCCGTGGTCGGCGCTGATGCGGGCGGCAACGTCGTCGTAGAGGTCGGACGGGAGCTCGACGACCACCCCGCACGACTCGCACACCGCATGGTGATGGTGGTCGGCGGCGAGGTGGTACGTCGAGGGCCCGTGGCCGAGGTGGACATGGCGGACGATCCCGAGGTCCTCGAGTTCGTGGAGGATCCGGTAGACGGTCGAGATGTGCGAGTCGGGCAGGTTGCGCAGGACCTGCTCGGCGATCTGCTCGGCGGTGAGGTGCGCGTCGGCATTGCTCGACACCACGGTCACCACGGCTCGCTTGGTCGACGTGACGCGTCCGCCGGCCTCGCGAACTCGTGCCAACACGTCGTCGACACGATCCATGGCTCCGAGCCTAGGACGCAGGCAGCAGTAGCTTGGCTCGGTGCCTCTTGACGACCGCGGGGACGGATCGGTGGACCTGAGCGGGATCCGACGCGACTATCCGAGCGAGGGCCTCGAGATGGCTGATGTCGCAGACGACCCCTTCGAGACATTTGCCGGCTGGTTCGCCGACCACGCCGAGACCGCAGGCGACGACGCCAACGCCGTGATCCTCGCAACGAGCGACCTGACGACGTGCCGTCCGTCCGCCCGAACCGTGCTGCTCCGGGGGGTCGACGCCGGGCGTTTCGTCTTCTACACGAACGAGGAGTCGCGAAAGGGGCGTGAGCTGCGATCCAACGCCCAGGCGACGTTGCTGTTCTCGTGGGTCGGGATCAGCCGGCAGATCGTGATCGAGGGCCCGGTCGAGACGGTCTCGCCCGCCGAGAGCGACGAGTACTTCGCATCACGCCCGCGAGCGAGCCAGATCGGTGCCTGGGCCAGCGACCAGAGTCGCCCGATCGACACCCGCGTGGTGCTCGAAGCGGCCGTGCGTGAGATCGAGGAGCGGTTCGCCGGTGGCGAGGTGCCCCGACCATCCCACTGGGGAGGGTTTGCGCTCACCCCCGACCGATTCGAGTTCTGGCAGGGGCGCCCCAGCCGGCTGCACGACCGGATCGAGTACCGACCCGATGATCATGGCTGGAACCGACGGCGCCTCGCACCATGAGGCTGTCGAGGTTCGCATCGTTCGGGTCGATACGGTTCGACCACTGATGGACGGATTGTTCACCAACTACGACCACGCGGGGTTCTTCGACGAACTCACCACTGCCGGCGGCGCCGTCAGACCCCACTACGAGCGCCTGGTCGCGAGGATGTCGGCCCTGGCGAGTGACGAACTCGCTCGCCGCGAGAAGTTGCTCGATGAGGCGTTCCACCAGGCCGGCATCACGTTCACGGTGTACGGCGAGGAGCAAGGCGTCGAGCGGACGTTCCCGATGGACCTGGTGCCCCGGGTCATCCCGGCCCACGAATGGGCGACGATCGAGGCCGGGCTGATCCAGCGGGTCAGCGTGCTCAACCAGTTCCTCGACGACCTCTACGTGGGCGGCCGAAACGCAATTCGCGACGGGATCGTCCCCCGCTGGCTCGTCGAGAGCAGCGCCGGGTTCGAGCGAGAAGCCTTCGGGATCGAGGTACCGCACGCCGCGCGCTGCCTGGTGGCAGGCATCGATCTCGTGCGCGACGCCCGGGGCATCTACTGCGTGCTCGAGGACAACCTGCGGAACCCGTCGGGGGTTTCCTACGTGGTCGAGAACCGTGCGGCCATGACCCGGGTTATGCCCCGCGTCTTCGCTGACCACCGCGTCCGCCCCGTCGATCACTACGGCGCCTCATTGCTTGCTGCCCTCACCCGGGTCGCGCCTGCGGGAGCGGGCGACGAGCCGACCGTGGTCGTGCTGACGCCCGGCGTCTACAACTCCGCCTACTTCGAACATGCCTTCCTCGCCCGGCAGATGGGGGTCGAACTGGTCGAGGGGCGCGACCTGATCGTCGACGACCACATCGTCTATCTGCGTTCGACCCAGGGTCTGGATCGCGTCGACGTGATCTACCGCCGGATCGACGACGATTTTCTCGATCCGGTCGTGTTCCGACCCGACTCGACGCTGGGTGTTCCCGGACTGATGGCAGCTGCTCGCGCCGGAAACGTGACCCTCGCCAACGCCGTCGGAAACGGAATCGCGGACGACAAGGCGGTCTATGCGTTCGTCCCCGACCTGATCCGCTACTACACCGACGCGGAGCCGATCCTGCCCAACGTCGAGACCCATCTGCTGTGGGATCCCGACGTCCGGAGTGAGGTTCTCGGTCGCCTCGACGAGGTCGTGGTGAAACCGGTGGCCGAGTCGGGGGGCTACGGCATGCTCATCGGTCCCGCGGCCACCGACGCCGACATCGCCGAGTTCACCCGGCGCATCGAGGCCGATCCTCGCAACTACATCGCCCAAGAAGTCGTGTCACTGAGCCGCCACCCGACGCTCGTCGACGATCACTTCGAAGGCCGTCACATCGATCTTCGTCCGTTCGTGCTGTCGGGCGAGACGGTCGAGGTGCTCCCCGGGGGCCTGACTCGCGTTGCCCTGCGAAAGGGCTCCCTCGTGGTCAACTCGAGCCAGGGCGGCGGGTCGAAGGACACCTGGGTGTTGTCCGAGGACGGAATCGACGCCGAGACCGGAGCGCAGGGGTAGATGCTCGCTCGACACGCAGAGAATCTCTACTGGGCGGGCCGGTACCTCGAGCGGGCCGAGGACGCCGCGCGTCTTCTCGATGTGACGTACCACGGTCAACTCCAGGCCATGCCATGGGAGACCGATCAGGCGTGGTCCGATCTGGTCAGCTCGCTCGGACTCGACGCCGACTTCGAGCAGACGGGTGCGCAGCCGACGGCCGCATCGGTGAGCCACTTCATCATGCACTCGGCCGCCAACCAGAGTTCGATCGAGACCTCGGTCGCCCGTGCTCGCGAGAACATCCGCGCCGTCCGCGAGATGGTCCCGACCGAACTGTGGGAGGGGCTCAACACCTTCTATCTCGAGCTCAGCCACCGCGACCTGGGCTTCGAGGTCGAGAACCAGCCCCACGCCGTGTGCGCCGAGGTCAAGCGCCGATGCCAATCCGTCGCAGGTGTCGCGGCCGAGACCATGAATCGCGACGAGGCATGGCAGTTCCTTCAGATCGGTTGGATGCTCGAACGGGCGGCGATGACCTGTCGCCTGCTCGACATCCGCTACCCGCAACTCGTCGAGGCGGGCACCAGCGGCGGCTTCCACCTGTGGCTGGCCACCCTCAAGAGCGCGGCCGGCGCCGAGGCCTTTCGCCGCACCTATCGCGGCTCGATCTCGCCGACTGATGTGATCGACTTCCTGCTCCTGTCCGACACGTTTCCTCGCTCGGTCTACTACTGCCTCCGCAGTGCCGAGGGCGCGGTGCGGCGTATCCCGAGTCGGGAAGGCCGAACCCGTCCGGAGCGTCTCCTCGGCCAACTGCGGTCCGAGCTCGAGTACGTCGATCTCCAGGAACTCGTCGGCGGCGATGCCCACACTCGGCTCGAACAGATCCGCAAATCGATCGAGCAGATCGGAGAGGCGGTCGCGATCCAGTTCTTCCGCAACAGCGAGGAGCACGCGTTGTTGCCACTCGACCGTCGGGTGCGCTTCTGATGATGCAGGGTCCGCTCCAGATGCGATTCGAGATCCGCTATTCGACCGAGATCTCCTATGACGGTCTGGTGCGCGAGAACCACAACGAGCTGCGCGCGGCACCCACCTCGAACGATCATCAACAGCTCATCACCTACCGCGTGACCGTCCAGCCCGGCGCCAGGGTCGTGAGCTTCGTCGACTACTGGGGCACGCGAGTCGATGCCTTCGGAATTCGCGAGCCACATGTTGCCCTCGGGGTCGTGTCCGAAGCGACCGTCGAGACCTCCGAACCGTCGCTCGTGACGGTGTCGCCGGGGCGATCGGATCTCACCGAGCCGTCGTTCGTCGAGGAGCACAGCGAGTATCTCGACGCGACGGCCAAGACCGATCCGGGGCCGCGGGTGATCGAGATCGCCGAGGCGGTCGACGCCATGACCGAGGGCGACGTGGTCGGGGCCGTGCTGGCCGTCCACCGCCAGATCCACCGGCGTCTCGTCTACGAGCCCGGCGCGACCACGATCGCGACCTCAGCCGAAGATGTCCTTGCCCATGGTGCCGGCGTTTGCCAGGACTATGCCCACGCCGCGGTCGCGATCTGCCGCAGCCTGTCGATTCCGGCCAGGTACGTGTCGGGCTACTTCTTCGCCGCCGACCATGCCACCGGCGCCGACAGTGAGGGCGACGTCGTCGAGGTCGCGACGCACGCCTGGTTCGAGGCGGCGGTGCCCGGGCACGGGTGGTTGGCGCTCGATCCGACCAACTCGTTGCAGGTGGGCCCGCGACACGTGAAGATCGGGTCCGGGCGCGACTACGACGACGTCCCGCCGATCCGTGGCGTGCTCCGCGGGGGTTCGGGCGTGAAGGTCGAGTCGGTCGTCGAGATGCGTCGTCTGGTGCAGCAGCAGCAGCAGCAATAGCGGCCAAGCGGCGGCGTTCAGCCCCAGGTCCGGGCCGCCTCGGCGAGGCCGTCGATGAGTGCTGCGGTGGGTGGGACGAGCTCACCCGGCGCTGCATCGGCCCATCGAGGTCCCATCCCGCGGACACGCGGTGGAAGCTCGACCTGTACACCGGTCGAGAGCGGGAGGTTCACCGGGTTGTGGCGATGCAGCCCGCGCAGCTGCTTCGGGATCGCCTCGAGGTCATCGAGGATCTCGTAGTCGCCGAGCGCGGGTCGGAGGCAATCCGCCACGTGGCTCGCGAGGACCCGGTTCTGCCCGCCCAGGAGCAGGCTCGCCCACATGCCCTCCCGGCCGTAGCCGTGGATCGAGATGGCCACGTCGACGTGCTCGACGAAGTCCTGGAGCGCCGGCGAGGGCTGGCTCCCGATGGTGATCGAGGGGAGGTGCCAGCGGAATCCTTCGGGCTGGCACACCGCGTAGAAGGAGGCGCCGCTGGCCTCGGCCGCTGTCCTCGCGACGACGTCGGTGACTCGCTCGAGGTTGCCCCCGTGGTACGCCATGAACCCGATCGAACCGCGAAGCTCGACCTCTTCGACGACGCCGGGAGTTGCCAGCAGTTCTGCGAACACGAGGCGAGGCTAGGACGACGTGCGTGAGCGTTGCTTGAGGATGAAGCCCACACTCGATGCCGAGACGATCAGGGCGAGGACCAGTCCTATCTGGGTGGCTCCGGTCTGGTTCACCCACTGGTTGATGCTGTCGGACCAGTCGGTGACCACATCGACCGGTCCGGCGTTGGCATCGAGGTTGCCGTACTGGGTCACCTGGATCTCGAACCAGGAGTAGTACGCGATGTAGAGACCGGCGAGGATGACCAACACCCCACTGACTCGGTTGATGTAGGGCAGGGCCCGGCGGAGTGCGCCGACGAAAGCCGATTTGGCGAGGGCCAGCGAGACGGTGAGCGCGACCAGGACGAGCGCCATACCGATCGAGTAGGCGAGGAACACGGTGAGCCCCGACAGGAAGTTCGAGCGGTTGAAGGTCGAGGTCACCGTGCCGGTGAAGATCGGGAGCGTGCAGGAGATCGAGGCGATGGCGTAGGAGATGCCGAACACGAACATCGACCGCGTACTGCGCTCCTTCCCACCCTTGTTGAGCTTGGGGAGGCGAGCCGCCAGCTCGAAGCCGCCGAGCATCGCGATGCCGAGGACCACCAGCCCCGCGCCGATGACGAGCGTCAGCCACTGCGACCACTTGGCGATCGACAGCGAGGCGAAGGTGAAGGCGGCCCCGGCGATGCCGAAGACGAGCAGGAATCCGCCCGAGACGGCTGCGCCCACGCCGATGGCCTTGGCGACGGCCTCCGAGCGGTTCGGGCTCAGCTCTTCGTCGCCGAGGAAGAACGAGAGGTAGGCGGGCAACATGGCGAATCCGCAAGGGTTGACGGTGGCCACCATGCCGGCGGTGAAGGCGAGGAGGATCGGTGCGTCGATCATGCGAAGAGTTCGTCGATGGTGGTGCGGAGTTCGTCGGCGGTCAGCTCGCCCAAGTGGACGGCGAGCACGGTCCCGTCGGGTGCCACGAACGCGGTGGTGGGCATGACGAACCCGCCGACCGCGGCCAACACCGCGCCGTCTCGATCGCGGGCGACCTCGTAGGTCACGCCGGTGTCGGCGACGAGGGCGAGCGCGTCTTCAGGCCGGTCCTGGACGGCGAGGCCCAGGAACGCGACCTTGCCCTCGAGCTCCTGGGACACCTCCTCGAAGGCCGGCATCTCGAGCCGACAGGGCGTGCACGTCGACGCGAAGAAGTTGACGACGGTCGGGATCTCGGGGTCGATGGCCTCGGCGAAGGTGCGCGTCTGGTCGTCGAAGCCGATGACCTCGCTTGACGCCAACGACTCCGACGGCTCGGCAGGAGTCAGGTCGAGGGGGCTTCGCTCGGCGGACGGGCTCGCCGAGGGGGTGGCGCCGTCGCTCAGGAACGAGGCCACGCCGAACGACGCCACGGCCGCGACCACGAACCCGGCAATGATGATCGTCCAGAACCGGCGGTCACGTGGGACGGAGAAGGAGGGGCGCATCGGAATCGGAACCCGATGCTACGGCCGGATGGTTCCTTGGCTTCAGTCGCGGCCGAGGAGTTTCTTGCCTGTTGAGAACCGCACGCAGCCGGAGGCTCGACGACCCATCGAGGGGGACACGGGCCTCGTCACCCCCGGCTGCGATGTGCGGACACCACCACCCGTCGGTCAGGCGGTGCGAGCCAGGCCGATGAGGTGCGCGGGGATCGGCACCTCAGGAAGCTGGTCCTCGGGGCGCGGCACCTTGGGAGGACGACCGCGACGCCTCTTGCTGGCGAGGATCCGGCCGTTGAGGAAGAGTTGCCCACCCCAGACGCCCCAGGGCTCGCGCCGCTCGAGCGCTCCCTGGAGGCAAGTGGCCAGCACCGGGCAGCCTGCACAGATCCGCTTGGCTGCCGCGATGTCGCCCAGCTCGTCGGAGAAGAACAGCTGCGACGGCATGCCCGTGAGGTCGTTGCAGGCAGCATCAGCCCACCAGTCGGCCCGACCGAGGTCGAGTCCGGTGTCGAGCGCAGTGTTGGTCTCTCGGGTGTCGAAGGCGAGCATGGCTCGTTCTCCCATTCGTCGTTGGTGCGTGGTGTTGGCTGGTGGGCGGGAAGGGGTCGGGTGGGTCGGCAGCGGGTCGTGGGGCACAAAGAGAAAGGCCGCCGGGTTTTCCCGACGGCCTCTGGTGACGCTGTGTCCCTTGTTCTTGTCAGGGAGACGGTCGTCGGAGGTGTCGGGAGCGGTGGTAACCCATGGTCACCGGCTTGGCCTCGGCGATCACCGGGAGCCAGCAGATGACCGAGGTCGATCCAAAAGCAGCCGAGACGCGCGCGGCATCGGCATTGGCCAGATGTGCCGTCGACATGCGCTGGATGCTGCTCATCGTGTGGATCGTTTCTCAGGTGATTCGGGTCGATGTCGCGCGAGGAAGACCCCCGGGACGCCTGCTCATGGCACCACGCGGATTCGGCGGCGTCAATCGAATAACAGAGAAAGTTCTCGCGAGTACCCTGCTGCGCCTCATGGCCGACGTCTCGGATCTCGTCGATCTTCCCGCGGTGGGTCGCACCTACTCCGACCGTCGAAGCGTTCGCCTCGGCGACGTGGGCCCGCGGGGACGCCTTCGACTCGACGCCGCGGCCCGCTACCTGCAGGACGTCTCGAACGACGACGCGATCGATGCCGACCTCGAGGGAGCGATGGCGTGGGTGGTGCGGCGGACCCGGATCGACGTCGAGCAGGCTCCGGTCTTCCGTGAGGTGCTCACGTCGACCACGTGGTGCTCCGGGATCGGCGCCCGATGGGCATCACGCCGCGTCGAGGTGGTCGGCGAGCGGGGCGGCCTGCTGCGGTGTGAGGCGCTGTGGGTCCACCTCGACCTCGAGCGCGGGACGCCCAAGCGGCTTCCTGACGACTTCGTCGCGCTCTTCGGTGAGGCAGCGGGCGGAACGACGATCCGAGCACGGCTCGAGCACGACGCAGCGGTGTCGCCTCACGCGTCGTCGCGTCCGTGGGCGACGCGATTCGCCGATTTCGACCTGCTGGGCCACGTGAACAACGCGGTGTCGTGGGCGATGGTCGAGGAGGTGTTGTCCGATCGGCCCGAGCTCCGGCAGCCGATGTCGGCCACGGTCGAGCACCCGGGCCCCATCGATCCCGGCGAACAGGTCATCCTCCACGTCGCCGACGCGGCAGGCACCGCCGACGGGTTCGACCTGTGGGCCACGGCGGATGATCGGACGGCGACCACTGCCCGGGTCAGATCGTCTCCGCGACCTCGGGGCTGATCTCGAAGAGCAGGTTGTCTTCATCCCACTTCGACGTTGCTTCGCCTGCATGGCGGAGGTGCTCGAGATGGGCGTAGGTCTCGCTCTCGGCCATCTGCCCCCAGCTCTTGGGCCGGAACAGCTCCTTGCTCAGCGCGGTGACGGTGGCGGGTCCGATCCGTGCAGTGGCCTCGCGGAGCGTTGCGAGCCGCTCCTGGTGGTGGTCCTTGATGGCGTTCGCCCGGCCGGCGAGATCGGTGAAGGGTTGTCCGTGCGCCGGTAGCACCTGCGTGATGCCGTCGAGCTCGGCCATGCGGTCGAGGGACGCGAAGAAGGCATCGAGCGGATCGGCGCCGGCCGACAGGCCGCTGATGTGAGGGGTGATGGTCGGGAGCACGTGGTCTCCCGACAGCACGACGCCGGCGTCCGGCGCGTAGAGGCACAGGTGATCAGGGGTGTGCCCGGGTGTGTGCATCGCCACCCACTCGTGGCCACCGATCGAGATCCGTTCGGCGTCGGCGAGCCGCACGGTCGGCGTGGGTGGTCGCATGAACTTCTTGCCGAGTGTTCGCATCATTCGGTAGCGCAGGCGGCGCTTGATCGGCGGCTTGAAGGTCGCGCCGCCCCATGGGACCGTCCGGCCGAACGGCGACGTGGCCCGGACCGGATCGCCGGCCTCGTCTGCCGCGTCGTCGGCCTCGCCCTCTTCCTCGGTGGGGTCGAACCAGGTGCGGAACGTCTCGTGGGTGATGATGTCTGCGCCTGATTCGTGTCGAATGGTGCCTGCACCGCCGAAGTGGTCAGGGTGGGAGTGGGTGACGACGACCCGGCGGATGTCGGCCACCTTGTTGCCCGTGGCCGCGAGCCGCTGCTTGAGCGCTTTCCAGGACTGCGGACCAGGCAAGCCGGGATCGACCACGGTGATCCCGTCGGCGTCGGTCAGGACGTAGCAGTTGACGTGCCCCAGGCCCGGAAGCGAGATGGGCAGCTGCATCCGTAGCACCCCCGGAGCAACTTCGATGATGTCGTCGGACGCAGGCTGCTTCTCCTGTTTCTCCGGTCGAGGGTCGGTCGCGGAGCTCACCAGGGGCACCGTACTTGACCGTTCGGTCAAGTCGTCGGGTCGCTGGTCAGCCGTCGGCGTCGGCCACGAACAGGTGCGTGCGATACCAGCGGAGCTCGTCGATGCTCTCGCGGATGTCGTCGAGGGCCCGGTGGGATCCGTCCTTGCGGGGAACCTTGGCCAGCGTCTGAGGCGCCCACCGGCGGGCGAGCTCCTTGATCGTCGACACGTCGACCGACCGGTAGTGCAGGTGGTTCTCGATCTCGGGCAGGTAGGTCGCGAGGAAGCGCCGGTCGGTGCCGATCGAGTTGCCGCACAGTGGCACTGTCGACGCCTCGGGAATGTGTTCCCGCAAGAAGTCGAGTGTCGCCTCGCCGGCGTCGGCGAGGTCGATGTCCGACGCCTTGATCTCATCGAGCAACCCACTGCGAGTGTGCATGGCGACCACGACCTCGGGCATGTGGGCCAGGGCGTCGTCGCCCTGGTGGATCACGAGGTCGGGCCCCTCGGCGACGATGTTGAGGTCGTCGTCGGTGATGATGGTCGCGATCTCGACGATCACGTGGACCGACGGGTCGAGGCCGGTCATCTCGAGGTCCATCCAGGCGAGCATCGGCGTCAGGGTAGAGGACGTCGACGCGGAGACCGGGACCTACAGTCGACGCTCGTGCTCAACGTGCCGATCACCCGCCTCGATCCCGATCTCGAACTCCCCGCCTATGCGCGTCCCGGTGATGCCGGCGCGGACTTGAGAGCCGCGCACGATCTGGTCCTGGTGGCCCGCGGAGGGCGGGCCCTGGTGGCCACCGGGATGTCGATCGCGCTGCCGCCCGGCTATGCCGGGTTCATCCAGCCGCGGAGCGGCCTCGCTCTCGAGCACGGTGTCACCACGCTCAACTCGCCCGGTCTCATCGACTCCGGGTACCGCGGAGAGCTGAAGGTGCTTCTCGTCAACACCGACCCCGACACCGATCATCAGGTGCGCCGCGGCGACCGCATCGCCCAACTGGTCATCAAGTCCGTCGAGCAGGCAGCGTTCGTCGAACTCGAAGAACTCCCCGAAGCCGAACGAGGCGATTCCGGCTTCGGCTCCACCGGGCGCTGACCCGCGGATGCCCATCGGGCCCAACCGGTACGGTCGCCCCGATGACACTGGTTCGGCTGTTGAACGAGAACTGGGGGTTCGACTCCAACTGTTTCGTGTGCGAGACGAAGAACCCGACCGGACTCCGCATCCCGTTCCATCACGACACCGACACCGATCAGGTCGTGGCCGATTTCAACCTCGGCAACGAGTTCTCGGGTGCCCCGAGCTACGTGCACGGTGGGGTGAGCCTGTCGATCCTCGACGAGGCGCAAGCGTGGGCGACCATCGCCGTCGGCGGCAAGTTCGCCGTCACGTCGACCACCTCGACCACCTTCGACCTGCCGGTCCTCGTGGGACGCGACTATCGGGTGTCCGCCTCGCTCGCCTCGGTCAGCGACGACACCATCGACACCCGTGCCGTGATCACGTTCGGGTCCGAGGACAGGGTGTGTGCGACCTCGACCGCGACCTTCACCGTTCTCTCGCTTGCGAGCGCCGTCGGTGCGCTGGGCGCCGACGTGACCGGGACGTCAGACGCGTCCTACCTCCGCGACGATTGATTCCGAAGTGATGTCGTTGTTGCGACCAGGTCTCGATAAGTTGCCTTCGTGGCGAACATCGGGAGAGTTCGAACCGGGGTGCTGCTCGTGGCCGGTCTCGTCGCTGCGGCGTGCGGCTCCGATGCCGAGACCGCCGATGACGGTCGCCTCCGGGTCGTGACCACGGTGGCGCCGATCACCTCGATCACCGCCAACATCGGCGGAGATGTGGTGTCGGTCGTCGGCCTCGTCCCTGAAGGTACGAACAGTCACACCTTCGAACCGGCACCTTCGTCGGCGGCGACGCTCGCCGATGCCGACGTCGTGTTCCTCAACGGACTCCAGCTCGAGGAGCCGACGCTCGAGCTCGCCGAGGCGAACGTGGGCGGTGACGTTCCGATCGTTGCGCTGGGCGAGGAGACGATCGGGCCCGACGAATACGTCTTCGACTTCTCGTTCCCCGAGGAAGGCGGCAAGCCGAATCCGCATCTGTGGACGAATCCCCTCCTGGCCCTCCGGTACGCCGAGGTCGTGAAGGACACGCTCACCGAGTTGGACCCCGACAACGCTGCAGTGTTCGCGGCCAACTTCGACGCCTACTCCGAGCGGATCGCCGGTCTCGACGAGGCGGTTCGGACCGCAACGGCCACCGTGCCCGAGTCGCAGCGCCAACTGCTCACCTATCACGACTCGTTCGCGTACTTTGCTCCCGAGTACGGCTGGACGGTGATCGGCGCAGTGCAACCGTCGAGCTTCGGTGAGCCCACCGCTCGTGAGGTTGCAGCGCTGATCGATCAGGTCGACGATCTCGACCTTCCCGCCGTCTTCGGCAGCGAGGTCTTCCCGAGTCCGGTGCTCGACCGGATCGCCAACGAGACCGGTGCCGCCTACATCGACGACCTGCGCGACGACGACCTGCCTGGTGAGCCGGGCGACGCCGACCACACCTTCCTCGGCTTGCTGCGGTTCGACTACGTGACGATGGTCGACGCCCTGGGCGGTGATCCATCGGCACTCGAGACCGTCGATGTCTCCGACGTCACTGCCGACACGGCGGACTATCCGCAATGAGCGTTGTGCCGAGGTCGGCCGCGGTCCGCTTCGACGGTGTCGACTTCGCCTATGACGACGAGCGGGTCGTCGCCGGGATCGACCTCGACATCGGCACGCACGACTTCCTCGGCATCGTCGGGCCGAGCGGGTCGGGCAAGACCACGCTTCTGCGACTTCTCCTGGGCATCCTCGAGCCGACCGCCGGCACGGTGCATCGAACGCCGGGATTGAAGGTCGGCTACGTGCCGCAGGTCGAGACCGTCGACTGGAACTTCCCGGTGACCGTGTCCGAGGCGGTACTGATGGCTCGCCCCCAGCGGCGGTTCTGGCCGAGAACCACAGCCTCCGAGCGCGCCGATGTCGCCGATGTGCTCGGCCGCCTGGGGATCGGCGACCTGGCCGATCGGCACATCCGTCAGTTGTCCGGCGGACAGCAGCAGCGGGTGTTCGTCGCCCGTGCCATGTTGCGACGCCCCGATCTGCTTGTGCTCGACGAGCCCACCTCGGGCGTCGACGTGCGAACCCGCCACGAGGTGATGCACCTTCTCGGCGAGTTGCAGGAGAGCGGCCTGTCGATCGTCGTCACGACGCACGATCTCAACGGCATCGCCGCCCACCTCCCGCGGCTGGTGTGCATCAACAAACGCATCATCGCCGAGGGATCTCCCTTCGAAGTCCTGACGCCCGCCAACCTCGAAGCCACCTATGGCGCACCGATGGAGATCCTCGAGCACGGTGGGATGCCACTCGTGATCGACCGCGCCATCGTCCCGCGTCGGGGGATCGGCTGATGGAGACCTTTCTCGAACCGTTCCAGTACGAGTTCTTCCGCAACGGAGTCATCGTGGCCGTGCTGACCGGTGCGCTGTGTGGCCTGATCGGAACCTTCGTCGTGCTGCGTGGCATGAGCTACATCGGTCACGGGTTGTCGCACGCCATCTTCGGAGGAGCGGCTGCCTCTGCGGTCATCGGCCTGAACTTCTTCGTCGGCGCCGGCATCTGGGGTCTGGCATCAGCGCTCGCCATCGGCCGGGTGTCGCGGCGTGGCATCATCGGCAGCGACGCAGCGATCGGCGTGATCACCACTGCGAGCTTCGCGTTCGGACTCGCGTTGTTCGGGTTGTTCGGACAGGCGCAGAAGAGCACCGACGCGTTGCTGTTCGGGAGCATCCTCGGCGTCGAGCCGATCGACTTGTGGGTCACTGCAGCGGTCGGCGTCGTCGCGGTCCTGCTGATCGTCGGTCGCTACCGAGCCCTGCTGTTCACCACGTTCGACCCCGAGGTCGCCGCCGTGTCGGGGGTCCGCACCGGTCGTATCGATGCGCTGCTGATGCTGATGCTCGCGCTGTCGATCCTCGTCACGATGCAGGTGCTCGGCGTGATCCTGATCGCCGCGATGCTCGTGATCCCGCCCACCATCACCCGACTTCTGACCAACTCGTTCAGCCGGATGTTGTGGGGCTCGGCGGTCATCGGTGCGAGCTGTGGACTCGTCGGGATGACGGCCAGTTACCACCTCGACATCGCCAGCGGCGCGGCCGTCGTGCTCACCGGTGCGGCGCTGTTCGTCGTCGTCTACGCGATCACCGGACGCACCCACCGCCCCGAGCGAACCGTCGCCGAGTCGCCGGCGGAAGCCCCCACCATCACTCCCGTCACCTCCGTCACCCCCGTCGAGGGCTGAGCCGGAGATCAGTCTTCTTCGACGTGGGTCTTGGTGACGCGGATCACCCCGTGGTCCTCGAGGTACTCGATGGTGTCGACGCTCGCGTCGCCGAGTTGGGTCGCGATCTCGTCGAAGTCGGCTTGCCGATCGGTGCCGTCGGATCCGTCGATGGCGATGTCGATGGCGAGGTGGCCGTCACCGACGACGAAGGTCACGTCGAGCTGCTCGGCCTCAGGCACCACCACGAGGAGCTTGGTGCACACGTCGGCGACGGCGATCCGGAGGTCCTCGGCCTCGTCGAACGAGAAGCCGAGCCGAGTGGCAAGCCCCGTCACCGCGACCCGGGCGAGCCGCGTGTACGGACCAGCCGCAGGCATCGTCAGGCGGAGCTCGTCGCCGTCCACGCACATCCCCTCGTCATCGAGTCTCAGCATCGCATGCCGCGCTCACGGCTCGCGCACCACGTCAGAGGCGTCCTTGTCGATCCGCCTGCCGAGATAGGCCGGATGACGCAGGCGGCCGTCGCTGGTCCACTCGGCGAATGCCACTTCCACCACCAGCTCGGGAGTGACCCACGTGAGCCGCGGACCCGGCCCAGCGGGCGGCTCGTGCTCGAACGGGCACTGGTCGGCTGCGAGTTCGCCGAGCGCCGTTTCGAGCGTGGTTGCTTCGGCGCCGGTGATGCCCGAGCCGACGCGGCCGGCGAAGCGGAGGACACCGTCGTCGAACGTTCCGACCGCGAGCGATGCGAGCTCGGCGGATCTGGCGCCCCGGCCGCGAGCCCACCCGCCGACGACGAACTCCTGTTGTCGTCGAGTCTTCACCTTGAGCCAGTCAGGTGACCGCCTGCCGGGTTGGTAGCGCCGATCGACGCGCTTCGCCATGACCCCCTCGAGTCCTTGCTGTTCGGCGGCGGCGAACAACGATGCTCCGTCCTCGTGGACCGTCGAGAGTCGCCAGTGCGACCCATCCTCGAGGAGCCGCTCGAGGAGCTGACGCCGTTGCTGCCATGCGAGCTCGGTCGTCGACCGACCGTCGATCTCGAGGACGTCGAACACGGCCAGGACGACCGGGATCTCCACGGCTCGTCGCCGGGCTTCGGTCGGGTTCGTCAGGTGCATGCGTCGTTGGAGCTGGCCGAAGCTCGGTCGGCCGTCCCCGTCGAACGCCACGGCCTCGGCATCGAGCACACAATCGATGCCGTCGAGCGCCGCGGCCAGCGCCTCCAGCTCGGGGAACCGAACGGTCACGTCGTTGCCGTTGGCACTGAAGGCAGCGGCGTGGCCGTCCTCGATCCGGATGACGAGCCGCATGCCGTCCCACTTGAGCTCGAAGATCCACCCGTCACCCTCGGGCAAGTCGCCGGATGCGGCCTTCATGGGAAGTGGTGGCGGTCGCATCAGGCGGCCCAGTGTCCCAGAATCTCCGAGGAAGCGGGGGGCTCAGAGGGTCCAGAGGCGGAGGGTCGCGTAGGCGCGCCACGGTCGCCAGCGATCGGTATCGACATCGCTGGCGCGTCTGAGGACGTGGAGGTCGTTCGCGGGGAACGCATCCGGATCACCGAGTCGGAGCGCGAGATAGTGGGCAGTCCACGGACCGACCCCGGGCAACGCGCACATGGCGGATGCGAAGTCGTCGAGCGCGAGCGAGCCGTCGAGCGCGAGCCGTCCGCTGAGGTGTGCGGCGGCGAATGCACGAACCGCGTCGGCCCTTTGTCGTGGGATCGGGAGGTCGGCATCGACGAGCTGCTCGGCCCGTGGGAATGCGGCGGACAGGCCGAGTTGCGAGAGGCCCTCGACGGGGGTGCCGTGCGCGTCCACCACCCGACCGGCCGTGCCGGTCGCGCCGGCGACGCTCACCTGCTGGCCGAGGATGGCGCGGACCCCGGCCTCGAACGGGTCCCAGCAGCCAGGGACACGGAGTCCGGCAGGCCACGGCGAGAGCAGGGGATCGCGTGCGAAGTGCGCCGCGGGGAGCGCGGGGTCGTGATCGAGGTCGAACAGGTGCCGGACCCGGCCCACGTGGTGGATGAGGTCGTGCCAATGGGGGAGGTGGAACGTGGCGAGGAGGTGGGGCCCATCACCCTGCGCGACCTCGACCACTCCGACGTTCCCCTCGATGTCGATCGTGCGTCGGTATGTGTCGCCGTCGACGACCTCGACGCCGGGCACGGCTCGGGCTGCGAGGAATGCGAGCAGACCGTCCCAGTCGAGCGGCGGCCGGTACGGGAGCCGGCACACCAACCCGCCGTCGGCCACCAGCCGATCCCGCGCCCGTCGCCGCCGACGCAGCGCAGTGGGCGAGTCGTCGAAGACCTCGTGCATCGACCGTGACATCTGGCGCACCGAGCCGAACCCTGCTGCGAATGCGATCTGGGTGATCGTCAGATCCGAGTCGTCGAGAAGCCGGCGCGCGAAGTGACAGCGGCGTGACCTGGCGACCTGGCTCGGTGTCGCGCCGACGTGTTCGACGAAGAGACGCCGCAGGTGGCGAGCACTGACGCCGAGGCGCCGGGCGAAGACGTCCTCGGTCTCGTCGTCGAGGCTGCCCTCGACGACGAGGCGGACCGCGCGGCACACCAACTCGGGTCCTTCGAGCCACGCGACGTCGCTCGACCGGTAGGGCCGGCACCGGAGGCACGCGCGGTAGCCCGAGGCCTCGGCCGCGGCGGCCGACGCGAAGCCCGTCACGTTCTCGGGATCGGGCGTGGCGCTGCACTCGGGCCGGCAGTAGATGCCCGTCGTGCGGACGCCCTCGAACGCGCTCATGGGTGCAGTCCTAGCAAGCTCGGGGCCGACCGATCGGACATATTCGGACATGGGTGGGTTCGTGTCCGGATCTGACCGGCAGCGATCGAGCTGAGCGGCTACCAATGAAGGCATGCCCGGAACCATGGTCGCTTCTCCGATCGGGACACTTCACGTGACCGCCGACGGCAACGGCCGACTCGTCTCGATCGACATCGGCGCGAACGGGACTGCGACAGACGCCGACGCGTCGCATGGGAGCGTTTCGGCGGTGCTCGAGCCCACGGTGTCGGCGCTCCTGCGATATTTCGAGGGTGAGCTCGGTGCCATCGACGACCTCGAGGTCGCCCCGCAGCGGGGTACCGACTTCCAGCGGTCGGTGTGGGAGGCGCTCCGCACGATTCCGACCGGTGAGACGATGAGCTATGCCGAACTGGCAGTTGCGGTCGGTCGGCCGATGTCGTTTCGCGCCGTGGGGTCGGCCAACGGCGCGAACCCGATCCCGATCGTGGTGCCCTGCCATCGGGTCGTGAACACCGACGGCGGGCTGGGTGGCTATGCGTACGGGCTCGACATGAAACGTTGGCTGCTCAGCCACGAAGGCGCACTCGCCTCCAACGCGCTGCCCGGCATCGATTGACCAGCGGCGCCTCGGCTCAGGTCTCCCACATGACGGGCGTGAGTGGATCGTCGGCGTAGACGCAGTACGTGCCGGTTCGGACTCGTTGCTCGAGGTGAGCGGCGAGGCCTGCGTCGTGCTCGGCGAGCCGACCGAGGGCGTAACGGATCGACCTGGTCACGCTCGTGCGAGCTCGCTCGGAGGTACCCCCGACAGAGCGGTTTCGTCCTCCGAGGCCGATGGCACCGGAGAGTTCGGCGATGAGGTAGTCGCGATCGTGCTGGGCGAGTTCGAGCCTGCCGAGGTCGTTGAGGCGACTGGCCTCCTCGATGTCCTCTTCGACGTCGACGAGGCGGCGTCGGTAGGCCTCGCGTGCCTGATCGTCGAGGAGGGGAAGCCCGGCGCCGCCATCGCCGATCTGGTCGAGCCCTTCGTCGACGGCATCGGACCCGCGGGTGGTGCCTTGCTCGCCGGCAACCAGATCCAGCACGTGGAACTCACGCCCCGGTTCGGCGAGCAATCGCTCCACGTATCGGAACCCCTGGAGATCCCGCACGGTCGTGTGTGCGTCGCCGTAGCTGACCGTCCTGGTTCCGCCGTCGCTGCGGAACATCGCGACGGCGCGCTCTGGTTCGTGGCCGGCGGTGGAGCCGTCGTCGAGGGCGGCGACGAGTCGTCCGGCCTGCTCGGCCGATCGGTGCGCGCCGAAGGCGACGAACGCCGCCTGGGCCGTCTGCAACTCGATCCGGGCACCGACGACGTTGCCCGCCATGCGGTGCGCCTCGGCGACCACGAGTCGGGCGGCCGCCGTCTCGAACGGCGCGCCGATGTCGGCCCACGCGCTGATCGCCGAAGTGCCGCGCTCGATGGCGGTGTCCAGGTCGCCCTCCACCAGTGCCGCCCGCGCGGCTGCGACCGAAGCCGACGCTTCGAGCGACGGACTCGGGTACGTCTCGGCGATCGCCTTGAGCGCGTCGGCTGCCCGGCGAACCGTGACCGAATCACCTCGGGCGTCGGCGATCTCGGCCTGCGCTGCCAGGAACGGCGCAATGCGAAGATCGCCGAACGGTGGCCGTTCCTTGGACGGGATCGCGAGGGGATTCGCGATGGCGTCTGCGATGAGCGTCGCGGCGGTGTCGGTATCGCCCTGCGCCAACCGCAGCAGTGCCAGTCCGGGTTGCGGGCACCACGAATGCGCCTGTGCCTCCAGCAGCGCCTGTTCGGCGCCTTCGAGGTCCCCCTTGCGCAACAGGATGTTGCCCAACTCGGCCAGCGGCCAGCCGAACTCCCGTCGCATCCACGGACGCAGCTCCTCGCACGCGGCGAGCGCTTCCTCCTCGGCTTCGTCGCAGGTCCCGGACACGCGGAGCAACTCGGCCCGGTGCACGCGGCAGCGGCCGTTGATCCCCCCGATCGCAGCATCACCTCGCCAGCGGTCCATCACCTCGGTCCACTCGATTGCTCGGTCGTGGAGTGCGAGGCCTTGGGCTGCGCAGATCAGCTCGCAGTACATCATCCCGGTGGTGAGCGGGTCGACCTGGTGCGACATCAACAGCGCCCCCACCTCATCGAGCAGATCGAGTCCTTCATCGACGCGCCCTTCGAAGATCTCGATGCGGGCCGCTGCGACGCGCCCGATCACCACGGCGGGCTGGACGTCGAGCCGGGTGCCGAGCTCGATGGCGCGGGTCGAATGGACACGTGACGCGGCCATGTCGCCGCACATGAAGCGCTCGTAGGTCCGCACCATCGCGATCAGCGCGTCGGCGGGCACCTCGTCGCCCTCGTCCAAGAGCCGTTCGGCCCGTGCCAACCAGCCACGCACCGGTGCCATCAGACCGGTGTCCATCATGAGGTACATGGCAACCATGGCCGCCGCTCTCGCGGCTCCGGGTGCGTCGCCCTGGGTCAACAGCAGTTCGTGGAGGTCCTCCCAGGCCGAGACGGCCGCCTCGAAGTCACCGCTGCCATAGGCCGCCGAGGCACCCAGTTCGAGGCCCTCGGCCGAGGTCGCCTCGGTCGGTCGGTCGGCGAGCAGGTCGAGCGCCAGCTGCCAGTCGCCGCGTTCGACGGCCGCCCGAGGTTCGTCGAGCAGATCAGCGTCGTCCATGGGTCCCTCCTGTCGTCAGCGGACGTCTTCCCCGGCGTCCCAGGAGTGATGCGTGTCGCATTGTGACACGCATTGTCACGCCTCGGTGGGTGACGGGTCGAGCCATCGAAGGCTCGGCTCACCAACCCACCCGAAAGGCAATCGCATGGAACCGATCGATCAGCTCAGCTACATCCTCCCGACGGTCAGCATGACCGTCGGGCACATCGTCCCGTCCCAGCTCACGGCGGCGACCCCGTGCTCGGAGTTCAGGGTCCAGGACCTGCTCGATCATCTGATGGTGGGCGGTGACATGTTCGCCGCCAGGTTCCGTGGCGAGGAGGCGACCCCGAACGGGCACGACCCGGTCGACGGAGTCGTGCCGGCCGCAGCCTTCCGGACCACGATGGAGGGACTCCTTGCGTCGGTGAAGTCACCGGGCGCGATGGAGCGCACGATCTCGGCGCCCATCGGCGAGGTGCCCGGGTCGGTCATGGCCCGTTTCGCGGCATTCGACGTGTTGATGCACGGGTGGGACCTCGCTCAGGCGACCGACCAACCGTACGAGTTGCCGCCGGTGGTGGTCGCCGCGGTCGACGAGTTCGCCCGTACCGCACTGACGCCCGAGATGCGAGACGGCGACACGTTCAAGGACGAGACCACACCGCCGGACGACGCAAGCCAGCTCGAGCGACTCGTCGCGTTCAGCGGCCGCTCGCTCTGAACCCGACCAGCTCTCACATCCCACCCACCCCCACCGATCCCTGTTGCTCTCCTGCCAATAGTTGGCCGGAGAGCAACGAAGATCGGCCACAACGAAGGACAACTTCCATGCATGTTTCCAAGCACGACATCCCCGTCAAGATCGACGCCCCCGGCGCCGTCGCCCGACAGCTTCCCGACTTCGGGATCGCGTCGGGCGCCATCGGCGCCGAGTTCTTCTCGCTCGGTGCCGGCACCGACCTGGCCCCGCTGCTCGAAGGCCTCGAGGGCGACATGTGCGACGCCCCACACTGGGGCTACATGATCGATGGCGATGTGGTCATCACCTATGCCGGAGGTGACGCCGAGCGTTGCACGACCGGCGACCTCTTCTACTGGCCCTCAGGTCACAGCGTCCTCGTCGAGCGTGACGCCGAGGTGATCCTGTTCAGCCCGCAGGTCGAGCACACGGCCGTGCTCGACCACATCCTCGACAAGATGGCGGCCGTCTGAGGACCTCGGCGCGACGAACGACCGACGACGGCGTCGGAGGCACCACGTCTCAGACGTCGTCGTCGGTTATGCCGACCCGGGTGGCCGGAAGTGAAGAGTCACGGACCGGCTCGGCCGGCGGCATGTTGAACTCGCCTGACGGTGCCCAGCCCGACTCGGTGACGGCTTCCATCACATGGGACATGTTCATGATGTCGTGCTCGTAACAGAACTTGCCGTCACCGGCGTAGTAGAGGATCGAGATGCCCGGCACCCGGATCTCGGTGCCGTCGTCGCGGGTCCCCATCACCTGCCACCACATGGTCACGACGCGGTTCCCGTCGACCATCGTCCACGCTTCGGGAAACGACCAGCCCTCGAGGCCGACCATCGACTCGTCCCAGAACACCCTGGCCTCGTCGATGCCCTCGACCCGGCCCCACGCCGGATCGATGAACGTCACGTCGTCGGTGAAGAAGTTCTCGAGGCTCGACCACGGCACCTCGCCGGCCTCGATCTTCTTGCGGGTGTCCACGTATGCGGCGTAGGCGGTCCGTGCCTCGTCTTCGATCGTCATGGCCCTCACCCTGCCACGGAGCACACAGGTCTGCCGGGCTTCCTAGGATCCGCTGGATGCCGCTGCGCCCCATGGCCGACCGCTACGAAAGGCCGGCGTGGGTCCGTCGGCTGAACCTCATGGCCGATGCGACCGGCGGAGCCTCTTCGGTCGTGCCGATCGTGGCCGACGAGTTGCTCGAGTCTGCGGTCGCTGCGGCCGGGCACGACTTCGAGGATCTCGGCGATGGCGACTGGGAGTCGCGGTTCCGGCTTCTCGTGGCTGCGGTCGGGGAGAACGACCTGCACGTCGTCGGCCGCATGCTCACCCGTGAGGAGCTCCTGCGCTGTCTGATCACCCGGATCCATCTCGGTCGGGTGCACCGGGTCGAGCCGACCATGGCCGAAGCACCGATCGTCGCCCCGCTCGCCGTCGTCGGCCCGGCCCGTTCGGGAACCACCATCACATTCGAACTGGTCGGACTCGATGCGACGTTGCGAACTCCGATCGCCGCTGATGTCATCCACGTCGGCTCGCCCCTCGACGATGCCGGGCGACACCGAGCTGCTGAGTGTGAGCAGGAGCTGTGGGCCGACGTGCAACCCGAGTTCGCCGCGGTTCACGAGCTGCGATCCGATCTGCCGGTCGAATGTGTGACCATCGCCGCGCCGTCGTTTGCCGGCAGCCACTGGATGATGGTGCTCCAGCACCTGGGTGACTGGACGCCTGATCCGGCGGCCGACTTCGCGCTGCACCGCGCCGTGCTCCAGGCGGCGCAGTTCGGCGGCGAGCCGACGTCGTGGTTGATCAAGACGCCGGCCTACCTGTTGTCGATCGACGATCTCGTGGCGGCCTACCCCGACGTGACCGTGCTGCAGACTCATCGCGACCCGGCCAAGACGATGCCGTCGACGGTCAGCACCACCGCGTTGGTGCAGTGGCTGCGGACCGACCATGTCGACGTCGACGCCCTCGCCGAGGTGATCGGCGCCGTGTTCAGTGGTGCGTTGTCCGCCGTGGCGGCGAGTCGGGCCGACGGATCGTTCCCGGTTCCGGTCGGAGACGTCAGGTTCACCGATCTGATCGCCGACCCCTCAGCTGCGATCAGCCGCGCGTATGCCGAACTCGGCCGTGAGTACCGTCCAGACCACGCTGCCGCGATCGACCGGTACGTGCGGGACAAGCCGAAGGGCAAGTTCGGTCACCACCGCTACACGGCCGACGACTGGGGCTTCGATGCCGACACCCTGAGGGCAGAGATGCAGGACTACCTCGACCGCGTCGGTATCGAGATCGAGCGCTGAACGGCACCTTCTGCGCCCGATTGTGAGTCCCTGATCAGATGTCGGCCAGCTTGCGGACCTCGGCCACCGGCGTCGAGATCGGGCCGTCGGGGAGCATGTAGCGCCAGAAGACGAGACCGAACGGTCGACCTTCGGTGTCGAGCCAATTGGAGACGCCCGGGTCCTCGTGAGCGACGACGAC
>DATKWD010000088.1:0-28977 GCA_035529695.1 Acidimicrobiales bacterium | reverse complement strand
GGTCAGCGCAGCGATCGCCACCGTGGTCCCGGTCGAAACACTCCGATGGATCACCTTCGGCCACGTCGAGGCCGACGAGTGCGGTTCCATGAACCAGTTCCTCGCCGCTGCGCCCCGAGCCGAGATCGCTCACGGCGGCCTCGGCTGCATGGTGTCACTCAACGATCTCGCCGACCGCCCTCCTGTACCTCTCGCTGATGGCCAGGTCCTCGAACTCGGCCGGCATCGGGTACGGCACATCGACACGCCGCACGTGCCCCACGGTTGGGAATCCCGAGTGCTGTTCGAGGAGGCGACCAAGACGCTCCTGTGCGGTGATCTCCTCACCCAACTCGGTCCAGGACCGGCCCTCACCTCCGACGACGTGCTCGCCGCCGCGTCAGAGGCCGAAGATGTCTTCGGCGCAAGCTGTATCACCCCATCCAGCGCGCCGACGATCCGTTCCCTCGCGGATCTCGACCCGAACATGCTCGCTGTGATGCACGGCTCCAGCGTCACGGGCGACTGCAAGAGCGCACTCCTGGGGTTGGCCGACGACTACGAGCGCCGCCTTCTCCGCTCAACCGAAGCCTGAGTTCAGACGCTCGACCCCCACACCCATCTGTCCAACGCGCATTGTGTGGGACAACCGTTGGCCTGCGCGTTGCTCAGCACTCGGACGCGTACGAAAGGCGCAGCAGGTCGAGGCGGCCGACGCGCAGTGCGGCCAGCTCACCGAAGCGCATCCCGCTCTCGGCAGCGACAAGGACCAGCGCGCGGTATCGGGCCGGTGCCGCCGCAGCGAGTGCATGAACCTGATCCGCCGTCAGTGGCTCCCTGGCATCCGCTGGCGCCTTCGGGAGGTTGATGCCCCGACATGCGCATGGCGATCTGCCATCGGTCGTGCGCGAGACGCCATCCTGGCCCCACGGAAATCGAGCCATCGACACCAATCGAGTGGCCGTCGACTGTGCCGAACATGCTCCGCGGCATTGAGCTGATCAGCGAGTCGATACCGAAGTGAAGCCACCAGCCGCCGAGCTGGTCCTGCATCGCTCGTGCAATGGAAGTCTTGCCCGCCGAAGATGCGCCGTTGAGCACGACAACCTCGCCCAGCAGTCCGGGCTGCGCCCAGCGGTCTCACTCCGAGGAGTCGTTCGTGGCTTCTCGGGCACGCGCGGGTACTGCCGGATGTCGGGCGGCTCCGCCACAAGCGCGCCCAGCCCCACCGCCCGCCGATTGTCGCTTCGGTAGATGGCTCAGTGGTCAGGCGACCGCCATCTCATCGCCGCCGTCCCCTTTTCGACGAGCCGCCCGATGTGAACGCCATCGGCGGTGGCGAGACCGAAGCAATCAGCCGCCAGGCGGACGGTAGGACGGCGTCTTGGCGGCGGCGGCGTCCAGATCCTCGGCCGTCATGAGCGGCGTCAATGTGATGCTCACGGCTCCGGTTGAGTTGACGAGCAGCGAGAATGCTGTGGCGCTCGCGTCATCGGGGAACTCCGCGATTCCGTAGACATCAGCGTCACCGAAGGCATAGTAGAAGCTCTCGAGAGAGCCACCCACCGATTCGATCGCCGCCGCCGCTGCGTCTCGGCGCTTCGTCCCGCCTTCTTGCATGAGTCCGTTGACGCCGTCACCGACGTAGTTGGCTTTGGCCAGATACTTGCCCATGTTTCCCCCGTTCGATGCGCCGAGTGTCGGTCGCGGACTACGAACGTAGCTCGCCTGGGGAGACGTGGAGCGCGGGTCGACCCTCCCTCTGCCCCTTCTGCCCGCACAATGCTGGTTGAGTGGTGAGTCAGGCGACGGAGCGCCGAGTGATGTCCCGTTGCCGCTGCGACCGTCCCGCCCAGACGCCATGTACCGGGCCAGCCTCGTCGGCCACGAACTCGGCGCACTCCTCGAACCCGTGGCAGCGGGCGCAGATGGTGCGTGCCGGGTCCACCGGCTCACCTCGGGACGGGAAGAACACGTCGACGTTCCGCGGTGGTGCGAGCAGCGAGATGCAAGGAGTTGTCAACTGAGCGCGCGACGGCTTCTTCGGGCGTTTGAGGGCCTGGGTTCGAGCATCGATCCCGCTCTTCGACTCCCCTACCCCGAGCCGTCTACGCCCTACTGGGAGGTTGACCAGACCGGTGCCGGATGATCGAAGCCCTTCAGCTCGCGAGTCCCGGCAGGTCGAAGCTCGACTTCATCGGTCGCGCTCGGCGCCCGGTCGGTGAGCACCTCGCCTGGTGCAGCCACGTCGACCAGCCGGGCTGCCATGTTGGCGATTGGGCCGTAGTAGTCACCCAGACGAACCAGCACTTCTCCGGCGCCGACGCCCCTGCGCGGCTGGATCGACTCATGCCCTGCGAAACTGGCGATGAGCTCGAGGGCGATCTTCGTCGTCGTGGCGTGATCGTCACTTGCGATCATCACCTCGTCGCCGATGCTCTGGACGATGCGGGCGATCAGGTCATTGTCCTCGAGTCCAACGGTGTCGCTCTCGGCCGCACCATGAGCGATCACGTAGGCCAGCAGCTCGGGATCGGCCATTCCACATTGTCCCACCTGCTGGTGCCATGTCGCACCTCGTGATGTGAGAGGCACTCAGCGACGGCCAAGCGCTACTGAGCCCAGGAGGAGAATCGAACTCCTGACCTGCTCGATTCTGCGGTGATGCGAGAACACGCTGCCGAGTGCTCCCCTCCGGCGTTGTCGTCCGGGCTACGGAGTCGAGACCAGAAGCTCCCAATCGCCGCTGACGCCCTTGAGCTCGCGTCGGCCGAGTGATTTGAAGGTCCGCATCGATCCGGCGAGCACGTCGGCGGTGGCCCTCGTGGTGAGCACCTGTCCGCCCGAGGCCTCCGCCAGGACCCGAGCGGCGACGGTGACACCGATTCCCAGCACGTCGTCGCCGACCTCTTCGACCTCGGCGACGTGGACTCCCGCCCGGACGCCGATGCCCATTGCCTGGGCGCCGCTGGTCACCGCGGTGGCGGCATCGAGCGCATCCGATGCGAGCGGGAAGACCGCGAGCAGTCCGTCGCCGAGGCGCTTCACGATGCGGCCGCCGCGCAGGTTGATCTCTCGTGCGGCCAAGTCGTCGTGACGAGTCAACTGCTCGATCCACGCTCGATCACCTCGCTCGGCGTTGTGTGTGGTGGATTCCACGATGTCGGTGAACAGCACGGCTGACATCGACCGGTGACGGCTTCCGCTGACCAACGAGCCGGTGAGGTACCGCTCGATCTCGTTCACGACCGCGTCGTCGGGGACCGCCCAGACCACGTGGTCCGGTGCGTCGACCTCGCAGACCTCGACGTTCTCGAGTCGCTCTGCGAGCCAGTGCCCGAACGCAGGGTCCACGAAGCGGTTGCCCGTCGTGACGAGGACGAGCGTCGGAGCGACGACGGCCGGAAGGTCGCTCCTGACGTCGGCTGCGAGCGCCATGTCCCACACGTCTGCAGCCACGGCTGGGCCCGCTCCTCGCTGGGCCGTCCGCGACCACCAGCGTCGGGCGTCGGCGTCGGTGGCCAGGCTGGGTGCCATCAAGTCGATGTCGCTCTCTTCGCTCTTGCTTCCAGACCCGGGTTCGACGGCGGCACGGCGCTCATCGCTGCGGCGGGCGACGGCCTCGTCGACGATGACGTAGCCGTCGTCGGGGCTGAAGCGGGCTGCGGTGTTGGCGAGGACCAGCGACACGACGCGCTCGGGGAATCGCGCCGCGAACTCGATGGCGGCGAACCCGCCGAAGCTGGTGGCGAAGAGCACCGCTCGCCCGATCCCTGCGGCGTCGAGCACCGCCGCAGCATCGGACACGTAGTCGTCGACGGTGGGCGGTGCGCGGTACGGGTCGGAGTACCCGATGCCTCGCAGGTCGAACTTGGTCAAGCGGGCGAAGCGGCGCAACCGATCCTCGAAGCGGTGCCAGCGCGGTTGCTCTGCCGCGGCGTCTTGAGGGAACAGCGTGCCGAACCCGCCGATCTCGAGGATGTCGACAGGCCCGTCGCCCTGGACCTGGTAGGCGATGTGCACCCCGTCGGCGGTGCGCACGTATTCGACCTGCGCGTCCCCCACGAGCGCACGCTACAACCCGTCGATTCGTGCGGGGTTGCCCGCCGGAGATCTCGAACACCATGCACGGCCAAGGCGAAGTCGACGGCGGCGGCACGTTTGATGACCTCGTCCTCGATCTCTAAGTGCCCGACGTGGAAGGCCAAGACCGGTTCCCGCTCGTGGTCACGATCCACGGCGGGGGCTTCCAGGGCGGGAGCAAGGCCAGCACCGCATTCGTCTCGAACCAGTTCGCCCAGCGCGGCTACATCGTGGCATCCATCAACTACCGCCTCAACGGTGACGATCCGGTGCCGTCGAGCCGCTTCCAGGCGGTGCACGACGCGGTCGGTGGGGCGAGTGTGCCGGCACAGGTGCGGGCGGCGTTCTCCGCGATGGACGACACCTTGACTGCGCTCGACTTCCTGCACGCCCGCCCACAAACTTGCCGGTCAGAGGCTTGTGAGCCCAGGAGGAGAATCGAACTCCTGACCTGCTCATTACGAGGTATCCCGGCCCCAAGCGGATGCTAAGCGCCGTCCTGGCCGTGGTTCTGAGGCGGTGTGACGTGCGAGATGCAGGGAGTTATCAGCTGAGAGAACGCAGCTACCTCATCGCCATACGCGGCGCGTGCTTCGCTGCTGTTGCATCGCTTGCGAGCGGGCGTTGGCTGGGCTGTGGAAGGCTGAGAGGCGATGCTCGAGCGCAGCGAGGTTCGTTACGCCGTCGCCGACGGTCACCACATTGCTTTTCGAGTCCTCACCGGCGAAGGCGACGGCGATCACGACGTCGTGATGATCTCGGGCGGGGTCTTCCCGATGGACGCGCTGCCCGATGATCCATTGGCGAGACGATTGCTCGAGGGGCTCACCGGCCTGGGCCGTCTCATCGTGTTCGATCGCCGCGGCGTCGGGCTGTCAGACCAGATCACCGACTGGGACCGTGCGCTGCGAGTCCAATGGGAGGAGGATCTGGCCGCCGTCATCGATGCCGCTGGGCTCACCGATCCAGTGATATTCAGTTGGCACGGCCCACCGGTCGCCCGGAACTACTGCGCCAGAAACCCTGGCCGGGTCAGTCGCCTGATCCTCTGGAACGTTGGTTCGGCGCCGGCGCCCGGAGACAGGTGGGACCGGTCCGAAGTACAGGACCTGGCCGAGGAGTTCCTCGAGAAGATGCTCGAGGGCCCCGCCGTGAGTGAGCTCTTCTTCCCGGACCGATGGAGCGACCCCGTGTTCCGGGAATGGCACGATGCAGCCGGCCGAGCGGGCGCGAGCCCGGGCCAGGCCGCCCGCCTCAACGCCTTTCGATCCGACGGGTGGGACGACGTCGACCTCACCGAGATGACCGTCCCCACCCTCGTCCTGGCGCGCACGCCGCCACTGATGCCATTCCCCCTCCCCGACGACTACTTCACGCGGCCGGCTGCGCAACTGCCCAACGCGACCCTGGTCGATCTCGGCGAGGGAAGCATCAACCCGATCGGCCTGGGCGTCGACGACGTCATCGCCGAGATCACCCGATTCGTGACGGGCGAGGTGCGGCTCCCCGACCCGGAGCGCTCACTGGCCGCGATCCTCTTCACCGACGTGGTCGGTTCGACCCGGCGGGCGTCGGAGGTCGGCGATCGCAACTGGAAGGCGCTGCTCGACCGCCACGACGCGGTCAGCGATGCCGCGGTCTGCAGGCACGGGGGCGAACTGGTGAAGTCGACCGGCGACGGTGTCCTCGCCGTCTTCGGCTCGTCCACCGAAGCGATCGGCGCCGCCCGTGACATCACGCGGGATCTCGGTCGCACCGACCTGCCCGTCCGCATCGGCATCCACGTCGGCCAGATCGACCGCCGGGGTGAAGATGTCTCAGGTCTTGCGCTCAACGTCGCAGCGCGGATCATGGCGATCGCTGAACGCGACCAAATCCTGGTCTCCGACATCGTCGAACGGGTGACCGACGACGTCGCCTTCGCCCCGGTGGGCGAGCGCGAACTCAAGGACCTCGACGGAACCTGGCGGCTGTTCGAGGTCCACTGACCAAGGTCTCCGGCGCCTCCTTGGCCCAGCGCCGCTGGGCGTCGAGCACCTGCGCGGCCTGGCGATCAGACGTCGCGGATCTGGACTCCGGGCAGTCTTCCTCGAAGACGATTCCGTCAGTGCGAAGCGACCCGGACAATTCGACGAACTTCCCGGCACCAGAGCGTTCGTTGTTCTTCTGAGCCTCCGCAGCCGGCCCATCGATCGCCACGGGAACGTCTCGAACGGTGCGCAGAGCGGACGGGCAGTGGCCGAGGGGGTGAAGCATCGAGCGGCTGCCGCAGGGCTGGATCCGACAACGCTCGGCGGCCGGACACGCTGGTCAGCGGCTTGTGAGCCCAGGAGGAGAATCGAACTCCTGACCTGCTCATTACGAGTGAGCTGCTCTGCCGACTGAGCTACCTGGGCGGGGCCGCTCAGACTAGGGCGTCGGCCCTCTCTGCGACCATCTCGAATGAATCAGCCATCTCGCGCATCTGACCGACCAAGGTGGACCGTAAGCGCTGAGGAACGCCGGACCGGCCGGCGTCGCACCTCAGGAGATCCTTCCCATGCTCAAGAAGCTCATCGCCGGCGGCGTCACCGCCCTGTTGGCGCTCACCCTCGCAGCACCCACCGCCTCAGCGGACAGCCGCAACCGGTCGAAGCCGGCCAACGTCGTCGACGCCTTGGTGGCGAAGAGCAGTGCCAACGGCCCCGACCGCAACGTCTACGACTTCGATCTGCTGATTGCCGCGGCCAGCAACGTGACCGCTCCAGACGGCACCCTCGTCGCCACGATTCTCGCGGAGACCGGCGACCTCACCGTCTGGGCACCACGTGACTACGCGTTCTTCCTCCTTGCCCGCGAACTCGGCTACCAAGGCGGATACGACGAGGGAGCCGTCGGCGAGTTCCTCCTCACGAACGTCGACAACGCCACGCTCTTCACGGTGCTCGCCTACCACGTGACCCCGGAGAGCCTGAACGTGTTCGAGGTCTTCCGCCAGCGGACCTACCCGACGCTCGCCGGCCAGGACCTGACCCGTCGCTTCCTCAGCCTCCAGGATGCTGATGACAGCGACCGCGACCCGCGTCTCACGCTGCCGCTCAACATCGAGACGGCCAACGACTCGGTCATTCACACCCTCGACCGAGTGCTGCGCCCCATCGATCTCCCCTGACCGATCCGACCAGAACCTCGTGAGGAACCCCGGCGATTCGCCGGGGTTCCTTCGCGTCGGGACGGAGCGATGAACTGCGGATCAGCGCCGCGATGGGTCAGAAGTTGTCCTCGTTGTACGAGGTGATGGCGTCGGTGATCTCCTGATCGGCTCCCGAGATCACCGTGTCGACGCTCTCGCCGCCGAACAACAGCCCGTCGAGCGATTCGCGCACCGCGGTGCGGGTCTCGGTGTACGGGCCGATCAACGGTCCGGGCCACTCGGGATCGACCGCCTCCAGACCCTCGTAGGCGGTCTCGAGCCACTTACCGGGGCGGGTGTTCGCCCAGAAGTCCTGGACTTCCTGCGAGTCGACCGTTGCCTGGCGAACCGGCAGATACGAACCCTCGAGGTGCCAGAGTGCCTGGTTCTCGGGCTGGTTGATGAACTTGATGAAGTCCCACGAGGCCGCCTGTTGCTCGGGCGTGCCTGCGTTGGTCATGTACCACGAGCCGCCACCGAGCTGACCCAGGCCTGGCCCGATGAGCCCGGGGAAGGGCCCGGCATCGACGTTCACGTCGATCGCCGGGAGCTCGGTGTCGAGTCCGAGCTCGGCAGGATCGAGGTTGCCTTCGAGCACGGCGTTGATGGTCGTGACCGCCGTCGACGTCTCGATCGTCATCGACGACGTCTGCAGGCCGATGGCGAAGTAGTGGTCGAACTGCCCTTCGGTGCCGGGCACCGGGTTGAGCAGGCCCTCGTCGTCCATGGTCTTGAACTCGCCGTACAGCTGGCGGGTGGCGTCGTTGTCGAACGCACCCGCAGTCGTGTCGCCGTCGCCGCGCCCGTTGTCGTTGTCGACCAGGCCTTCACCGGCGCCGGTCAGCCAGAACTCGGTGAACCACGGCTGCATGTTCAGCACGACCGGCTGGTCGACGATGCCGGCAGCCTTGATCGCGCGGGCGTATTCGGTGACCTCAGCGAGCGTCTTCGGGGGCGAGTCGGGGTCGAGGCCGGCGGCCTCGAAGTGGTCGCGGTTGTAGTAGAGCAACACCGTCGACACGTTGAACGAGGCCGGCTGGAGCACCTCGTCGACGGTGTAGAAGTCGAGAACCCCGGGCAGGAAGTCCTCGTATTCGGTGTAGCCGTCGGCCTCGGCACACACTCCGCCCGGGATGATCGTTCCCGAGTCGGCGAGGAACTGTGTGGTGGTGTCCTCCATGATCCCGATGTTGGGCAGGTCGCCGCTCGGGATGCCCTGCCGGTACTTGCGGAGCAGTTCCTCGTAGGCCGCACCCTGGTTCTCGACGTTGACCTTCACCTTGTCCTGCGACCCGTTGTAGTCGGCGGTCAGCTCGTCGAGGGTGCGGTTGGTGAGACCGACATAGGTGTGCCACAACGTGATCTCGACCGGCCCGTCGGCGTCGTCGAGTGCATCGACGGGGCAGATCGACTTGGCGTCCTCGCCGCCACCGCCACCACCGGCATCGTCGCCGGAGTCACCACCACACGCGGCGGCGATCAGGGCCGCCGCCATGGCGAGCGCCAACAGGCGGAGGGTCCGAGAGGGGGTCGAACGACTGGTCATGGTGCTCCTGGATAGCGGCTGAGGCGGTGTCGGTGTGGTCATCCCTTGACCGCACCCGCGGTGAGTCCACGGATGAGGTGACGCTGGAACAACACAAGGATGACAAGGATCGGCACTGCGGCAATGATCGCGGCGGCAAATCCGAGGTTGAGTTCGTTGATGTTCTCGCCGGCGAACTTGGGGAGGGCGATCTGGATCGTGTCCCAGGCCTCCCGGGTGACGATGGCCCGTGGCCAGAGGTACTGGTTCCACGCTCCGAGGAACGAGATCACGGTGAACGCGGCGATGATCGGCCGCGTCACGGGCACCGCCACGTTCCACAGGAACCCCATGTGGCCGAAGCCGTCGAGCTCAGCTGCATCGCGCAACTCTGAAGGGATCCCGAGGAAGCCCTGGCGGATCAGGAAGGTGCCGAACGCCGCGGCGAGGAACGGTGCCGTGAGGCCCGCCAGCGAGTTGAACCAGCCGAGGCTCCGCACCGTTTCGACGTTGGCGATCAGCGTCACTTCGATCGGCAGCATCAACGTGGCCATGAACAGAGCGAAGGCGACCCGTCGAAACGGGAAGCGGAGGAACGTGAACGCGTAGGCGGCCAGCACCGAGGTGACGACCTGCGCGGTCGCGATGATGACGGTGACCGCGGCCGAGATGCCCATCTTGCGCCCGAGTTCGCCCTGGCTGAAGGCCCGCGAGAAGACGTCCCACTCGGGATCGACCGGCCGGGCCGGCTGTCCGGCGGTGAGATACGCGATGGGTTGGGACAGGGCCCGCATCAGGATCATCCAGACCGGAAAGATGACGACGAGCGAGAGCAGGCTGAGCAAGACGTACCAGCCGAGGTTCTTGAGCGTACGGGCCCGGCTACCGGGACGGGCCCCTCCGGCGGCACCCTTCACGTCACCCAGGGTCGGTGCCGATCCGAGGTCGAGTTGGTCGCTCATGCCTCGCCGCTCCCGTAGTGGACGCGTCGCTCCAGAAGGACGAACTGGCCCAGCGCTGCCGCGAACGTGATGACGAAGAGCCCGACCGCCATGACCGACCCTTCGCCGATCGCGCCCCCCTGTTGCAGGGTGAAGATCTTGAAGACCAGTGTCTCGGTCGAACCGGCCGGGCCGCCGTCGGTGAGGATGTCGATCTGGGCGAAGGCCTGGAACGCGAAGACGGTGAGCACGACCACCAGGAACAGCAGGGCCGGCGACAGCATCGGGAGCGTCACCGTGAAGAAACGACGGACCGGGCCCATCCCGTCGATGGTGGCTGCCTCGTTGAGCTCTTCGGGGATGGCCTGCAACCCGGCGATCACGATGATGAACGTGAGACCCAGGTTCTGCCAGATCGAACTCAGGGCCACCCCGAACAGCGCCATGTCGGTGTCGCGCAGCCAGTCGACCTTGAAGTAACCGACGGTCGGGTTGATGAGCACGAGCCACACGATCGAGGCGACCGCGACCGACGTGGCCACGGTCGAGGCGAAGATCGCATGGAAGACCTTGATGCCCTTGAGCTTGCGGTTGGCCGCCACCGCGAGGAGCACACCGAGCACGAGGCCGGCCGGCACGGTGAGGGCCACGTACTTCAGCGTGATCACGAGACCGTCGGTGAACTCGTTGCCCGTGAGGATCTCGCGATACTGGTCGAACCCGACGTAGCGCTGCCGGGTTCGGGTCTGGTTCTGCTGGAAGAACCCGAGGTAGACGATGCGGCCGATCGGATAGAAGAAGAAGGCCGAGAAGATCAGCACCGACGGTGCGAGGAACAACGCAGCGAGCCCCGCCTCGCGGGTGCGACGCCGGCGGAAGAACGACTTCTTCGGTTCCGGCCGATCGTCGAGGGCAGCGTCGGTCGGGGTCGCCGCCTCGGTCGCCCGGGTCATCAGTTCAGACGCTCGCTCGTGTTGGCGTCGAAGAGATGGACCTCTCCGGGAGCAGCTGCGAGCCGCACCTCGTCACCGGCTCGCGCACCGCCACCGCCGTCCTCGGTGTCACGCACGATGACCGAGGTCCCACCGAGGTCGCAGTAGACGTGACGCTCGTGGCCGAGCCACTCGACCGCACGCACGGTGGCCGACAGCGGGCCGTCACCGATGCTGAGGTGCTCGGGCCGCACACCAGCCACGACCGCGTGCCCGTCAGTCGGGGTGTCGACGCCCTCGACGGCGAGTGGCCCGCCGGGCACCTCGACCCGGACACCCGTCGAATCCACCCGCATCGTGCCGTCGACCGTGTTCATCGGAGGGCTCCCGATGAAGCGCGCAACGAACAGGTTGGCCGGTCGCTCGTAGACCGCCTGGGGCTCGCCGACCTGCTGGAGCCTCCCATCGCTCAGGATGGCGACGCGGTCGGCCATCGTCATCGCCTCGACCTGGTCGTGGGTGACGTAGACGATCGTGGTCTGGAGTTGCCGGTGCAGCTCGACGAGCTCGACCCTTGTCTGCGCCCTCAGTTTCGCGTCGAGGTTCGACAGTGGTTCGTCCATCAAGAAGACCTCGGGCCTCCGGACGATGGCCCGCGCAAGGGCCACGCGCTGACGCTGGCCTCCCGAGAGCGCACCCGGCTTGCGATCGAGGAGCGCCTCGAGCCCGAGTGTCTGTGCCGTTTCACGAACGCGCTCATCGCGTTCGTCCTTGGTCAGCTTCCGGGGCGGTTCGTCGTCGACGGCGTAGGACCTCGTCTTGAGGGGAACCTCGACGTTCTGGCGAACGGTCATGTGCGGATACAGCGCGTAGCTCTGGAACACCATCGCGATGTCGCGATCCTTGGCTTCGATGTCGTTGACCACGACGTCGCCGATGCGGAGCGTGCCGTCGGACACGGTCTCGAGTCCGGCGATCATCCGCAACGCGGTCGACTTGCCGCAGCCCGACGGCCCCAGCAGAACCATGAACTCCTGGTCGATGATCTCGAGCGACAACGAATCGACAGCGACGACGTCACCGAAACGCTTCGTGACGCCGTCGAAACTCACTGCGCTCATCCGTCCTCCACACAGGCGATCGTAACGGTCGTCCCCGAGGCCATCGACCACCGCCGCGAAGTCGTCGCCGACGAGGAGCTCTCGCTCCCTCAGCGCCGAAGCATCAACATCAGCACCCTGGTCAGTGCAAGTGGGGCAGACGCGCCAGGGTGGCCTGCAGCAACAACGTCTCGTTGGGGTTCCGGATCAGCGCCTCGGCGGCGTCGCCGATGATCCCGACCGCGTCGACGAGCGGTCGCGGGTCGTCAGCGCCGGCGAGGGCGTCGCGGTACACCGACGCGAGTGCCGCCAGCCCGAACCGGACCTCGTCGGTGCGGTGGCGGCGGATCTCACGCTTCTGTCGATCGGCCAGATGCTTCAACGGCGTGTTGCGCTGACCGTAGGTCTCGATCTGCTCTCGAAGAGCCTCGGTCTCGTTGGTGTGCTTGGCGTCGAGCGACGACTGGGCGTCATCGACGTGGGCCAGGAGCTCGCGGGTCAGCAGCCAGGCACTCGAGCCGTCGCCCGTGAGACGGTGCGGCACCTCACGCCAAGCGTTCCACCTGAGGGCCAGCCGTTCGTCCGACACCAGAACGCGAGCCCGCTCGAGATCGCCGCCCGCCGCCTGGGCGGCACTCGATGCGATGGACGGGTCGACGCCGTCGGCGATCAGTTGCTCGACGAGCACCGACACCGGCACCGGACCGAAGTCGATGCGGACGGCCCGGCTCGCGATCGTGATCAACCCGTCGGGGACGTCGTCGGCCAGGATGACGAAGACCGTGCTGTCCGATGGTTCCTCGATCGTCTTGAGCAGCTTCGGTCCCATGAGCTCTGCCTTGTGGAAGTCCTCGAGCACGAGAACCTTCCGGGCGCCCTCGACGGGGGCCATCGCTGCAGCACCGACGATCTCGGACGCCTCCTCGTCTCGTAGCGACGCGCCGGCGATGCCGTGGAAGTGGAGGTCAGGGTGCTGCCCCGCGAGTGCGAGGGACGCGGCCCGTTCGCCAGCCGCGGCATCGAGCCCGTCGGACAGCAATGCGGCTGCGAATGCACGAGCGGCCAGACGGGTGCCCCACCCGGGTTGGCCGACGAAGAGGTAGGCGTGGACAGGCTGGCGGGCCGCACCGCGGAGCGCGTCGACCGCCGCAGGCTGACCGACCACGGTCGACCACGGGTCGGCGTGGTCGACGAGCTCGGTCACCCGCCCATCATGTCGTACCGGCGCCATCAGGACCGTCGAGACCGAGGCGCTCGACCACCACCGCCGAAACGGCAGCCATGACCTCCTCGACCGAGCGACTCGCATCGAGCACGATCCACACCTCGTCGTTCGCTTCGGCCAGCGTCAGGAACCCGTCCCGCACCCGCCGATGGAACACGGCATCCTCGGCTTCCATGCGGTCGGTTGCGTCGCGGCGCCGCTCGCGCGCGACCTCGACGGGAAGATCGAGGAGCACCACCAGATCGGGTTGGAGCCCACCGGTCGCCCACGACGACAGCCGTTCGATGTCAGCGAGAGGGAGTCCACGACCGTGCCCCTGATAGGCCAGCGACGACCCGATGTAGCGGTCGCTCACCACGTGGCGACCTTCGTGCAGCGTCGGACGGATCAGTTCGGCCACGTGCTGTGCGCGGTCCGCCGCCATCAACAACGCCTCGGTGCGCTCGTCGACCGCATGGGCGGCCGGATCGAGGACGACCGATCGAATGGCTCGGCCGACGCTCGTGCCCCCCGGCTCCCGGGTCAGCACGGCACCGATCCTGGCCGCGAGCGCCGAAGCCTGCGTCGTCTTGCCGCACGCCTCGCCCCCTTCGAACACGATGAACCTTCCGGGTCCACCCTCGGTCGACGGGGTCATGCTGGCTCAGTCTGCGATTCGATCGGTCCGGTGGGACCGATGGGTGTTGCCGCTTCGATCTGCACGCCCGGCTCGGCATCGGTGACCCGACGCGCTGCGTGCCCGGTCCGAAAGCTGAAGGCGGCGATGAAGCCCGCACCGAAGATGATGATCGAGGCGAACCACAATGCCAGCCGTTCTCCCGGGAGGAACAACGAGTAGCCACCGAAGGACAACCGTTGGTCGTCCAGCACGCTGCCCGAGATGCTGTCGAGGACCTCGCTGAGCAACGGGCCGACCGCGAAGGCAAGCAGCACACAGATCCGCACCAGGGTGTTCAGTGCACCGAAGATCCGGCCTCGCATGTCGTCGTCGACGCTCTCGTGCAGCAGCGTGAACCCGATCACGTAGACCGCTCCTGCACAGATGCCCAGCCCGGCGACGAAGAGCGAGGCCATGACCAGCGTGCTCATCGACGCGGCGAAGAAGAGCGAGACCCCAGCCAGGAACACCGCAATGGTGAAGACCCAGTCCTTGGGGAGCCGACGTTCGAGGATCGACAACAAGAAGATGCCGATGGCGACGCCGAGGCCCATGGCGAAGATCAGGATGCCGAAGCCGGTCTCGCCGGCGCCGAGCACGTCCGTTGCGAAGATCGGTCCGAGGGGCACGAGCATCCCGCCTCCGATGAGGCCGGTCGCCAGGCCCAGGTTGACCGCACGCGCCGTCGGGGTCACGAAGATGAAGGCCCAGCCCTCCTTCAACTCGGCGAAGGCCTGCCCGAAGTCGATCCGAGCGCGAGTCCGTTCCTTGGCCTGGTCCCGCTCTTCGCGGCGCCGTTTCGGGAGCGGCAACGTCGAGATCATGATCGCCGACACGACGAAGGTGAGCGAGTCGAAGTAGAACGCGAGACCGAGTTGGTCGGCTCGGAGGAATCCGAGGGCCGACACGTCCCCGAGGTTCTCACCAGCCTTGGAGAGCAGGGAGAAGAGGCCGGCCGCCAGTGGAAACGTGCCGTAGGCCGCGACCAGCGACAGCGAGTTGGCGGTGGTCAGATGGTCGACGGGAACCAGGTGCGGAACCGACGCTTCCTTCGCCGGGGCCCACAGGAGGGTGAAGACCTCGAGAACGAGCGAAGCGAGCACGAGGCCGCCGACGGTGTCGACGAACGGCAACGACAGCAGGACCAGCGCCCGCCCGAGGTCGCACATCACCATGAGCTTCTTGCGGTCCCAACGATCCGCGAACACGCCGGCGACCGGTGCGAGGAACAGCCCGGGCGCCAAACGCGCAGCGAGCACGACACCGACCGCCGCGCCCTCGTTACCGCCCGCGCCGACCCGGGTCGCGAGTGCCGTGATCGCGAGCAGGCCGAGCCAGTCGCCAGTGGCCGAGACGATCTGGGTCAGCCAGAGGCGGAAGAACGTCGTCGAGCCGAAGATCCGGATGCGCCAGCGAAGCTTCTCCGGACGATCGGCTTCGCCTTCGAGATGTTCGAGCGTGCCAGTCGGTTCGTCGGGGTCGACGTCGATCGGCTCCGCCACAGCACCCACGTTACGGACTCACCAGAGGCGCATCGGCCCACACTCCGTGCTCAGCGCTCGGACTCGGCCTCGGCCACTGGCTCGCTCGACTCGACATCGTTCGCAGCGGCCTTCTTCCTCGCAGCTGTCTTGGCGGGCTTCTTCTTCGCCGCGGCCTTCTTCCTCGCGCCCTTCTTGGCCGGCTTCTTCTTGGCGGCGGCCTTCTTCTTCTTGGCCTTCTTCGCCGGGCCCTTGTCGCGCCGCATCTGGAGCAACTCGATCGCCCGCTCGTCGGTGAGCGTCTCGACTTCATCGCCCTTGCGAAGGCTGGCGTTGTACTCGCCATCGGTCACGTACGGCCCGAATCGGCCGTCTTTGACAACCATCTTCTCGCCGCTGACCGGATCGTCTCCGAGTTCCTTGAGGACCGTCTGGGCGGCCTGCCCCCGACGACGCTTCGGCTCCTTGAACAGCGCGAGCGCTTCGTCGAGGGTGACGTCGAACAGTTGCTGCTCACGTTCGAGGCTGCGCGAATCGCTGCCCTTGCCCTCGCCCTTGCTGAGATACGGGCCGTAGCGCCCGTTGAGGGCAACGATCACCTCACCGGACTCGGGGTCGACGCCGACCTCGCGTGGGAGCTCGAGGAGCTTCAACGCGTCCTCGAGCGTCGTCCCCTCGATCGTCATGTCCTTGAACAGCGACTCCATCTTCGGCTTCTCCCAGCCCTCCGGGAGGTCGTCGTGCTCGCCGAGCTGCACGTACGGACCGAAACGACCGTTCTTCACGAACACCGGCAGCCCGAGGTCGGGATGGTTCCCGATCGGTTCGTCACCCTTCGGCGCGTCGAGCAGCTCGATCGCCTTCTCGCGGGTGAGCTCGTCGGGTGTCAGGTCGTCGGGGATCGAGGCAGTGTCCTCGCCGCGCTTCACGTAGGGCCCGTAGCGGCCGGGCTTGACCACGATCTTCTCGCCGTGGTCGTCGGCCCACTGGATGATCGTGTTGATCTCTGCGGCGTCGATGCGCTCCATGCCCTCGTCGACGAGCTGGCTGAGCCCCGGCTGGCCGTTTCCGAACCAGAACGAGTGGAGCCACGCCTCGCGTTCTTTGTCGCCGGCCGCGATCTGGTCGAGGTCGTCCTCCATGCGGGCCGTGAACTCGTAGTCGACGAGATCGTGGAACTGGGCCTCGAGCATGTTGACGACCGCGAAGGCCGTCCACGAGGGCACCAGAGCCGTGCCCTTCTTCCAGACGTAGCCGCGGTCCTGGATCGTCTGCATGATCGATGCGTACGTCGACGGCCGGCCGACACCGAGCTCCTCGAGCCTCTTCACGAGCGAAGCCTCGGTGTAGCGAGCGGGCGGCTGAGTGCTGTGATCCTTCGACTCGA
Organism: Acidimicrobiales bacterium; assembly: GCA_035529695.1. Classification (GTDB taxonomy): domain Bacteria; phylum Actinomycetota; class Acidimicrobiia; order Acidimicrobiales; family Salinilacustritrichaceae; genus DATKWD01. The sequence continues at coordinate 12,494 of DATKWD010000088.1, read as the reverse complement.
TCGCCGGGTCGGGAAGCTGGTCGCCCTCTGTGAGCGGAGGCAGCAGCGACTCGCTGTCGTCGAGTTCGGCCTCGGGGTCGTCAGAACCCTCGACGTACGCCCGCAGATAGCCCGGGAACGTGATGGTGCGCCCGCTCGCCGCCCACTCGGTCACCCGTGGTGCGTCGGGGGCGTTGGAGCTGGGGACGGCCTCGGCGCCGACCCTCACCGACACGGTCTGTCCGGTGGCGTCGGCCATCTGCGACGCGACCGTGCGCTTCCAGATCAGCTCGTAGACGGCGCGCTGTTGGGTGTTCAGCTCGCCCTCGACCTGCGCTGGAGTCCGAAAAGTCTCGCCGGCGGGCCGGATGGCCTCGTGGGCTTCTTGTGCGTTCTTCGACTTGCTCGTGTACACCCTCGGCGACTCGTGCAGGTACTCGGCGCCGTAGAGCTCCGTCACCTGGCTGCGGGCTGCGTTCATCGCGGTTCCCGAGAGGGTGACCGAGTCGGTCCGCATGTAGGTGATGTAGCCGTTCTCGTAGAGGCCCTGCGCCACCCGCATGACCTGCGACGCACTCATTCGGAGCTTTCGACCACCTTCCTGCTGCAGGGTCGACGTCATGAACGGTGGCTTGGGACGCGACCGGTAGGGCTTGGTCTCGGTGCTGTTGACACCGAACGTCGCGCCGTCGAGGCGGGTGAGGAGGTCGCGCGCCGTCGGCTCGTCGAGGACCGCGATGTCGGCACTCTTGGGACGGCCAAGATCGTCGAAGTCCTTGCCGGTCGCGACCTTGGCTCCATCGACCTGGACGAGTCGAGCGGTGAAGCCTGGCACGGTCGCGAACTCGGCCTCGAGATCCCAGTAGCCCGCCGCGACGAAGGCCATCCGCTCACGCTCTCGTTCGACCACGAGCCGCACCGCCGGGCTCTGCACCCGGCCGGCGGACAACCCCTGGTTGACCTTGCGCCACAGAAGACCGGACACGGGGTACCCGAACAGCCGGTCGACGATTCGGCGGGTCTCCTGCGCGTCGACGAGCCCGTAGTCGATGTCGCGCCAGTTCTCGACGGCGTGCTCGATCGCACCCCGGGTGATCTCGTGGAACACCATGCGCCGAACCGGGACCTGCGGCTTCAGGATCTCGAGGAGATGCCACGAGATGGCCTCACCCTCGCGGTCCTCATCGGTCGCGAGATAGAGCTCGGACGCGTCCTTCAGCGCGGCCCGCAACTCGCGGATGACGTCCTTCTTGCTCGCATGCACCTCGTAGTCGGGCTTGAAGTGGTTGTCGACGTCGACCGCCAGGCCCTTGGACTTGAGATCACGTACGTGCCCGACCGACGACAGCACGGTGTAGTCACCACCGAGAAACGACTCGATCGTGCGAGCTTTCGCCGGGGACTCGACGATGACGAGGGGCTTGGCCACGCCGACAGTGAATGAGGGTGCCGTCTCGCTTGTCAAACGTGAAGGTGTCCGACGGGTAGCTTTGGAGCCACGATGTCGAACGTGTTGGACCTCCTCTGGGATCTCGTCGAACGGCCCCAGGAGCGAACCGAGTACCTCCACGATCCGGCCGGGTACGTGCACGCACGGGGCCGGAGCGACCTGACCGGCGAGGACGTCACGGTCGCACTCGCCCTCATCCGCGACCTGGTCCCAGCCGATCTCGCAGCCGCGATCGAATCCCGTTTCGCGACTCCACCCCGGACGATCCCCCGCGGCGACGAGGCGCCCTTCGATGTCGCGATCCGGTCGTTGTCCGCGGTCGTCGAGTCGGTCGATGGACACGGCGAAGCCGGACCGAGGCCCGACCCGAAGGACATCGATCTGATCTCGTCGGTTCGACCCGATGCCGACTCGGGCCGCACGGACGCTCCCGACGCCGGGTCGCCCGATGCCGAAACCGGCGTCGTCTTCGACCCGACCGCCCTGCAGCTCGAAGGCGATGCCGCTCGGCCCGCCGACCGGGGCCGCGAACCGCTGCTCCGGTTGGCCGGCGACCAGAGGTTCGATCCCGACCCCCTCGGCGTGGCCGACGAGAACGGCGACGACTCGAGGGACACCCATGTGACCGCCGACCGGGTCGAGCTGACCTGGGACGACACCCCTGAGCCCGGCCCCGAACGGTTCGAGGACAACGTCTTCGCCTTCGGGCCTCCCAGGTTCGATGACGACGACCCGTCGGCCGAGGCCGAGGACGTGTCTGCGGCGAGCACTGCCGGGCGTGACGAACCCGATGTCCCCAACGAACCGATGTTCAAGAAGAAGTCGAACCTGACCCTTCCCACCATCGGCGTCGATGCGGCCGACTGGTACGGCAAGGACGAGCCCGACTCCGAGAGTTGACAACCCGGCCGGAGCATCCCGATGCGTTGGTGTCGGCGATCAGCCGCCGAGCGCGCTCCCGAGTCGGGTCGCGAGTGCCAGTACGCCCAAGCCGACAACGATGCCCACCACCACCGCAACCATCACGCCCCGATAGAGCGGAGATGACTCTGCGGGATCGAGGCGGGCGGGCTTCACCGCGTTCACATTACGAACAGACGACGGACATGACAAGATGATGACGATATGTCGCCGGTCCCGCGTGCAGAACGCGGGCCGGCGCGTCGGCTCAGGCGAGTGAGCGCACCACCATCGCGTCGCCCTGGCCGCCACCGCCGCAGAGACCGGCCGCACCGAGGCCGCCGCCGCGTCGCTTCAGCTCGTGGAGGAGCGTGAGGGCGAGCCGGTTGCCCGACATGCCCACGGGGTGGCCCAGGGCGATGGCGCCACCGTTGACGTTGACGATGTCGCTGTCGATGCCGAGTTCGCCCATCGAGGCGACTCCCACGGCCGCGAACGCCTCGTTGATCTCGAACAGATCAACGTCGCCGACCTCGTTGCCGGACCGGGCGAGGGCAGCGTTGATCGCCCGGCTGGGCTGGGTGAGCAGTGACGGATCGGGTCCGGCGACCTGGCCGTAGCCGAGCACCTCGCCGAGTGGGGTGACGCCGTGGGCGTCGGCGAACGCTCGGCTGACCACGACAACGGCCGAGCCGCCGTCACTGATCTGGCTGGCATTGCCTGCGGTGATGGTCCCGGTCTTCTCGAAGGCAGGACGCAACTGTCCGAGACTCTCGACCGTGGTGTCGCCGCGGACGCCTTCGTCGGTGTCGACCACGAGCGGGTCGCCCCGCCGCTGCGGCACCTCGACGGGCACGATCTCATCGGCGAAAAGGCCGTCCTTGATGGCTTTGGCGGCGCGCTCGTGGCTGGCGGCGGCGAGCTCGTCCTGCGGCTCACGGGCCATGCCGACGGCACCGGCGTACCGCTCGGTGCCGAGACCCATCGCACAGTCGTCGAACGCGCAGAACAAGCCGTCGAACATCATCGAGTCGACCACTTCCTTGTCACCGGCGCGATAGCCGGCACGGGCGCCCGGGAGGAGATAGGGGGCGTTGGTCATCGACTCCATGCCGCCGGCGACGACCACGTCGGCGAGGCCCGCCGAGATCAGCTGGTCGGCGAGGAAGATGGCATTGAGGCCCGACAGGCACACCTTGTTGATCGTGGTGGCGGGCACCTCCAAACCGATGCCGCCGTTGACGGCAGCCTGGCGGGCGGTGATCTGCCCGGCACCCGCCTGCAGGACCTGCCCCATGTAGACGTAGTCGACCTGGTCGGGTGTCACCCCGGCACGCTCGAGCGCGGCCTTGATCGCAGCACCACCGAGATCGGTGGCGGCGAGCCCGGCGAATGCGCCGGAGAGCTTGCCGATCGGCGTGCGAGCGCCAGCGAGAATCACGGAACCTGACATGAGAATGGTCTCCCCCGGGAGAGCGGACGATGTGCCCTTTCACCCTAGGTCGGCGAACGCCTGCGTCCCCAGCCCGTAGCCGGCGCGCAATGTCGGGTCACCGCATTCGGCGGCGCGTTGACGCGACCGAGTTCGCAACCGCTGTCGAGACCGCGGCGGTGAGCAGCCGATCGAACCCCTCGGGGATCCCGCCGCCGGGTCCGGTGTCGCTGCGACCCGGATCAGACGCGGCGACAGGACCGGTCAGGTCGATGTGTCGGTCGGGGACCGCAGCCACGGGCTCGACGAGTGACAGGACCCGCGGCCGATTGCTCGCTCGTTGCTGCGCGATCTCGAGGACCGCCCGCGCCTTCTGCAGGTAGATCTCGGCTTCGCTCTGCTTGGCCGCGGCGGCTCGCTCGGCCTTCACCAGCAGCAAGTCGGCCCGTCGCTCCGCATCGTCGATGATGCCGGCGGCCTCGCGCTTGGCGAGCGCGACCAGATCGGATGCAGCCGTGAAGTCATTGGGGAATTCACCCTGATCGCCTGACGACACCTCATGGAGTGTAGCTGTGCAACCGCTCACCGCGTTGGCGCTGCCGGCTCGGGCGGTGGCGTCTCCCCGGGGCGATGCGCTGCCGACCCGCCGCGCCGCGCCCACCGCAGCTACGTTTCCAGCCGATGATGCTCACCGAGATCGACCATGTCGCCATCGCCGTCCACGACCTCGAGGCGGCCATCACCTACTACCGCGACACGTTCGGCGCCGAGGTCGAACACCGCGAGATCGTCGGGTCCGATGGGGTCGAAGAGGCCCTGCTCGCGGTGGCCGACAGCTACATCCAGCTGCTGACACCGACCACCCCCGAGTCGCCGGTCGCGAAGTACCTCGAGAAGAAGGGTGAGGGGATCCACCACGTCGGCTATCGCGTGGACGACTGCGCCGCAGCCCTGCAGTCGGTCAAGGACCAGGGTGGACGGGTCATCGATGACGCACCCCGTCCGGGAAGTCGCGGGACGACCGTGGCGTTCGTCCACCCCAAGGCTGCGTTCGGCACGCTGATCGAACTCGTCGAGGAGTAGCGAGGCCCCGCCCACGAGGTCAGCCGGCGTCGAGCGAGCGGGCCCACGCAGCGACGAACGCGTCGGCGTTGACGCGATCGAAGCCGTCGACGACGAGGACCAGGTTCTCGTGACGGAAGACTCTGATCGACTCGACTGCGTCACCTGCATAGACGGTCCGCCCGGCGATCACCTGCTCGACCGTGCCGCCCCCCGAGCGGGTGGCCGCCAGGTTCCGCATGGGCTCGATCAGGTCCTCGCCCGACTCATAGGAAGCACCAGAGACAGGAACCGCCCAGGCCGCTCCACGTATCTCGTTGCCGATCACGACGAGCTCACCCACCGGGAAGCCGGCCAGCCCGGCGAGCGTGGGCACGGGCAACGGTTCGAACGGAAGATCGACCTTCTCCTCGTCGGTCGGGAAGGCCGCGAAGTCGAACCCGGCCAATGGCGCGAAGACCGAGAACGGATCGACCTCGGTGAACGGTGTCCCCGTCGTCGCGTCGACTTCGACCCCAGTCGAGGCTGCGGCCGCCACCGCCTCGCCGACCGCTGCAGCCGTGGTCAGGCTGGCGGCCTCGATCATCACCACGACGTTGTCGATACGGAATGCCACGACCGACATCTGCCCGCTCGAGGCCGCGAACCCGTCGGCAGCACCGACCGGGACCAGCGTCGGTTGGTCGTTGGTGTCGAGCACCCCGGTGGCGAGGCCGCCCACGAATCCGTTCACCGCCGCATCGGAGGTGAAGACCCCGGGCGCCAGGACCACCGCCAACAATGTTGCGGCCGGCTCTCCCGTGTCGAGCTCGTAGACGGTCCTCGCCAGCGCACGCTGCACCAATGGGTCCGATCCGACGCCGTCGGCGGCCAGGACCGATTCGGGCCCGGGGTCGCCGAACACGAACCCTTCGGCCGAGAGCAGCGACGTCGGATCGCGGTCGCCCAGCTCGAGCGGAGGACGGATCGGAGCGGATGACTCGGCCAACACCTGGTCTTCTCCCTGGGCGGGAGCACCCGATGCTGCATCGCGCGCCGAGTTGCCCACACACCCACCCGCCACGAGGGCGACCGTCGCGATCAGCGCGGCCGATCGTTGGGTCAGGAAGCGGGATCGACAGCGCGTGATCAAGAACTCGCGATGGCGCGTTCGATGAGTTCGGCCAGCTCGACCGGGCGATCACCTTGGATCGAGTGGCCTGCACCGTCGACCACGTGGATGCCGGCATCGGGCCGTCGGCGACGCAGTTCGGCGACGTCGTCGTCGTCGACGACCGGGGACTCCGACCCCTTGGCCAAGGTGAGTGGCGCTCCCGACGAGCCGAGGGTGTCCCACAGCCCGGCGTGGTCGAGGTCGACCGCGTCGTCGCCCTCGAGCTGTCGAGGTCGGCCCCGCTGATGGCGCCAGACCCAGCTCCCGTCGTCGAGCTGCACACTGTTGTGGAGGACCCCCCGCCGCAGCGAGCTCTCGGATCGGGTCGGGTTGTACAGAATCGTCCGCTCGAGGATCTCGTCGAAGGAGGCGAACGTCTCGGGCCCGGCGAGGAAGCTGATGATGTCCGACGCCTTGTCGTGATTCACCCCGGGGGTGATGTCGACGAGGAACAGGCGCTGCACGAGGTCGGGACGGTCACCTGCGAGCGAAGTGGCCGTGAGCCCACCGAGGGACATCCCGACCGTGAGCGAGGCGGCGGGAGCGAGGCGCTCGATCATCACGGCGACGTCGAGTGCCAACGAGCGAGGACCCACGGGCCGATCGGCCGACGTGTCGCCCGAGTGGCCATGGCCGGGAAGATCGATGGCCAGCAGGGGTCGACCGAGCGCGAGCGCCACCGTGTCCCACGTGTGAGCGTTCTGACCACCACCGTGCAGGAGGACGAGATCGGGGGGTGACGCACCCCATCGAAGCGCGCTGAGCCTGCGGCCGTCTTCGAGCGTCGTCTCGCAGCGGTCGACCGCCGGCGGCTCGTCGTAGGAGAGACCCGCTTCACGAGCGTTCTCCTCGAACATCGAGAACTCGTCGTAGGTGGCTGCCTCGGTCATCAGCATGGAGCGTAAGCCGAACCCAACTCCCGTTGATGTCACCGCAGCCGACCCCGATCGTGCACGTCGGCGAGCACGGACGCGACTGATGGGTCATCATGGAGGAAGACCAGACGACCCGACCCGAGGAGGCACCCCGTGCTCGCAGCAGAGATCCTCGAACGAAAGGGCAGTGAGGTCGCGACGATCGCACCCGAGGATTCGGTCGCCGATGCCCTCGCGATGTTGAAACAGCACGGCGTCGGCGCGCTCGTGGTTTCCCCGGACGGTGCGCAGGTGGCAGGGATCCTGTCCGAGCGCGACATCGTCCGACGCCTGGCCGATGCGGGGGCCGAGGCGCTCGGACACGTCGTGTCGCAGCTGATGGTCGCCGAGGTCTTCACCTGCGAGAGCACCGCGCACGTCGACCAGCTGATGAACCTCATGACCGAACGGCGCTTCCGTCACGTGCCGGTCGTGGAGAACGATGCCCTCGTGGGAATCATCAGCATCGGCGATGTCGTGAAGTGCCGAGTCGACGAGCTCGAGACCAAGACCGAGCAGTTGGTCGACTACATCCGGACCGGTCGCTGATCCTGGTTCGCTCGATCAGAGGTCGTGACCTCGCGGGTCGATCTCGATGAAGATGCATTCACCGGGGCAGTCGTCGGCTGCGGCCACCACTTCTTCGGCGAAGTCCGGGGCGACCGGCACGATGCTCCCCGCACCTCCTGGATCGTTGCCGATGTCCATGCCGTCGCGGACGTAGGCGATGCCGTCCTCGAGGAGCACGAAGATCTCGGGGCAGTGATCGACGCACAACCCGTCGCCCGTGCACAGGTCCTGATCGATCCACACCTTCACGCGACCCATGGTGACAGCGGACGGAGCGACCTTCGCAATCACTCCGAGATCGGCCCGGCAATGGCCCGATAGTGCGCCAGCAGGGCGATGCGGTCGAGGCGGTCGGCCGGCATCTCATCGATGAGGCGGTCGACCGCGGCTGCGACACGGCGCATGAACGCCGCCGAGCCGCGGCCACATTCGCAGAGCTCGCGGAACGCCAGGTGGACGTAGTCGTCCCATGACGGGGCCGCGATGAACAGACGGGTCACGCCGTCGATGTCCGGGACGACACTCTCGGGGATGTCGATGTCGCTGAGGATGAACAGGAAGTCCTCGAGGCGGTCGATCACCTGGATCGCTGTGGTGGGATCGTTCACGGCCGGTGACAGCGCCCGCTCGGCGACATCGATGAGCTGCCTGAATCCGAAGGCAGGGTCGTCCTCGACGGTGCGCTCGATCTCGACCTCGAGGAACGGCCACACGTCGTCGATGGTCAACGGCTCGGCCTCGGGATCGTTCTTCGCTTCGAGATGGTGGACGCCGAACAGCCGTGCGCCCGTGGGCACGTACGCGCCGACGTCGGTGAGCAGTTCGAGGCCCACACCATGGTCACGCGCGGTCGAGGCGATCCGTGCCGCCTTCAGCTCGGCGATGACTCCCGGTTCGCGCATGCGCAGCACCTCGTCGGGCGGCTCGCCGGTCCACGCCACGTCGTCACGAGTGAGGATGACGTCGAGACCCTGGTAGTTCCGCGCGATGGCGGCACGCGTCTCTCGAGCGACGATCTCGATCACCTGGGCGGCGCGCATCGACTGGGTGATGTGGTGGACGTAGCCGAGGAACACCAGAAGGCTGAGCAGGGTCAGGCCGAACGCCAGCGTGACCGAGTAGCGGACCTCGACGGTGTCGTCGACGTCCACCTCGACCGACGCCAGGAGCACCACTGCGTAGGTGAACGTGGCCGAGAAGACCCCGAGGCTGAGCTGGTTCACCCAGTCCCGGGTGAACTGTCGCAGCACTCTCGGCGAGAACTGCGTGCTCGCGAGATAGACCGCGACCACGCTGATCGAGAACACCACGCCGATGAAGGCCAACATCGACGTGACGAGCACGCCGAGCACGTCGGTCGCAGCGGCCCCCGTGCCCTTGAACCAGATCCGCCCCGCGCGGTCAGCGACGCGCTCGTCGACCGTGATCATCACCTCGGCGAGCACGACTGCAGCGAACACGAAGACCGACGGGACGAGCCACAACTGGGTGCGGAGCTGTTCGCGGTCGCTGAGGATCACGCGCAGGTGATGCAGCCACTTCCGCAGGCCCCGACGCCTCTTCACCTTCCCCATGGCCCCGATCTTGGCTCACCCAGGGACCCGGCGTCGGGCCTATGGTGGTCGGCACCACCCGAACGCGAGGAGACACGCCGTGGCTGCCGTCATCACCGAACCATCCACCATTCATCGAGGCGAACAGGATCTTCCCTTCGTCGACCTCGGCGAGGGAACGCTGCTCCAGCTCCTCCAGGTCGATCTGGCCAACGGGGTCTGGGTCGTGCGGAACCGCTTCGAACCCGGGGCGCTCGTGCAGACGCACAAGCACACCGGCCACGTGTACGCCTTCACCCAGACCGGGAGCTGGCACTACCTCGAGAGTCCCGACGAGGTGAACACCGCCGGGTCGTATCTCTACGAGCCCGCCGGCTCGACCCACACCCTCACGGTGCCCGACTCCAACACCGAGGTCACCGACGTGTGGTTCACCATCCACGGCGCCAACCTCAACCTCGGCCCCGACGGCAACGTCGAGATGGTGATCGACGCACACCTGATCCTGACCTTCTACAACGCCTTCTGCGAGGAACAGCACGGGTTGACCGACCCACCTGTCGTCGTCATCCAGTCCTGATGAAGGCGGCGGTCCTCACCGAGGACAAGCCGGCCCTGGAGGTCACCGAGATCGACGACCCGGTGCCCGCTCCCGGCGAGGTGGTCCTCGAGGTCACGGCGTGCGGGATCTGTGGCAGCGATCTGCACATCGCGAGTCAGCTCGCCGACAGCGGCGCCGTGCTCGGCCACGAGATCGCAGGAACCGTGGCCGAGATCGGATCCGGCGTCGAGGGCTGGAGCGTGGGTGACGCCGTGGTCGGCCGCCCCTTCTTCGGATGCGGCACCTGCCGGTTCTGTCGGGGAGGCCGAGCCGACCACTGCGCGTCCTTCGAACTCGTCGGCATGGCTCGTCCCGGCGGATTCGCCGAACGCACCACGTTGCGGGCCGACGAGTTGTTCGCACTTCCGGCGTCGATCACCGGCACCGAACAAGCACTCGTCGAGCCGCTCGCCATCGCCCGCCGCGCCCTACGGCGCGTGGCCCTCTCGGCGGGCGAGGACGTGACGATCCTCGGCGGCGGGCCGATCGGGATCGCCGCGCTGGTGTGGGCACGGGCCCTCGGCGCCGGCCACGTCGTCGTCTCCGAACCCGATGCCGCCAGACGCCAGATCGCGCTCGACCTCGGAGCCGATGCCGCCGTCGATCCCGCCGACATCGGTGCCTACGGCGCCGAACGAGCAGTCCCACCGACGGTCGTGCTCGAGTGCACGGGCCGCCCCGGTCTCATCGACGTCGGAATGCAGCTCACCGACGTCGACGGCCGGATCGGCGTGATCGGGATCTGCATCAGCCCCGACTCGTTCTTCCCCTACTTCGGGATCGCCAAGGAACTCGACATCAGGTTCTCGATCTTCTACGGCGCGAACGACTTCACCGACACCATCGACGCCATGGCCGCGGGCACGATCGACGCGTCCCGCCTCGTGACCGAGACGATCGACCTTCCCGGACTCCCCACCAGGTTCGGCGAGCTGGTGACCGCGCCGGATGGCGGCAAGGTCGTACTCGTCCCCTGACCGGACGTCACCCTGCGACTGGCTGGCCGTCGCGCAGCACCGGGAACTGGAACGCCGGATCGTTCATCGCGACCCGGGTGTCGGGGTCGCTGAGCGCCATGGCTCCGTCAGGCGCGTACTGGACGATGTAGGCCTTTCGTACGTCATCGGTGGTGTTCGGCCCTGTCAGATGAGGCGTCAGCGACGAGAACACCACGACACCGCCGGCACCGACCGGCGCGACCTCGACGTCAGGCGCTTCTTCGAAGATCTGCCATCCGAGCGGTTCGACATAGTCGTGATGAAGCGTGCCGAGACGGTGGAGCCCGGGGGCGACCTGGGGGCAGCCGTTCTCGAGGGTCGCACCGTTGAGCGACACCCAGCAGGTCAGGTACTGCTGCGGCTCGACGAAGGTGTACCCGTTGTCCTGATGCCACGGGAACCGCCGAGGCTTCTCGGGCTTCTTGTAGACCGCCTGGTCCCAGTAGAGGTTCACGTCGGGGCCGATCAGATCGGAACAGATCGCCAACAGGGCGGGGTGGCGGGTGAAGTCGGCCAGGGTCTCGGACCCACGCACGAGGTTCGGCGAGAACGTGATGGCGCCGGTCTCGGCGATCATGATCCGGCCGCCTTCGGCCTGCTGGAGGAACGCATCGGTGCGCGCCTCGAGGCGATCGAGCTCGTCGACGACGGGTGCCAGCTCGTCGGCGGTGAAGACGTCCTCGAGAACGAAGAAGCCCTGCTCGTCGAACTGCCGGACCTGGGCAGCCGACAGAAACGCCGGATCAACGTCGTGGTCGATCCACGTGAAGTCGTGGTTCCATTCGTGGAGTCGTGGTCGGGTCATGGGTTGGTTCACTCCGTTGGTGGAGGCAGCGGTGGGAGGTGGTCGGGGAGATTGCCCGCCGAGTCGAGCGGCAGATCGACCAGCACCGACAGCACCTCGAGGTCATCGCGTTCGCGAGCTTCGTCGAGATGGGCCTCCGCGACGGCTGCCACGGCGACGTCGAGCGTGTTTCGGATCCAGGTGACGCGGGCGCCGGCCCCGGCGCGAAGGCCCATGCGGGTGTGGGCCGCGTCGATCAACGCTGCGTCGGTCGCGAAGTGAATCGGCGTCATTCCGGCCGGCAGGTCACCGCTGGTGAGCGCGTTCACCCATGTCGTGGTCTGGTCCATCTGGTCGAGGACCCGCGTCCGGCACAGTTCGGCGAGGCCGACGCCGTGGGCGTTGCCGTGAGTGCCCGGGCTCAGCCCGCGTACCGCGATGGTCCGCACGCGGGGACTGACGTGCGCTCGAGGCTCGTGAACCGAGTCCTTGCGGCCGACCACATTGACGTCGAACCCGGATCCGCTGAGGTTCTTGCCGATCTCGTCGATCAGGAGGAGGTCGACGTCGGCGAACGGCAGCTTCGGCATGAACGCTCGGGCCGAGTCGAGCAAGCGCGCCTCGGCGGCGAGGAGGTCCGATGCCCTCACCGCCTCGATGATCGCGGTGTCGTCGTCGGCGCTCTCGACGACCGCTATGCCGGCGAGAAGGTTCACGGCGCCGAGGATTCTCGGCACCACGGTGTCGACGATCGTCGACCAACCATGGTCCCACTCGGCCCCGTGGTAGCGGCCGGCGCCCTCGCCCTTGCCCAATCCGATCAGGAGCATCTTCGCCAGGCCGCTCTCGACGTCGCCGGTGAACATCGTGTGGGGCTTGACGCGGTTGATGATCACGACGTGGTCGGCCTCGAAGGCGAGTCGGTCGAAGCAGACGTCGAAGCCGAGCGACGACGGTCCGAGGTCGACGACCCCCATCTGCGAGCGGATGGGGGCTCCCACCCCTGCTTCGGTGACGCCGTATCCGGCGAGGACCTCCGCCTGCCCCTCGGCCGTGGCGCCGCCGTGGCTTCCCATCGCCGGAACGACGAACGGATGG
>DATKWD010000087.1:0-10656 GCA_035529695.1 Acidimicrobiales bacterium | reverse complement strand
GGACCTGGGTCACACTAAGATCCAGACCACGATCGACACCTACGGCCACATCTTCCCGGCCGTCCGTCAACGGATTCGTGCCGCCCTCGAAGACACCTGGGATGAGGCCGCCGCCACGTCCTGACGAGTCGCTTCTGAGACGGTGTACGGCCTGAATACGGCCTGGCCCCATCCGTGAAGCACACAGGTCAGGACCGAAACCGGTCCTGACCTGCTTGTTTCCGGGTGGGCCGTAAGGGACTTGAACCCCTGACCCCCTGCGCGTCATGCAGGTGCTCTAGCCAACTGAGCTAACGGCCCGTGAGCGGGACAACCTACCAGACCACCGGTCGCACGCATCCACCCATGTCCACGTCAGCGAGCCTGCCGCAGCGACTACAACGGGCACATGTCGTCGACCACCGACGAACCCGAGACCACGGTCGCTCGCAACACCGACGCCGCGACCGGTTGGCTCGCCCGCACCTGGCGCACCTACGTCACCGATGTGCGCCGTGACACCAACACCGCAGCGCTCGAGGCCATCGGCACCGGCGACCGACGGGCGAGCGACGAGACGATCGGAACCCTGTTGCTCCTCGGCGCCCTCTGCCTGATCGGCATCGAGTACTTCGGACGGACCTTCGAGCCGCAGTGGCTGCAGTCGGCGCTGCGGGCCGTCGGCCTCGACGCAGCAGCCGCCCAGGTCGGCGAGTCGATACTCGACACCCCACACGGCAAGTTCTGGGGACTCAGCCTGTGGAGCGCCGTCAGGGTCTTCTTCTCGGTCGCCGTCCCGCTCCTGATCGCCCGGAGGTTCCTCCATCTGAGCCCTGGCGATCTCGGCATGCGCCTCAGAGGCATCCGGTCCCACGTCTGGCCCTACGTGTTCCTCTACTTCGCGGCAATGCCCGTGATCGTCTGGGCGAGCTTCGGCGCCGAGTTCGAGTCGCGCTACCCGTTCTACGACCCGCTACCGGGCGAGGGACTCTGGCCCTACGTCATCGGGTGGTGGGTGCTGTACTCGGTCCAGTTCGTGGCGGTCGAGGTCTTCTTCCGCGGCTTCCTCGTTCTCGGCCTGGCCCCGCGCATGGGCATCATGGCGGTCTATGTGTCGATGGTCCCCTACGTGATGATCCACTTCAACAAGCCGCTGGCCGAGACGCTTGGAGCCATCGTCACCGCACTCGCTCTCGGCCACCTCGCGCTGAAGTACCGCAGCATCTGGTGGGGCGCAGCCCTGCACATCGCAGCCGCGCTCAGCTTCGACCTTCTGGCGCTCCAACACGAGGGGTTCTTCTGATGGCCGACATCAACACCGACGGTTCGCCCCGAGAGGCGGTGATCGCCGCGATCGCCGGTGCGGCGATCGTTTCGTGGATCACCCGCCGGATCGGTGCACCGACAGGAGCACGGAGGCTCTTGGCCGGCGTCGCCGCCGCCAACGGGCTCATCAGCGGGCATCGGGGCATCTACGACTGGAACGAGCCCGAAGGTGTTGCCGCATTCGTCCTCGACTCGACCTGGTCGATCTCGAACACTGCCGCCTCGCTGGCCGTCCACGCCGTCCAGCCCCTGCACGACGACCCCGACTATCGCCCGGAGCTGAGTCGTCGCCGCAACCGGCACGTCTACGGCGGCGGGTTCGCGGTGCGAAAGGGCTTCGTGTTCGCGCAGGGCAACGTCATCAGCTCCGCAGGTCGCGACATCGACTTCGACGCCGACACGCCCCCCTCGCTGCGGCGCCGCCTGTTGATCGAGCGCCACGAGAACCTCCATGTGTGGCAGGCGCGCTGGTTCGGCCCGTTCTACGCCCCGATCTACGTGGGCTGGATGGTGTTCGGCGCCGTGCGCGGATTCCTCCGCTGGCGCATGCGTCCCGACCACTCGCTGGGCGAGCACATCGAGGTCGCCGCGTACTACGAGAACCCGATGGAACGTTGGGCCTACGCCGCCGACGACAACTGGCCCACCCGGACCGTCCGCCGTCTCCGAGCCTGATGTCCCATGGGTATCTGACGCAGCGTCAGGTTCGGATCTACGATCGTCAACATGCAGACCGAACTCGCACAGCGCCTTGGAATCGAATTCCCGATCTTCGCCTTCACCCACTGCCGCGACGTCGTCGTCGAGGTGTCCAAGGCCGGCGGCTTCGGCGTACTCGGCGCCGTCGGCTTCAGCCCCGAACAGCTCGAGGTCGAGCTCCAGTGGATCGACGAGCACGTCGACGGCAAGCCCTACGGCGTCGACATCGTCATCCCCGACACCTACCTGGGCCAGGGCGAGTTCGACGCCGAGAAGCTCGAGACCGATCTGCGGGCGATGATCCCCGACGATCACAAGCGCTTCGCTCACCAGCTTCTCGAGGACCACCACGTGCCCGAGATCCCCGAAGGTGAGGAAGCCCACTCGGGGATGATGGGGTGGACGATGGCGACCGCTGGGCCCCTCGTCGACGTCGCCCTCGACCACGACGGGGTGAAGCTGATCGCCAACGCGCTCGGCACTCCCCCGGCCGAGATCGTCACCAAGGTGCAGGAGTCGGGCAGGCTCATCGGCGCGCTCTGCGGTTCGGTCAAGCATGCGCTCAACCACAAGGAGGCGGGCCTCGACTTCGTCGTCTGTCAAGGCGGAGAGGGCGGGGGCCACACCGGTGATGTCGGCTCGATCGTGCTGTGGCCCGAGGTCATCGATGCCATCGGCGACATGCCATTGCTTGCCGCAGGCGGGATCGGCGACGGTCGACAGATGGCCGCAGCCATGGCCATGGGAGCCGCAGGTGTGTGGACGGGAACCCTGTGGTTGACCGTCGAAGAGGCCGACATCCCGCCGGGGCAGATGAAGAGCTACTTGGGCGCGTCGAGTCGCGACACCATCCGGTCGAAGTCGTTCACCGGCAAGCCGTGCCGGATGCTGAAGAACGACTGGACCGACGCATGGGAGGCCGACGACACGCCCGAACCGCTCGGCATGCCACTCCAGATGATGGTGGCCATCGAAGCCGTGACGCGGGGGCATCGCTATCCCGAACAGGCCGTCGACGTGAACTTCAACCCGTGCGGTCAGGTCATCGGCCAGGCGACCAAGGTCCGCAAGACCCGCGACGTGATCTTTGAGATGGTCGAGCAGTACATCGACTGTGTCGAGCGGATGAACCGCCTCAGCGCCGTCGAGGTCTGAACCCCCGCAACGTGGGTTCGCTCAGGTGGTGTGGTCCGTCGACGAGCCGCGTGCGATCGTCGCCCGCTCGGCTCTCGTCGCCTTGCCGAAGCCGTCGCGGTGGCGGAGGAAGGTCGTCGTCGGCAGGACCTCGTAGCCCGCCTCGGCGTTCGGATCGACGCCGGACACCAGGGTGACGATGCGGTTGTCGTAGGTGGCAGCCGACTCACCTTCGGGGACGCCACCACCGGTGAGGTTCCACGGCAGCAACGAGGCAGCCGTCATGTAGTGGGTCACCAGCGCCCGGCGGAAGCGATCGGTCGATCGGTTCGCCTTCGAGCGGTGCAACAGATAGCCGTTGAAGAACACGACGTCGCCGGCTTCGACCTCGACCGCCACCTCGCCACTCCCGTCGAATCCGTGGGCCTCGTCGGCCCCGTCGAACTCGTCCGAGCCGTGCGGGCCCGTGGGGTAGAGACGCCCCGGACGGTGTGATCGGGGCAGGACCCAGAGACACCCGTTGTCGACGTCGGCGTCGTCGAGGGCGATCCATGCGCCCATGAGGCTGCGATCTCGGGTGGGGATGAAGCGCTCGTCCTGGTGCCACGCCTGGCCCGGCATGCCCGGCGGCTTGAGGAAGAGCATGGTCTGCATGGCCTTGGCCGAGCCGTCCCAGTGCGGGAGGTGGGCACCAGTGAGCATCGACACCGCCTCGACCATGCCCGGATGCACGACCGCATCACGACACACCTCGCTGACCCAGTGAGGGAAGTGCACCGCCAGGATCGAGCCGAGCGCGTCGTCCTCGGTCGCATCAGGCGGCAGGTCGGGCGGGTTGGCGACCGGGTACTCGCCGTTGGCGAACCGTGCCGCCTCGCCGCGCAGCCCCTCCAGCGTGTCGTCGTCGACGAGTCCGGGCACGACCGTGAACCCCTCGTCGACGTACTCGGTGACGTGCTGGTTGGTCGGCCGCATGATCGGGCTCATGATGCCACCCCCAGCGAGCGCTCAGCAGCGCCACCACCACCGTTCTGGACACAAGACCTTGTACGTGAGTGTCGGATTCGGTGCCCAGAACGAGTTGATGAGCCAAGCTGTCGGACGTGGACACCGTCGGGTACGACAAGGACGACCACGTCGTCACGATCACCTACAAGCGGCCCGAGCGGCTGAACGCCATCAACGGCGAGCTCCGTGACGACCTGAACGAGGCATGGGCCAGGTTCCGCGACGACAACGATGCGTGGGTCGCCATCCTCACCGGCGCAGGTCGTGCGTTCTGCGCGGGCGCTGACCTCAAAGATGGCGCCGGCTCGGCGGGCACGTGGCCGGCCAGCTTCTGGGAGATCCCCACGCTCAACTCGTTCGAGTCTGGCTGGGAGATCTTCAAGCCGACCATCGCCGCAATCAACGGACCGTGCATCGGCTACGGCATCACGGCTGCGGCCGCCTGCGACTTCGTGATCGCGTCCGAACGTGCCGTCTTCTCGTTCCCCGAGGTCACCATCGGTACGCCCACGATCGTCGGCGCGCTGCGGCTCCCGTCGAAGATCGGCTGGGCCAACGCCATGGAACTGTTGTTGACCGGCGACCGGTTCGATGCCGAGCAGGCTCGCGACCTCGGCCTCGTGTGGCGGGTCGTCGACCACGACACCCTGCTCGACGAGGCGAACGCCTTGGCCCGGCGCCTGTGCCAGGGAGCACCGTTGGCCGTGCGCGCGACCAAGGAGGTCGCGGTCCGCGGCCGCAACATGGCTTGGGTCGAGGCCGTGCGCTTCGGCGAGACGATGCGTCGGGTCGCCGGCCAGACCGACGACGCCCTCGAAGGCCGACGAGCCGCCGCCGAGGGACGCGCACCCGACTGGAAGGCCCGATGAAACCCCGTTCTTGAGAACGCACGCTGTTCCCAGAACGAAATGGGCGCTCCTGAACGGGGCTGGTTCAGCGGTCGAGGTACTCGTTGGCGAGACGTGCCGTCAGCAGGGCGATGGACGCCTCCCCTGCACCCCTCCCGGGTCGCCGTTACGGTTCGCTCGTGGCGAAGTTCCCGTTCACCCTCCTGGACGAGATCCTGCACCACTACGACCGTCCGGACGAGCCCCAGACCGTGCAGATCGAACTCGAGGTGCCCGGGCGCCTCGACGGCGAGCGGGTCAGGCGTGCGGTCGACGTTGCCGTGTCGCGGCACCTGCTCGCACAGGTGTGCAAGCTCCGACCTCGCATCGGGCTCATCCCCGCCGAGTGGACCACCTCGACCGATCTGGCGGTTCACACGTCGACCGCGGCCGCGGCCGACGACATCCGAGCCGAGTTCTACTCGACGCCCATCCCACTCGACCGCCCTCCCCCGGTGAGGGTCGTCGTCGTCCCCGACGACGACCACAGCCGCGTCCTGCTGTCTGCCAACCACAGCGCATTCGACGGCATGTCGTGCGTCCGCTTCCTGGCATCGGTGGCACGGGCGTACGCAGGCGACCCGGACCCGGGGCCGCTGATCGACGAACGCGATGCGCGCGACCTCCCAGCCGTACTAGGCACCTCTGAACTGACCGCCGCCGACGAATGGCAGGGCCTCACCGATCTCCTTCAGCCGAGTACCGCCTTGCCCGCGCGAGGGCGCAACGCACCCGGCTACCAGTTCGCGCTCCGCCGGCTGAGCCCCGACCAGACCGCGGCCGTTCGAACCCGTAAGGACGCCGGGGCGACGGTCAACGACGTCCTGCTCGCGGCCGCCCACCTCACGGTCGGTCGTTGGCTCGAGCGCGACGGCGAGCATGCGCCGAAGGTCACGGTCACCGCTCCGGTCAACCTCCGTCCGCCTGAATGGTCCGAGGACGTCATCGGGAACTACTCGACCCAGATGGTCACCTCGAGCAGCGACCTGCGGACGAATCCCGAGGACGCCCTGGCGACCGTTGTCACCCAGACACGAGACCAGAAGAACTCGCGCAGCGCATGGGCCGCATTCGATCGAGCAGTGCTGACGAACTCGCTCCCGCTGCTGCTGGGGCTCGGCGCGGCGGCGCCGCCCGACACGATGCTGCTGTCCAACCTCGGCCGTCTCGAGACGACGTTCGACTTCGGGCCGGGACTGTCGGCCACCGAACTGTGGTTCTCCCCGCCGTGTTTCATGCCGATGGGGATCGCGATCGGCATCGGCACGACCATCGGCGCAGACCCGGCGGCGACGCTGCTGACCTTCCGAGCCCGAGCGGCGCTCTTCGGCCAGCCGCTCACCGACAAGTTCGCCGACGCCTACGTCGAGGCACTGCACGACGTGACCAGCCCATGACCATCAGCGACCTCGAGGCGGTTGAGGCGGCGCTCACCGATTCCGCGTTGTCGCACGTGGTCGAGATCGTCCTGTCGAAGCGGGGTGAGGGCCTCCGCGCAGCGTCGCACACCGGCAGTGTCGATTTCCGGGTCGACCCTGAAGGCGTTCACATCGATGCGGTGAGCGGCACCGATCCGATCGCGGACACCGATCCCGATCGATTCGTGGGTCACGTCGATGAGATCGAAGGCGAACACCCCGATGCCACCACCACCTCGTACCCGTACGCCCACGACCAGATCGCCCAGTTCTTCGGTTCGCCTCAGGCTCCTGATCTCTACGTGAGTCGCACGGCATCACATCACGCGGGCGGCAACATCGGTGACCACGGAAACCTTGGCGTCGTGCAGGCTCGGGCGCCGTTCATCGCAGCGGGGCCAGGAGTCCGTGCCCAGGGGATGATCGACGGCCACGCTCGCATGGTCGACGTCGCACCGACCGTGGCCGCGCTGGCCGGCGTGGCAAGGACCCAGGGCGTCGACCGCTGGGGAGCGCCGACCGACGACCTGCTGCTCAAACGTCAGGACGGAACGGTGTTGGACGAGTTGCTCGACGGTTCGACCGCAGCACGGGTCGTGGTGTTCTTGTGGGACGGGCTGAATGCCAACCAGTTGCATGCGGCGATCGACGAGGGCGACGCTCCCGTGGCTGCCGGTCTGTTGGCGCAGGGGGTCGGGCTCAGGTCGGGACTGTTCGCCTCGTTGCCGACGCTCACCCTGGCCAATCACAACACTGCCGCGACCGGAGTCCACCCCGGACACAGCGGCATCCTCCACAACACCTGGTACGACCGAGCGAGTCGGAGGGTCCACGACCTGCTCGACGTGAAGCAGATGATCCACAGCCGCGACCACCTCTCGCCGCACGTCGAGACGCTTCACGAGGCGATCAAGCGCACCTTCCCCGACGCATGGACGGGCACGACCTACGAGTTCTGCGACCGCGGCGCGGACGCGTCGTCGTTCGCGGACATGGCTGCCGGCCGACGGGTGCCTTTCCCACGTCGATCCGACGAGTTCGACCGTGACGACTGGTTCGAACAGTCAGAGCACTATCGGTTCATGAGTTGTGTCGATGAGTGCAGCGTTCGCATGGCGGTCGATCACTGGACGGGCACCGACCACCCCACACCTCGGTTCGGCTGGTATTCGTTCGCGCTCACCGACGAGGCCTCCCACGAGGCCGGACCTCACCACGCCGAGGCACGTGCCGCGATCCGCGACACCGATCGACGCACCGGGAGGGTGCTGCAGGCGATCGCGGAAGCAGGAGCCCTCGCCGACACTGCGGTGCTGCTCATCGCCGACCACGGCATGCAGACCAATGACCCCGCCAACAACGGCAGCTACGCCGACGCCCTCGCGTCAACCGGCATCGACCATCTCGACATCGGGAACGGCATGATCTACCTCACCTGACCCGCGCCCAGACCTCGTTCTGGAGAACCCATGTTGTTGTCCGGCGCGAGATGCGTGCTCGAGAACCGGCGGCGTCAGCGGCGTGAGGCCGAGTGGGCCTCGCTCCAGGTCTGACCCTGCTCGACGTCGATGTCGTGGGGCAGGCCGAGCACCCGCTCGGCGACGATGTTCTTCTGCACCTCGGTGGCACCACCGCCGACGGTCAGCGCAGGAGCGAACAGGAATCCCATGTGCCAGACCCACTCGAGGTCGTTCTCCGGACCACCCACGTTCAGCATGCCCGACGCGCCGGCGAGGTCTTTCGCAAGACCCATGATGCGCTGCCCGTGCACGTCCGCGAGCAGCTTGCGGATCGACGCCTCGGCACCCGGCGGTTCGCCCTTGATGGCAGCGGTGACCGTGCGCAGTCGGATCAGGCGGAGGATCTCAGCCTCGATGTAGAGCTGCGACACGCGCTGGCGGATGCGTCGATCAGCGATGCCTCCGGCTCCGCGGATCGTGTCGAGCAGGTCATGGGCGCTCGGGCCGTTGCCCCACAGCGCTCCCCCACCCGACAGCGAGACACGCTCGTTGCCGAGCGTGACCTTCGCCAGGCCCCAGCCGCGATTGACCTCGCCCACGAGGTTCCCCGCCGGGATGCGTACCTCGTCGAAGAACACCTCGTTGAACATGTGGTTGCCGGTCATCTCGATGAGGGGCCGGATCTCGATCCCGTCAGCATCCATCGGGCAGATGAAGTAGCTGATGCCCTCGTGCTTCGGGGCGTCAGCGTCGGTCCGGGCGATGAGGATCCCGAACTGGGCGTCGTGGGCCATCGAGGTCCACACCTTCTGGCCGGTGACGACCCATTCGTCGCCGTCCTTCACGGCCCGGGTCGAGAGTCCGGCGAGGTCGGATCCGGCGCCGGGCTCTGAGAACAGCTGGCACCAGATCTCGTCGGCCGACAGCATCGGGAAGAGGTACCGCTCCTTCTGCGCCTCGGTTCCGGCATGCAGCAACGTCGGGCCGGCCCAGCCAATGCCGATGATGTTCGACGGGCGGTTCACCATCGCAGCCCTGAGTTCCTCATCGATCACGATCTGGTGGATCGGGTCGGCGTCGAGGCCCCACGGTTTCGGCCAGTGTGGTGCCACGTACCCGGCCTCGGCGAGTTCGCGGCCGCTGGGTGACGGGTTGTCAGCCAGCCATTCCCGAACGGCGAGCCGCCGAGGATCGTCGTCGCCAGGGAGCTCGAAATCCATGAACAGCGACGTTAGTGGTGCACCCTCGGGGGGATGGGGGGACCAAGCGTCATCACCGTCGCAGTCCGTCCGGCTCCTGCAGCTTGGGAGCGATCCAGAGCAGGGCGAGTGGGAGCAGCACCGCCACCGCGAGCCCGCCGAGGCTGGCTGCGACATCGGCGCCGTCGAGCCCGTCCTGGTTCACCAGGTGGTACAGGAAGTGGGGCACGCCCCACATCAACGACGCCAGGGCCGCAACGACCACCAGGTCACGGCTCAACTTCACCGCCGCCGCGGCCATGACGATCGCCAGTGCAAGGTTGAGGGCACCGACATCGCGAATCAGGTGCTCATTGAACGGGCCATCGACGGAGATCCAAGCTCTTCCCAGCCCGGGGTAGTCGTCGTAGAACGAGCGTGGGGCGACGAGCGCCCAGACCCCGATCTGCAACGCCATGAGCGTCAGGTAGCCGAGCGCAATCCGAGTCCACAGCCGGTAGTTCACGTCCCAGCCCCCCTTGCCCGGTGCGGTGGCGACAACCCTACCGGCGATCTCGGACGCACGGGCCGACCGTGAGGGTTCCGGCCGCCGTGTCGATGGTTGCCGGCGCCCCGATCGGCAACGCATGTTGGTCGGGTCCGCCGTCCACCCCGACGCCTCCGTGACCGGCGTTGATCCCACCCAGAACGGGGACGCCGAGCGAGCCGAGGCGATCGTCCAGGACGTCGAGCAGCGTCCAGCCTCGGTCGGTGTGGTGGTCGAAGCCGGTGATGAGCCCCAGTACGACTCCCGCGATGCCATCGAGCACCCCGGCGTTGATGAGCTGTGTCAGCTGGCGATCGACCTCGCCCAAGCCGACCTTGCGGAAGTCCTCGAGGAACACGATGGCCCCGTCGAGACGTGGGAGGTCGACCCCGATCCGGCCGCACACGCCGCGGAGGTTGCCCCCGATCAGTGGGCCGGTGGCCGCACCGGGCACCTCGATCGCGGCTGAATAGGCACCGGCATCGCGGTCGATCGTGAGCGGCTCGGCGGTCATCAACAGGTGACGAACCGACGACATGGCGTTGGCGCCGGCCAGACAGCCGTGGATCGAGATCAGGCCGCACTGCGCCCAGAGCGCGAGGTGCAGCGGGGTGATGTCGCTGAAGCCCACGACCGGCTTGGGGTCTGCGCGAACGGCATCGAAGTCGACGCGGTCGGCGATCCGGTAGGCGCCCGCCCCGCCACGGGTCGCGATGATCGCGCGTACGCCCGGGTCGCGGAACGCGTCGTTCAGGTCAGCCAGCCGATCGCCGTCGCGCCCTGCCATGTAGCCCCACTGGTCCATGGCGTGCTCGCCGACCTCGACCACCAGACCCCAGCCCTCGAGGATGCCGACCGAGGCGTCCAGCCACTCCTGCGTCGGAAAGCTGGCCGGTGAGACGAGCCGCACGCGGTCACCGAGCCGAAGCGCCAGTGGGAGGACGGGGCCGACGTCGGTCCGTCGCGTGGCCACAAACCACATCCTGACAGCCCCGTCGCCATCGTTGCACCGACGCGAAC
>DATKWD010000086.1:0-9248 GCA_035529695.1 Acidimicrobiales bacterium | reverse complement strand
CCGAACAACAGCCCGTACGCGTACGGCCAGTTGTAGAACAGTGAGCCGTAGTAGTGCGGCTTGGCGGCCCACATCCACCGGTGTCGCAGGTCGGCATCGAGACCGTCGCCGTAGGTGGCTTCCTGGGCCTCGGCCATGAGTTCGCAGAACTCCTCGGCGGAGAGGGTCGTCGATGCCCGCCGCTCGAAGACCGCCGCCTCGAACAGGAATCGTGAGTGGATGTCGACGATGACCTGGAGCGAGCCCTGGAGATCGACTTCGAGGATCGCCAGCCGGTCGTCACCGGTCGCCGTGTCGAGCCCGTGCGCGACCATGACCGTCTCGCAGAAGATCGAAGCGGTTTCGGCCAGTGCAGACGGGGTGCCCTTCTGGAGCGGCGTGCGGCCCGCCATCGTCGAGTTGTGATAGGCGTGCCCGAGTTCGTGCGCAAGGGTCTGGAAGCTGTCGAAGCTCCCGTTGAAGTTCATGAGCACCCTCGAGTCGCCGTCGATCGTCGGCATGCAGAACGCACCGCCGACCTTGCCGCTGCGAGGTCCGACATCGACCCACGACTCGTCGAACGCTCGCCGTGCCAGCGCTCGCAGTTGGGGCGAGTAGCTCGTGAACGCCGCCTCGACCGCGTCGACCGCTGCGCTCCAGGGTTGGTCGGAACCGCCGCCGATGGGGGCGAACAGATCGAAGAAGGCCAGCCGGTCGAGGCCCATCATCTTGGCCTTGGCACGGAGGTACCGGCGGAAATCGACGAAGGAAGCAGTCATCGCCGACTGCATGGCGTCGAGCGTCTCGCGGTCGACCGTCTGACTGAACAGCTGCGAATCGAGCGGCGAATCCCACCGCCGCCGGGTCGCCAGTGTCAGCTGCTCACCCTTGATCGCGTTGAGCGCAGCGGCGATCGGCGTGGCGTGTTCGCGCCAGGCCTCGAGTTCGGAGTGATAGGCCGCCTCGCGCACGCCCCGATCGGGGTCACCGGCGAGGCCCCGGACGCCACTCATCGGCAGCGTCTCGAGAGTGCCGTCGGGTTTCGGCACGTCGACGACGATCGACGCCGTGACGTCGCGGTACAAGCGTGACCATGCCGATCCGCCCGTCAACGAGAGGTCGGCACTGAGGTCCTCTTCGGCTTCGGACATCTGGTGGTCGGCGCGGATCTGTGCCTTGCGCATGGGCCAGCCGTGCGCGGCCGCCTGCTCGCTGCGCGCGATCAGCTCGTCGGCCCCCAGAGCTCCGACCCATGCCTCGAATCGTGCGGTGAGCTTGGTCAGCTCGGCGCTGTCGCGCTCGAGCCGGCTGTACGCGCGCTGCGCTTCGTCGTCCTTCGCGTCGGTCGAGACGAATGCGTAGACGTAGGCCTGCAGGAGTCCCGCCTGTTCGCGGACGTCGTTGGTGGCGCTCAGCACCTCGTCGTACGCGGCCACGGCGCCGTCGTCGAGTGCATGGTCACCGCCCCGAACCCCGTGGCGGTCGAAGAGTGCGCCGAGCCGGCTGATCTCGGCGCCCAACTGCTCGTGGGCTGCGGTGAACTCACGCGAGTCGAGGCCCGGGAAGTACTCCGAGACGTCCCAGCGGGGGAGTTCGTCGATCACGGGTTCGCGGCCACGAGGTCGACCTCCGCGTCGCCCATCTCTTCACCTGTGTCCTCATGGAGGAGGGGTGTTCGCAGTACGTGCATGCGATCGGTCTAGCCGACGCTGGTGCTGAGCGCGCCGGACAGATGGCCGCGAGGCTGCACGTGGATGTCGTCGAGGTCGAGCCATGCGGCCAGGTCGTGGAGCTCGGATGCCAACTCGGTCGCGACGTGGTCGGGGTCGGTGCCGGCCTCGTGGTGGCTGGCGAGGACGAGGAGGCGGCGGTTCGACCGGTCGGCTTTGAGGTCGACCCGAGCGACCAAGCGATCGCCCAGCAGGAACGGGAGCACGTAGTACCCATGGACGCGCTGCGGCCTCGGCACGTAGATCTCGATGCGATAGCGAAAGCCGAACACCCGCTCAACCCGATCGCGATCCCACACCAAGGAGTCGAACGGCGACAGCAGGGCACGCGCGGTCGTGCGGCGGGGAAGCGTCGCATCGGGGTGGCGATAGGCGACCTCGTTCCAGCCTTCCACCGCCACCTCCTCGAGCGCCCCTTCTGCGAGCAGATCGCGGAGGTGACGGCGAGCGACACCGATGGCCATCCGGGGGTAGTCGGCGAGGTCGCGGGCCGTGCCGACACCGAGACGTCGCGCGGCGTCCACCAGGCACCAGCGCTCGCCTTCGGGGTCATCGGCCCCGTCGCGGGCGGCGATCACGGATGCAGGCAGGACGTCGTCGAGCGTGACGTACTCGCGCTCGAAGTTGGGGCGGCGGCGTGCTGCCAGTTCACCGTGATGGAACAGGTATTCGAGCGCGCGCTTCGATCGGCTCCAGTCCCACCACGGCTCCTTGGGGCCGACCCGCGACTCCAACTCGTTGGCGGTCACCGGTGAACGCCGGACGACCTCGCGTCGAGTCTGGTCGAGGTACTCGACGGCATCGGGTTGTTCTGCGAACTGACGCCACCGGTTCGTCGACGAGCGCATCCGCCATGCGTACTGCGGCCAGGTGGCGGCCGGCGCCCACGAGGCCATGTGGAACCAGTACTCGACGATCTCGTGGTGCGTGCGCGCCATCTCGTCGAGCATCTCGCGTCGATACGGGCCGAGCCGACTGAAGAACGGCAGGTAGTGCGATCGGACCAGAACGCTGACCGAATCGATCTGGACGATCCCGACATCGTCGAACACCCGTCGGAGGTGCCGCCGGTCGACACGGCCGGCGGGTCGAGGCCTCGCAAGACCCTGGGCGGCAAGCTGCATTCGGCGTGCCTGCTCGCCCGACATCGACTCCCTCCGCCCCACGACCACAGAGAGTAGGCGCGCCGGTCTCCGGCCGACGGGTGAGTGTCGGCTACGTTGCCGATCGCAGACACACGAGTCCGAGGAGTCGTCATGGGATACAAGGTCGTCGTCGATTTCGATCTGTGCGAGAGCAACGCCATCTGTATGGCCGCCGCACCCGAGGTCTTCGAGGTGCGTGATGACGATTTCCTCTACGTCCTCGACGAGACACCCCCAGACGAGCTCAAGGCGAAGGTCGAAGAAGCCGTGCGTCGCTGCCCGAAGCAGGCGATCTCGCTCGAAGAGGTGTGAGGCCCGACAGAGTCGTCATCGTCGGCGCGTCGCTTGCCGGCCTCCGAGCGGCCGCCGAGCTCCGAACGCAGGGTCACGAGGGCACGATCACCGTGATCGGTGACGAGCCGCACCGACCGTACGACCGGCCGCCGCTGTCGAAGGCGGTGCTGTCGGGGGCCAAAGAACCCGAGTCGACCACGCTGAGATCCAATCCGGCGGTGGACGACCTCGGCATCGTCTGGAGAACGGGCGAGACCGCGACCGCGCTCGACCTGGCTCGACGGGCCGTGGTCGTGGACGGCGGTGAAGTGCTCCCGTTCGACGGCCTGGTCGTCGCAACCGGCTCGCGTCCTCACCGATTGCCCTTCGGCCATGGGTTCGCCGGCGTGCACACGCTGCGAACGCTCGAGGACTGCACGGCGATCCACGCCGAACTGATCGAAGGCTCGCCCCGCGTTGCCGTCGTCGGCGCAGGGTTCATCGGCGCCGAGGTCGCTGCGACGGCTCGCACGATGGGGTTGGACGTGACCATGGTCGATCCCTTGTCGACCCCGCTCGAACGGGCACTCGGGCCCGAGATCGGCGCGACCTGTGCTCGTCTGCATGCTGACAACGGCGTCACGCTTCGACTCGGTGTCGGGGTCAGCGGGATGCGTGGTGGGGGTCGGGTCGAACAGCTCGAGCTCGGCGATGGGTCGACCGTCGACGCGGACGTCGTGATCGTCGGGATCGGCGTTCGCCCGAACACCGAGTGGCTCGACGGCTCGGGGCTCGAGATCGATGATGGCGTCGTGTGCGACTCGACGTGTCTCGCTGCGCCGGGAGTGGTCGCGGCCGGCGACGTGGCGAGGTGGCCGAACAAGCGCTTCGGCTGGAAGATGGCACGTCTCGAGCACTGGGACCACGCAGTCCAGATGGGCCAGGCGGCCGCACGACGTCTGCTTGTCGACGACGACGCTGCCGAGCACTTCGCTCCGGTCCCGTGGTTCTGGTCCGATCAGTTCGACGTCAAGATCCAGTTGGCAGGCAGCATCGCCGAGGCCGACACGTTGCACACGTTCGGATCGGTCGAAGACGCCAGGTTCGGCATCGTGTACGGACACGAGGGACGTCTCGTCGGCGGGCTGGGCTGGAATCGGCCACGTGACGCGGTGCGGATCCAGATGATGATCGAGGACGACGCTCCGATCGCCGCCGCGGTCGAGGCCTTCGACTAGGTCTTCCGGTCCGGGGTAACGAACCCGAGGCGATCGAGTTTTCGGGGCTTCGCCGAGCTGGTCGTAACCTCGGCCCGTGAACGCGGGCACCTGGGCACTGTTCGCGGCGACCCTGGTCGTGGCGGCGATCGACTGGTGGGCCGTGGGCCGAGGCAACGTCGGGCTCGAGTACGTGGCCAAGCCGGCCACGATGGTCATGTTGTTCCTCGCGACCGTGGCGATCGAACCCCACGACACGACGGTCCAGACGGCCTTCTTGATCGCCATCGTCTTCTCGCTGGGCGGCGACGTGTTCCTGATGCTGCCGCAAGATCTGTTCGTGTTCGGGCTCGCCTCGTTCCTGTGCGGCCATGTCGCCTACGTCGTGGGCATGGTCATCGACGGCATCGATCCCACGTGGGCCGCCGTCGCCGGGGTGGTGGTCGGTCTGTTGCTGGTGACACTCGGCCGCGAGATCCTCGGCGCCGTGAAGGCGTCGGACACCCCCGAGCTCTTCGGCCCGGTGGTCGTCTACATCGGTGTCATCTCGATCATGGTCGTCAGCGCTGCGGGAACGGGCCGGCCGATCGCCCTGGTGGGTGCGCTGCTCTTCTACAGCAGCGACGCGCTGATCGCCTGGACCCGGTTCATCGCAGACGTGCAGTACGGCCGGCTGATCGTGATGATCACCTATCACCTCGGACAGATCGGGATCTGCCTCAGCTTGGCGAGCTGATCAGGTCTCGGAAGCGAACCCGAGGTCCTGGAGCTCTCGGAGGTACTCGTCGAGGCGGTCGTCGAGCCAGTTGCCCTGGGGTCGATGGATCAGCGGTGCCGGTGGCGCGTCGTCCTGGGCTGCGTCTGGTTCGTCTTCGACGTCGCCGTCCGTCACGTCAGTTCGTACCCTTGTCGAGTGCAGTTCCGCGATCTTCCGAAAATCGTACGCGATGAGCCCGGGCTCGTGTCGGTCCTCGGGAAGCGAAACGCCGTCCTGGCGGTTCCGGAACCGGCACGTGCCCTGGTGCTCAGCGGGCTCGTGGAGCTCACGACCCGCTCACCCCTGCTGGTCGCGGTGCCGACGACCACCGACGCCGAACGCATGCACCGCGACCTGGTGGCCTACCTCGGCGAAGCAGCGGTCGAGTTGTTCCCCGCCTGGGAGACACTGCCGTTCGAACGGGTCAGTCCGAACGTCGAGACGATGGGACGCCGACTCCAGACCTTGTGGCGTCTCCGGAGCGAGGAGTACGTGCCGGCGGTCGTGGTCGCACCGGTGCGTGCGCTCGTGCAGCGTCTCGGTCCGCACGTCGAGGACGTCGAGCCGATCATCGTCCGGCCCGGCGACGACCACGATCCGACCGATCTCGTGGCCCGATTGGTGGGCGCCGGGTATCGACGCGAGTACCAGGTCGAGCATCGCGGTGAGGTCGCGCTCCGCGGCTCGATCGTCGATGTCTTCCCGTCGACCGCCGACCGCCCGGTCCGACTCGATCTGTGGGGTGACGAGGTCGACCGGCTGACCGAGTTCTCGATCAGCGATCAGCGGTCGACCGACGACGTGCCGGCCGCAGCGATCTTTCCGTGCCGCGAACTGCTTCCGACGCCCGAGGTCCGCGAGCGGGCCGAGCGGCTCGTCGGACTCGAACCCTGGGGGCGTGAGCAGTGGGAGCGACTCGCCGAGGGCCAGCAGTTCGACGGGATGGAGTCGTGGCTTCCCTGGCTGACGACCGATGAGCACCTGCTTCCCGACGTCATCGGCGAGAGCGGTCTGGTGGTGCTCGTCGAGCCCCGTCGCATGCGCGACCGTGCCGCCGACCTGATCGCCGACGAGGCAGATCTGGCCAACACGCTCGCCCGCACCTGGGGCGCGGTCGAGGACACCGACGAGCACTCCTTCCCACGCCTGCACCTCGACTTCGAGCGCATCCTGGCCCACACGGCATCACCCGTCTGGACCGTGACGTCGGCACCCGAATCGCCCGAGGTGACCCGGATCTCGGCCACCGGCTTCAATCCCGTCATCGGTGATCCCGACCTGCTGCGAAAGCAGATTCGCACGCTGACCGACGATGGCTACCGCGTGCTGGTCGCCGCGGACGGCACCGGTTCGGCGAACCGACTCCGCGACCTCTTCGCCGATCTCGGCTGGGCTGCCGGCTTCATCGACGACCCGGCGTCGTCAGGACCCGAGCCGGCGGTTCAGATCGGCGTGCAGGCGCTCGAACGAGGCTGCATCCTTCCCGGGCTCCGCCTCGCCGTGCTCACCGAGGCCGAGCTCACGGGCCGTCGTCGATCACACCGCAGGGCACGGCCTCGTCACCGCGATGCCCAGGGCTTCTTCGACGACCTCCAGGTGGGCGATCACGTCGTCCACCACATGCACGGCGTCGCCCGGTACGGCGGCATGGTCACCCGTTCGCTCGATGGATCCGAGCGCGACTACCTGCTGCTCGAGTACCGAGGTGACGACAAGCTCTACCTGCCGTCCGATCAGATCGATGCCATCCGCCACTACACCGGCGGCGACTCGCCGTCGCTGTCCCGCCTCGGCGGCGACGGGTGGCAGAAGGCCAAGGCGAAGGTCCGGTCGGCGGTCGAGGAGATCGCGCAGGAGCTCGTGGTGCTCTACCAGACCCGCATCAACACCGAGGGCAGGGCGTACCCGCCCGACACCCCGTGGCAGCACGAGTTCGAGGAGAGCTTCCCGTACGAGCCGACCCCCGATCAGGCCGTTGCGATCGCGGACGTCAAGGAGGACCTCGAGGCCTCGACTCCGATGGACCGTCTCGTGTGCGGCGATGTGGGGTTCGGCAAGACCGAGGTCGCACTGCGGGCGGCGTTCAAGGTCGCCCAGGAGGGGCGGCAGGTCGCGGTGCTGGTTCCCACGACCCTGCTCGCCCAGCAACATCATCAGACCTTCTCCGAGCGGTTCGCTCCCTACCCGATCCGCATCGAGGTCCTCAGCCGCTTCCTCACTCCTGGCCAGGCCCGCAAGGTCGTGGCGGGGCTGAAGTCCGGTGACGTCGACCTGGTCATCGGCACCCATCGGCTGCTCAGCCAGGACATCGAGTTCGCGTCGCTGGGTCTGCTGGTGATCGACGAGGAGCAGCGGTTCGGGGTCTCGGCCAAGGAGAAGATCAAGCAACTCCGAACCGATGTCGACGTCCTCACGTTGTCGGCCACCCCGATTCCCCGGACCCTCGAGATGAGCCTCACCGGCATTCGTGACCTGAGCCTGCTCAACACGCCGCCGGCCGAGCGGCAGCCGATCCTCACCTACGTCGGTCCATTGGACGAGCGCGCCATCGCCGAGTCGATCCGACGTGAGCTGCTCCGCGAAGGCCAGGTGTTCTTCGTGCACAACCGGGTGCAGGACATCGACCGGGTGGCCCACCAGCTGCGCGAGCTGGTCCCAGAGGCCCGGATCGCCGTCGCCCACGGCCAGATGGACGAAGGCAGCCTCGAGCAGGTGGTGCTGGACTTCTGGGAAGGCGAGTACGACGTGTTGGTCTGTACGACCATCATCGAGTCCGGGATCGACATGCCGACCGTGAACACCCTGGTCGTCGATCGTGCCGACATGCTCGGGCTCGGTCAGCTGCACCAGCTGCGGGGCCGGGTGGGCCGAGCGGGACAGCGCGCCTACGCCTATCTCTTCCACCCCCCCGATCAGGTCCTCACCGACGAGGCGTACGAGCGACTCAAGACGATCGGCGAGTCGACCGAGCTCGGCTCGGGGTTCAAGATCGCCATGCGCGATCTCGAGATCCGCGGTGCGGGAAACCTTCTCGGGACCGGGCAGAGCGGTCACATCGCGGCCGTCGGCTACGACCTCTACTGCCAGATGGTCACCGAAGCCGTCGCCGAGTTGAAGGGCGAGACCCCGACCGAGCCGGCCGAGATCAAGCTCGACCTGCCCATCGATGCGAATCTTCCGAAGGACTACATCGGCAAGGAGGACCTGCGGATCGAGGCCTACCGTCGTCTGGCGGCGGTCACCACACCCGAGGAGGTCGTCGCGATCCGCACGGAGTGGCAGGATCGCTACGGGCCGGTGCCCGAGCCGGGCGAGGGGCTGCTCTCGGTCGCGTTGCTGCGGGCGGAGTGCAGCCGCCTGGGTATTCGCGACATCGTCGTGAACGACGGAGGAGGCTTCGGAGGGCCGGCACTGATGGCCCGCCTCAGCCCGGTCGTGCTCAAGGAGAGCCAGAAGATCCGCCTGAAGCGGCTCGTGCCGAAGGCCGTGCACAAGCCCGACGACACCCTCGTTCTCCCGCTGGCTCGCAAGTCCGACCCGGGGGGCGACCTCGTGACTGCGTTGCGCGAGCTGGTTCCTCCCACGGAGGACCAATAGATTCGGTGTTCTCCATGACGCGCCCTCGCCTGCTCGCAACGTCGGTCCTGGCATTCGCGTTGACGTTGGGCGCGTGCGGCACGGGCGCGGCCCCTGCGTTCTCCGTCGGCGACGAGGAATTCAGCAACGACCAGCTCAACGCCGAGGTCAGCGACATCCTCGCCCGACCGGATTTCTTCGTCACCGTCTTCGGATTCTGTCCGACCGCTCTCGATCCGGTGTCGTTCGATCCGACCGTCGACGTCTGTCCCCCGGTCGCGAGCGATCCTCCCGGCACCTACTCGCAGGCGGTGGCCTCCTTCGCCATCCGCCAGCGGATCTTCTTCGCGCAGATGAAGCAGGAGCTCGAGACGCGCGGTCTGTCGCCGTCGGCCGAAGACCAGGATTTCGTCAACAACGCATTCGGACAGCCCGGCCCGGATGGTCGGAGCTTCTTCGATCTGATGGCCACTGCGGACTCCTCCGCCGACGAGGCCTTCGTCAGCGGTCTGCTCGAGGACTTCACCGCCCAGGTCGCGATCCAGAACGTCTTCACCGACGAGGCCTCGTT